>NZ_CALPCX010000001.1 GCF_943193125.1 Adlercreutzia agrestimuris
TCTCGCTGTGGCGTGACGCGCAAGGAGATACTTTACTTGAATGCTTCCGGGCTGTCAAGAACTTTTTTTAAGAAATTTTAAGTTTCTTGATTTCACCTGTAAGCGGTAAATGCCCTGATCGTTTCACGAATCCTTCGCATCATTTTTAACGATTTCCGTCATGTTTTGAAGGTTTCCTTGAAGACGAATCTCCTCAAAGGGCGAGGAGATATATTACGCGCACTTCTGGGGTGTTGCAAGAAGTATTTTCATGTTCACAAGACGTACACATTTCACGTTTGCACACCGTAAACCTGCGCGCTTGCCCCTCGCGCTCCTCTAATATGAGAGTTCTATTTGCAGACACTTAGCCTGACGTATTTTCGCGATGATGACGTCCCTGACCGTTTTGGTGGCGCATACCTTGCCCATCGCCTTCGCCATGCCCACCATTTTCACAAGCTGTACCCTCAGCACCAGAAGAGCTATCTTGGGTTGCATCTTGATTCTCGGCAAGATCATCTGCGCCCCATCCAGCGCGACGCCGCTCGCATTGATTAATGCACTCGTGAAGCTCACTCATACTCATTTGAGAGCAAGATTCAAGCGTGGCTGCATCATCAAGTTCCATAAGCTGGCAGGCTGCTCGGTACTTCCCCGCCCCCATGCAATGCCCATGTGCAACTTGCATCTCTTCAAATGTCACATGAGTATTTGTCACATTGCTAAAAAGCGGAGCAAATACCTCTTGAGCCCAAGAACACAACTGATTCGATTGACTTTCATCTTCTGATGCAATACTTACCTCTGCGCTTGCGTGCTCAGAAACATAGCGCGCGAAAGCCTGGGAACTCGCAAGGGTTGCCAGCGCCTCTTCGCAAGGCATACCAACAACCGAAGTCTCCTCAAGCACTGCTTGTGCATCGTCATTGAGAGCCTCAGCTCCAATAACATAGTTGAAGCAATTTACTTTGAGCGAAAGCGACGGGTTGATATCAATATCAAGCAACGCTGTAGGATTGTTCCATACCCCTAAACCGCCAACCAACATAACTGCGAAAACAAGACAGGCAGCAAGGGTAAGCCATATATGCGAAGAAGTCTTCTTGCGTTGCGTTGTAGGTACAGGTGTTGCCATTGGCACAGAGTGCCCCAGATGTGTTTGATCATGAGATGGCAAAGACGCATTCTGTTCGGCATAGGCTTGAAGTGCAGCAAGGGTGGCTTGGTTTACTTCGTCGGGAACATGAATGCTATCGAATGCATCACGCACACGTTCGTTGAGTTTATCGGGAGTGGTCATAAGAGCGCCTCCTTCAAAAGCGCACGTCCGCGCGAAATCCATGAGTACACACTATTGACGGGCGCATCAATAATCTCAGCAATCTCAGGGGCGGTATATCCTTCGTACAATGCAAGATATGCGGGCGTCTTAGGTGGATCAGCCATGCGAGCAAATGCATCAACCACCTCATAGGCTATTGATCCTGGTTTAACTAACAGATCATTGGTTTGCTTGGTAGAAATACACTCGTCAAGCGACTCGCTCTTTCGCGCAGCCGCTTTATTGAAGTCTTTGCACTTATTGAGCGCCACACGCACAAGCCATGCCTTGCGATGCTCTTCACTATTAAACGATTGTTCATCGGCAAGCGCATAACGCAAAAAGGTATCCTGATAAATATCTTGAGCATCGGCATAGGTGGCAACATGCAAGCTACATGCTCGCCATACAGCATCACCATGCAAAGTAAGCGCCTGCTCTATGTCGCTTTGAGGACGCATACACATCACACCTACACCGAAATCTGCTACCTACCAACGATTGCAACCATGATGTCGCCCGGACGCACCCACATATGCACCGGTATTTGCACATCCCCCATGATGTCCATAGCCGCGTCCATATGCCGACGTTGAGTCTTCCTCGTCGTTGAAACGAGGACAATCTTGCGGGACTGCTTCATCGTTGAAGCGGGGGCAATCTTGCGGAATCTGACAAGCTTGTCCAAGGGGACAGTCGCCCAATTGATAACGCGGGCAATATTGCTCACAAGTACTCAGCACGTGCGTCATGCAGGTACGAAACGTTGAGTGCATCATATGCAAACGATGGGGCGAAGCATACCCCTGCAAGGGAAACGCCAGCAAAGCAACGAGCATGCCGGTAGTAATAATTGCAGCAACCTTTTTCATATTGAACCCTCTCAAACTGTTCTGCTTGAAAAACCTTCTATAAAGAAAACGATTGACAAGACCAAATCCTTGCAACAATTTTGACAAATTTCATAAACAAATGCATCCCACGAGCAAAAAGCGAAAAGGCGCCTCGTACAAGACAACAAAAGGACACCTTATAAGATGTCCTTTTGTACGTGTACTTCATTAAAGACGCGTATGTACTATTAAGCGTATTAGACCAGTTTCACAAACTTACGCTTGCCTACTTGCACAACAGCATCATGCAGAAGCGCTGGATCAACATTATATGATTTCGCTGCAACTGCTTCGCCGTTGATTTTTACGCCGCCACCGTCAATGAGTCGACGTGCTTCGCCAGCAGATTGTGCAAGACCGGCATCGTTTATGATCTTTGCCAAATACACCGTACCCTCTTCATTGGGCGTCAAATCTGCCTCAAAAGTGGGGATATCCTCAGGAATCTCGTGTTGCTTAAATACCTTATCGAAGGCCGCTTCAGCCTGATTAGCTGCTACTTCGTCGTAGTAAGCTGCAACAATATTGCGAGCAAGTGCGCGCTTAACCTTGTTAGGATGCAACGAATCTGCCGCAAGTCCTGCTTCAATTTCATCAATCTCGGTAACATCGGCGGTAGAAGCAAGACGATAGTACTTCACCATAAGCTCGTCAGGGATAGACATTACTTTGCCAAACATGTCAGCGGGCTCATCGGTAAGACCAATATAGTTGCCATAGCTCTTTGACATCTTCTTCTCGCCATCGGTGCCTTCAAGCAGCGGCAGCGTCAAGCATACCTGCGGCTCCATACCCATTTTCTCCATGAGCTCGCGTCCAGCAAGCAAGTTGAACAGCTGGTCGGTGCCACCCAATTCGACATCTGCCTTAATAACAACCGAATCGTATGCTTGCATAACCGGATACAAAAACTCATGCAGACTAATAGATTGACCCGACGTGTAACGGTTATGGAAGTCATCACGCTCAAGAATGCGTGCCACCGTGAAGTTTGCCGTCAACTTGAGTAAGCCCTCCATATCAAGCTCCATAAGCCACTCAGAGTTGTAGCGCAAAGTTGTCTTTTTTGGATCAAGCACCTTAAAGGCCTGATCTACGTAGGTTTGTGCATTTGCCTTAATTTGTTCAGGAGTTAGTTGTGGGCGCGTAGAATTGCGTCCTGACGGATCTCCAATAAGCGCAGTGCCATCACCAATAATAAGAGTGACTTCATGTCCTAAGTCTTGGAATTGGCGAAGCTTGCGCAAAGGCACCGCATGTCCCAAATGAATATCAGGAGCAGTCGGATCAACGCCAAGCTTAATATTGAGCGGAATACCGCGCTTGAGTTTTTCAAGCAATGCCGCTTCGGGAACGATCTGTGCGGCACCAGAACTAATAATATGGAGCTGTTCTTCTGCAGATAACATTGAAACCTCTTTATCTCATTTATCACATTACAGGCGTTTAATCATTGTGCGACTGCCGCCCTTTTTGATTATTGGATGCTTCGGTTGTTGCACACGCGATTGTTGCGCGTTTTGGCATTCTACCATAGCAAACGTTTGCAAACATTTACGAGACTCCGCGGAATAAGTGACCGCTGGTTGTCGATGGAGTTTTGGCAATATTGTTGCCGCTTGCATGCGCCACACTTCGGGCACGCACTGCTCGAGCAACTGCTTGCGTTGTTTGTTCGACGTTCATGAGCGTTGTGTCAACCATAACCGCAGTTATACCTGCACTCATAAGATCACTCATCGTATGAGCTACATCTAACTCAACCCCATTAAAGAGATGACTGCGACCAAGTGCATCAGTAATCACCGGAAACTCAAAGTCTTTTCTATCTTTGAGATAGTGCGGACTCTTGCGACGAGGACACTCCTCACAATTCTCATCGCACGGTCCTTGACTCATAAGCAAGCAATGCTCGGTGATCATAAGCTCTTGAGCGCCCATAATAGTGAGTCCAAGTTCAACAGGCGAATGCTCAGCAATATCAGCAATCTGGCCCAACGTAAGCTCAGGTGAAAGCCATACACGGGTGGCGCCAAGACGAGCAGCTGCCTTGCATGCGCATGAATTCACGAGCGGCAGGTGTGGGCCAACTTCGGGTACTGCACCAATTTCTTGCGCATGAACAAGCGCTCCAATGCTCTCCACAAATAACGGCTTTTGAGCGCGAACTGGGCGCCATGCATCGAAATCAAGCGCCTCCTCTCGCGTGCCTTCAACAGGATCATGAACAACTGTAGGAACCGCAAGCGTGATCTTGTTAGGGTAACCCGCCTGCTCAACAGTCTGACTGCGCTGTCCAGCAATGACTGCTTCGCCACGCTTATAGTTGAGAATAGGCACGATAATTTCATCGGCGCCGGCGCGCTTTGCCGCACGTGCACATGCAGGGTTTGTTGCCCACGCCACAATGCGCATACCACGCGCGGAGGCATCCTTTATGTGCTCATCTTTTTGTATGCGAGGCAGTGTGCGCTCATGATATGGCGCAAGAAGTGCTCCAGCAAGATCATCAAGCGCAGCGGCGCGTAAACGATGCAGCTGAGAAAAGCCCACGCCGACACCATCATCAAGTTCAATATCTAGCTTATTAATAGTAAAGGGTGTTTGTCCAAGCCTGTCCACATGTAAGGCAACATCATCTTCGCTCACCGCTTTAGTACGCGCGGCCTCAACAACATCCCCTACAGCAACCCCTTCACACTGCAAAGGAGCACCGCCATTACCCTCTTGATGCTGGGCTGGCCAAAACGAGATAGTCAGCGGCTGTCCAAGGCGCATGATTACGCGACCGTCTACAGCAACGCGCGGTTCAAATTCGCTCTCTTCAAAAGCAGCTTGCGCACTACGCACGCGGAATACGCGATCTCCTTTTTTGACATTCTTGTCTACCTCAATGGTATAAAGCGTCTCTTTTTGACGAGGCTCTTTTTCTTGAGACAGTGTAGTAACAGTCTGAGCAAAATGCCCCTTATTCGTCCAAAACTCAAGCACATCACCAATGCACAGCTCTTGCTCAGAGGCTAGCGTCACTCTTTTGCCCGCAACGCGCTCAACGCGACCAATAAACACACCGCGGTTGTTAGGTCGCGCATAGCTCATCATGTCGTTGCCGCGCTCGTTGTCCATATAGGCTGTGGTGAATCCGCGCGAAAACGCTTCTGAAAGGCGAAGCTTTTGTGCTTCTTTGGTTTGTTCGGCAACGGCTTTGTTAGCCAACACCGCATCAAGCGCCTCACGGTAAACACTTACGACAGCAAAGACATATTCAGGTGACTTCATGCGCCCTTCAATCTTGAGCGAAGATACACCGGCTGCCACCAATTCATCCAATTTGTCTAAAGCACAAAGGTCTTTAGGAGAAAGCAAATGATCTCCCGGAGAAGGCAGGTTTTTCCGCAATGCCTTGTTATGAAGCTCGTAAGGCAAACGACACGCTTGTGCGCACATACCACGGTTTGCCGAGCGGCCGCCAATCAACGAAGACATAAGACACTGACCTGAATAACAAACGCAAATTGCACCATGAATAAAGGTCTCAACCTCAATATCAAGCTCAGAGGCTATAGCTGCAAGATGAGCAATTTCAGTAAGCGAAAGCTCGCGAGCAAGCGTAATTCGCTTAGCCCCTAAAAGCGCAGCGGCTTCCACCCCGTCAGCAGAATGAATATTCATCTGAGTGGAAGCATGCACACGAGCTTGCGGCAACGTGCGAGCTAACTCAGACGCAAGACCAATATCTTGAACAATAAAAGCATCAACTCCACACCGATATGCCTGACGCGCAGTTTCTAAAGCGCGGTCAAACTCCGACGGCATAATAATAGTATTCATGGTGAGATACACCGACACACCGCGCAAATGAGCATAGTCACACGCATCACCAAGGGTTTCAAGCGTGAAATTATCTGCACCGCGACGCGCATTAAATGAATCAAGCCCAAGGTAGACCGCATCAGCACCTGCGCGAACTGCAGCATGCAAGCACGCCAGATTTCCCGCTGGTGCAAGAAGTTCAACAGAAGTATTCATATGATCGTGAGTTCCTTACCCTTACATACTATGAATAGTGAATATAAAAATCAGTGGCATGCGCATTTGCAGCCTGCAACATTGTGTATCGTTGATCGATTGCTATGGTAGTATAGTGCAATTATGAAAATACGGAGAAAACAGCGCGAAAAGCGCACTCATGCAGTGCAGTGGGCGCTCCTTATTTTGGTAGCGTCGCTGTGTTTTGTTATGTACTGGGGTGTGCAGGGGGCATTTCGAGTTGTAGGCACCTGGTCTGACGACCTGCCTTCCATTGAAGATGTCGACTTTACCAACACCTCCAAAGAGTCCACGATGTATGCCGCGGACGGTACTACCATGCTCGCAGAGTTCCAATTGGAAAAACGCGATCCTATTGAGCTTGATCAGGTGAGCCAATACGCCATTGAGGCCACTGTTGACACCGAGGATGTTCGTTTCTATGAACACACCGGCGTTGACCTTTTTGGCATTGGGCGAGCATTCGTTAACAACTTGCGTGGCGGTGATTTGGAAGGTGCATCTACCATCACCCAACAATTGGTTCGCAATACCATCCTGACGCAAGAGGCTAACGACATTACCATGGAGCGCAAAATTCGCGAAGCCGAATTGGCACTTGAAATGGAAAAGCGCTATTCAAAAGACGAAATCTTGCTCATGTATCTCAACACCATCAATTATGGTGATGGCTGCTACGGTATTGAAGCTGCTGCGCAAAACTATTTCCAAGTCTCGGCAGCAGACCTTACCCTGACACAAGCAGCCACGCTGGTGGGTATTCCCCAATCTCCTACCTATTTAGATCCAAAGCTTTATCCAGACGACTGCCTCAAACGCAGAAATGTTGTTTTGGAGCGCATGCTTAGTGCGGGAGATATTACCCAAGAAGAATGCGACGAAGCCAAAGCGCAGGAGTTAGGGCTCAACCCAGCTCCCGATGCGCCCGAAGAAGGTATTTACGCATACCCTTATTTCACCAGTTATGTTCGCGAGCTTCTGCTTGCCTCCGATAACCCTTACGGATGCTCATATGCAGATTTATTCCGCGGCGGATTAACCATTTACACATCCCTCGACGTTAACCTTCAAGAAAAAGCTGAAGCAGCTTGTGCCGCACAGCGTGAGCGTATGTCACCTGATTTGGAAGCGGCATTGGTGGCAATTGATGTGGAAACTGGGCAAGTTCAAGCAATGGTTGGTGGTAGTGACTATGTCGCTTCAAAGGTAAACCTTGCCACAGGCACCGGCGGATCTGGTCGCCAAGCGGGTTCAACCTTTAAAGCGTTTACTCTTGCCGCTGCTATTGAAGAGGGCATCTCACCAAGCACACGCATTGATTGCACCTCGCCTATGACCATCGACATTGATGGACAAAAGCAAACAATTGAGAACTTCAATAACGCCAACTATGGTGTGCGCACCATCCAAGTGGCCACAGCGCTTTCTTCAAACACGGGCTTTATGCGCCTTTCCGAAGCGCTTGATGATGGCGCTATTACAGAAATGGCTCATCGTTTAGGCGTAGATTCAGAGTTTGATACGGTAGCTTCCACAACACTTGGATCAGCTGACGTCACCCCACTTGAGATGGCGCGCGCTTACTCAACGCTTGCTTCTAATGGCATCAAACGCGATGCCATTGTGGTGACACGTATTGAAGATCGTGAAGGAAACATCATTTACGAAGCGCCCGACACAAGCGATCGTGTTCTAAGCGAAGAGGTGGCCGGCGCTACCACAAAAGTGCTGCGCACTGTATTTGATACTGCCAATGGCACTGCTTACGGATTCGCGCCCGCAGGAGGTCAGCCAGTTGCTGGCAAAACAGGTACCGCATCTGACTTCACCGACCATTGGTTGGTAGGCTACACACCTTATCTCACCTGCGCCACCTGGATTGGCAACCCGGCGGGCAACATTGCCACCGACCCGTCTCTTACCTGTAACGCGCTTTGGCAAGACTTCATGACGCAAGCAATTGCTGATCATGAGATTGTCAATTTCCCTGAAACCAAAGATCCCACGTACAACAATCCGTTTAACGCTTCACAGAAAAAGAAGCTTGGCGCAGAAGATGGCGACAAAGACAAGGATAAGGACGACGAAGATAAAGATAAAGATGAAGAAGACGAAGACAAAGACGATGAGAATAAAGACGACGAAGACTCAGATAACGAAGAAACGTCTGCTAATCCCGACGACCCAGCCTCTGCCCCATCGGTTGTAGGAAAGACGTTTGATCAGGCTGTAGAAGCACTCAACGACTACAATGCCGGCTATTACGAGGAGTACTCAGACTCCGTTCCTGCCGGAACTGTCATCTCACAGCGCGTTGAAAATGGCATGGTGGTATTAGTTATCTCGCTTGGTCCAAAACCTTAAGACGCTCTCTCTATCTAATAACAAAAAAGAAGGTCGCATTTCTGCGACCTTCTTTTTTGTTATATGCAAGTTTTACCTTTGTTAAGTACGTATGCGCTTGCAGAATTTGCGCTATCTAAACGAACGCTTATTCCTTGTTAGCGGCTGCCTCGTCGCCCGCTTGCAACTTCGCAATACCATCATCATAGCTGGCCTTTATGTCAGACATACGACTGTCATACGTTGACCAGTCAAAGGGAGCATCGTCGGTTGCACTATTAATCTCAGTGTACAGATCAATATAAGCATTGAGTGCGCCTTCAAGCTCAGTAGCGCCATCAATATAATCCTGCTTAATGTCCTCAAGACCCTCAGGTGCCTCAAGGTTATCAAGCGATCCTAATACCTTAAAGGCGCTGTCAGCCTGGGTGCGCATATTGACAATATCACCAGAAGCTACTGCGTCATTAAAGCTCTCAAGCTTCTCATTAAGATCTTCCATGGTCTGGTTGACCTGTGCCATAAATTGCCTATTTTTCGCCTGCTGCTCAGCTTCGGGCGAATTTCCGCCAGCACAACCAACCAAAACAGCACTTACCAGTGCAAGCGCGCACATGAGCACGCCCCATTTTTTCAGCTGTTGAATTCTCATCAAACAAAACTCCTTACAATTGCCTAAGGTAAGCATACCCTGATTTAGCAACAATGTGATTTACGAAACGTCAACTCCATACGAGATATACGACAAAAACCTTTCATCTTAGGTATTCGCCCTAATTATTTTGAGCGCTTTGTCCGTTGGCAGCAGTTCCAGGAGATTCAGGTGTTGGTGCGGGCGTTGCCTCTGGCTGTGGTGATGCTGGCGTCTCGGGCGTAACAGGCGTTTCAGCTGGCGTTGAAGGCGTTTTTGGCTCTTCGGGCTGAGTTGGGGTTGTTGAGCCACCATTCGCCCCAGAAGCATTATTGGAGTTGTTGTTTTGCGAGTTATCAGTCTTCTGGTCGTTTGAATTGGTCTCAGTGTTTGAAGAATTAGCATCCTCGGTGGTCGAGTTATAGAGTGTATTGGCTGCCGCATTGTATCCTGAAGACCAATAACTGCCTACATGATATGTTGAATTCGAGAATGTCAGATTATATGGAGGATCATCAGCCTCAAAGAACTCTTCCTTATCTTGTCCATCAAGCACCTCGGTCATGAAGTTTCTAAATACATCTGCAGCACTTACATGAGCAGGAAGCGCTTCGACATTACTGGGATCTCCAAACCATATAGCAACCGACAACTGTGGAGTAACGCCACAAAAAGTGATGTCTTTATAGTCCGATGAAGTACCAGTTTTTGCTGCAACCTCTTGTCCGCTTGCTAAGCGTGCCTCAGTACCTGTGCCCTGCGTCACAACTGTTTTCATTACTTCAAGAGCTGCATGAGCAATCTCTTCAGAAATAACGCGCTCGCCGGAAGGTCGCGAGTTATCCACGATAAGGTTTCCGCTGCTATCGTAAATCTCCAAGATTGGCTGCGGGGCGTAGTGCGTGCCACCATTTCCAATAGTGGCATATGCATCAGCCATATCAAGCATGGTCACGTTGCTTTGACCAAGCGTAAGCGAGGGGTTAGCCATCAAGGGCGAGGTGATGCCTAGCTTCTTTGCCGTGTCAATAACCTTTTGTGTGCCAAGAGCCATCTGAAGTCGCACAAACCCTGTGTTTGCCGAAACAGCAAATGCTCCCTGCATGGTCTGCGTGCCGTAATTGATGTTGTCGATATTTTTGAGTGCATTGTTTTCGTTGTAATCAGTATTCGGGATAACAGAAGGCGAAGTGCAATCCAGAAGTGTTTGCGGAGAAACGCCCTCCTCCAATGCAGTAATGAGCGTAAAAGTTTTGAAAGCAGATCCGCAAGGGCGTCCGCCATTCGTGCCCTGACCTGTAGCGAGGTTTGTTTGATTCTCGTAATAGTCTTTACCGCCTACAAGCGCCTTTACATATCCATTTGACGGATCAATAGCAACAAGCGCGCCAGAAATGGCGGGGTCAAGCTTCTCTTCCTTTTCATCGATTGCCTGCTCAGCTGCTTGTTGCATGGAAGTATCAAGCGTTGTCACGATAGTAAGGCCGCCTGAGAACAAATCAAATTGCGAATAAGAGTTCATGACTTCATCGCGCACATAGCTTGTGAAGTAGGGATATTGCAAAATGCCATCATTTGCCGGCAGTGAAGGATTTAGCACAAGCTCCTCTGCTTGAGCTTCGTCGCGCTGTTCTTGTGAAATATAGCCATTGGTACACATACGATCAAGCACGAGATTTCTACGAACAACGCAGGCATCGTAGTTATCAAGCGGATTATTGTTGGTAGGTGATTGAGGAATGCCCACAAGCGCAGCTGCCTCTGCCAACGTCAGATCCTTGGCATCTTTCGAGAAATAACGCTGTGACGCCGCCTGGATACCATAGGCGCCTGATCCGTAGTTGATAGTATTGAGGTACATCAACAGAATGGCATCTTTTGAATAGTTCTCTTCAATTTTAACTGAAAGATAAATCTCGCGAACTTTACGCTTGAGCGAAATATCATTCATCTCATCAGAGAGAATAGTATTACGAACGAGCTGCTGAGTAATGGTTGAAGCGCCTTCCCTGCCAGAGCCTGTCACCGTGACAGCCAGCGCACGGGCAATGCCCATAACATCGAAACCGCCATGATCATAAAAGCGTTCGTCCTCAGTTGCAACTGTGCCTTCTTTGACATATTCACTAATATCATCAAAACGCACAGGATCACGATTTTCTAATTGGAAACGCGCTAAAAGCGTCGTCCCATCCGAAGCGTAAACCTGCGAAGGCTGCGTGGTGTTAAGAGTCTCAACCGCGGTTACATCATATTCGGTTAAATCTCCGATCCATGCACTTCCTACCGCATATGCACCAAAAACACCTGCAAGCAAGCAAATGAAAAGAACAGTTAATACACCAAGCACCCCAACAAAGGGATGCTTCTTTTTTGCTGAGGGTCTATTTTTTATTGAGCGTGAACCCACCTGGCACCTCCAAAGAAAACTTTTGGTATTGTACCATCAGGCTTCATGTATCAGACTATCTGCACACATTCGCTAAAATGACTTAAGGCGCTCTATCGACGACGAAGGCGCTCAATTGCGCGCTCAACTTCAACGGCAGCAGCCTCATCAGTAGCAGCAATCATAATGGTGTTGTCTCCTGCAACGGTGCCAAGCGCACCACGCAAACTAGCCTTATCAAGCGCAGCAGAAACACCGGCCGCACCACCCGAAAAGGTCTTCACAACCACCAGATTGCCTGCGACATGTACCTCTTCTACCAACTCAGACACCATGCGCTGCAAACGTACTTCTTCTGGCAACACATAGTATCCATCACGAGACTTAACCAGGCCCATGTCCATGATATCGCGCGATATGGTAGCTTGCGTGCACTCATAACCAACGCTTTGAAGTTGGTTGGCTAAATCACGCTGTGTTTTTACGTTATGTTCGCGAATAATATCTCGGATAATATCATGGCGTTGCTGGCGTTTTCTCATCCCTTAGAACTCCTCAAATCAGCATAAAATGCACAAGCGAAAATATTCAAAACAAACCGAATCACTTCAGAAGAGTATGCAAAATCTAACCCATGTCTACCAGATTTATGCATTTCCATAGTAACTCATTTTTCCAGTGTTTTTATTAAAAACTTACGAAAACACCTTCTTCTTATCTAAAAACCTTGCAACTAAAACTAAGCGCTTCTGCTGAAATAACAACTGCAAGCAGTACCTCTTTTGTTGTTAGTTAAACCTATGCCGACAAAATGTTTTTCAGTCGGGCAATCATTTCATCCACATCCGCCTTGGTACAAATGAGCGGCGGCAGAAAACGCAACGTATGCGGTCCGGGGGCGTTCAACAAAAGACCTGCTTCAAGACCTGCATTAACTACTTCTGGTGCACTAATGCCGTCTGCCAAATCTACACCAACCATAAGACCTAATCCGCGCACCTCTATTACACCTGCAAGTTGTTTAAGCGAAGACTGCAAATATGCACCAACTTCTTGCACATGTATTGCTAAATCATGAGCCTTAATGTAATCAAGCACCGTGCGTCCTGCTGTGACCGCAAGGCAGCTTCCTCCGAAAGTTGTACCATGATCTCCCGGCTCAAACACTAAAGCCACCTCTTGACGAGCGGCACATACACCCATGGGAAAGCCTGACCCAATACCTTTCGCCATAGTAACCACATCCGGCACAACATCGAAATGCTGGAAACCAAACGGATAGGTACCACAGCGATATATGCCACACTGAACCTCATCGCAGATGAAAAGCGCATCAGCTTCTTGAGTTAAACGGCGAATTTCTGCTAAAAACTGCGGAGAGCATGGATGCACACCACTTTCGCCCTGTATACACTCAACCATAACTGCACAGATCTCGTTTCCTCGCGCGGCGAAGAGTTCCCGCAAAGCTGCAATATCATTTGCTGGAGTAGAAATAAAACCTGCAGGCAACGGTTGGAAAGCCTCCTGCTTGCCTGGTTGAGCTGTAGCGGCAAGCGTTGCAAGCGTTCTTCCATGAAAGCTTTTATCAAGCGTAACGATAACTTGCGGCGCTGAAAGCATGGCTGCATGAGCACAAGCTTCATCCCCACCTTCAGCTAAAACGCGCTTATGTGCGCGCGTTTTAGCATACAAGCGTGCAAGTTTAATAGCGCATTCGTTAGATTCAGCACCTGAATTTGTAAAGAAGCTCTCCCATGGAGTGCGCTCAGATTCCAATACGCACTCATTTAGCAGGTCAGAAAGCGTTTTTGCGAGCTCACCCCTACCTTCAACATAATAATAGTTGCTCACATGCATAAGCTTTTCAGTTTGCTTTTGCAAAGCCTCAACAAGCACAGGATTGCAATGACCCAAACTGATAACGCCAATTCCTGAGAGAAAGTCCAAGTAGGTTTTGCCCTGCGCGTCCTTGACCTGCATACCACTGCCCGAGACAAGCTCTACTGGCTTACGAGCAAAGGTATGCATCACATACTCAGATTCAAGTTCTTGTTGTTGTTCTAGGCTCATGGTCTCTCTCTTCTCTTTGTGGAGCAAATGTGCTCTAGTGGCGATTCTCAATAAGCTTTGCGGCAAAATTTCCTAATGGATGAGCGTCATATTTGCACGCCTCATCGGTTGGATGCATGGTGGTGCCTACACCAGTAGAGGTCAGCAGCTCCAACAGCAGTGCATGCGGAGTGGTGCCATTGATAATGTGCGCTCTGAACACACCTGCTTCAAGCGCCTGAATACAACTTTGAAGCTTAGGAATCATGCCTGTAGAAACAATATTATTCTCAACGAGATATTGAGCTTCGAACAAAGTCAAATTTGAAATCAAGCTGCCCTTGTCTTCAAAGTTTTCATACAAACCATCAACATCGGTTAAGAAAATCACTTTATGCGCACCTATTGCTGCAGCAATATGGCCCGCCACCATATCGGCATTGACATTAAAAAACCCGCCGTCTTCGCCAAGTGCCACCGAAGCAACTACGGGGATATAGTCGCTTTCAACCAGGTCATCAAGCAAAGGGCGATTAATGCGGGTGACATTTCCTACTCTGCCAAGCTGAGGATCTTTCTGTGATGCTGTAATAATGCCACCGTCGGCGCCACTCAAGCCAACGGCGAAGTTGCCGTGTTCATTGAGCGCAGCAACTAACTCTTGGTTGACTTTACCCATAAGAACCGTTCGAACTAAGTCCATTGCCTCGGGCGTGGTCACGCGCTGCCCATCACGAAATTCAACAGGAAGCTCCATGCGCTCCATCGCCTCGGTGATAGCCTTACCGCCTCCATGAACGATAACCGGGTTAACACCAACAAGCTTGAGAAGTACGATGTCATTCATAACATCAGCGCGAAGCTTTTCGTCAACCATAGCCGAGCCACCATATTTGATGACAACCGTTTTACCAGTAATATTCTTGATCCAAGGAAGCGCCTCAACCAAAACAGTTGCTTCTTTGCTTGCAACTCCCTTAGAACGTGTGTCACGAGCGTATTTCATGATCGATAATCTCCGTTAATCGTTATGTAATCGTGCGTGAAGTCGCACGTCCAAACCGTTGTCTGAGCATCACCTGCACCCAAGTCAACATCAATAGTTATCTCGGGATTTTCAAACCTTTTAAGCGCTTCATCCTCATCAAAAGCTACCGTTAGACCTTCACGGCACACGGGAAGACCCATGATGTCTATTGCAGCATTTTCTTGGGAGAAGGAAGCCCCGCACTTGCCTATTGCCATAGCAATGCGACCCCAATTTGCATCATGGCCACAAATTGCTGTTTTAACCAAAGGCGAATTAGCAATAGCACGCGCCGCCAAATCAGCATCTTCATCAGAAGCCGCACCTGCAACCGTTACGGTCACCAAACGAGTTGCACCCTCTCCGTCGGCAGCCATCTTGCGCGCAAGGGTTTGACACACATGATCAAGCGCTGATTCAAATCGAGCATATGCTGCCGTATCAGGCGCAAAAGGTGCAGACCCTGGAGCCGCTTGACCACTTGCAAATAAAAAGCAGCAATCGTTGGTTGAAGTGTCAGAGTCAACCGTGACCTTATTGAAGCTCTTATTAACCGCTCGAACCAACGCAGTGTGAAGGACATCGGGCATAAGAGGTGCATCGGTAGTTATTACCGCAATCATCGTTGCCATATTAGGCATGATCATGCCTGAGCCTTTTGCCATGCCTCCAACCGTAAAGGTAGCCCCTGGATAACCCACTTCGCCACCATCAAACTGCACAGCTGCTTCTTTGGGAACCGTGTCGGTTGTCATGATGGCTTGCGCAGCGCTATGACCGCCTTCGGCGTTTAAACTCACAACCGCTTGAGGAAGCGAAGCAATATAGGGCTCCAAATTAATATGCTGACCAATCACACCAGTGGAAGCAATAAGCACTTCTGATGGAGGGCACCCCAACGCTTCACCAACAATCTCGGTAGTGCGGCGAGCATTTTCTAAGCCAATAGAACCTGTTGCAGCATTAGCGTTGCCCGAGTTGATGACTATGCCGCGCGCAATACCATAACCAACCTCATCAAGATGGCTCCGTGAAATGGTAATAGGAGCTGCACAAAACACATTACGCGTAAAAGTGGCGGCACAGGCGCACGGTTCATCTGCTGCCACTAGCGCCATATCAAGCCTGTTGGGATCAGCTCGAAAACCTGCATGAACACCGATAGCCTTAAAGCCTAAAGCAGCCGTAACGCCACCTTCGCAATCATGAAGCCAGTCATCTCTTGTGGCGCATGTTTGCAAATTAAGAGGACAAGGTGCTTTTGAATCGTCTTGTTGCTCCAGCATACGACGCTCTCCTTTTTGGTTACCTGATATGACTACACAACCGGTAATGCAAACCCATCTAACCCACATGTCTCGGCAAGCCCGCAGACAATATTGGCACACTGAACCGCTTGACTTGCCGCACCTTTTCCAAGGTTGTCAATGGCTCCAACCGCTATGAGCATACGAGCTCGCTCATTGAGGGCCAATCCTATATGTGCACGATTTGTGCCAACAACCGAGGTAGTTTTGGGCATTTGACCTTCATCAAGAACAGTTACAAATGCATGCTCAGCGTAAAACTGCTGGTATGCCGCTCTGATTTCTGCAATTGAACTTGGGGCATCTTTTGCCAAGGGCAAATTGACAGTTGAAAGCAATCCGCGGTTAGCAGGAGCAAGATGCGGCGTAAATACAAGGCGCCCATCAATGCCAAGGATTTGCTCAATTTCAGGCGTATGACGATGAGTTGCCACGCCATATGCTTCAAGGTTTTCATCAGCAAAGCAAAAATGTGTACGGGGGGTGCATTTCTTGCCTGCACCGGTTACGCCAGAAATAGCATCAACCACAATTGGTGTTTCTGGAGCCACAAACCCTAAACGCATGGCTGGAGCGGCAGCAAGTGATGTTGCTGTTGGATAACAACCTGCACACCCAACTAAAGCTCCCGAACCAGCACTATACTCAGCTGCCGCAGCCGTAAGTCCTTCAGCAAAAAGCTCCGGCAAACCAAAAGCTGCACGTGCAAGAAGTTCAACTTCAGTATGAGGCGTTTTATACCATTGCTCATATACGGCAGGATCTTTTAAACGGAAATCAGCTGAAAGATCTACCACAAGCGCGCCGCGAGCAACATGACGTGGCGCCATTGCCATAGCAGCAGTGTGTGGTACTGCCAAAAATACCACATCGCAGGTATCTAATTCAGGATTGTCGTGCGAACTAAAAACCAGGTTGCTTGCGCCGTTAAAACCTGGATACTCAACTGCCAAAGGAGTGCCCGCCAGCTCGTTTGAAGTAATAACAGCAAGCTCAAAAGAAGGATGGGCTAACAAAATGCGCGTTAATTCAATACCCGCAAATCCGGCAGCTCCAACAATTGCAGCTCTCATGGTCATAGCGCTTCCCTTCTAAAGCCTCCGCTTCTAATCTTATAGAGGCTTTCATACCTTTTTGTGCAAGTGCACAAAAATTTCCTAACAGTTCGCGCTCTTCCATCATAAAAAGATGACACGGCTTTGACAAGAATAAAACAGCATTTTTATCTAAAAGTTTTGCATGATTATTCATCTATGCGAATAGATGCTCAAAGTGTATAGGTTTTTAGAATCTTAGCTTAACGTGCACTTAACTCACTTTATGTGAAGTGTAGTGATATGTGGGAACTGCTTGCTCGAGCAAGTGCACAGCTTCTTCATCGGAAAGCGTCAACGCTACACGCAATTCATCAAGCTTTTTTGCAACCTCTTCATAGCTGATTTCTTGGCCGGTTGAGATCATGATGGATTGGTTAGTGGTAGGAAGGGTGCTCTCTTCTTCCATGAGCAGCTCCTCATACATCTTTTCGCCTTCACGCAGCCCAGTAAACACGATAGGAATATCAACATCAGGCGTCAGTCCTTGCAACTGAATAAGACCGCGTGCAAGGTCTACAATTTTAACAGGCTCCCCCATATCAAGAATAAAAATCTCTCCACCATGCGCCATGCCTCCAGCTTGAATAACCAGACGAGACGCCTCAGGAATTGTCATAAAAAAGCGTTCTATATCGGGATGCGTAACCGTTACCGGTCCACCTGCTGCAATCTGACGCTGAAAAAGCGGAATGACCGAACCACTTGAACCAAGCACGTTGCCAAAGCGTACCGCAGAGAAAATAGTTTTTGACGTACGGGCGTAGTATTGCATCACCATCTCACCCATACGCTTCGTTGCACCCATAACGCTGGTAGGATTTACTGCTTTGTCAGTTGAAATGAAGATAAAGCGATCAGCTCCAAACGCATCAGCCGCACGAACGGTATTGAGCGTGCCAAACACGTTGTTCTGTAAAGCTTCACGCGGACAAGACTCCATTAAGGGTACATGTTTATGAGCTGCCGCATGAAATACCGCTGAAGGACGATGCTTTGCGAACACTTCATTAATGCGAGCCTCATCGCAGACGCTCCCAATTTCAATAACAACCTCAATGTCGTCATACTCAGAAAGTAGTTCGTTGCGAAGCATATATGCATCATTTTCGTAAATATCAAAAATGACGATACGTGCCGGTGCCACCTTGCACAATTGGCGTGCAAGTTCAGAGCCAATAGAGCCGCCGCCGCCTGTGACCAACACACATTCTCCTGCAATATATCCCGATACCGCACGAGTGTTTAAGATTATTTCTTCACGACCAAGAAGGTCAGCGACGTCAACATCGCGCAGAGTAACGTCACCAATCTCATCAAGAGATAATTCACGAACGTTAGGCAAAGTGCGAAGCTTGCAGTCGGTTTGCGTACAGATGCCATAAATGCGCTTGCGCTCATCGGGTGTTGACGAGGGAATTGCAACAACAATCTGTTGAATGTCGTATTTGCCAACCAGATCCAGAATATCATCTGTTGTGCCTGCTACCTTTACCCCATGAATGCGCAGGCCGCGTTTCGCAGGATCATCGTCGGTTGCAATTATGGGAATACCTGGCATCAACGGATCGGCTGATTCCATGCGAGCAATAGCTAATGAACCAGTTTCTCCTGCACCAACAACCAGCGTGCGAGGACGATCCGTCATGCGATTTGACGCACGAAGCGCTCTTCCCTTTTGACGAGCAACGCGAAATACTAAGCGCGTACCACCCATGAAAAACACCAGCAGCAACGCTGCACCAACAAAAACCCTAATAGGAAGGCGAATGCCAATAATCCACAAGAAGACAGCCCCGCCAAGCGTTGAAAGCACGACAGCATATACAACCTGAAGTGCCTCATCAATGCTGGCATATTCCCAAAGATTGTTATACAAGCGAAAAAGGGCTAAGAAAAAGACATTAATAAATGCCAGAATTCCAATAACGAAAAAGATCTCATTATTGATAAAGACTTCATTTTCGACACCAGTCAAAAGCGATGCAAGCCAGTAGGCAGCATACGTTGCCACAATGTCCAGCAAAAGAAGGAGTGCTGTTCGTTTAGTTACCGTGAAACTCATATCTGTTTCGCCTTAATACAATACAGAAGAAATTGTTTTGAATTGGTTTCGTTTTGCCGACAAGCTCGGCAATCCTGGGACTATTGTATACAAACTAACGTAGGATTTTAACTAATAACGCTGACAGAGAGTGTGTTACATGGATAAAACAATTAACGAGCGAAAAGAACAAACAAAACCTCAACCCGCACGACAAAGCAATCTTGACGCTATCGTCTCGTATTTTGAAAGCGGTATCAAATCGGTACATGCACCACATGCTTTAGGCATTGAGCTTGAGCATATTGTACTCAATAAAGATATGACACCTGTTGGCTATTCCGATGATCACGGTGTGGCGTGGTTACTTCACGAGCTGAGCACCGCTTACCCACGCATCACTCAAGACGACAGAGGCGACATCTTAGGTGTCAGCCGTCCAAGTGAAGCAATTACCATTGAGCCAGCCGCACAACTTGAGCTCTCCGCTGGTCCTTTTGCTTCTTTGACAACAGCAAAGGATTGCTTTGATGCCTTTGAAGACAACGTCAACACAATCCTTGCTCCTTACGACAAGCTAATTGTGCCTGTTGGATACAACCCCACAGCAAAAGCACGTACACTTGAGTTGATTCCAAAGCGTCGCTATCAATTTATGAACATGTATTTGAGCGAGCGCGACACCGACGGTCCGTGCATGATGAGAGGTTCTGCTTCTACACAAATATCTATTGACTACACTTCTGTTGCGGACTGTTTACGCAAAATACGCATTGCGTTTGCTCTCGTTCCCCTCCTCTCTTTGATCTGCGATAACACCCCTATCTACGAAGGTCAAGTTCGCAGCCATCACATGATGAGGACGTCAATGTGGAATCATGTAGACCCCGACAGATGTGGTCTTGTACATGGTGCACTAAACCCAGATTTCACCTTACGCAAATACGCTGAATACGTGCTGGATACTCCAGCCATCTTAGTACCTTGTACGCAAAACAGTTGGTGCTACGATGATCGCACCTTTGGCGAAATCTATGCCGATAGAACCATGACACAGGCAGAGGTTGAACATGCCCTTTCTATGTTCTTCACCGATGTACGCCTCAAGACATATATAGAGATTCGCCCAGCTGACAGCATGCCAATTCCCTATGTAATTGCCTATGCAGCACTCATCAAAGGTCTGTTCTATTCTCCAGCAAATCTTGACGCACTTGAGGCGCTTTTTGCTGATGTAGATAGCAACGCTTTTGTGGCAGCGAAAGATGCTTTGATGCAAGACGCCTATAACGCTTCTGTTTATGGGCGAAATGCCTCTGAGTTATGCGACACTATCATCTCATTAGCTGAGAAGGGCTTAGCGCAAGATGAACTACCCTATCTTGCACCTCTTGCCAACTTGGTAAAACAACGTCAAACACTCGCTGAAACCAGTGAGTTCAATAAATAAGCCGAAAGGACAACGCAATGAGCAACAAAGGTAAAAAGGTTAAGGTCCACTACACTGGCACCTTAGACGATGGATCAAAGTTTGACTCCTCTCTTGATCGTGGCGAGCCAATTGAATTTGTCTGCATGGCCGGACAAATGATCCCCGGCTTTGATGCAGCAGTTGAAGACATGACTGTTGGAGAAACTAAAAAAGTTCATATCCCTGCAAAGGATGCATATGGCGAGCACGATGACTCACTTGTCCAAAGCATCCCCGTGGGTGAACAGCTCTATTTGCTTGGACCGGGCGGTCGTCCGATTCCAGTTGTAATTCGTTCTGCAGAAAATGGCGTTGTTGAACTTGACATGAACCATAAGCTTGCTGGCGAGGATCTCAACTTCGAAATCACTCTTGAAGAAGTAGCAGATTAGCACTCTTCACATCAAAGTATCTGCTCTTAGTTCTCTACTCTGGCAGAGACATTATGTCTCTGCCAGAGTTTTTTACTTAATGTAGCCCCAAGACTTAAAGTGCCATTATGCGCTCTCATAGCTCGGCACATACCTTAATGCTCTTGGCAAACAAAATCTTCAATACAACTCGCAAACTGCTTCTTTTGAGCTTCATTAAGGTCAATAACACTTTGTAAGAGATGTGCTTGATGGATATGCTTTTGCCACGCAGGTCCATCAAGGTCAAGCGCCCGAGCAACATCAAAACCAACCTCAATGCCACGAATCTGATCACGATAAGCCATCCAAATATCTTCGTGTAAAAGAGGTGTGAGGATACCTTGTTTAATCCGGCGCTGGTATTCGCGTTTCTGCCCTTCCCGGACTGTCTGCTCATCTAGTCCGAAGTAGGTCATAAGCCAAATTGCGCTTGCCAAGAACTCATAACGCTCGGCTCTGCACAAAGTATCAAGCATGCACAACCTACTTGTTAGTGCATATTGCCAAGGTAGTAACGCAAGCGAAACAACACTGTGCGGCGCAAGATGATATTGGCAAGAGCTCTTTGCTGGTGCAAGACGAGGACAATATGTTCTCAAATCAAACGACTGAAGGGTTATACACTGAGCTTGCACCATACGAAGCATGCGCCCATGAGTTTGCGGATAAAACACCGCACTTGGCACTAAAAGCGTAAAACTCTCATCTGGCAATGACCCAAATGATTGATCAAACCGCTCAATCATATCCGCAAGAAAACAGCTCAATTTTTTGCGAAGCTTTTTATTGAGGCTAGCTTTGTTAGAAATACCTTGTTCGCTTTGAAGATCTCTGTGTATGGTATTGAGGTCTTGAAGAGCGGTCCACGTGTAAAATGCAGTAACCAAATCATCTTGTTCACATACACGCAAAGCATCAAGCAGCGTAGCAGATAATTCATGATTGGCTCTTATCGTAGGAGTTTGCTCATAGCATTGGTTCATGAGACAACCCCGCAATCACGCGTGATACCTGACTCTTGTCAAGCATTGCTGCGCAGGAGATGCCTTCCCCCGAAGTTATTGCACTCAGCGCTTCTTCTTGAGTTGGAGAATCTGCCACAAGAAGCTCGAACTGAACAACTTCTTGTGGCGTAAGACATTCAAGGGGCAATACGTCAACAAGCACCAGAGACTGCAAGGGCAATCTTGCTTCTTCTTGTTTTAACGAAAGCAAAGACAACATTCTCCTGCCAGCGCCTATAGGCACACAATCAAAGGATTTACAGGAAGAGTTCAATGAGGAGATAAACATAGAGCACCACTCCTTTCACAAAGTGGAAAGATGAAGGCGCACAAACCCACACCAAGGTTAACTACCATGCTTTTTGCGATTCAGTTGTGTCATGACGGGAAATTACGCGATGTGCATTCGTGCGCTTTTGATAATGGTGCAAGTATATCAAAATAGCGAACATCTGTTTGCTGTTTTCGCAAGCTTAAGAAAAACATAAGAAAACGCCTCTTGTGCAAGAGACGTTTTCTCTGAATTCCTCTACTGCTTTTCACTTATCGGTATGTCTGAATCAACCTTACGCGGCGCACGCTCATACCAGCATCTACCCTACCAAGAAAGAAGCTCATATCCCTCTTCAGTAATAACAAGCTGCACTTCCCATTGAGCTGAATCTGAACGATCTTTGGTGCGCACCGTCCAACCATTTGGATCAGACATATCAATTGCCTGGCCACCCGCATTGATCATGGGTTCAATGGTAAATACTAAACCAGGTACCAAAATCATACCTGTGCCCGCCTGAGATACATGGCTCACAAACGGATCTTCATGGAACTCAAAACCAATACCATGACCGCCAAATTCACGAACAACACTAAAGCCGCATGATGCTGCATGTGCCTTAACAGCCGCACCAATATCTCCTAAAAAGCCCCATGGTTTAATGGCGGCAAGTCCTGCTTCTAGCGCTGCTTTTGTTTCTTCTACCAGGCGTTTTCTTTCTGGAGACACTTCGCCAATGCAGAACATACGCGATGAATCCGAAAAGTACCCATCCAGAATAGTTGAGCAGTCAACATTAACAATATCTCCCGAGGTAAGCACGTCGGACTTGCTTGGAATGCCGTGACAAACTACTTCATTGATGGATGTGCACACACTGTTTGGGAAACCTTCGTAATCAAGGTCGGCCGGAATTGCGCCATGCTCAACTGTGTAATCATAAATCCATTGGTCAATTTCAAGCGTGTTTACGCCTTCACCAATTCGCTCTGAGACCATATCCAATACACCAATATTGATCTTCGCAGAACGCTTAATGCCCTCAATATCTTCGGGGGTTTTCAAAAGATCACGTGGTGGGACCTCATAGCCTTCATCGTATAAAGCTTGCAGCTTATCATCGAAGGTAAGATGACATTTTTTGTATTTCTTGCCGCTACCACACCAACACTCATCGTTACGACCAGGACGGCCTAATCCATCGTACATGTAAAACTCCTCTTGCTAAGACAGAATCCGTGCACATCCTACACCTAAAGCCCCTGCTCCTGTATGGCAGGCAATGCTCAGCGGCAGTTGATCAACAAAAACATCACTACTAGCAAAGCGCTCTTTCATCTCTTGCGCCAGCGCATATGCATCCGCTGCTCGGTTGGTATGAGCTACATACATATGCACTTTATCTACGCCTCCAAAGCGTTCGTGAATGTCTTTTTCAAGGGCTGTCAACATGGTGCGCTTTGCTGCTTTTACTGATTTAACCACGCTAAATGCATCAAGCTTGTCGCCTTGAATTTGAAGAACCGGCTTAATCTTTAAAAGAGAACCAATGGCACCGGCTGCTGGTGAAATTCGGCCTCCCTTGCGCAAATGCTCCATAGTGTCGACCATAATATAAATGCTTGCCTCAAGCCGATTTGCTTCCAAGCGCTCGCGAATCTGTGCGGCGCTGAGACCCTCCTGCGTCCAGCGAAGCGCATCAAGAGCTGCTTCGCGCTGCGTTACCGAAATGCGCATACAATCAGCAACCTCAATAGCACCATGATAGTGATTCGCAAGATGCTTGGCGGTATCATATGAACCAGATAAACCACTTGACATGGGAATATAGACTATTTCGTCATAAGTTTGCAGCAGTTCATCCCAAAGGTTTTGCAGCTTTGCGATAGAAGGTTGTGACGTAGCTATAACTGCACCTTGCGCTTGACGCTCATAAAAATGTGACGATTCCAAATTGACGCCTTCATAGCATTCTTGCCCATCAACCACAAAAGGCATCGGCGCCACAAAAATGCCTAAGGTCTTTGCGTCCTCAACCATAACGCCACTATTCGTGTCAGTTACAACTGCAATCTTTGAAGCCACTTCGTATCCCCATTTCGCATGCGAGGCGGCGGGGTATCCCGCCGCCATAACCATCTCAAACTCCTGCTTTTACTCTACCTGAAACTATCTAGCCTCGTATTTCCGCGCCAACGGCAGCGCATACTTTTTTGACAAGGCGCTCATGTGCCTTGTCCACTTCTTCGCTGGTGAGGGTGCGATCAGGTGCACGATAGGTAAGCGCATATGCCAAAGATTTCTTGTTCTTACCTACGCGCTCTTCATCACGATATACGTCAAATAATTGCACGTCTTCTAGCAGTTTGCCGCCAGCACTATTCATGCATTGAAGGATCTTCTCATGAGTTACCCCCTCATCAACCACCAACGCCAAGTCAATGGCAACAGCAGGAAATACGGGTACATCACGATAATCGCGAGCTGGACGAGCGGCCTTAATGAGTGCGTCAAGATCAAGCTCAAAAGCCACAACAGGTCCAGTAATGTCGAAGTCGCGAACAGCAAGCGGATGCAGTTCACCAACCCAACCAAGAACCGTACCTTCGCTTACAACAGAAGCCGCGCGACCTGGTTGCAAGTGCGGCGCTTGATCTGCATCAACTGCCTTAAAGCGAACCTTAGGTAAAGCAAGTTCACGAATGAGGTTTTCAATTACACCTTTACCGTCAAAGAAGTCAAACTGATCAGGCGATACATTCCAACCGTTCTCGGTCATAGCTCCCGCTAATACACCTGCTACGCGCATGCGCTCCTTAGGCTTCTTTTTACCTTCATGCGCAAAGAACACCTTGCCACTCTCATACAGCTGAATGTTTGCCACACCACGACTTTGGTTATAAGCCACACTGCGCAAAAGACCTGGAATAATACTCTGACGCATAACTGATTGTTCGGCATTGAGCGGATTCAACAGTTCAACTGGTTGCCCTAGGTCATCTTTGGGCATACGCAAACGATCAAGCTCAGTAGGCTCAGCAAACGAATAGGTCATCGTCTCATTCAAACCGCTTGCCCGAAGCGTTGCATTAATTTTTGCCAACCCTAGCTCAACATCGCTGCGAACTCCAAAACGTCCACGGCCACCAGGAAGCGTTGCTTCAACTCTATCCATTCCCCACAAACGCAAAACTTCCTCATATAAGTCAATCTCTCGCTCAAGGTCAGGACGAAACGTTGGAGCTACCACTGCAAGCACGCAAGGATCATCGGTTGCGGAAACCTCACACCCCAGACGCTTTAAGATATCGCGAATAAAGTCTTCAGGGATATCTGCACCCATCATGGCGCAGAAACGATCAATGCGAAACTCAAGATTAACCGGAGCGCTTAGTACGTCATGCACATCCACAACACCCGGTCGCACCGTACCGCCTGACACCTCAGCCAAAAGTGCACAAGCCGCTTGGCTGATCACCTCAACGGGCACATCATCTACGCCGCGCTCATAGCGCATAGAAGATTCACTTATTAAGCCTAAGTTGCGGCTGGTTCGTGAAGTATGCGCACGATTAAATGCAGCGGCTTCCAAAAGCACCGAGGTAGTCTCTTCGGTAACTTCGGTTTCAAGACCACCCATAACGCCGGCCAAAGCAACTGCGCGCTCTGGCGTAGCAATGACGGTCATATCGGAAGTTAAAACACGGTTTTCGCCATCAAGGGTCGTAAACTTTTCACCCTCTTGAGCAGGACGTACCACAATACGCACCCGTCCGTCTTGCTCCATAAGCTTGTCGTAGTCAAAGGCGTGCAAGGGCTGCCCAAACAAAAACATAATGTAGTTTGTCACATCTACGACATTGTTGATTGATCGAGCACCTGCCGCACTGACTCGCTCAGCAAGCCATGCAGGGCTCGGACCGATCTTTACGTTGTCAATAACACGGGCGGTATAGCGCGGACAACGATCAAAATCCACAACGTCAACCGACACAAGGTCAGAGACATCTGCGCCTTGCTCAAACTCAGACAAACGGTCCGCCATTGCAGCAAGGGGTGACGTGTAGTCGTGTTGATACATTGCACCCACTTCGCGCGCCATACCTACCATGGACAAGCAATCAGGGCGATTTGGAGTAATCTCTAGGTCAAGCACGGTATCAGTGTTTGACAAATACTGAGCAATTGGCGTGCCAACGGGTGTATCATCAGCAAGAATCCAGATGCCTTCATGGTTGTTGCTCAAGCCCAATTCGCGCTCTGAACAGCACATACCGCAGCTCGTAACACCACGCAATTTTGACTTTTTAATGACGAAATCACCGGGAAGAACCGCACCGATCTTTGCTACAACCACTTTTTTGCCTGCACAAGCATTAGGAGCGCCGCAAACAATTTGCAGCGGTTCATCTTCGCCCACATTAACGCTCAACACATGCAAATGATCGCTGTCAGGATGCGCCTCACAAGAAAGCGTCTCCCCTACCACGATATTGTCAAAAGACTCACCTAATGTCTCAACGCCCTCAACACCAGTGCCCGTCAAATCAAGCTTGTCGCAAAATGCTTTCGTGTCAGCAGGAACGTCAACATATTCAGAGAGCCAATTCAGTGATACTTTCATACGTGGTCTCCTTTAGAACTGTCGCAAGAAACGCATGTCGCCTTCAAGCAGCATACGCAGATCGGGTACGTTATATTTCAGGCAGGCAATACGCTCAACACCCATGCCAAACGCAAAACCCGAATAAACTTCAGGATCAATGCCCGAATAGCGAAGCACATTCGGATCAACCATGCCGCAACCTAAGATTTCAAGCCAGCCGGTACCTTTGCAAAAACGGCATCCTTCGCCATGACAAATTCCGCAGCTGACATCAACCTCTGCTGAGGGTTCGGTAAAGGGGAAATAATGCGCGCGAAAACGGGTCTTACGCTCTGGTCCAAACATCTGTTTACAGAAAAAGTCCAGCGTACCTTTCAGGTCACCAAAAGTTATACCCTTGTCCACTACCAAGCCTTCAATCTGGGTAAACTGCGGCAAGTGAGAAGGGTCAGCCACATCGCGACGATAAACTTTACCAGGTGCAATAACATAAATGGGTGGTTGCTGCTCTTCCATAGCATGCACCTGCACACCTGAAGTTTGCGTACGCAACAACACATCAGATTCACCACGTACTGCCGCAGCATCCCCGGAAAGATCGCGCACGTAAAACGTATCCTGCATAGAACGCGAAGGATGGTCAGCAGGCGCATTGAGCGCCTCAAAGTTGTAGTAGTCAGTCTCAACTTCAGGACCAGTGGCTACCGAATAACCTAAGCCAAAAAAGACTTCAGAGATCTCATCGGTAATGCGATTAATCAGATGACGCGTACCCATTTGTTGAGCGCGACCCGGCAAAGTAACATCTACAGCAGCCGCATCAATTGCAGCCTCAAGCTCAGCTGCCGCAAGCGCGCTTTTACGCGTCTCAAGTGCTTGTTCGATTGTTTGTCGAACTGCATTGAGGGTCTTGCCAACCTCTGCACGTTCTTCTTTTGGAACCTGTCCCATATTGCGAAGATATGCCGTCAGTGAACCCGACTTGCCCAGAACGCTAATGCGCACCTGGTCAAGTGCACAGGTGTCGACAGCCGCCTCAATGCTGGCAAGTGTATCTGCCTGCAAAGCGCATAACTCATCAGCCAGTGCCATGCTATCCAGCCTTTCTTTACCATCTGTGCACACCTCACGCGTACACAAGCTTATTACCAGACCCGCATATGCCACAAAAAAAAGAGCCTTCCCTTCTTGTGACCTGCAGGCATTGTTGCCATAACGCAGCTCCAAGGACGGGAGGAGGCTCTCGCGGTACCACCTTGGTTGATGAGGAGTTCATCCACTTCATTAGCTCTATGACGGGAGCACCCGGCATCTTCTACTAATCATCTTGCAAAGAAACGGCTTGAAAGGGATCTCATGGGCATCTTAATAAACCCATCACCAATTTTGCCATCAATCTTTGCATCCGCATTCAAAGATACTGCTCGGAAGGGAATAACCAGCACGCATGCTCGGGTTCTCTCAGCATATAAACCCGTCTCTGGAAGCACGACTTAGTACTAGTACTGTCTTCTTCAACGCATGTAAAGCGAAAGTATAGCGCATTTACTTCTGATCGGTGCCTCACGTTTAGATAAAGCGTGTTAATTACGTACAATGCGCTACACTAACGAGGCGCAATTACCGCATTAACGCAAAAGATTAAAAGATTGGCGAAACTATGATTGATGAGACCACTCCTACCACCACCCTCATTCGCTTCGCCACTGCACAAGATATGGGCGAAATAGCGCGCATTTATGCTCCCTACACCTCTACCCCTATCACCTTTGACGAATGCCCTCTTACAACACAAGAGTTTCTTGAGCGATATGAGCAAACATGCCGCTTTTTTCCTTGGCTGGTCTTAGAGCACCAGGATCACGCGAGCAGTCGCCTTTTAGGATATGCCTACGCCCACCCTCAGCATGAGCGCAAGGCATACCAATGGAACGCAGAGACTTCTATTTATCTTGACCAGGACACTCAAGGACATGGATACGGTGGTGTTTTGTACGACACGCTTCTTGAACTTTTGCAAATGTTGGGATTTAAGATGGCATATGCCCTCGTGACGCTGCCAAATCCCGCAAGCGAAAACCTCCATCACTCACGCGGGTTTAGCACCATGGGCATCCAGCAACACGCAGGATACACGTGTGGATCATGGCGAGATGTTGCATGGCTCGTCAAACAACTGAGCGCCTTTGATTCTCACCCTGCCCCACCAATAGCACTTGAAACCTTTATGGCTAACAATCCTGAAACAATTCGCCAGCTTTTAAAGAAGAGCGCCGCTCGTATTTCCTAAGCAGTCAACTTAACAAAATGATACCTGCGTGCTTACGTAGCGTTTTCAAACCTCACATGTAGAGCGTTTTATCTGGTCATATCCTTACTATTGAAGACGGTTATTGTTACGTAATCAGTTATTTGGAGGTGCGCAATGGCCGCAGAATCAACATCAACTGCCCCCCTTGCAGGTATTAAAGTAATCGACTGGACCGAAGTTCAATCAGGTCCGTCTTGCACGCAATTGCTTGCTTGGATGGGTGCAGAAGTAATCAAGATTGAACGTCCTGGCGGAGGCGATCCTACCCGTAGCGAACTGCTTGATATCGCTGATTCATGGAGCGTCTACTACTTGCAGCTCAATGCTAATAAAAAGTCATTAACGCTTAACTGCAAGACTGATGAAGGTAAAGCAATTTTGACAAAGCTTCTCAAGGAAGCAGATATTTTTGTTGAAAACATCGGACCGGGCGACGTGGAAAAGATGGGCTTTGGTTGGGAAGAAGTTCACAAGCTCAATCCGAAATTGATCATGGCTTCGCTCAAAGGCTTTAACCAAGGATCGCGCTTTGCTCACGTAAAAGCATTTGAGCCTGTAGCTCAATCAGCCGGTGGCGCCGCCTCCTCAACAGGTTGGAATGAGGGCGACTTCAACGTACCAACTCAATCAGGTGCCGCCTTGGGCGACTCAAATACTGGCATGCATTTAACCATTGGCATTCTAGCCGCACTTGTTCAGCGTCAACATACCGGCGAAGGTTGCTACGTTTATCAATCAATGCGCAACGCCGTACTAAACCTCTGTCGCATCAAATTACGTGACCAGATCATGCTTGATAACTTGGGTGCGTTGCCGCACTACGAGGTATATCCTGACTTCAACTGGGGTAAAGCAATTCCTCGTGCCGAGAATACCGAAGGCGGTCAGGTTATTGGATGGACATACAAAGCAAAGGGCTGGGAGACAGATCCAAACGCATATGTCTATATCGTTATCCAGAATTCGCAAAAAGGTTTTGAAGCGCTTTGTAATGCCATCGGCAAACCCGAGCTGGCCTCTGATCCGAAATTCACTCCGTGGCAACAACGACAACTCCACAAGAAGGATCTCTATCCGCTTATCGAAGAGTACACCAAGCAATATGACAAGTATGAGCTAACCGAAAAGCTCGGTGCTGCTGGCGTACCTGTTGGACCAGTGTGCGACTGGTATGAGATTGAAAACGATCCTGAGTTGCTCTCTGATGGCACAATTCCTGAAATTGATCAAGGTGGCGCTCGTGGCAAGTTTAAGACCATTGGTTTACCTTTTACCATGTCAAACTTCAAGCCTGACTACAAACGTGCACCAGACCTTGGTGAGAACAATGCTGAGATTCTTGAGAGCCTCGGCTATAGCGCAGATCAAATTGCCGCCATGGAAAAGGACGGCACACTAGAAGAGCCGCAAACGCCGCACAACGCAGCAGTGCAGGTTATCAAAAAGTAACACTCTCATAGCTTAAAAACCGGGTTTTTGTATTCAGGAAGCGATGTCGCATATGGCATCGCTTCTTTTTTGTCTTTTATCAGCCTGTTTGGCATTTCCCTTATGTTCATTTGACGCTATAATTTAGTATCAGTTTAGTAACGTTTTGGTGCCGAATGCATAACGGGAGCCTCCGGTAAGTGGTGTCATGCCGTATTGAGCTTCCTCAAGCATCCACCAACAAGTATGAGGAGTGCTCATCATGAAGAAACAAACTGTTTCGCATAAACTCCTCCGTGTGCTTCTTGCCGGCGTTTTGGCAAGCGGGTTGATGATACCAACCGCTGCGCTTGCAACCGAACAAGAAGCTACGGCGGAAGAAAGCGCAACAAGCGTTGCTCCTTCACCTCAAGCAGATGACACAGGAGCTACTGCAGGAGATTTTCTGGTATTAGGGGGATCATCTCCGAAGGATTTTGAATTTGCAAACAATATCCTTCATATCAAGACCAGCACGCCATTAACGGTCAAAATGGCGCCGAACAAAACCACAACCGCACAAACTATTCAAATTGATGCAGGTACACAAGCTGATCTTACCCTTGCCGGCGTTAACATCGTAACGGCCAACTGTGCACCTATTAATATGATCACCAACTCAGACGAAGACGGCGATGGTGTAAAAGTCACCAACGCCTACGATATCGTCAACAAAACAAAGCTTCATTTGACCTTAGCAGACGGTACAACCAATAAATTACAAAACACTATTACCGGCGCTAATGGCTGGCCTGCCATCCGCTGCGGATGGGGCTCTGTCCTCGTCATTGATGACTCAATTCGCAACCTTGACACCAACAATCAAATTGTGACACCAAAAGATGGCATGATTGGTGAAGATGTCACCCTCATAGGAGGACAAACTTTAAAAGCGGGAGACCCAATCACCAACATGGATTCCGCTAACCCTGGCGTTTTAGATGCTCAAGGTGGCGGACACTCTGCCTGCATTGGTTCGGGTCCTCGTGAAAACGCAGGTACCATTATTATCAATGGCGGCACCATTTCTGCAAAAGTGTCGGAATTCAATGGCAGCAACTGGAGTTATCCCAACGGATCAGGCATTGGCGGCGGAGCTGCTGGCTCCGGAACGATCATCACCATCAATGGCGGTAATGTTACCGCAGTGGGCGGTTCATGCGGAACCGGCATTGGCGCAGGATTTGGATACTATGACATGAGTGGACATCATGGCAATGTCTGCAAACCAGACGCTATTGAGGTTCCCACTGGCAACAATAGTGAAAGCGTCTCATATGGCTACAGCTGGTATGGCGTACCTTATGATGGCGGTCCCACTATTCATAGTGGCGGTTCAAAGCACTTCCATACGGTTGCAGGTGACATCTCTATTAACGGCGGCTACATTAACGTAACCGCAGCTTATCACGGAAATGCTGTAGGTCAGTGCTGCGCACATGGTCCTGCTGCAAACAAAAACCACGTCATTCGTATTACTGGCGGTACGCTTATTACCTCCGTTCCGAACAAAAAGAACACTGACCCGTATTTGTATGGCATCGGAGCACGCAATGGCTACACACTCGTAACAGGCGGCTCTGTCTTTGTAGAGGATCACCCCCTCACAGGAAAGCCAATGTTTCAAGGCATTGGCGATACCGCATTTAATACCCAAGGCGTAGAAAACTGGGAGGATATCAAGACCATTGCAGGCGGCGATCCAAACGATCCTGTCGTTGCAAACCGTAAGTATCTGCCAGACAGCGACAAAGTGCAGATGCTCACCATTAACTTGAGTTCAGAATTTGACGAAAATGAGAATTCAACCGTCCCTATCACCAAGTGGAAGCTTCAAATTGACAACCAAGTTCAAAACTATGGTGCACCCTCTTATTTGCACAATGGCGAGCTTTATCTGTGGCTTCCCGAATCAGCAACCGGCAAAAACGTTACCGTAACTTTGTCCTATCGCGACGATGAGGGTGTAGAACACTCCATAGAACCAATGTATGTTGAAGAGGTTGGCGGCGATCAGGGCTCAATTTTGAAGCGCTACATCAATATTGATATCGATAAGCTTCCCGCAGAACAGCAAGCATATTTCTCGGGTCTCTCCAAAAACTACGACGGCCTTCCCTTTGAAATGTTTACCGTATCAGAAAGCAACCCGCTTGACACCTCTCCCTTTGAAGAGCAGGGCAAGCTTCTCAAAGACCCCACCAAGCTTGATGTAAGCTACCAGCAATACGCTAAGCGTGGAGACGAGCTCCCCTTACCTGGCAGTGAGGTTATTCGCGAAGGTGTTATGCCTGCTGATTCTGGTGTCTTTAAGTTTGAAATTGTTTCGCGTGAATACTCAGAAACCAAGCCCTTCTCATTTAACTATTGGGGACACCGCATTACTGGATGGGCGGAGGTATATCGCGTTCCTGCCATCTTGGATATCTCTTCAACACAATATGGCACCCTTTCTGAGGATGGTACGTGGACACCCACTACAAAAGACTCGCCTAACCCGGGCAACCGTATCCGGCTTGATTTCAACATCCATCCTGCAAGTAGCACCGCAAAAACTTGCGAAGCTCCAACAGGAGCAGTACAGGTAACTTTAGATGGTAAACCTATTGGTGAGCCCATCGCTCTTACTAAAGAAGTTATAGAAGCATCTGCATACTCAAGTTTTGAAATTATCCCCGCAGAATCTGCTCCAAGCGGTCGTGCAACTACCAAAGTTGTGTACTACCTTGATCCTACACGCCTTGATGGCGAGCTTATGGAATCCGGTACCACCACAGCAGATGGCACTGTTCATAAGGTTTCACTTGAATACATTGCAGATAAAAACTACATCAAAGGCGTTGAGGACAATCCTGCCAACGCTGATACTGAAGACACCTTCATTGTGCCCGTTGCTCCAACCGACAACATTGAAGTAGACGGCCCAGATGATCTGAAATATGACTCAGACTCTAAGACAGTAACGGGAACCTATACGAGTTTCCAGGGAGATGCAGCCACGCAAGACTTCTTTAATATGAACTTTGTTTCAACGTCGGCTGCGCCTGTGACATTTACCTCGTCAAACCCCGCCGTTGCTGACATTGTTCGAGACGAGAATGGCAATCCGGTATATGACGAAGATGGCAACGTCAAGATCAACGTACTGAGCTGCGGTACCTGCGTTATCACTATGGATCAACCCGCTAACGCTCTCTACACTGGTCAACATCGCGAGCTAACCGTAAACATCTTGCCGGATCCCTCGCTTCGTCCGAGCGTGCAAATTCGCCTTATTTGGAAAAACATCACTGCCCTTGAGAGTGCTCCTGCAGCCCAAAGTGCTCTCTTTAATGAGCTGCTGACACCATTTGTTGAAGCAGGCATCATCACTCAAGCAGATGATTCAAACACCCTGCGCGCACTCACGCCTCCGCGTCCCGGTGACACGATTGAATATACTGTTTCAGGCCTTAACCTCACGCCCGGTTCATCATGGCAGGCAGCGGAATTAAAAGACGTTATTGACGACAAGCTCATCTTTGATGCAACATCGGTTGAACTTGCCTCAAACTACCCCACCCCTGATGGCGATACTTCCTTAAGCAGCAATGCGTTCTACCAAGATTTTGACTGGGAGAGCCTGGATTGGTCTGACCTGAAGAGTGGCGAATACACCTTTAACGCACAAACGCTGTCTAAAGTTGTCGGCTCTGTTTTTGGTGGTCAATCAACCTCTGTTCGCTTTAGGGCTACCGTCCCCGATGGACTAGGCACGCGTCCCTCAGACGGGGAGCTTCCCACCATCACCAATACGCCAAGCGGCAGCGGTGGCTTCGGCAAAGAGATTGACAATCTCAATCCTGGCGAAGAAATTAACCCGCCCGAGGATCTGGTTGTAGGCACCGATATTGTCGTCGTACCTAATAACGACGCCACGCCGCCAGCTCCGGGTATGCCTGTAATTCCCGAGCCTACGCCCATTCTGCCCAAAGACCCCAATGCTGCTGACATTGTCACCAAAGTCACTACCGAAATTATTGGCAAGACCGAACAGCACACCGACGACCGCATTTTGGTTGGCGACACCATTCGCGTAACCTCCACCACTGAGAACATCGCTCCCGATTCAAAACTTGTTGATGGCGTCGTAAAGCTTGTACTGCCTGTTGGCTATGAGCCCAAACCCGGCACGATTACCTTGGTGGATGCACAAGGCAATCGCTACACCGTTGATGACAGCGCATATGACCCCGAAACGGGCATCATTGCTGTTGTTGCTGGCGATATCTATGGCGGAGAAAAGGTCTCACTCTCCGTTGACGTTGACATCTTGTCCACCGAAGAGACCCGCGAGGCTGAAAAGAACAATCCTGGTGGCAGCAACCCGGATGATCCAAGCAACCCGGATGATCCAAGCGATCCCAATAACCCCAGTGATCCCAGCGATCCAAACAACCCGGATACCCCTGGAGATCCAAGCAACCCAAGCACACCAAGTGATCCCAATACCCCCAAACGCCCTGAAGGCCCTGGTATTGAGGTTTCCATTTTGGGTCAAAACCCCACTGATGAGTGGATTGGAACCAATACTCCCGACGATGACGGTACAGGTGACGGCAGCGGAGAAGACACTCCCGGAGACGGAGACGATGATCCCGATAATCCAAAGCCTCACAAAAAGCCAACGCCAGGTTCTGTCTATGTTCCCGATAAACCGTGGAGCGAACTAGAAGAGGAGTTTATCTCCACTCCTACCACCACTGATCCTGACATGCCAATCGTGCTTCCCGCTTCTCCCAAAGAGCAAGAAGACGAGAATGGTCCGGCAGATATCGTCACCAGCAAAACCGCTCAAAATCTCACGCGAGATGACGGAGACACTCATGTAGGTGACACCGTTCGCTATACCGTAACCGTGAAAAACACACGTCTCCATACCGCCTGGTATGAAACGATCATTCGCGACGAGATTCCCCAGGGTCTAGAACTTGTACCTGGCTCAATTCAGGTTATTGACGCTAAGGGTCAGACATATGTAGTTGACGACAGCGCATATAATCCGCAAGATCGCGTGTTAGCAGCAACAGTTGGTGATTTGCTGGGCAACACCGAAGCATCACTCATTTTCGATGTGACGGTAAGCAAAGATGCAATTGGCAAGGATGTTGGCAATATTGCAACCGCTCATGGCACCACGCCTGCTGGTGTTGATGTTTCAACTATCACCAATGGCTCTTCACGCTTTACCCCAGGTCAGTCCTTTACGCCCGAAGAAGGCTGGGATGAATACCTTGCAAATCATCCTGGAGCAGCCAACCGTGAACCCGTCTATCCTTCTGCTAACGTTGATGCAAACGGTGGCATTCTAGATGGCACTTCGCTTCCTAATACGGGCGGCGAAGAAGGTGGTTCATCTTCAACAGAAGAATCTCCAGACGCTGCTTTGCAAGGCCTTCCCAAAGCGGACAAAACAAAGGCTGCGCTTGCCGAAACAGGTGACACAACAGCCAACACCTTTGTCTTCTTGGGCTTAGCAGTCCTGTGCGCTGGTATGGCTTTACTCATGAGCTGGCGTAAACAACACTAACGACCATCTCTGCACAAAGGAGTAAACATGCTGACAAACAATTTCTTGGGAGATACCGTAAGCCGCCTTGGTTTTGGCGCAATGCGGTTGCCAATCATCAATGATGACCAAGGAAATATTGATCAGCATGCCCTTGATGCTCTGGTTGATGTTGCACTGCAGGCTGGTGTCAATTACTTTGACACCGCGTACCCCTATCATGCAAATATGTCAGAGATCGCCCTCGGAAAATCACTTGCTCGCTATGCTCGTGAAGAGTTTTTCTTAGCGAGCAAGTATCCGGGGCATCAAATTGCTGAGATTTATGACCCAGCAGCCATATTTGAGGAACAGCTGCAAAAGTGCGCCGTTGAATACTTTGACTTTTACCTTCTTCATAATGTCTATGAGGCATCCGTTGATGTCTACACTGATGAACGCTGGGGCATTGCAGATTATTTTATTGAGCAAAAGCGCTGCGGACGCATTCGCCATTTTGGCTTTTCATGCCACGGCTGCCCTGATAATCTCGCGGCGTTTTTAGCATACGGCGAAAAGAAGTATCGCGAACTCGCCAAACATGACCCGCAAACAGCCGCCCTCTTCGCGGGCAACAACATCATGGAATTTTGTCAAATCCAGCTCAATTACCTTGATTGGTCGCTTCAGCGTGGTGAAGAAAAATATCGTCTTCTTCATGATGCAGGCATCCCGATTGTAGTCATGGAGCCTTTGCGCGGAGGTAAGCTTGCGCAATTGCACGAGAATCAAATGCAGCCACTAACACGGACTGATCCAAGCAAAAGTGCTGCTCAGTGGGCATTTGAGTGGCTGTTGCAGTTCGAGGATGTCAAGGTGATTTTGTCCGGTATGTCAAACCTTGAACAAATGATGCAAAACTGCAGCACCTTTGCTTACAAGACACAGCTCTCCCCTGACCAAGAAGCGCTTCTCTTCAAAGTGGCAGAATCGCTGAAAAGCGGTGTTGCCTGCACGACGTGTCGGTACTGCACTGAGTCATGCCCGGCGCATATTGACATCCCCCTTATGATGCAAGCCTACAATGACTTAGCCTTTGATAAAAACTTCACTGTAAGCATGCAGATGGACGCAGTTCCTTTTGGGCAGCGTGCAGATGATTGCATGAAGTGTGGAGCATGCACGCACATGTGCCCGCAAAGCATTGACATCCCTACCAAGCTTAGTGAGCTTGCCGCAATTCTTGACAGCATGCCAAGCTGGGCAGAACTTTGCAAGCAGCGCGCCAAAGCAGCTGCGAAAACGCGTAAATAGCATTTTGTGCACACGTGCTGTGACCAACCGCCACAGCACGTGTCTTATTTCGCAGAAGCTGCAGGACTTTGAGGTTTATATACCTCTTTGGTGCGGCTCAATTCAACATAGTTTTGCTCGCAGTCTTTTGCTAATTCGCTTTGAAGAAGCGCTGAAAGCTGCGGTTTTTCATCCTTAAGACGCGCATAGCGGTTTTGTCCATCCAAAAACGGTGGAAGTCCATCTTCGGTATCAGGAGCCGCAGAATCTAATATGAAGGGGTTTTCCCCTTCATCCGCGCGCGCAGGATTAAAACGCCAGAGCGGCCAATACCCCGAAGCCACCGCTTCTTTTTGTGCGGGCACAACAGAATGCATCCCCGCTTTAAGCCCCCAGGAAATACAGGGACATAAACAAATAACAAGAGAAGGACCAGGATAGCTTTCTGCTTCACGAAGGGCAGTAATAACTTGTTGCATATTTGCGCCAAGACAGACATGCGCCACATAGACATAACCATATGCCATCATCATGCGACCGAGGTTTTTCTTCGGCGTTGCTTTGCCATTGAGCGCAAATCCCGAAACACTACCAAGCTGCGTTGCTTTAGAGAGTTCGCCACCGGTGTTTGAGTAGCCTTCGGTGTCTAAAACAAGCATGTTGATATCTTCACCACTAGCAAGAACATGATCGATGCCGCCATAACCTATGTCATATGCCCAGCCATCGCCACCAACAGCCCAAACACTCTTCTTTCCAAATGAAGTGCCGTATTCAAGCATCTCCTTATAAGGCGCAACCCCTGAAAGCTGAGCTGCCACAATTTTTTCTTGGATGGCCTGCCCAACGCGATACGAAGCATCGCCGTCATTTTTGACGACTTGCCACGTCTTGAGTAGCTCCGCTAGATCTGCTGGAGGCTGGTTTACCTGATTGGATGCAAGCGCCTCTTGCACGAGTGCTTCCAAATGACCTCTGCGAATCTTAATGCCTTTATGAATGCCATACCCATATTCGCCATTATCTTCAAACAGAGAATTAGCCCACGCAGGCCCATGCCCGTTGGCGTTGGTGGTATAGGGCATAGCGGGCATATAAGCACCCCAGATGGATGAACATCCGGTCGCGTTTGCTATCACCAAGCGATCGCCAAACAACTGGGTAAGCAATTTCACATAGGGCGTCTCACCGCATCCCGCACAGCAGCTGGAGAATTCAAGAAGCGGTTTTTGAAGCTGCGTTCCAGGCACAGTTGTGGGTGGCACGAGAGCGTCTTTGAGAGAAATGTTGTTTTGAGCAAAAGCAAGATTTGTCTTCTGCGTCTCAAGCTGTGTTGCCAAAGGCTTCATATTAAGCGCATGACCAGGGCAGTTAGTTGCACACGAACCACATCCTACGCAATCCTGAGGATACACCTGAATGCGGAAATGAAGGTCTGTATGGTCTTTAAGCGTTGCTTGTTTCGTGCCATAAGACGCAGGGGCACCGCTCAGTTCCTCATCCGTTGCAAGATAGGGACGAATTGCCGCATGAGGACAAACAAGCGAACACTCATAGCACTGCACACATTTTTGCCTATCCCATTCAGGAATCGCAAAAGCTACGCTTCGCTTTTCAAGAGCTGTCGTTCCGAGGGGAACCGCCCCACTTGGATTGAATTTAGAAACGGGAAGGTCATTGCCTTTAAGCTCTTCCATGGGCTTAAAAACTTCTTCAATATAAGCATCTTCATGGGTGCCAAGCGCATCCATTGCAGTTTGTACGCCCGCGGCATCCCCACCCGCACTCAAAGTTGCCCAATCTGTTGGATACTTGATCTCTTTAAGGCATGCCAGCGTTTTATCAACAGCCTCAATGTCGCGTTGTATAACATCGGCTCCTTTAGAAGCATACATCTTTGCAATGTCGCTTTTAAGGTGCTTCAGCGCTTCATCAAAATCCATAACACCCGTAAGCTTGAAGAAGACCACCTGCATAATCATGTTGATGCGTGCACCCAGTCCACACTCTTCAGCAAGTTGCGATGCATTGATGTTATAAAATCGCGCCTTTTTCTTCGCAATATCACTCAGCAAATCCGCCGGGAGATGTGCTTGCAATTCTTGCGCTGACTCCCAGGGCGAGTTTAGAACAAACACCCCACCCTCCTTCAGCGCATCAAGCATATGGTAGCGTCTACGCGAAGCATAAATATCCTTATGGCATGCCACATAGTCAGCTTGATTGATGAGATAAGGCGAATGTATGGGAGCATCTGCAAACCTGAGATACGAGATAGTCAAGCCACCCGATTTGCGCGAATCAAACCAAGCATAATCTTGGGCATACTTGCCACCATAATCTCCCACGATACGCGCTGCTTGCTTGTTGGCGCCAACCGTACCATCAGATCCAAAGCCATAAAAAATGCACTGTGTTGCTTCTCCAGGAAACGTATAGATCGGCTCACCCAGATCAAGCGAAGTGTGTGTCACGTCATCTATGATGCCTACAGTAAAACGCTTTTTTGGCGAAGACGCTGCCATGTTATCGAAGACCGCTTTTACCATGGTGGGCGAAAAATCCTTTGAAGATAAACCATACCGACCACCATATACGCGTATAGCACGCTGTGAATCCAAAACCGCCATGCAGACATCTTGGAAAAGCGGCTCACCCTGGCTACCAGGCTCTTTGGTTCTATCTAACACGCTTACTACACGCGTTGTTGCAGGCAGTGCATCCATAAGATGCTTTGCAGAAAATGGTCTATACAAGCGAACCTTTACCAGTCCGACCTTTTCACCCTTATCCACCAAGTAGTTGACCACCTCTTCCACGACATCACAAGATGAAGCCATGGTCACAACCACACGCTCAGCATCAGGAGCGCCAACATAATCAAAAAGATGGTATTGTCGTCCACTGACGCGTGCCACTTTGTCCATATTTGCTTGTACGATATCGGGCAGGGCATCGTATAAAGGATTAGCAGCTTCGCGATTCTGGAAATAAATATCGGGATTTTGTGCCGTTCCATGCATAACGGGGTGCTCAGGATCTAACGCACGCTGTCTAAATTGAGAGATCTTGTCCCAATTGACAAGCTCAAGCATGTCTTGCGGATCTAAAGCATCAATGGTTTCTATCTCATCTGACGTACGAAATCCATCAAAGAAGTGCACAAACGGAAGCGAAGCGTCAATTGCTGAAAGATGTGCGACCCACGATAAATCCATGCACTCTTGCACTGACGCAGAACCAAGCATAGCTACGCCTGTTTGGCGCACCGCCATAATGTCTTGATGATCTCCAAAAATTGACAGGGCATGCGTTGAAAGCGACCTGCACGTAACATGAAAAACTCCGGGCAAGTTTTCTCCCGAAATCTTATACATGTTAGGGATCATGAGCATAAGCCCTTGCGAGTCAGTGATAGTTGTTCCTAATGCACCACCAGCCAAAACACCGTGCAACGCACCAGCCACACCCTTTTCTGACTGCATTTCTTTGACATCTACCGTCTGGCCAAAAAAGTTTTTTTGCCCGTCATATGACCATTGTTCAATTGTCTCAGCCATATGAGAAGCAGGCGTGATTGGAAAAATAATTGCAGCATCCGAAAGCGCATAGGCAGCATAGCCCGCAGCCGTCATGCCATCCAAAGCTCTTTTAGTTTGCGTCATAATAACCCCTTGCAACCCTACAAAAAGAGAGCGGATTGCGCGAGCTTGCCTCAGCCCAATCCGCTCTCGATAACTTTTCGTGCGTTTTAACCAAACATGTGAAGAATAATAGGCATAATCCACACGATGAGAATTGCAGTTGCAGCAAATCCAACGGTTGACACTGCAACTGTTGATGCGCCTTCACGTACATAGATGTTGTAGCGAGACGAAATAATGATGCCCGAGAATGCAGGCGGAAGGGCAACTGCCATAACCAGCATTGACAACTTATCACCTTCACCGGCCATACCGCATAAAATACCTGCAACAATAAAGACAGCAGGCGTTAAAATCAAACGGAAAAACGTATTCCAAATTGTCTCCTTGCCAATGGAGAACTTAACCGTTGAAAGCGCCAGACCAGCTGCCAAAACAGCAACACCTGAATTAGCCTTTGCAATCAGATCAAAACACGGATCAAGCTCAGGCGGAAAATGAATTCCCAATACAACAAGCAAAACAGCCAAAAGCGGAGACCAGCATACCGGCTTTTTCAAAGCATCAAGAATAGCCTTCACATTAGGATTCATATGCTTATCGGGTGTACGTTTGCCTCGATTCGATGAAGCGGCAACATCAACTTCACCTTTTGGCGTTAGCACATCGTGTAGCTTGCCTTTCGCTTGAGCAGGATCATCGGCTTTGACGCCCTCGCCTGTAGTGTGCGCTTGTGCGCTTGCACCTTGAGGTGTATGAGCTGTTGCGGAAGCTAACGCTTTTGCCTTATCTTTGCTTTGGCCAAGGTTGATAAGATAAAAACCAATAGGAATAGTGATAGCGTTTACCACAATTGAAACAATTGCGATTACTAAATTGGTATCTACTGAGTTGCCATAAATAGGGTCAAGCACCGCAAATCCCAAAAAGCCAATAGTTGGCGAACCTGCAATCAAAGCACAGATAGCAGCTTCTTGCGTTGAATGATGGAAGAGTTTCTTGCATAAAAAGAAGCTCAGCATAAACATGCCAACCACACCCACCACCGACAAAATGGTAAGCGTTAAGTCAGAGACAAGCATTTCTCTTGTTGCTTTAACAATGGAGACAAAGAGTGCCGCCGGCAAAGCAATATCAAGTACAACCTTGTTCAGACCCTGGCGTTGATCGTTGTCAAAATAGCGCAATTTACCGCAGATATAACCCAAAACCATAATGACCAAAATGGGGAGAATGTCATTAATGAGGATTTTCTCCATGGTTACCTCCAATCAAACTATGCGCAGGTAAAACGTGCTTACTTTGCCTGTGTTTGAACAAGCTTGCCGTCAATGACCTCTTCGTTTAGGTCCTCACACTCAGAATGAGCAAGCGGTCCAACAACCGGAATGGGGTTCAAATCCGAAATGTGACCGCTCTCAACACCAGCATGAACTGAAAGTTGCACATTAATAAAGCACGGTTTTTTGGAAGCAAGCGCTTCAGTAAGCATTGATTCCACGTCATCCATCGTAGTAGCGAAGTAGCCCGTGCCACCAAATGCTTCAATCATCTTTTCGTAGTGAGCAGTTGCGTCCAGTGTCAACGGAGACGGATCTCCCGACGTACCAAGATCTTCAAAGTCGCCACGATAAATACCACCATTATTTAAAACCATAAAGGTAATAGGCAGGTTAAAGCGGCATGCTGTCTCAATTTCCATGCCATCAAAGCCAAAGGCTGAATCACCATGGATAGACAAAACCGACTTGCCCGTTGTCACTGCTGCACCGATAGCATAGCCTGTGCCAATACCCATAACGCCCCAAGTGCCACAGTCAAGACGATGGCGCGGAAGGTACATATCTACAATGTCACGGCAATCATCAAGGGTGTTTGCGCCTTCGTTTACCAAGATCACATCATGGTTTTTATCCATAACCTTTTTAACTGCACCAAGTGCGTTATAGTGATTAAGCGGTTGTGTTTCTTCTTGGGTCTTCGCTCCAAAGCGAGCATTGTTTTTGGCAGTATCAGCCGCAAGCAAATCAATCCAGTCCTGAGAAGCATGAATGTCATATTTTGCCAAACCTTCATTGAAAAGCTTCATTGTGGACTTGATGTCGCCAACAACAGGGCAGGCAATATAGCGCGAGTTGTCAATTTCGGTCGGGTCAATGTCAATCTGAATAAACTTGACATCCTTATTCCAATGCTTGCCTTTACCAAAGTTAAGCATCCAATTCAAACGAGCACCAATCATCAACACCACATCGGCAGTGCGCATTGCTAGTCCGCGGCACGAAGCAGTTGACTGCGGATCGGTATCAGGCAATAAGCCCTTCGCCATTGACATGGGTTGATATGGAATACCCGTCTGATGAATAAAGTTTTGGATTTCCTCGTCGCACTGAGCATAGGCGGCGCCTTTGCCTAAGAAAATTAGTGGGTTTTTCGCATGAGCCAACAGCTGTAACGCCGCATCCACCGACTCCTGCGCAGGAATCATAGCAGGTGCCGGATCGTTAACCGCATACAAAGCAGCCTCAGCAGCAGCTGCATCCATGGTCTGACCAATCATAGTATCGGGCATAGAGATATAAACGCCGCCTGGACGACCTGAGCAAGCAGTGCGAATAGCGCGCGCTACACCAAGCGGGATATCTTCCATGTTGTCAATACGATAAGCAGCCTTACAGAAAGGTACTGCATATGCGCGCTGATCAAGGCCTTCATATTGACCTTCATACAAGTCAACTGTTGAACGTGATGATTCGCCTGAAATCATGATGACAGGAAAACCGTTTTCGGTTGCTTCTTTGAGCGGAGCCAAACCGTTTAGAAAGCCTGGTGCTGAAACCGTCAAAAATACACCCGGCTTGCCCGTCAAAAAGCCCTGCGCAGCAGCCGCGTTGCCAGCATCGGCCTCGTGGCGCATGCCAATATAGCGAATGCCTTTTGCTTGAGCAATGCGAGCGAAATCAGTAACCGGAATACCAACAACACCATACATTTTATCGATACCATTTTTTATAAGAGCAGCCACCAAATAGTGAGCGCCATCCGTAAGGTTCGCCGTTGTCTGGTTGGTAGCAGTTGCTGTAGCCATAGAAACCTCCTAGAGTTGCATCTCAACGACTCGTTGCCTAAATCATTGTAAGAAAGTCAACTCTCAGGTGATTAGTTATCGCTTTATTGCTACAGCTCCGTTGTCGCGCGTCATCCGAACCGTTACAGTTCTTGGCAAAGAAAGCACTCCTGTTGCCGTAACGTCATTATTCTATCGTTTTGCTTTGATGTATCCACTCCACTGAGCCAATGTCTTCAAGATGCAATATACCCTGGTCATATACGAGTCTTGTCACTGATGCATTCTGAATTTTGAGAGGCGTATTCACCCGAGCACGATCCAATAAATATACGAGTGTTCGAACGATAAACGCATGGGTAACAGCCAAGACATTACCGCCGCCCTTTTGCTGAATCTCAGATCCGACTTGCATAAAAAACGACCGCAGACGTTGCTCGATGACATCAAAACCCTCTGCACGCCCCGATGTATCTGCACAAGCCAATATGTTTGCTACCTCAACGAGACGCTCATTGAGTTCAGAAAAAGGCAGTACTTCGCCAAAGCCTTGCGCTAATGTTTCACGAAGACGATCCCCCGATCCGCCTTCAAGGTCTCCATAGCACCATTCGCGCAGACGAGAATCTGCAACACACGCAATCCTTTGATGAGGCTGCATATGACGCGCAGTTGCTTGTGCATCCAAAATAAGTGTGGCGGTATCTTTTGCACGCTGCGAATCACTTGCATAGGCACTGACAAATTCAACGTTTGCCAACCCCGCACCTAAGGCAGACGCCACACGCCGACCTTCATCAGTGAGCGGCGAATCACACCATCCCTGCACGCGATTCTCAACATTAAAGAGTGTCTGCCCATGACGCACCACATAAAAGACGACAGGAGCTTGCTTTGAGGAGGTTTGAGCTGCAGTCATGTCTACCCCTTTCGTCTTACCGATCTGCTTACTCACAAATCATACCAGCGTTTAGGCAAGTCGCTTGCTTGCGATAAAATATTGCTCACACGATATAGGACTTAGGGGGATCATATGGACGCTACGCAAGTTCGTTACCTGGAACTGCTCTCTCAACTCTTTCCAACCGCCAATAAGGCATCTGCCGAAATTATCAATTTGCGCGCAATTCTCAATTTGCCCAAAGGCACGGAGTTTTTCGCTTCCGATATTCATGGCGAATTTGATGCCTTTTCTCATATTTTGCGCAACGGGTCTGGCTCCATTCGCCTCAAGATTGACGATGTTTTTGGGGAAGATATTACCGACGCAGAGAAGCGCTCACTTGCAACGCTGATTTACTATCCGCGCGAGAAAATGGAGCTGATTCTGAGCCAGACCGATGATGAGGTTGCATGGTTCAACGAAACGCTTCCCCGTCTGGTGGCGGTATGTAAACGTGCAGCGCAAAAATATACGCGCTCTCGCGTTCGTCGTGCATTACCTAACGACTTCGCCTATCTCATTGAAGAGCTCATGAATGAAGACGATCACGGCGTTGACAAAAAAGCTTATTACGCTGCCATCATTGAAGCCACCATCAGCACAGGGCGCGCACTTGAATTGGTGGAGTCGCTTTGTTTGCTTATTCAGTGGCTTGCTATTGACCAGCTGCATATCATTGGAGACATTTATGACAGAGGACCAGCGCCCGACATCATCATGGAGACACTCATTGATTATCACGACGTTGATGTTCAATGGGGCAACCACGACGTAGTCTGGATGGGTGCTGCCCTTGGTCAGCGCGGCTGCATTGCGCATGTGGTTCGTAATTGCGCTCGCTATGGCAACCTATCAATCTTAGAAGACGCCTACGGCATTAACATCTTGCCACTTGCATCTTTTGCCCAAGAAGCTTACAAAGACGACCCTTGCGTAGCGTTCGGTCTTAAGGGCAACCCAGATCTCTCTGATGCTGAGCGTGAGCTTAATATCAAGATCCAAAAAGCCATGGCCATTATTCAATTCAAGGTTGAAGCTAAACTCATTGACGACAATCCTTCGTTTGGTCTTGAAGACAGAAAGCTTTTGGACAAGATTGATCCAATTCGCAATACCGTCGTAGTTGATGGCATTGAATACGAGCTTACTGACACGGTCTTTCCAACTGTTGACTGGAATGATCCTTACGCATTAACACCTGAAGAAGAAGAGGTGATGCTACGCCTGGAGCAAGCCTTTATCAATTGCGAAAAGCTTCAGCGTCATATGCACTTTTTCCTTGAGCATGGCTCCCTTTATAAGATTCACAACAATAATCTTATGTTCCATGCGTGTGTACCCCTCAACGAAGATGGCACCTTAAAAGAAGTGGAAGTCTTTGGTAACACCTATGCCGGTCGCGCCCTCTATGACGTCATGGAATCTTATGTTCGCGCGGCATTCTTTGATCCTGATCCCGACATGCGCAAACGTGGTGCAGATCTCATGTGGTATATGTGGCTCGGGCAAGGATCACCGCTTTTTGCCAAAAGCAAGATGGCAACATTTGAGCTTTATCTTATTGCAGACAAAGCCGCACGCAAGGAGGTCAAAAACGCGTTTTACACCCTCATGGACAATGAAGAGGTATTCGCCAACATTTTTGAGGATTTCGGGATGGACCCCCACCTTTCCCGCATTATCTGTGGGCATGTTCCCGTTAAGGTGAAAGATGGCGAAGACCCCGTCAAATGCAATGGCCGCGTGCTCACAATTGACGGTGGGTTCTCGCGCGCATACCAGCCCACCACCGGTATTGCTGGCTATACCCTCATCTCTAATTCGTACGGATTTATCTTAGCTGCCCATGAACCGCTTGAATCTAAACAAGCAGCTGTTGAAAAAGAATTGGACATTCATTCATCTCGTCGGGTTGTCGAGCGCGTTGATACACGCACACTTGTGGCAGACACCGATACAGGAGCCAAGCTCAAATCACGCATTGCTGATTTGGAACAGCTCCTAGAGGCGTATCACACAGGCGCTATTGCCGAAAAAGCGTAGGCGCAAAAGCTGTCATTTAAGCTTGATAGTTATTCAAGAAGGCCTTTGTTCGTTCGTGCTGAGGATGGTTAATCAGCTCGGCGGCAGGGCCTTCTTCTACGATCACACCGTTATCCATAAAGACAATATGATCGGCAACATCACGCGCAAAACTCATCTCATGAGTCACAATTACCATGGTCATATGCTCTTCAGCAAGATTGCGAATAACGCGCAGCACTTCTTTAGTTAGTTCAGGATCAAGAGCGCTTGTTGGCTCGTCGAAGAAAAGAATATCGGGATTTAGCGCAAGCGCTCGTGCAATAGCAACTCGTTGCTGCTGACCTCCCGAAAGTTCACAAGGAACCATGTCTTCTTTTCCTTCAAGCCCCATTTTTGCAAGCAAGACGCGCGCTTGCTGCATGACCTCTTCTTCCGAGCGCTTCTGAACATGCAAAGGCGCATCCGTGAGGTTTTTCATAACACTATAGTGTGGAAAGAGATTGAAGTTCTGAAACACCAGACCGAAACGTGACTTGGCTTCTTTTTGCACCGCCGCATCAGCGTAGCGAGCGTGTCCTTCTGAGTCGTTCTCTGCAACAACAAGATCACCGTATGCCAATTTGCCACTATCAAGCGTTTCAAGAAGCGTACAGCAGCGAAGCAGCGTTGACTTGCCGCCACCCGACGGGCCGATAACCCCAACAACTTCGCCTGGCTTAACAGAGAGGGAAATATCGCGCAAGACAGGCGTTGTGCCAAAGCTTTTCTGTGCATGCTCAAGACGTAAAAGGGGCATATCCGACATGGTGATTCCTTACCTATTTAAAAGACGTAATGAACGTAACGCGTATTGGTACTAATCGTGATAGTAATCAAGGCGCTTTTCAATGCGCGTCAAAATCACTTCAACGATAAAGTTAAAGATCCAATAAATCACACCCGCAATAATATAAGGCACAAGCGACACTTCAGATGCCGCAAGCGCTTTTGCCTGGGAGAACGTTTCCATGATACCCAAGACAAATGCAAGAGAGGTATCTTTGACCAACGTGATTATTTCATTGGACATAGCAGGCAAAATTCGCTTAACAACCTGAGGGAGCACAATTTTGGTAAACGTTTGCAAGCGCGAATAACCGAGCACCTCTGCCGCTTCGTATTGTCCCCGCGGAATTGATTGAATACCGCTTCGGTATATTTCGCCAAAATACGCAGCATAATTAAGAATGAACCCTACCGAACAGGCAATATATTTCCAGTCAGAGCCCATTTGGAGTCCAAAGAGATAATAAGGACCAAACATGAGCGCCATGAGCTGCAGCATAAGAGGCGTACCACGCATAACAGATATATAAAAACGTGTCACTATAGCAAGTGGTTTGCACTTGCTCATCCGACATAGCGCCACGACAACGCCTAAAGGCAAAGCACCCACTAACGTTGTAAAGAATATCTGAATTGTCAGCACCAAACCAGAAAGCAAGATGCCCATCATGGTTGCAAACTCCACGTTTGCTCCTCTCGAAAACACGGGCGAAAGGTGTCCCTCTCGCCCGTTACACTTCACGTTTTACGATCAGCTAAAAGCTCATGTATCACGAGCGCCTATTCTAGCACCCAATTGTCATAGGTCAGACCCTGGTCGGCGTATTTGTCGCAGAGCTCTTTGACAGTGCCGTCAGCATTCAGCTCTTTGAGCGTTTCAGTTACTGCAGCAGCGCGCTCGGTATCACCCTTTGCAAATCCTACCGCATAATGCTCGCTTGAAAGTGTGCCAATTTGCTTAAACATATCAGGTTTTGCTGACATCTGATAAGCGGCAATAGAAAGATCACATGCTACTGCATCAACAGCACCTGACTCCAGCTGCATAAACGCGTTGTTGTAGTCACCAATTTGCTGCAAATCGGCAAAAGTGGCAGCCAGTTCGGCTTGTCCGCCCTCTTCAGCATCTTCATTGGTCAGCACGTCAAGAGCAGCTGAATCAACTTGCGTCATGACTGTTTTGCCATTCAAATCCTCAAGAGAATCAATGCCGCTATCAGCGCGAACTACGACAACTTGCTCATTGAGCATATACGGATCTGAGAACGTATATTTGTCTTCACGCCCTTCAACGGTAAAGCCGTTCCAGATGCAATTAATGGAACCACTCTCAAGCAAAACGTCTTTCGTGTCCCAATCAATGGGCTCAAGCTCTAACGTCCAGCCGTTTTTATCGCAAACCGCCTTCGCAAGATCAAGGTCAAAGCCGGTAAACTCACCATCGGTACCAACATATCCATAAGGCGGATAGCCCTGATCAAAACCAACAACCAACACGTTGTCTCCGGTAGGCTGCTCCTCAGCACTGCTACAACCAAAAAGCGCAGTGGCCGAAAGTGCCAAAAGAGCACCTGCCACAACCGCAACCAGCTTTTCCTTCATGAGATGACACCTATCCCCTCCTGCCGCACAACTCTGCGACATCACATCTTGTCTTTTAAGCACATCTCAAAGATGCACTTTATCACGCTAAAGTAGCTTGGCATACTTTAGCACACTAGAGTGCCCACATACAAACACTTTCGCAAAAAACAAGGCTCGATAACCCGTATCGAGCCTTGCATGGCTTATCTTGACGTATGTTGCCTAAAAAATAATGGATGAGATAAGCGTCCTTACTATGCGCGCCATTCCCCCGAATCATTAAAGAAGTACCACGCGCCTCCGATATTAAGCCATCCGGTAGCCATGGCGCCATTCGAGCGCAAGTAATACCAGGTTGAACCTAATTTCAGCCAACCGGTATGCATGGCACCATCTGACGGCGTCAAATAATACCAGATGCCATCAACACGCTTCCAGCCCTCTGCCATAGCGCCGTTAGAATTGAGGTAATACCACTTTACTCCAACCTTGACCCAGCCTGTTGCCATTGCGCCGTTACCGTGAAGGTAATACCAGGTAGAACCTAGTTTCAACCAACCCGTACGCATAGCTCCATCCGACGGCGTGAAATAGTACCAAACACCATTAATGCTCTTCCAGTCCTCTGCCATCGCGCCATTAGAATTGAGGTAGTACCAAGTTGATCCCAGCTTCAACCATCCAGTTTGCATCCAACCATCAGCATCAAAGTGATACCATGCACCATTGATGTGCTCCCAAGCATTACGCGTAAACGAGCCATCACCGTGTCGATACCACCAGCTTCCGTGTGACAAAATCCATTGGTTTGGTTGTGTGGTCTGTGCAGGCTGCGTTGGTTCAGCCGCCGGCTTTTCGTATACCGGATAGACATAAAGTACACCACTTGCATGAGATATTGCTTCGCCAACTTTCCCACCCGATGAAGTTGACCATCCTAAAAAACGCAGCGCTTGTCCATCAACCCATTTAGCTGGAACTTCACCACAGTAGAGACGCGCAATATCAGATCCGCTCACCGATGCACCCTCTTGAATCCCAACACGCTCAAGAACCGTAGATCCATTGCTTGAAAGATAACAGAGTTCAGCAGTATTCGTGGTCCACGCAAGTTCAGGCGCACCATTGGCATAGGCACTGTAAGCAAATGAGGTTCCAAGATAAGGCACAATGGTGCGCAGTTCAGAAGGAGCAACCGGGATAGCCACAGGCACAGCCCTCACATTTGAGCCGTTTGCCTGTTTAGGGGCAGTATTAAGCCAATAGCAATTGCGTTCAGATGACTGACCAGGAGCCTGAGAATATCCCACAAAGGCGCCTGAGGCACAGCTTTGCGCCATTGTCGCATTCGCGTTTCCTGTGTTGTACGATTGCTCTATTGCAAAACGTGAGCCAGTACCACCAACAATGCCCCCAGCAAAAGCATGCGACGTAGCGCCTGTTGCCACTGCCCATGCCATACCAGAATTAAAGCTCTGTTCAACTGTAAGCGTGCTTTCCGATTGCGCCACATAACCAATCAGGCCACCTGCATAGGCTGCATCAGTAAAGCTATAGCTTCCACCCTCAACCGATGAACGATTATACGATTGACTCATCGTTGTTTGCGCCACCGCCACACCAATCAAGCCACCAGCAAACTGCTCTGCTGAAATGGCGGCTTGGTTTGCGCAACGCAAAAACGTTGAATAGCCCGAAACACCCGTTGGTAGTGCCATAGAGCCAACAATGCCACCAGACCGAATAGCTCCTTGTACTGCCTGTTCGTTAAAACAGACCTCAAAGTTAGAACCAACTGATTCACCCACAATGCCGCCCGCTGCACGAGCAGGACCAGACACGCGCCCCGCATTTTGGCATCCCAAAAACGAGCAATTGCTTGCATAACCAACAAGGCCTCCAACGAGACCCGTTGCACTGGTGCCCGTAACGCTTACTGAACTTACGCAGTTTTGAAATGTTGAATTATTCGCAGATCCAGCAAACGCTGCCGCAACACCAGCAGTAGCGCTGCCCTCAATTTCCAAGTTATAAAAAGCGGCGTTTTCAACCTTGCCAAAGAGTGCAGCTCGCGAAGAGGTTGACGTCATGCCATAAATACCAAAGCCTTGGCCGTCAATGGTTCCTTCAAAAGCCCCATCTGTCTTTGCTTCCCACAAAAGCGGCTCGCCGTTTGCGTTTGTTTGGTTAAGGTAAATGTCATTGGTAAGATAGAACGTAGAGCCCGCAAAAGACTGCGTGGAAAGCGCCGCAGAAATATAAGCAAGCTGCTCTGGAGTGGAAATTGCATACCGACCCGGCCCTTGAAACCACGTAGCATTTGCGTACGAATCCCAGCTGTTAGAGGTTGCAGTAAAAGCTGCTTTCTCCCCTTGATCCAAAAGAACAATAGGCTCATCTTCTGCAGCTTCTGCATCAACAAGAGGCTCTGTGGCTTCATCTGCCTTTTCAGGTGCCTCGGTTTGTGCGAATGCCACGCTCGGTGTAAGGGTTGTTACCAAAGCCACGCTCACCACTATTGAGAACGCGGATTTCATCATGTGCTTCTTCATGCATTACCACCACTTTCTGCAACGCATATTCTGCAACTGTACTTGAGACAAGCAGCATAAAAGAAAACCTTCTTGCTCACCCTATTAAAGCAGATCAGCAAGAAGGTTCCGCGTAACAGTTTAGTGTCTAGGTTGTACGCTCTTAGATCAAATCTCCCGCGGCTTTTACTTTTACCCGGTTCGTGTTCCCCGCATAATAAGCAAGCGGCACGTCTTCGGCATCAATAATTTCAACCGTGCCAGGTTGCGCACCCGCAGCAACGGCAGCTTCAATGGCAGCCTCGCGCGCTTGCTCAAGGGCCTTATCGCGTGGCACAACATCATAATCAACAAGCGCTTCATACGTTCCCGACACCTTTGAGATGGCCGAGCCAATAGCATTTGCGCATCCCGCAAACTCAGGAGCAAAAACATGCGCAGTACCAGCCAGATCTTGCGGCAAAACAATAGCGCCGCCACCAACAAGCACAACATCAATCGGATCGCTTGAGACCTTCATCATATCAATGGCATCTTCCACAAGCGTTCTGATCTCAGCAAGTGCTGCCTGCGCAACTTCAAGGGGAATCTCGCTCACAAAGTCAGGATTTCCTACCTGCGCCATACCAAGACGAACTGCAATGTCGGTAGCCGTAAGCGTATCTCCACCGAATACCAAAGCGCGCTCAGTAATGGCATACCCTACTGAATCAGGACCAACGCTTACCGACACATTTCCTTGCCCATCATCTTCTAAAATGCGAACAATTGAGCCGCCGCCCAGACCAATAGAGATAACATCGGGCATACGGAAGTTGGTGCGCACGCCACCGATGGTAACCGCCACACCACTTTCGCGCGGGAAGCCATGTGCCAAAACTCCCAGGTCAGTAGTAGTGCCACCTACGTCAATAACAATAGCATCGCTTTGCTGAGTTAAGTAGCTTGCACCGCGAATAGAGTTCGTCGGACCACAGGCAATGGTCAAAATGGGATAACGACGTGCATGCTCCATAGTCATGAGCGTGCCATCGTTTTGCGACAGATATACTTCAGCGTTGGTGACGCCTTTATCTTCAAGGCTTTGCGCAAACCCATCGGTAAAACGCTGAGCCACGTGGTTGAGTGCAGCATTCAGAATCGTCGCATTTTCGCGCTCAATAAGCCCCATAGAGCCAATTTCACTTGAGATTGATACGCGAACATCTTCGCCCAAGACCTCACGCGCTATCTCAGCAACGCGGATTTCGTCGTCGTTTCGCACCGTAGAAAAGACACACGAGATAGCAACCGAGTCAACCTTGCCTTTTACGCTGGCAAAGAATTCGCGACATGCAGCTTCGTCAAGCGGAGCCAAACGCTTGCCGTCATACTCAAAGCCACCCTCGACAATGGTTGAAGCAACGCACACCGCCGCAATGTCATCTGCCCAGTCAACCATTGGAGGAATGCCAACGCTTGCCGGAGCACCAATACGCAGTACTGCAATGGGCGCAAGATGCTTTCGCTCAACGATAGCGTTTGTGCATTGCGTGGTGCCAAGCATAGCTTGCGTAACTTGATTGCGATCAATACCACTCTCGCTCAGCACGGCTTCCATGGCACCCATGATGCCTTCGTAAATGTCTTCAGAGGTAGGATGCTTTATAGCAGCAACTACATTAAGTTCGTCATCAATGAGTACCGCATCAGTGTTTGTACCCCCAACATCAATACCCAATTTATACATGTGATGCACCCTTTCGCAAGCAACGCTCTTCAACGGGAATATAGTCAGTATCTAAGCCAAAATAACGCGGCCCTACTAATTCAATACCAGCAGGCTCACGCCACATCCAATAACACTCAAGCCCAACGACAAGTACGCGCTTGCCATATTTGAGCGCATCGGTGGGAACAGGTGTAAATGTTTCAGCGTCAACCAAGCAGATAAGATCAGGAACGGTGGCTAAAATCTCGCCATCCACCTCACAGCTTAAGTTTTCATTCTGGAAGGCAATAGAAGCCTGACTGCCCTTATCCTGACCGATCCCCTCAAGCACCACGCGACCAAAATTAAACGCACCACGTGTTTCGCGTAAGACGTCTACGATCTTGCCCTTAAAAAGCTTGTGGCCGCCGGTAAACTCTAAGAAATGCTGTTCGGGAGTCAACCCAGCAGCTGCCGCACCATCCTTAGCGGTGCGAATTGCTGCACCAAGCTCTTGACTGCGCGTCAAAATGCCATGCACGCCATACTTCTTAAGCGTCTCGGCATCCATGCAAAACAAAGCAATAGTAAGCGTTCCACCACACGTCATTGTGGCGGCGCGCGCGATGTCTTCTGTCCATTTGTTTGTCACCGTTGACAAAATGCCCGCATTGCCCTTTTCATCAATGAAAGCCATAGGGCTTGCAGATACGCCACCAATTGAGAAAGTGACCATTTGCAACTCTGGAAATGCGCGACCCATTCCGTCGGCATCTACAAGCGGAATACCCAAACGGGCAGCAGCCGCTATCGGAAGCATAGAGTTTACGCCACCAGCCTCAGCGGGCATCGTTGCATAAACCGGCTTGCCGAAAAATTGTTCCACCATGTCAAAAAGGCGACGAAACTCATGTGCCCCTACGCCCTTTTCAGACAAAATGGTAGGCGCACCCATGGATGCCGCGGGCATAATAAAGGCGCCATCGGGAACCTCATCTGCACTGATAAGTTTCACCGGTCCACATTCCTTGATAGCCCCAATAGCGGTTAACTTTCCCACGTATGGGTCTCCACCGCCACCTGCACCTAACAATGCCGCACCTAAGGCAATGTCTTCAATCTCTTCTATTCCTATTTCACGCATGCCTGCCCTTTCCTGCGCAACGATCGTTCACTACAAAACGTATCAGCGCATTGTAGCGCAAAACCTTCGCTTCCATTGCTCTTCTACCGAAACATAGTCAATATCAAACCCAAACCACCCAGGACCGCCCAAGGCAAGTCCTTCTGGTGTACGCCACGCTTCATCACACGCAAGCCCTATCAATAAAACACGCTTGCCGTAATGCAGTGACTCAGTAGTAATTGGCAAGAAGGTATCAGCATCCACCAAGCACACCAAGTCAGGTACACTGATAACCACATCGCCTTCTATTTCGGCATAGAGATTCTCGTTTTGATATACGACCGATCCCGTTTTGCCCTTATCTTGTCCAATGCCTTCAAGAACTGCTTGCCCAAAATTGAAGCCATCTCGTGTTTGACGCAAAACATCAGCTATCTTGGCATGCATGAATAGATAAGCGCCCGATTCGCGCAAAAAATACTCTCTTGGACTTAAGCCATGCACCTCCGATGCGCTTTTAGCTTGGCGAATAATTGCACCTAAACGCTGCGCTAAATCAACCGTTCCGCGCACCGCGCATTGCTTCATTTTTGCGCCAGTCATAGACGCTCCCATATTGATAATTGCGCCACCCGATGCTGATGTTATAGCTCTGCCAATGGTCTCGGTCCAATCATTATCAATAGTCTCAATAACGCTTCTATTTCCCTTTTCGTCCACAAAAACCATCGGTGTTGTAGGAACGCCGTTTAAGCAGTAAGTGTCCTGCTGCAGCCCTGGAAATGCACGACCCATTCCATCAACATTTACCACCGGAATGCCAACGCGCGCAGCTGCCGCAATTGGCACGAGCGAATTAAGACCGCCCGCTTCAGCAAGCACAAAGGCATCAATTTTCTTGCCTAAAATACGCTGCAAAAAGTCATGCGCTATTGCATACTCTTTTCCATTGACACCCTTCTCAAGCACCACCGACGGCGCCCCGACGCTTCCAATGGAGGCAACCGTCCACTCATCTGGCACCTCCTCAGCATCAAGAAGTTGCACCGGTCCACATTCGCGAATTGCCGTTATGGTTTCAAGCTTACCCATGTAAGGATCTCCACCACCGCCCGCACCAAGAAGTGCAGATCCAGTAGCAATGTCAACCACATCTTCGCAATCAATGAAGCGCATGGCGCAATCCTTTCGCTTGTCGCTCTTATTGTTTTGGCGTGCGAATACACACCGAGCCCGAATAGGTGGTTTGGCCACTCAGCTTATAAACCACCACATAGGTAACTATTGAAATTATGAGACCATTAACAGGCCCTATCAAAAATGGATGACTGAGCCACACCAAACCGGGGAAAGCCTCAAATGCGCCTCCTGTAACAAGTGCGCCAAATAGTCCGAGCACCAAAGCACAAACACCCGGCAAAGACACTCCCTCACACGCCTGCACATGACTTGGGCAAGCTTTGCGAATGATCCAGTAATCAGCAATCATTACACCAGCCAACGCCGGAGCAATTGCTGAGAGCACGGACAACCATGTTTGAAACTGATCCAGAATTCCTCCAATTGCAAGGACAATGCCCACCAAACCTGACACCAGCGTAGTTATTTTTGAGCCGCTCTCATCTTGTCCCAACATGACCGCAAAACCAAGACCTGCCGAATACACATTACCTGCGTTAACAGTCCAAGCAGAAAGAACCAGAGCAATGAGACCAATCAAGGGCAAACCAATTGAGTTCATAAGAACTGCTACATCATCAATTCCTGTCACAATTGCCAATGCTGCAGCTGCCATAAGCGCGACAAAGCCAGCGGGAAGCACACCTAAAACCGTAGAAAGTACCGCAGCCTTTCGAGAGGGTGCAAAACGAGCGAAGTCGCCCGCAGTACATCCAGCAAAAGCGTAGAGACCAATTGCCATTTGTACCCCTGCTATAAAGCCGATGGCATCACTGGGAGCTACCACATAACCAAAAAGAACATCTACCGAACCAGCTTGTATTAGCGCATATGCCACACCATATATGCACACCGCCATAAGCAATGGTGCCGCAATGGCGCTCACCCATTTCAAGCCATCAAAACCAATCACCGCCGTGATCAGCATAAGTGCCCCAAGCGCTATTGAACATATCTGTGGAGCAAGCGATATCCCGCATACATCATTGAGCATAAACGAAAGCGACGCGCCGCAAACGGCTGTCTGTACGCCAAACCACCCAATGGTCACAACACCCACAATGAGCGCTACTATATAGCGCGCACCAGCCTTACCAAGACCAGGGGCGGTCAACACCGCCGTGGGTAGACCCAAATCGCTTGCTTGCATGGCAATAAAGCTCATATAACAGACAACAAACCCGTAGCCGCACAGCACCGCAAGCGCTGCTCCTGAAAGCGCCATGCCAATCCCTAAGGCTGCACCAACCATAAGCGTGGGCGCACTAAACATGGCACCTGCTCGAACCAGTGCAATAGAGCCCCACGATTTTCTCTCGTCTTCAGAAATGCGCAATCCAACATCAACAGGCAACTGTTTCTTTGCGTGCTTGTTCACATTCATGTGACCGTTCCCTTTCGCGCAATTTTCCCAAACGAAAGTGTATTATAGCGAGCAACCCTCACGCTCCAGCGTGCATGCTTGTCAGAGGAAAGGTTTAGTCCGTGGATATCACCCTTCATTCAAATCGCGTTTCTCCTCGCATATCTCACACCACCCACAATGCTACACCGCCGCTCATCCTCCTTCATGGCAACGGCGAAGACGCAAGCTTTTTTTCACATCAGATGAATGCGCTTAATACCACGCGCGAGGTTATTGCACTTGATACGCGGGGGCACGGCAAGTCGCCACGAGGTTGTGCTCCTTTTACCTTAGCCCAATTTAGCGAAGACGTGCTGGCTTTCATGGATGATAACGAGATAGACCGTGCTGATATTCTCGGTTTTTCTGATGGTGGCAATATTGCTCTTATCCTTGCGCTCACGCATCCTGAACGCGTAGGAAAGCTCATCCTCAACGGCGCAAACCTTGACCCTTCTGGTCTAAAGCTTTCCGTGCGAGCCTCCATTTTGCTGCACTTTTATCTTACGAAGGATCCTGCCGAAAAAGAACTCTTAGCGCTGATGGTTAATGAGCCGCATATTCCCCTTTCAGCACTCAAAACGCTCTCTGCACACACCCTCGTCGTTGCGGGCACCGACGACATGATCAAGCGTACGCATACCGAAGCCATAGCCCAAGCACTTCCCCATGCCACACTTGCCTTTATTGAAGGGGATCATTTTATTGCCGCCAAAAACCCTGATGCGTTTAACAGGTGCGTACTTAGTTTTCTTGAAGATTAAAAATATCGCGTTTCAAAAAAGCATCTGCTTGCAGCAGTTTCTTAGTTTGCCCCTTGCCCCTCAAATGTTTGGTCAACAATATCTTGCAAAAGAGTGGCGCTCAGGGCACCAGTCACATAGCCATATACTTCTCCATTTGCTGAGATCATAAAGGTTGTTGGAAAAGCGCTAATACCATAGGCTGAGAAAAACTTCCCTGTTGTATCCATTAAGACGGGGTAGGTTATTCCCTGCTCTTCAATAAATGCTTGGAGCTCTTCAACTGAAACATCGGCTGCAGTTGCGTTGCCCTCAGTTGCGGGATTAGCTATGCCAAGGACTACTAAATCTTGCGTGTTTTCGCCATATTCTTGATAGAGCGCTTCAATATCAGGGATCTCTTGTTTGCATGGACCGCACCAGGTAGCAAAGAAATTCAACAGTATGACTTTTCCTTGATATTGGGAAAGCGTATGCGTGGTTCCATATTGATCTTCAAGCGCAACATCAGCAAACGGCGCTATGCGAGATTGATCAGCAGAACTGGTGTTTTCATCAGGTGCTGCACCCGTTTTATCTTCTGGCTGGCCTGATGATGCTTCGCTTTTGTTGTCGGTCGTATTATTGTCGTCGTGCTGGTTGTCCTGCTTGTCTTCGGTAGCCTCTTGCGTTTGGGATACGCTTGGAGTTTCTCCAAACGAAGACAAGTAACTACTCAGTCCGTTCATCCACCCTGTAAGCGTCATAACACCCATAACAATCAAAAGTGCTCCACCAATTTTGACCGTATACTTCACCATATTCGTGTGCTTTTTAAAAAAGCGTAGCACCTCATTGGTAAAAAGCCCTACCGCCAAAAAGGGCAGCACGAATCCCAGTGTATAAACCCCGACAAGCACAAAGCCATAGAGTGCTGACGCACTTGAAGATGCCATAAGCAACACACTTGCAAGGACTGGTCCTACACAAGGAGTCCATGCAAAGCTGAAAGTGAAACCGAGCACTAAAGCAACAAGCGGATTCATAGCAAACTTATCAAGGCGAAATGGCAATCGGTGTTCGGTTTCCACCACACGCGACTTGCCAAAGATGCCAATCATATACAAGCCGAAAGCCATCATCACGATGCCAGCAATGACTGAAAACACTTTCTGGTTTGCGCTGAAAAATTGCCCCAAAACACTAAAACCAAGCCCCAACAGTACAAAGGTAAAACTAATACCCAGCACAAAACACAAGGTGTTGATGAGCACCTTTTTGCGCGGATATTCAAGAGTGCCGTCCTCGTTGTAAACAATTGTTCCACCAGCCAAATATCCCATATAAAGCGGAATAAGCGGCAAAACACACGGCGAAAAGAAGCTTACAATTCCTTGAATAAAAACGGTCAGAGCTGGCACGCTGACGTCAAGGGACAATCCCATGTTTTCTCCCTCTGGGTTCGGTGGTAGTTTTATGCTTGGCTCACCTTACGCAAGCGCATTATTTTTTGTTGCGCGTAGATCCCAACACGCCCGGACGGCGCGACGGCTTAGGGAGCCAAATAAGACGCGGTTCAAAATCAAAGAGCTCATCAGTTGGCACGACAGTTTCAACCGTCAAGCATTTCTTCAAACATGCATCTTGACACAGGTTGCATTGGACGCAATCAGCTGCCTGAAATTCCAAATAGCTTCCATCGCCATCTGCAGGTTTCTCTTTGCTCTTTGACAAAGCCCCTGTTGTGCAGAACACCGTACACATATTGCATGCATTACACAGATCAGTATTAATGGTTACGTAACCAAAAAGCCTTGTGTCAATCTCGGGCACAACTGGCTCGCCTATCTCATACATTGCATCCAAAATCTCAGTGCGCCGCTCAGGATTGAACTGTGGCAATGTGCCATCTTCAGATATCTTAAAACGCTCACGCAGCGAAGCAACAACCTGATTATTTGACTTGAGCGCAACCACTTCTACTGTTTTTACCGTTGCATCCTTAGCGCGATCACGGGTCTTCAAAAACCATCCACGTCGCGCTTCGCCCACCAATTGTCGGGCATCTTGCAAAAGTGCTACCTCGGGAAACTCAGAACTCCGACGAACATGTGCAGTTCCGCCGACCGCCTCAATAAGCTGATTTGCATCATCAACGGTTTTGTCAGTAATCGCTGAAGTTGCGCGATATTTACAGGTCTTACAAACGCCATCCACCAAAACAATGTCGTCAATTCCAAGCGCAGCAAGCTTTACTAAAAGAGATTCTTCCATACGCCCAAGACACGGAACTTCGGCAAACTTCGTTGGATCTCCCACATGCTTTGAGGCAATGCGCGCGCAGGCAAAAATAGCGGTATCGTGTGTCTTGTCTAGGGCATGAGCAATTTGATCTGCCAGATCAACATCCATTGGATCAAGAGGGATAAGAGCCTCAGTTGGGCAAACGGTCGTACAAGCCCCACAGCGAATACATGCATCAAAATCAAGTTCCAGCTTGTTTTTCTCCGCATGAACAGCATCCGCCAAACATGCGTCAGAACACTTGGAGCACTTTGAATTGCGATTGCGCACCACCGTGCATCTATCTGTTGCAAGATAGACAGCTTTTGTCTCAAGCGCTTCGGCAAGTTCAACTATTTCTACTAGGTTTGGCATAGACCTCTCCTACCCATTCAGTAAGCTATCTTCAAGACTACGAAGCTCTTCTGGAGTGTTTGCATTAACAAAACAACCACCCATAGGCTCCACTTCAAACACCGCTGACTGCGGGAATTCTAAAACCTCAACATCCTCAAAGAATGACTGGGCCTTTTTTTCTCCTTTATCTAAGTGCAGCTTCACGGCAGGCAGGCAGCTTGCCGCACGATACATTGCATGAAAAGGCTCATAGCCATGTTTGTTCACTGGTATCACCGCATCCGAGTTTGCTTCATTCATGGCCAATGCCTCAGCTACCACCAAGGAAGGTGATGCGAAGACCATATCACAAGCAACTATTGCTACATACGGATGCTGCGCCGCCGACAGTGCGGTATAGATGCCGGGAAGAGCACCGCGTTCATTAAAGGCATCCCGCACAAGTCGAATCTTGAGTTGCGGATACCATTCATCCAAAAAGGCAAGATTATCTGGCTCATTGGTTGTAATGATAAGTTCGTTTGCCACAGGTGCTAGACGTTCAATAATGCGGCAAATCAATGGACGCCCATTAAAAGGCACCGTTGCCTTGCTTTGCCCCATGCGCCTGCTTTCGCCGCCTGCTTGAATAACAACGCTAATCTGTGGGCGCACGCAGTGCTGCGCGACAAAATCCGCGATACCCGCATAATCGTTCAGGTCAAAGGCTGGAATTCCATAGAGCGCTGCTGCCTCAATTGCTGCAGCTATGTCAGTCACAACGGCAATGGTCTGATTAGTGGGCAACTTGTTTGAGATATCACTATAATCGGGTGCCTGCGTGGCAAAATGTTCAACCTCGTTATTGCCAACCAGTGCGCCACACCGACTATGAAGCTGAACTGCACAAGGTGTTTCTGGTGCAGGTGTCTCTTTAGGATGCGCTTTATCTTGGTCCGATAATGGAATAGCACCGCGAGTAAACTGCGTAAAATCAGTACCGAGCGGCCAGCCTTTTCGCGCACCTTCTGCAAACACTTCAGCCACACGCGCATCCGATTCATTACCTGAGCGCATAATCTCAATAGTGGGCAAGCCACTTTTTCTATACCCTTCAACAATGACAATGTCGTGTCCGGGCATACTGCGAACAATATCGTTGCATTCAACTTCGCCACTCAGAGTTTTAATGCGCGCCATCTGCCCGGGAGCCGCAATGACCGTTTCACTTGCACCTGCAGCACGATGACGATAGGAATCTTTACCCGGATAATCAATATCAAAGCCTACATGCGAATGATGCTTGACGCTGCCCACGTCATAGCCACGCGACACCAGCTCTGATATGAGATTTTCAATTAAGGTTGTCTTTCCCGAATTGTGGCGCCCCACAATAGAAAGCGCAGGACTTGGAATATCTGCAGCGGTAATCATCTTGTATTTCGCACCGTCTTTCGTGCAGCCTCAAGCGCAACAAAAGCACCCATTGCCACCACCGGATCAATAACCGGCAGGCCGCTTACCTGCTCAAGTTCGGAGGCTATGCCTACCGTGGCAAGACCAGTACAACCAAGCGCAATTACGTCGCAGCCATCAGCAGCCATCCTCCGCGCTGTTTCAATGCAAGCCTCATAACCTTGATCTGTTTGCAAATCTAAGGTGGAATGCACACCTTCAGGACGGTAGTTGCCCACCAGTCGTCCTTCTAAGATGCGACGATATGCTTTAGGAGCTTGATCGATAATGCCCAAAACACCAATGTTTTGACCATAACGAAGGGCGGTAGCCACACAGCATTCACCGCCACCGGTCACAGGCATACCAGGAAGAGCTGCCTTAATTTCTTCAACTGCAGGGTCATCAGCGCAGCTCACCAAAATCATGTCCTTGTGCGCAAAGCGTTCGCACGCAAGCTCAACGATCTTAGGTATTGCCTCACGGCACAACTCTGCCGAATGAATACCTTCGGGCTGATTGGGAATACATGCACTTTCAACAGCAATATCAGGATAAAGTTGCTCAATTACCTTACCGTGCATATTGAGCTGTTTTGGATCATCAAGCGTGATGACGCGAATCAATCCTACCTCAAACACAGTTCCCCCATCCCCTTATTTGACCTGCAGATAACACAACACAGGCGCCATAAGTCTTGGTATATATTCTTGAAAAGTATAGAGCATCCATACACGCGAACAAACAACAGAGGTGCAGCAAATCAAAAGAATTTGTTGATATTTCATGGAGACGGGTGGTATACTTTGCCTCGTGTTTACAGAGGCTCGAAGCTTCGGTAAAGAAAAGGACTCTGTTTTTGGAGGGGACAGAGTCCTTTATTTTTTTATCTTACGTATTACTTTTCATACGACACTTATGCCGCAACGATCGCATCCTTAAAGCTCGCGACGAGCTTCCAATGCACGACCAAGCGTCACCTCGTCCGCAAACTCCAAATCTCCCCCAACAGGCAGCCCGCTTGCCGGGCGCGATACGGTAATTCCTAAAGGTTTAATAAAACGCGCAAGATACGAAGCGGTCGTTTCACCTTCAACGTTGGGATTGGTAGCCAAAACCACTTCGCGAATGTCTTCAGACGACAAGCGGCGCATGAGCTCTGCAATATGCAGATCCTCTGGCCCTATACCATCCATAGGAGAAAGAGCGCCACCAAGGACGTGATACAAACCGCTATATACGCCTGTTCGTTCAATAGGAGGAATATCACGCGGCTCGCTTACCACACACAAAACCGAACTGTCACGCCGAGGAGATTGACAAATCTCGCATAAATCATCCTCGGCATAGTTAAAGCATCGTGAGCAAAAACGTACCTGGTCTTTCACCTCAACAATAGCATCAGATAGTCGCAAGGCGGTTTCTTTGTCGGTGTTGAGGATCCAATAGGCTATACGTTGAGCAGATTTCGGCCCAATACCAGGGAGTCGCTCCAATTCATCAAGGAGTTTCTGAATTGACGGCGCTGCATTCATGCAAATCTCCCACAGACCAAACGAGACTACATTAAACCAGGAATGTTCATTCCGCCCGTTGCAGAATTAATGCGAGCAGCACTCATATCTGACACGCCACGAAGCGCCTCGTTAACAGCAGCAGTGACGGTATCTTGCAGCATCTCAATATCCTCAGGGTCCACCGCTTCAGGATCAATAGTGATAGAAACCAAAGACATGTCACCACGCGCAACAGCCTTCACCATCCCGCCACCAGCAGACGCCTCAAACGTCATATCCTTAATTTCTTCTTGAGCGCGAGCAAGCTCCATCTGCATCTTCTGAGCTTGCTTCATCATTTTCTTCATATCCATAAGTCGTGCCTTTCTCAGTAAAACTCACAATTGATTATATGTTCTTCATTGAAACTGCTTCAATTATGCCTTATGCATCACAGACGCATCTCAATGCAACTAAATCTCCTCAAAGGTTATGTTGTCGCCAAATCCGGCTGCCAAGATTGCTTGCAAGTCATCTGCCGACGCCTCGTTCGGCGAAGGTGCAGAAGCCGCCTGCGAAGCAGCTGACCCCAACACCTCACCTTGCGGCGCTGTGGTAGGTGCAGGTGCGGCTTGAGGCACGGGCATGGGCGCAGATGCAGGCACTTGCGGTGCAGGCTGAGGCACAGGAGCAGGCTGCATCTTCGGCGCCGATGTTTGCGTTCCTGCTGCAGAAGGCTGCTGAGGAGCCCCAACACGCGTCGGTGCAGGAGCTGGAATTGGTGAAGCAGGAATCGGTGCAGGCGCTTGCGGTGGCAGCGGAGCGTTGGGAATTGGTTGCGCAGCCGCTCTTTGCTGCGGCTGGGGCTGCGGCTGAGATTGCGACTGCACACCAGTGCTCTGACCTGCAGTTCGATATTCAAACGCAAGCGGCTCTCCGCAAGCCTTATGGAGCGCAGCCGCAACCGCATCACTTGTTTCAGTGCGCTGAGCCATATTAAGGACAAAACTAGACGTGTTGGCAGGAAATTCAATCACAAGCACTTGAGCAGCAGCATCAAAAGACGTTGTCACCGTCAAAAACATGGCGGGTGACACCACACTATCACGCTTGAGAATGCTTTGAGCTTCATGCCAGACACGCTGCACGGTAGCTGGGTTTTGCAAACTTGCTATCAATGTTGGTGAAAGCATGCCAGCAGTTGGCGTTGCGCTTTGTGCTGCAGGAACGCTAGGGGCAGATTGCTGCGCTGCGGGCGGAACCTGAACGGGTACCGGCGTTTGCGCTGGTACCGACGCTGGAGCTGGCGTGGGCGCAGGAGCTGCTGCGGGAGCAGGCCCGGGTACTTGAGTTGGCGTAGGGGCAGAAAGAGGCGCCGGTGCTGAAGCAGCCGCAGATGCGCCACTTGGAACCACCGGAACCGACGTTGGTTCAACCTTGGATTCCGCTGATGCTGGCACGCTAATGACATGAGCCACCGACGAATAACCAGACTCAAGTGCTTCAATGCGCTCTGCTAAAGACGCAAGTGTCAGATCCGCATCAGGACGCACCATGCGAGTCAGCGCAATCTCAAATGAAAGGCGCGCATTTGTGGAAGTCTTTAATTCTGCCGATAGGTCACCAAGTACGCCCATCATACGAGCCAAGCGATCTTCGCCGAAAAACTGCATGTCTTTCTCAAGAGCGCTCCGCTCAGAGACGGTAATGTCAAGCGCCACGTCAGCACCTGCCAGCGTCATCACGTACAAATTACGCACGCGCTCAGCCAATTCGCGCGTAAATACCGCCAGATCGGCACCGCTTTCAACATAATCGGCTATCCAAGAAAAGCAACCTGCAACATCCCTGCGTCCAATAAGACCGAGCAGCTCTCCTACTTCAGTAGCTTCTGCTCCTCCAAATAAACCAAGAGCAACTGACGTTTTAACTTCGCCCTCACCAAAAGCTATGAGCTGCTCAAGTGAGGTGAGCGCGTTTCTCATGCCACCATCTGCGCGGTGCGCAATCAAGTCAAGGGCATCTGGCTCAGGATCAATACCTTCAAGGGTACAAATTGCCGCAAGACGGCCAACGATAGCCTCAGGCGAAATACGATGAAAATCAAAACGCTGACAACGTGAATGAATGGTTTCAGGTACCTTTTGAGGATCGGTGGTTGCCAGGATAAATACCACGTGAGCAGGAGGTTCTTCAAGCGTCTTGAGCAGCGCGTTAAACGCTGCCGTAGAGAGCATGTGAACCTCGTCAATGATATAGATCTTGTATCTTCCACGCGTAGGTGCATATTGCACGCGCCCAATAATTTCTTCTCGAACATTTTCAACGCCCGTGCGCGATGCTGCGTCCAACTCATAAACATCGGGATGCTCGCCATTGGCAATCATAACGCAGTCTTCGCAGGTACCATCAGGGGTAGGCGTCGGTCCACATTCGCACAAAAGCGCCTTTGCAAGCAAGCGTGCGGTAGTTGTTTTACCCGTGCCTCGCGGTCCAGTAAACAGATAGGCATGACTTACTTTATCCTGCTCAATAGCATTTTTAAGCGTACGCTCAATGTGCTCTTGACCAACAACGTCCTCAAAAATCTGGGGCCGGTATTTTCTATACAAAGCTTCAGCCATAGCTACTTCTCCTCACTATTGGCCGCTTCGGTCTTGTTCTTTTTTGGCGCAAGAGCCCCTTTGATGACGCCAATAATTGCAGGCGCAACTGATACGGCAACAATGCCCAAGACAATGACCTCAAAATGCTCTTGCACAAAAGGCACGCCACCAAAGAAATAACCCACCAGAACAAACAAGCTTACCCACGCAATACCACCAAGGGTATTGAAGAAGGTGAACTTGCCAAAGTTCATGTGGCCAGTTCCTGCAATAAATGGCGCGAAGGTACGGAAAAATGGCATGAAGCGCGTAATAACAATGGTTAAACCGCCATACTTCGCGAAAAAGTGATCAAGCTTTTCCATGCGCTCAGGAGTAAGTGCTCGCACTTTACCTGAATCAATAATGCGCGCACCAAAAAAGCGCGCAATCCAATAGTTTGATGTGTTGCCTAATATGGCAGCCGCGTAAAAGACAAAAAGAGTTGCCCAAATATTTAAACCGCCCCCATCAGCGGAAAAAACGCCCGCAGCAAACAAGAGCGAATCTCCTGGCAAGAATGGGAAAAACACCAAACCCGTCTCAACGAAGACAATAAGAAACAAAGGCGAGTATACCCAAAAAGGTCCAAGCGCAAGTATCCAACCAGCAATAGCCCCACGAGGATCTTTGAGTAAGTTGACGAAAAACTCTATGACTCCCACAATTCCCCTTATACGATAAAGCCAACCCGAAGGTTGGCAATAAAACTGTTGCTCTAACATAAGTGCGCAGAGAGGACATGGGCGCTCGTCAGCGGTCTCTTATGGCTGCTTCCTCCCGGACCTGACCAGGTTCAAAACTTGGCGCCGCCCAAGCCCAATCTACGCACTTTGCGTCTTGTTAGTATAACGCATACAAGCGCTCACGCACACCTAACCAACTACTCCAACTAAATGTCCATATGCGCTCAACATCTCTTAAGAAATAATTTTATCTAGCGTCGCTCTACACCCTGCAAGCCATTGCGAACAATCGTACCAACAAGCGTTGCTAAATCTTCCAAAGGGATATCCGATTCGGTGGTCATCCAACGCCGATAGACTGCAAGGACTCCCGCACACATAAACGATACGCAATAGTCAATGTATGGACCTGCAGCAGGATCAATGTCAAGAGATTCGTTCGCTATAAGGCATGCAGTCAGAGAATTCTCAATAACATCAAGCAAAAGTGTTGAAGAAAAATGCTGCACTAATCGTTGATTGTTTGCTACGAACTGGGCAATTTCTACACTTAAATCAATGAAGAAGGCAGTAAAGTCAATTTCGCCTTTATCGTCATAGGGAATTGCCGCAACTCGTCCAACAATTACATCGGCGTGCTCCTGAACTGCCTCGTTAAGCACATCAGCAACTCCATCATAGTGTAAGTAGAACGTTTTGCGGTCAATGCCTGCCTCATGTGCCAGCTTGGTGACGGTAATGTCGTCATAATCAACCTCAAGCAAGAGGTTGTGCATAGCCTGACGAATGGCTGCATGTGTTCGGACAACACGTTTATCGCGCGCCCTTTTTGTCTCTCGATCATCTGATTGCATGTACTTTGTTCCCCATCTTTTCTTTAACTGTGGCGCAAACTACGGCTGTCACCAAACTGAAAATTCTCAGCCGCTCTCTCATCATTATAATCATGCGCATCATAGTTATTCCACAGATATAGAATAACTCAAGCGTTCAAGGAGTTAGAGCTATGAAAGCGACCGACCAAATCAAGCACATCGCCTACGAAAAAGCATTTGATTACTTTTTGCAGGATCCTGAAGCAAATGCCACTAAGATTATGAATCTGCTGGATAAAGTAGCTCCCGCTGATCTATTCCCTTCTCAACGCAAGGCGTTTCGCAGTGCATTAGAAAGCCAAAACAACTGGTATCAGCTCATTATGCGCATCATGGATCTCAATCCTGCCGTGCGCAATGACCTTATCAAGATGTTTGCTATTGATGGCAATTTAATGGCGTGGCCAAAACAAGAAGCCATGCGCGAAAAATACCAGTGCAACATCCCCTGGGCTATCTTGCTTGACCCAACCTCTGCTTGCAATTTGCATTGCACTGGCTGCTGGGCAGCAGAGTATGGCCATAAGCTCAATTTAACCTTCGACGAAATTGACTCAATTATTGAACAGGGCAAAGAGCTTGGTACGCACGTTTATATCTATACCGGTGGAGAGCCGCTTGTACGTAAAGACGACCTCATTAAACTCTGCGAAAAGCACCAAGATTGCGCGTTCTTGTCCTTTACGAACTCTACGCTTATTGATGCGGACTTTGTTGAAGAGATGATTCGCGTCAAGAACTTTGTACCCGCCATTAGCGTTGAAGGTTTTGAAGAGGCAACAGACGCACGCCGTGGTGATGGCGTTTATGCCAAAGTTGAACGCGCTATGAAACTGCTGCGCGACGCCGGTTTGCCTTTTGGTGTTTCATGTTGTTTCACTAGCCAAAACGCCGATTCTATTGCCTCGGAAGAATACTTTGATTGGATGATTGACCAGGGAGTTTTGTTCTGTTGGATCTTTTCCTATTTCCCCGTTGGCGTTGGTGCGCCCACCGATTTGATGGCTAATCCAACACAGCGCGAGCATCTATATCACTTCGTCCGTGAGATGCGAGAGACCAAACCCCTCTTTACGCTTGACTTCCAAAATGACGGCGAATTCGTTGGTGGTTGCATTGCTGGTGGTCGTCGTTACCTGCATATCAATGCAGCGGGCGATGTTGAGCCCTGTGTTTTTGCCCACTATGCAAATGCCAACATTCGCGAAGTATCATTACTTGAAGCGCTGCAGTCTCCCCTCTTTATGGAGTACTACCGCAACCAACCCTTCAATGACAACCTGCTTCGCCCCTGCCCCATTCTTGAAAACAGCGGACGATTAACAGAAATGGTTGAACGCGCAAACGCTCGTTCAACCGACTTGCAGCACGAAGAGCAAGCATGCGATTTATGCGCCAAAACTAAAGAGATGAGCGACGCATGGGCTCCTGTTGCAGAGCGCCTGTGGCGAAACGAGCAAGATCCGCTTTTCGAAAAGCGTCAAGACCCAGGTCAAGGCATGGCCGACACCGACAAAGCTAAGTTTGAACGCATTGGCAGAACCATTGTTCCTATGCCTGACAATCAAACCTCAGAAGAGCGTGCAGATATTATTTCTTTTGACAGCGCAGAATTGTTGGAAGATTGCACTCCAAAAGACGAAGCGGTTGCTTAGGATAGTCCTGCTAAACGCGTTGTCATTTTCCTCTCATCCTCAACATCTCGGGCGCCTTTTTAAGGCGCCCGTTTTACTTTGTGCGAATCCAACGAAAACGACACCTCTTTACTCTCATTACCCCTCTTGAAGCCAAAAGAATTTGTTACAATACGCAAGAATTAAACATCCTATACAAACGCACATCTGAACTGAGGGATTAGCTTTCGTGGCACAACACGCTCGCACAACTGATACAACTACTTCCAATGCTTCGTCATGTGTAACTCAAAAAGCTTCCAGCAATGATGCACCACGTGGCAAGCATGCCGCCTTGCACACCTCAGAGCAGTCAGAAATTTTTGATATTAAGTCAAAGCTCACACCTAAGCTTATTAAAAACACCGCAGTAAAAGCATTTACTTATATTGGCGTTGTCGTGGTAGTGGGAATTGTTGGCACCTCCATTACTCTTGCTCTTGATGATCCACTCAACGCCTATGATTTCGATACCACCATACAAGCAAGTGCGCAATCTGGCACCACCAACAAACCCGAAACTCCAAACAGCACCGCCGCTTCGGAAGAAAATGATGCGCCGGAATCTCTAGATAACTCGGCCACTTTGAAGCTTCCCCAAACAAAAGGCTACACCCTTACAGCAAATGACCTCGCTTCACTTTCAAGCGATAGAGAGCCTTTCGCATTTGCCTTTGCCACCAATGAAGCAAGCGAAGCAACCTTAGACTCAGATGAATACGACACCATCGCACAAGCTGTGAGCAATATCAATGATTTAGGCGGAGATGCAAGTTATATACTGGTGGACATTGCTGAGGGTAGAGGCATTGCAGGAAATCTTGACTATCGCGTGTATGGCGCAAGTTCCATTAAAGGACCGCTTGCTTTGTACTACTGCCAAAACCAACTTGAAACTAATCTTATGAATGGCGACACACTCATAGATGAAAGCTCGGCTCTTTTTGATATGGACGGCATCTACGTTACCGATGGCATCCCAGCTTATCCTGTCGGAACGCTTATTTCCGATAGCATAATAACCTCAGACAATGACTCATTCCGCATCTTGCGCGCTTACGCAGGAGATGACGAATGGGAAGCATGGCTTGCCAGTCTTGGCATAACCGAAATTGACAAGCAGCAGTGGTTCCCCACCTACAGCGCACGTGAAAGCGCCCTGATGTGGCTCAATGGTGCCACATATCTTGCTGACCCCTCTACATACTATGCTCCGTGGCTTTCGCAGCAGTTTGAGCAAACTGAAGTCTCCTATATTCGCACCGGTCTTGCAAATGAAGACGTCACTATTATGAATAAAGCAGGCTGGATTGCAGATTCTGATCCTGCCTTTAGCGCCACATGTGATGCCGGACTCATAACTGATCAAAATGGTCGTGTCTATCTCATGTCCATCATGACAAGCGCTCCTGATTGCGAAGAGAGTGAAGCTGCTGTGGCACAACTTGCCAAAGCTCTTTGGGATGCGCACGCCTCAAACTAGTTAAACAGATACCCCTCTTGTATCTTCCAAAGAAAAAGGGCGGCCACATGGTCGCCCTTTCATATAAACCTTGTGCAACTCCTCAAGCAGCACTATCTTGTGCTACATGGTGCGCAAGCTTACCTCTTTGAGCTGGCGGGGTGTGACAGCACTTGGTGCACCTGTCATCGGATCAGATGCAGAGCTGGTCTTGGGGAATGCAATAACGTCACGGATGGACTGCTTGCCGCCCAAGAGCATAACCAAGCGATCAAGACCAAGCGCGATACCACCATGAGGCGGAGCACCCAACTCAAGTGCATGAATGAGATGGCCAAACTTCTCATCAATCTCTTCGTCAGTCAAACCACATACGCGAAGCACACGACGCTGTTCGTCGGCGTTATGGATACGAATTGTGCCGCCGCCAACTTCAAAGCCATCCATTACCAAGTCATATGAGTAGCTCCCGCACGCAAGCGGATCAGTATCAATCTTGTCCAAATCCTCATCAAGCACATGCGTGAAAGGATGGTGTTCAGCAGCATACTTTTTGCTCTCTTCGTCATAGCGGAACATCGGGAAGTTCACCACCCACAGAAGCTGATGACCTTCACGCGGGATATCCAACGCATCAGCCATATGAAGACGAAGCGCAGAAAGCACGGCGTTTGCCACTTCGGGCTGGTCAGCCGCGAAAAGCAACAAGTCACCAGGCTCAACGTCCATGGCTTCTTTCAGTGCAGCAAACTCTTCGTCAGTAAAGAACTTGATGATGGGGCTCTTCTCTTGACCATCTGAGGTAAAGGCAATCCAAGCCATACCCTTTGCGCCATTTTCAGCAGCAATGTCAGCCAACTTCTCCACGTCGCCGCGACTCCAGTCACCTGCACCCTTGGCGTTAATAGCTTTTACAATACCGCCATTTTGCGCAACACTTGCAAACACCTTAAAGCCTGAATCCTTCACGATATCGGTGATGTCTTTGAGCTCCATCCCAAAGCGCGTATCAGGACGATCGCAACCAAAACGATCCATTGCCTCAGAGTATTGCATGCGCTGAAGCGGGAATTCGTGCTCCACCCCTACTGCCGCAAGCGTCTCAGCCATGACGTCTTCCATCATATCAATTACGTCGTCACCCTCAACAAAGCTCATCTCAATATCAACCTGAGTGAACTCTGGCTGACGATCAGCACGCAAGTCTTCATCACGGAAGCAACGAGCAATTTGATAATAACGCTCAATGCCACCCACCATAAGCATCTGCTTGAACTGCTGCGGACTTTGCGGCAGGGCATAAAAACAACCAGGATTTGGACGACTTGGCACAATGTAGTCACGAGCACCTTCAGGTGTAGAATTTGCCAAAATAGGTGTTTCAACTTCCAAGAAGCCACGCTCGTTTAATGCAGTACGCATAGCTTGAGCTACCTTATGGCGAAGATGCAAAGCCTCGAACATTTCCGGACGACGAATATCCAGATAACGCCATTTCATGCGGGTGGTTTCGTCTGTCTCAATACCATCTTCAATTGCAAACGGAGGTGTAACTGAGGTGTTGAGAACCGAAAGTTTCTTTGCTAAAACCTCAATTTGACCAGTAGCCATATTGGGGTTTACCGCCTCAGCTGCGCGCTCGCGAACAACGCCTACCACCTTAATGACGTACTCACGTCCCAAGTGTTCTGCGGCAGCAAAGTCTTCAGCGCTTACACAATCAGGATCAACAACAATTTGGGTATAACCACTGCGGTCGCGTAGATCAATAAAGATCAGCCCACCATGGTCACGATTGTGCCATGCCCAACCCGTAAGCGTTACTTCTTCGCCCACGTTATCTTTGCGCAACTGGCCACAGGTTGCAGTATGCATGCAGTATTCGTTCATATAATCAGTCATTGCGTGCTTCCTTGCTCTTGCAATAAGGTTCAATTGAGCGTCACATTTGCTCACAAATAAACAATTATATCCAAGTTACCGCGTGAATTAAACAATCGCAACAGCAATGTGCAAAAACTATTCAGCATTCACCCGACCAAGAAGCTCCTCGCGCGAATTGACGCCAAGTTTCTTGTAGATACTTTTCACGTGCGTGCGAACGGTGCTTTCAGAAATCACCAGCGTCTTAGCAATAAAAACCACACCATGACCTCGGCCAAGATAACCAAGTATTTCTGTCTCACGCGGAGACAGACCATGTGAAACTGCCATGTCATCACAACGCTTTGCAATAGAAACACCTACTGCGTCCCCATCTTGCTCAACGCCAGCCTCATAGGGCTTGAGATCGTCTGTCTCAATTCCTTGGCGCTTCCAAGCCGAAACAAGCGGAACGGCTATCAAGAAAGCAAAATAACAAGTACTTACCACCAAAAGGATAGGTCCTGAGCTGGCATCTTGGAAAAGAGGCGTTGAGCCACAGACAATACCCAACAATGAGATAGCCGAAAAACATCCTACCGTAAGGCCATAAATAAGCGTTGCCGAAAACTCGCGCGCATGCGCCATTCCGCAAAGACTCGCAAGTGCAAGCACGCTCACTACGCCGTAAAACACATATGACAACCACGCCGCAAACCACAAGGGAACCGAGCCTTCAGAAAAGCTATTACAAACAATTAAGACAAGGGCGAAAAGCGGCACCAGCACTTGATAGATGAGCGGGAGCAAAGGACGAGAACTGCGAACAAAAAACAATGGGGAGACCAAAATGGCACCAATAATGCCACCAAAAGTTTCAACGTAAATTACGTCGAAAATCATGAATTTTCGCACACCCATAATAAAAGCAAAGACTAAAAGTCCTACGAAGGGAACACCAAGCACTTGCGTCATACGCAAAACACTTAAGCGAAATGATCCTTGCCGTTTTGCTGGCTTGCTTGCGTGTTCAATGTGTATGTCAGGAAAAACCATATTCCCTTGCACAGCCTGCACACAAGGAAAAGCAACACCCACAAGCGCCAATACTGCAAAAACCACCAACCCTACTTGAATGGCTGTCGTAGAGAGCAAAAGCTCAATGACTGAGCCCATGCCAACCATCATGGCAAGCGCCAAAAGCGCCTGCCGCAAGTCATACATTGCCAAATATGCTCCCCACGCAATGCAGAGCTCTACCGTTGATGCCCCCAACAAAAGACCTGCACCCACCGCAGTAAAAGGAGATCCAAAATCGGGAAAAGCCAGCGTTGCCACAAAGAGTACAAACCCCATTAAATAGGCAAGAGCACTTGCAATAACCACTCTTTTGTCAAACGCAAAATTGCCACTCCGACGCGCAGCAAGCCAGGCAAAGAGAATGCCAACAAGGGTTGCTGTTGTAAGCATTGCTCCCACAAAAAAGGGCATAAGTGTTTCATTGCCGCCAAGACCATCACGAAACATGACGATATTGGGCGAATAGATTGGTATTGTGACGAAAAAAGCCACAAATAGTAGCGATTCAAGCTTGAAATCTGAAGATAGCCGCAAAAGTGTCCTCCTACAACTTTTGCTCACCTACACAATACTCATAAGCAGACATCGTGCAGTGCAAATACAAGGTATTTCACTTTATGTGATACTAACACACTCCGAAACAAGAACAATTTGCAGAGGCGTTTTCTGGGCAGCAAGAAACACTAGGATTGATGCTCACCAAACAATTCCACCGCATCAATCAGTTCTTGTTGCGAGTGAACACCCAGCTTTGCATAGATATTCTGAACGTGCGTTTTTATTGTATTGCGAGAAAGCACAAGTTTCTCTTGGATATAAGGCGCGTTACGACCATGAGCAAGCATGCCAAGAACCTCCCGCTCGCGAGGGGTAAGATGATACTTCTGTGCCATCCCATCGCAGGATGCCGTTAGAGCATCGGATAACGCACGTGTTGTTGTACGCTCTTGCTCCACGTCAGCAGGCGTACGATCTGCAATTTCTTCTTTACACTGACCTTCAGATGTGTCATCTGGATACAAAGCAATACGCACTGCTTTCACTGGCTGTACCCCATCAATGGTGTCTTGAAAACTAAAACCTTTTAACACCGTGAGATTTACCGCCATAAAGCAGAACAATACACCGGCTACGAGCACTGAGGTTTCCAGGTTATCGGGAAGCGCATTTGCCCAATGACCAAAATTCGCACCACAAAGCAAGCCGAAAGACGACGCGGCCCTGCCCCACGCAAACACCGCAAGAGCGTTTGATGGGTTGCGCGCTCCAACAGCTGACAAAGCAAACCACATGAGCACCTCAAAGCATTCGCTCCCGGCAAATAAGCACCCATTGACCAGCGACGGATACCCCACAACAACGCGCCCATGCAACACAATAATAAACAGATAACCGGCAACAATAAGCAATGCCGCAGCCTCATAGAGAATATCTGCCCGCCGATTGCCTGATTTCAACGCTAGTACAAGCAACAGCGCAATTGGAATAAGACCCAACATGGTTGTTTGCGGGATTCCATCAACCGATTCAAAAGTCAAAGCAAACCCATACGCAATACGGAAAACAAAGATTGCAACGAAAAATGCGTGGGCAAAGGGCAAATATGAATCAGGCTCAGTGATGGACGCTTCTCTACCAGCCAAGGCTGTTTGCATATCCTCAAGCACCCTTATAGCAAGCGGGCGACATGCCGCATACATAACAAACATGAGTGAAATAAGTACAACAATGGCTATGTCTGAGCCGACAAAAGCAAAGGGAATGCGCAAAAGATAGCTCAGCCCAAACGCAGACGCAATACAAAGCATACAATCGCGCCGCTGCAACAAGCACAGCGAAATACCTGCAAGCACCACAATCCAACGAGATCCTATTGATCGGATGCTTGCACCTAAAATGAGAATCGCAGGATTTGCTTGCCACAGGCCAAGCAGAATTAGCATAAACCCAAATGAATAGAGTGTTAAAGAAATCGGGGTAAGGGTTTTCTCGTGAATAGACGTTGGCTTATTCATGGCAACAAGTGCAAGAATTGCAAGCGTTATTACCGCCAAAGCAGAGGAGATATCACGTGCCTCTGGAGCAATGCCAATATAGTGTGGGTACAAATACACATTAGTAAGCCAGGTACCAAACACCTCAGCGGTCAGTGCTATCAAGCAACGGAACCAAAGTCGGCAATCTGCTTGTATTAGGCTCAACGCTTCCCTCCCCCTTTTTTACACGCACAAGCAGACTATCGCATCTCACCACATTCTGACAAGGGGAAACGTCTAATCTGGTACCGGGAGGGTGAGATTATTCTGCTCACATTTTTCATTCTAAATAGTACTTTCATGGCGATTACAACACACCTCTTTTCCCCCATGATGCTCCTAGCCGATGCAACGACCCCACGGGAGAGGGTCGCGGGCGAAAAGTTGTTTCGCTTGAGCATCTCATATTCAAGGAGGGACTCTATGAAATCTCTGAACAATCTTTCTCGTCGTAGCTTCTTAACTGGTGCCACTGCTGCAGGCGCACTGGCAGCGTTTGGTCTTGCTGGATGCGCACCGCAAGCACCAAGCGCAAGCAAGAGCGAATCCGCCAGCGAAGATACTACCGAACTTGCCAACACTGGTAGCGATTGGCTGGGTAGCGCCCCAGAAATTGCTGAGAGCGACATCATTGAAACGCGTGACACCGAGCTTTTGATTGTTGGTGCAGGCAACGGTGGTATGGCTGCAGCAGCTACTGCGGCAGACCTCGGCTTGGATTTCACCCTGTGCGAAAAGACCGAATCTATCCAGCGTACGCGTCATTGGTTTGGTGCCATTAATACCATGTATACCAAGGCAGCAAACATTGAGATTGATACCGCTAAATTACTGAACGAATTCACGCGCTACTCTTCCAACCAAGCTGATCAACGCGTTGTGCGCGTTTGGATTGACGAGAGCGCCGAAGTAACCGAATGGCTTGACCCCATCCTTACCGCTGCGGGCATGACATGCGCTTTCGACACGAACGTTGATCATGAAACCGGCGGCACTGACTACAACATCTTCCCCATGGAGCACTACTACTCTGGCACAGACGCTGCTGGCGAAAAACTCGAGCGTAATAAAATACTGCTTGCCTATATCAACGATCTTGGTCACGACGTAACTTACAATCACGGTCTGGTCAAATTGGTGCAGGATGAGTCAGGCAAAGTCTGCGGCGGTATCTTTGAAACGCCTGACGGATATGTGCAAATCAATGCTGAAAAGGGCGTTTTGCTTACCACAGGTGGCTATGTATCAAATGCAGAGATGCTCCGTGCCTGCAACCCCATGGTCGAGCGTTGTGTCACCTTGCAATATGGTTCTCCAAACAACACTGGCGATGGCATTCGCGCAGCTATGCACATTGGTGCACAAAAAGACGCCATTGGTGCACCGATGGTCTTCGATCGTGGCGCTGTTCTTCCGGGCGAAAATGCAGGTATCGTCAGTGAAGCAGGCGCTCCTGCCACCTTTGTCGGCACCGACAAGCAGTTCAACCTTGGTTCTCAACCGTTCCTGAAGGTTAGCCGCGATGGCAAGCGCTTCGTTAACGAATCTACCCCGTATGACTTCTGTTGCTTTGCCGCTGCAGCTAATGAAGGTGGCGTCTTCTGCCAAATCTTTGACTCAAATCTCAAAGAGGACGTTAAGCGCTTCAATACCATTGGCTGCTCACGCCAAACCCAACAACTGCTTGCTAAAGAAGCCGATACGCCGATTGATCAAATCTATGCTGACCAACTGGAAAAGGGAACCATGGTTATGGCAGATACCTTAGACGAGTTGGCTGACAAACTCGGTTTTGCAGGAGAGGCTAAAGAAGCGCTCCTGGCTGAAATTGATAAATATAACGGTTTCTATGATGCTCAAAAAGACGAGGATTTCGGCAAGGAAGCCTATCGCCTCTCTGAGATTCGCACTGCTCCATTCTTTGGCACATGGTTCGGTGGCTCAATCTTGACCACGGTTGACGGTCTGCGCATCAATCCTGATATGCAAGTTCTTGATACCGAAGGTCATGTTATTGAAGGTCTGTATGCTGCTGGCGACTGCTCTGGTAGCGTGTTCGCAAACAACTACCCCGAGTATATCGTTGGTTGCGCATGTGGTCGCACGATCACCTTCAGCCGCCATGCCGTACGCCACATGGCAGGAGATCTTGCTTAAGGCAGGTCATTTTTTACCACTCCGGTGGCTGGCAAAGCCCTCCCGCGTCAGCCACCACTTCTGTTCAACAAGCCCCATGAGCAATGAGTTCTTGGGGCTTTCTTTGTGAGATTTATCTTGTAGATGAATGATGAGCTGCACAACAATTACCTGGGGTTTTGCAAAAATTACCCAATATCCGCGAGGACATGTTTGACACATTTACCCAAGCTAAGCGATTACGCAAACAATCCGTGCAGCATATGCTAGCCCCAGCGTTTGAAACACAAAGATCAAACGCAATCTCGTAATAGCAAGGAGCTAGGGAGGAAACATGAAAAACGAATCCAAGATTTCTCGCGCAGGTCTTTCACGCCGCGCCTTCTTGGGACTGGGTGCTACTGCAGCAGTTGCTGCAGGTGCCGCAGGTCTTGCTGGCTGCGCTCCAGCCGCAACCACGGGCAACGATAGTGGTGCCCCCGCGGAAAACGGCGCATCAAACACGCCCGCAAAATCTGATGTCAACAACACCATTCATGGTGTAACCGACACCAGCTGGATGAATCCACCAGAGGAAGTCACTGACTTCGCACAAGAGATTGATTGCGATGTTGTTGTTGCAGGTATGGGCTTTGCAGGCATCTGCGCGTGCCGCGAGCTTGCTGAGCAAGGCAAGAAGGTTGTCGTTATTGAAAAGCAACCGGAAGATACCTATGCACCAGTTGGCAACGAATTTGCTTCTCTTAACTCTGACGTTTTGAAGGCTCGCGGTGTACCCGAGATTGACCCGGTTGAGTTTTATCAAAACTTCATGAAGATCACTGCAAACATGCCTAACCCAACTTTGGTTATGAAGTTTGCTCAGAACTCAGGAGATACCACCAACTGGTATCTTGATCAGCTCACTGAAGAAGAGCTCTCAGCTATGACCACCGCCTTCTTCCCGCCCACCGAGCATCAGCTCAGCGAGCTTTCTGGCATCAAGTTCTGGCCAAGCGTTTGCTCGTTCTACAGCCCCGACTGCAACCAGACCAAGATTGTTCTGTCAAATAAAGCAGTTGCTGAGGCAAAAGGCACTGAGTTCCACTTCGGCACCACCGCTGAGTACGTCATCATGGACAACGGCGCAGTTGCCGGTCTTGTTGCAAAAGACGAAAGCGGATACATCAAAGTAAATGCCAAGGCTGTTGTTATCTCATGCGGTGGCATGGGTGGCAACCCTGAAATGATGGCTTACTTCATGCCCGATATGGCTCAAGCTTTGACCGGAAATGACGCTCTCACCTCAATGTCTGCTAACGACGGTCGCGGCGTTCAGATGGCATACTGGGCTGGCGCACATCTTGAAACCACACCTATCCCCGGCATGAACATGAAGGGCCTGTCTGTTCCGGGCAAAATGAACTGCTTACCGCAGGCTGTATGGATTGATGAAAACGGCAAGCGTTTCTGCAACGAGTATTATCCCACGTCAGAGCAGCGCGGCTATCAAACTACGTTTATGAGCCGCAAGACGAAGTATGCTGTTGTTGACAACAACTTCACCGAGTATCGTCAGTACACGCTTCCGCAACATGCTGGCTTTACTGCGAGCGAAGAGAACATTGCTTCACTTCGCGAAGCCATGGACACCGCTTATGCTAAATTTGAAGGCACCTATGAAGAGCCGGAGCAAGAGGAAGGCCAGGGCGGACCTGGTGGCGGCGGTCCTATGACTGGTGTTGAGTGGATTGCCGATGACACCCTTGAGGGTCTGGCATCTCAAATTGGTCTTACCGGCGACGCAGCAACCGCATTCATCGAGCAAATTGAACGCTATAACGGCTATTGCAAAGATGGCGTAGACATGGAATTTGGTCGTGCATCTGAGGTTCTCTTCCCGGTTGAAGAAGGTCCTTTCTATGCATGCACATTTGACCCGGTTTTGGGCGAGACCATGGTTACCATGGGTGGCATTATCACCGACGGTGAGCAGAATGCTGTTGATGAAAACTACGAGCCAATTCCTGGCCTCTATGTTTCAGGTAATGACTGCGGTCGTCGCTTCGGCACCGAGTACGTCACTCCAATCCCTGGCGTTTCCATTGGCTTTGCAACTGTTCTTGGTCGCGAATGCGGCAAATCAGTAGCCAAGTTCCTCGGCTAGCCATTACGTTGGCCCAGATGAAGCAGTCTGCTTCAAGGCAAATCACATACCCGGTGGGGCGCAATTAATCCCTCCCATTGCGCCCCATAAACTAATAAGACCCCGCTTGAAAACGGGGTCTTATTGTGTCTTTTATCAAGGGCACAAGAATAGCCCTTCGCGCTTATCTTATTGCGCATCCGAACGCAAAGCGTCAACTACTGCATCCAATGCCACACGGCGCTCATCGTGTGTTGCCATATTGCGCACTACTACTTCGCCCTGGGCAATTTCATCTGGACCAAGTACAACAACACTTTCAGCTCCAAGCTTGTCAGCAAGCTTAAACTGGCTTTTTAGGCTGCGGTTTTGATGATCCATTTCAGCTACTAAGCCGCCATCGCGACACGATTGGACAAGCGAAAACGCCAGCGAACGCGCAGAATCATCCACGCAGGCAACAAAGACATCGCAGCGTTGCGCAGAAGGAAAGCTGAACCCTGCTGCCTCGAGCGCTAACACACAGCGTTCATAACCAAGCGCAAACCCAAATCCGGGAGTAGGACGCCCTCCTACCTCCTGAGCAAGCTTGTCATATCGACCGCCGCCGCCAATAGCATTTTGGCTGCCCATACCTTCAGTTACTTGCACTTCAAATACAGTACGCGTGTAATAATCCAAGCCTCGAACAAGCTTGTAATCTTCCACATAAGAAATCCCTGCCGCGTCAAGATAAGATTTGACGGTGGCATAATGCGCTTTACAATCGTCACACAAATGATCAGAAATCTTAGGAGCATGCTCCATCACTTTTGCACACGCATCATTTTTGCAGTCAAAAGCGCGCAAAGGATTAATTTCAGCACGACGATTACATTCATCGCATAACTCTGCTGCGTGCTCGCTCATATACGCTCGAACTTTTTCGCGATAAGCCGGGCGGCATGATTCACATCCCATAGAATTTATGAGCAAGCGCGTATGCTCAATGGGAATGCCTATTGCTTCATAAAAACGCATAAGCATGATGATGCCTTCAGCATCTACGCTCGGATCATCAGCGCCTAAACACTCAATACCTACCTGATTAAACTGGCGCTGACGTCCCTTTTGCGGGCGCTCAGCGCGAAACATAGGGCCGGCATACATCAATTTCGCGGGCGCAGCGCCTTGAGGGACCAGATCATGTTGCACAACGGCACGAACGACGCCTGCTGTACCTTCAGGACGAAGCGAAAGTTTGCTTTTTGCCTTAATAGACTCCCCCGCCATAAGCCGCTTGAGGTTTTCCCCCGACACCGCACTGAACATCTCTTTTGACACAACGTCAGTTGCCTCACCAATGCCTCGAACAAAAAGTTCAGTCTGTTCAAAAATTGGCGTTTCTATTGGCAGATATCCATACCGAGAAAAAATGTCAGTTGTGCACGCCTTAAATGTTGTCCAAAATGCCATTTCGTCTGGCAAAAGATCGCGTGTTCCTTCTGGACAGTTAATCGCCATACCTCATTCCTTATCTCCGCAAAAGAAAAGCGGACTCAACTCTTTCTTACCGAGAAATCAACCATGACTTCATTTAGTAGTCACTTGTTTAGTCTTCAAGCGATATCAACACCGCCATCAGTGCATCATCAGGGCGATAACGCAAACGTATTGCCAGCAAGTTGCGCGCAACGGGGAAAAGACCGCCATTAACCGCCGTTACAATGGCAGACCCCAATGCATCAAGGACCTCTCCTGTAGGGGCAACAACAATGCCAGCGCTCTCAAGTGCTCCATCAATCTCTTCGCGTTCCGGCAAGACTACGGGAGCTTCTTCCATAAGCTCTTGCAGTTCAGCAGAAGCTTGAGGGGCAATAATAGAAGAGGTCATAATGGATTTAACATAGCACAATGCGCCTTCAGCATAGCGGTTTTGCTTCCAGAGCACATAAGCAAGCTGATAATAAGCCATGGCTATATCGTTGGGTTGTACCATGATTTTTAAACCATGCATGAGCGTCTGTGCGGCGTTTTCCATATCGCCTACCAGCATAAATGCGCGTCCGAGTTGCCTATACCCAGCACCTGTAGCAGGACCAAGAGCAAGTGCTTGCCTGCCATAACGAAGCGCGTCATCACTGCGCTCAAATGAGTGCTCAAGTAAACGTACGATCTCTAAGAAGCACAGGTAGTATGAATCTGGGGCAAGCTCAACACGCTTATCTGCATCTTCCCGAGCACTTTGCGGCGCAGGTAATTTACCTTGGCGTGCTTGGTTGTAAATCAAACGCGAAGCATAAGAATCAAAGGTGCGATACACCGTTGCCAAACCATCAGTAAAGCCTTCAAGTGCAGCACTTTCTGCAATAGCATCAATAAGCACATCAACTGCCTGGTCATATTCGCCAGACTCCGCAAGCGCATTGGCTCGCCCAAGTGCAGCCAAACACCTGTCTTCGCCCAAAACACAGCTCACAATAGCATTTTGATCGGTTACATCTATGCTTCCCTCTGTCAATGCAGCCATCAGGCGTGTACATCCAGCCACCGCGCGCTCATCATTGTTTGAGCTAGCTTTTTCTTGGGCAGTTCGTACCAAGCGAATAGCATCGGTTGCGCTTGTGGCGCACATCACCTCATCAGAAAGCTTTTCAGCAAAGCGTCTGCGCGTGCCATCATACATAATGCGCATATCGCAGGCATCACCCGTAATGCCAAGCACCGCAGCATCACGCGCGTCGAGCTCTTGGTGAAACGCCTCTGGTGCTTCGCGTCGCTGCTGATAGGATTCGTGCGACTTAATAAAGGCAAACGCGTCAGCATCATCAACATCATAGCGAGCCCCCGCTGCCTCAAAAATCATGCGCGGGTTGCCTGCACGCCCTGATTCAAATTCGCCATTCTCCAAATAGAAATCACGTTCAAAAGTCACATCATAAAGCGCAGGAAGAGAAGCTACATCATGCGAGCCTTCGCGCGCGTAATACTCTTTGTTCAGCTCTCGAAGTGATCGTGCAACAATATCAACTCGAGTAATCTTTTCGCTTGCTTCAAACGAGATTGCAGTCAGCAAAAGGCCAACATGCATGGCATAGCGAAGCGCCTCGTTTTGACGATCTTGCTCGGAATTAAGCTTGGCAATAGGGTTGTCGTTGTGGTCGGTATTTTCACAATTGTACGCCGGCATGATGCTTTCATCAGGCGTAACAATATTAAACGCCACCGCCCCATTCTCCAGATTTTCGCGAATTGTGATGCTAACCCTATAGGGAAGGCGCAAACGCTCAATGGCCGAAGAGATTGCACAACGCACTTCCCATTCACTCCCCGCCTCACCTAAAGGCGCGTCAGCCAAGTTGCCTAGCGCTGGTTGTTGTAGAGCAATTGTCTCAATCAGATGCCCATCCCAGCGCAAGCACTCTTCTTCGCTTGCTTGAGAAGCGCGATCGCCCAACGCCTCTGCCACGAGCAAGAAACGATTGAGCGCTGATTCAAGCGCCCAGATATATGAAGGAGGTACTTTTGCTGTTTCATCGTCAAGCGCCAAGAAGAAGGTATCTGCATAGCGAATAGTCCGCACCAGTCTTAAGGCATCGTCAGCAAGGTGCGCCTTTTGCAACACATCAATGCCTGCTTCCTCAAGCCATGCCGCTAAGCACAAGACCAAAGGCGGTGTTTGAACAAGAGGGTCAGCTCGCGTCTCTTCGACGCTTCGCAAGATGGCTTCCATAGCTTTAAGTGGTCGCTCACTGCGAAGTAGGTGGAAGATGCCATCAAGACCACGTTTGGGTAAGTGCGGAGCACCCAAGGAAGGACGGTAAACGAAAGCAAAGAATGCACGTGCCATAGCAGAGTTATAAGGCAAGTCTTCACCATGTTCGCCAAAGTCATACCAGGAATCAAAAAAGGTATACCTTCCTTTTTCACGACGAAAGCGCATAACATCGCGCGGTTCACCTTCTGGTCCTCGCACATACACGCTTCCTGTGCCATCAGCAAAGGGGTGTTCGGGATCATCGCCCACAAATTGCATATCAGGCGTGCGTGCTGGCGGAACAACGGTTGCCTCATTCATGACAAACGCGCGACCAAATGTATCCAGATATGCTAAAACGCGTACTGAGGTGTCCGGCAAAATCTCAACCGCATAACAACCGCCAGACGCCGGTAAGGAAATTCCACCTGAAACCCAACCATATATCGGTTGAACAGGGGCTCCATCAGATGCACTCGTCTCTTCAAGTGCGCCTGCAGAGCTCTTGTTTATGTTCTCCCCCATACCAGCTGGCACACGTGGAACAGCATCCGCCAATACACGCTCATGCACTTGCAAAAGCCGAGCAAACCGAGAAAACTGGTATGTCTTTTGTTGTGATTGCTCTGTCATAGATACACGCTTTCTGACAGTTTAAGCGTAGTCAACTCTGTGAGACTACTTGCCACTTGCATTTCTTAGTGATGGTGATGGCACGCCTGATCTGCCTGCATCACAGGAGCGTCACCTGCAGCAACAGCTCGTGCGGCATCGCCAACGAGAGGATGAATGTTGTCGAAATACACCGTAATGCCGCGCTCGTTAAATCCCATAAGCGGGCGCATGCCCATACCGGCAACAACAATTGCATTTACTCCCGCATCGGCCAACAGGCTTACAGGACGCAAGCAGCCGCCCTCTTCATGAGGGGGATTAATAACTTCAGTTACCTCAAGCAGTTCGCCATCGACAATTGAAATAACGCTAAAACAATCACAGTGACCAAAGTGCCCCGCGCGTTTCGCATCCATTCCTGCAGAGCCTTCAGTAGGAACAGCAAGCTTCATCGTTAAACCCATGACATGCCTCCTTCAATAAAGAGCGCTTTTCGCGCCCGTACAACTATTCAAAAAGTGACAAAGCGCCAGATGCTTTAAAAGCACCTGGCGAAACTCTTGTCGTTTAGCAAGCGAGAGCTTCGCCTGCTTTTCACTTTTGCGCCCCCTTAAGCTTTAGTGCGCTTATGTGAAACGCAGCCTGCTTACTGCGTTTGTCTTCACCGCTTTAGTCAGCGCGGTTAACCGTCCAGTCCTCAGGATGACGGCCCCACAACTCTTCGGGCTTATCCGAGGGCTGAATATATTGAACTACCAGGTCACCCATCATTTCAGTGCCAACAACCTTATCAAGGGGCGTGTCGGCATTTTTAATGTCACCAGTACGCCAACCAGCGTCCAGCACCGCGCGTACCGCTTGTGCAACATCATCGGCGGCTTCGGGCATATTTAGACTATAGCGAAGCATCATCTCAACTGAAAGAATCTGCGCAAGCGGATTTGCAATGCCTTTGCCAGCAATGTCGGGTGCGCTGCCATGGCTTGGCTCATAGAGCGCCGTGCCGTCACCTAAGCTTGCTGAAGCCAGCATGCCCAGCGAACCGGTCAACATGGAAGCTTCGTCTGAAAGGATGTCGCCAAACATGTTTTCGGTAACAACAACGTCAAACTGACGCGGATTGTTGATGAGCTGCATTGCAGCATTGTCAACCAGCATATCAATGCACTCAACATCCGGAAACTCTTGAGCTACTTCGTGCACAATCTGGCGCCACAAACGACTTGTTTCAAGCACATTGGCTTTGTCAATTGAATGCACGCGGCTTCTGCGCTTGCGAGCTGTCTCAAATGCATGGCGGGCAATGCGCTCAATCTCGTATTCGCGATACTCAAGCGTGTCATAAGCGCGCTGACCTTTTTCGCCATTTTTACCTGCGCCTTCTTCGTCATAAAAGCGCTCGCGCTTACCAAAATACAAACCGCCAGTTAATTCGCGAACAATAAGCAGATCTACGCCGTCAACTACCTCAGGCTTGAGTGTTGAAGCATCTGCGAGCGCATCAAAGATGCAAACAGGGCGCAAGTTCGCATACAAACCCAGTTCTTTACGAATGCCCAACAAGCCCTGTTCTGGGCGCGGTTGATTCGGATCAGTCGTATCCCATTTCGGACCGCCCACTGCTGCAAGCAAAACCGCATCGGACGCTTTTGCAATATCAAGAGTTTCCTGGGGAAGCGGATTTCCTGTCTCGTCAATAGCAATGCCACCAATAAGCGCCTCGGTATAGGTGAAGCTCGTGTCATACTTTTGGCCGACGGCATCCAAGACCTTTATTGCCTCAGCAATAATCTCTGGTCCGATACCATCACCTGGAAGCAAGCAGATGTTGTAGTTTTTCATTGCAAGTCCTTATCTCTTACTGTTCCATCTTTTGCTTCGTGCGATTAATCAGGCCACCAGCCTCTATAATCTCGCGAATAAACGGCGGAAATGGTTGCGCTTTAAATGATTGACCAGTAGTTTCGTCGGTAATGATGCCTGCATCAGCATCAACACTCACCACATCCCCAGCGCTGATTGCGTCAACCGCCTCAGGACATTCCATGATTGCCAAGCCCGTATTGATGGAGTTGCGATAAAAAATACGTGCGAAGCTTTTGGCAATAACAACGTCAACACCAGCTGCTTTAATGGCAATGGGCGCATGTTCGCGCGAAGAGCCACAACCAAAGTTCTCGTCAGCAACAATGATGTCACCAGGAGTTACTTTGTTGACAAATTCAACGTCTAAGTCCTCCAAGCAATGCTTTGCAAGCTCAGCAGGGTCAGAAGTATTCAAGTAGCGAGCCGGAATAATGACATCGGTGTCAATGTCGCGACCATATCTATGGGCAGTTCCTTTAAATTGCATGGTTACTACTCCTGTTCATCTAAGTCTTGCGGAAGACCAATGTGTCCAAGCACTGCTGAAGCTGCAGCTACAGCAGGAGAAGCTAGGTACACTTCGCTCGTTGGATCTCCCATGCGTCCAACAAAGTTACGATTCGTGGTTGCAATGGCGCGTTCGCCCGCAGCCAAGATGCCCATATAGCCACCCAGGCATGGACCACACGTAGGCGTAGAAACTGCACAGTTTGCATCTAAGAAGATGTCCATCAGGCCCTCTTCGATGCACTGACGATAGACTTGCTGCGTTGCAGGAATAACAATACAGCGAACACGAGGATGCACCTTGCGACCGCGCAGTACTTCAGCAGCCTGGCGCATATCAACGATGCGACCATTGGTGCAACTTCCAATAACCGCCTGATCAATAACAACATCGCGAGACTCGGCTGCCGGTCGTGTGTTGGAAGGCAAATGCGGGAATGCAACAGTTGGCTGAATGTCTGCCGCATTGATTTCGTAGACTTTCGCATAGGTTGCATCAGGATCAGAATGATATTCGGTATAAGGCTTTTCTACGCGACCATCCATATAGGCACGCGTCACTTCATCAACCTCAATCAAGCCAGCCTTGCCGCCTGCCTCAATTGCCATGTTAGATATAGACATACGTTCATCCATATCCATATTACGAATGGCGCTTCCGGTGAATTCCATTGCCTGATACAGAGCGCCATCCACTCCAATCATGCCAATGATATGCAAGATGACATCTTTTCCGGTAACCCCCGGCGCAAGTTCGCCCTCAATTTTAAACAGCAAGCTTTCTGGAACCTTAAACCATGCTTTGCCAGTTGCATAGCCAACGCCTGCATCGGTTGACCCCACACCAGTAGCAAATGCGCCAAGAGCGCCATATGTGCAGGTGTGACTGTCAGCGCCAATGATTAAGTCACCAGCACCCACCACGCCTTGCTCGGGCAAAAGCGCGTGCTCAACACCCATGCAGCCAACTTCGTAATAATGCGTGATACCCTGTTCGTGAGCAAAATCACGGACAATCTTTGCCTGCTCGGCACTTTTGATGTCTTTATTCGGAACATAATGGTCAGGAACAAGCGCGATCTTCGTGGGATCAAAAACGCGCTCAACGCCAATTTTATTAAATTCGCGAATAGCGATAGGGGCCGTAACGTCATTAGATAAGACGAGATCCAGGTCGCATTCGATGAGCTGACCGGGCTCTACTTCGTCTAATCCGGCATGTGCGGCCAAGATCTTTTCCGCCATCGTCATGGGACGTGCCATAGATGCTCCTTCACACTTGGTACTTTCGTTGTCGTTTTGGCTACTTTTATTCCTCATAAAGCGGTGATAAAAGCGCATATACAATCCGAATTATTGTACCACCGTAAAGGAGCACCTATGAGAAGAGCCCGTGTAAGGCTCTTCGAGAGGATGTATTTAACAGATTTGAAATGTGCAGAGGCGCAGAGGTTACAAATACGCCCCAAGCGCACCAAAGAATGTTGCAGTGGCAATGCCCCCAATGGCAAGACCAACAACAACTCCAAGCCCAATCCAAACTACAAAACCGATAATGGAGAACTTCACTGCATCATTTTTAACTTGAGGCACTTTATCTGCATTGCAAACCCACGCAAGTACTACGCCCGGAATGCCCAAAAACGCACCGATAACCGCCCAAGCAAACTTCATGCCCCCCGTAAGTTGCTGCAACGGCGTTGGAACGAATACTGGTTGCGGTGCAGCTTGAGGGGTATACCCAGGTTGTACCTGTGGTTGATAAGCTGGTGATACCGGCATACCTTGTGCTGTTGGCGGAACGCCTACCGGTTGCGGCGCTGCTTGCGGCGTTGGCTGCGGTGCAGGTTGGGGCGCTGGTTGAGGCGCGGGTTGGGCTGTCGCAGGTTGAGGCGACCCCTGGACAACCTCATTCTGCGGTGCGCCTCCGTTGGCCGGTTCTACATTTGTAGTTGACACAACTTGCGATGAAACGACTGATTCAGAATTTGTCGCCGTTTCAATTGTTTGATTTTGCTTCTCTTCTTCGCTCATAATGACCTCTCTTGATCAAATATCATATTGGGTATGCTTCATTAAAGCATGCATTAAGCTTACTTATAGTATAAGCAAGCCCCTTCTTTAAGCTGATTACAATGAGCTATCGTTGCTGATAAATCAGGTTTTCTTAAGACCATTTTTCATTATTACACAGATTTCGAGTTGCCGAAGAATAAGAGTTCAGGCACCCTCTTTCGTTGCGGTTTCACTTCTTGAAACACGCTTGAGTGGTTGATGCACGCAACGATTAAAACCTCTGACCAAACCTCAAATAGGGTCGAATTGATCTATTATGCGCTGATCAGGAGTTATGGAAGAATTTGTCGAAACTGCGCGCCAATTTTGTTACAGAGCTGAACTAAAATATGGCGGTTTTTGGCAAACTTTGGCAGGGAATGTGTCCGATTAGGCGGTTTTTGAAGGATGACCCACCTAATCGGCAACTTTTCCAGCCATTTTGAGGCCCAATCCACCTAATCAGGCACTTTTCCTGCCAAAGTTTGGTGTTTTATTGCAAATTTTATCACGCCGATCACCCTGCCGGCCGCCCGAGCTGGGCGAACGCGAGCATCAGCGCGAGCGCGAGCGGCGGGCAGCACTAAGAAAGCGCCGAACAGAGAGCATCCAGCAAGGTAATAGCGAAATGCTGCGCAGAGCGTCCTTCGCCAGCCCCTTCCCAAACAATACCCGGAAGCTCAATAGCAATGCGAGCAGGCTGAGCCATCTCGGCTGCCTCAAGGGCAGAATCCAGGCGAAGCGCCAACGTATTATCAGGGTCAAAGGTCACACGAGGAACTTGTCCTGTTTGCTCTTCAGGTAAAACGATATGCACTAAAAGCATGCTTTCATCTGGGGCAACCAATAAAGAATCCGCGCTTACGATCTTTGAAGCGGGATTGGTTGCAAGCGCCAAATTTGACATACGAGAAGCGACAGAGCGCGTAAATTCATCGGTACCAAACAAGCAGAGCGCATTGCGTTCAAGCACATCTGCTGCACGAGCAAAGCCAAGATGACTTGTGCCATGAACTGCTTCTTTACCTTCCCAGGAATGATGCAGATTGCGAAGCGCAGCGTAAGTGTACGCCCCGGCAATACCATCAGAAGGAAGACCTAAATTCAGCTGGAATTTGCGCAATGCAAGTTCAGTAAATGCACCAAAAATGCCATCGGTTTCACCACAGGCAAAGCCAAGTGCTCCAAGTGCTTGTTGCAATTGCAGCACATCGTGTCCATGAAAATAAGGCATGCGCAGATACAGCGTTCTATCCCCCAAGCTAAATGACGCATCAACAAGCGCCACCCATACACGCTCAGTTACACCATCAGCAGGTTCAAGGCCGGACTGCTCGCAAAATACCTGCAAGGCCTTTGCGGTTGTGTCGCCAAAATTGCCATCGATATCTGCTTCTTTTAAAAGACCAATGAGCGCTAGACGCTGTTGCACGTCTTCAACAGCAACTCCCTGATCATATTTCTTGATTGTTTCCATGCGCTATTGCAACCTATTCACAAACCAGTCCGCCATTGACACCAAAAGGTCGCGAGCATCAGACTCTCGAAGCTGCGCTACCAAAGATTGTTTCGCCTGATCAGTTAATTGCGAAGCATATTCGCGAGCATATTGAATACTGCCCGTTTTTTCCATAATGGCAACCGCTTCAGCTAATACTTCTGCATCTTTTTCATGCGAAGACAGAATCTCAATTAAGCGCGCACGATCTTGCTCATCTGCATGCTGAATTGCGTGCACTACAACTAACGTGCGCTTTCCTTCAGTGATGTCGTTGCGGAAATCCTTCTTGGTGCTCTCTTCAGAACCAATAAGGTTGAGCAAGTCGTCTTGGATCTGGAACGCAAGACCAGTAGCAAGACCATATTGGCGAAGCGCTTCAATTTCTTCCTCGGTACCACCGCCCACGATTGCTCCAACAGCAAGCGGCACCGCTCCTGAATAATGTGCAGTTTTGTGAGTTGCCATTACCAGATAATCCTCAGGCGTAATATCGTAGCGACCGTCGCGCGCCCAGCCAATATCAAGCGCCTGACCTTCAATGGTTCGACGCGTCATATTAATAAGTTCAGAAATAACGCGTACTTTTGTTGCATCATCAAGATTGTCATCATCAACAACCGTGCCATTAACGGTAGAAAGCGCCAAGTCTCCTACGTTGATGGCAATGCCTAAGCCCTCGCTTAGGTGCATGCACGGCTCTCCACGACGAAGCTCAGCTTCATCGGCAATATCGTCATGAATAAGCGCTGCAGTATGGAAATGCTCAATAGCAGCTGCGGCCGAAGTGGCCTTATCCATATTGCCACCAACTGCCCTACATGCCGCAAAACAAATAAGCGGACGATGGCGCTTACCAGCATTTTCGCTATAGCTTCTCAGTGGGTCGTATAAATATCGATCCATGTCAGGATGTGACCCCTGAGGAATAAATGTGTTCACCAAATCACCAACAGGATCAGCAAAATATGCAAGATACGACGCAAAGGATTCGGGATAATTTGGTGCTGATTCGATAATTGAATTGATGGTATTCATGAGCGCTTTCTTGTGTTGTCGTGTGCTAGTTCAACTGTCCATGGTACCACAAAAAAAGAGCTTGTTTTGTGCACTCTATGGGTTATGGCGAATTCGCCAACATTCGCCAAGTTGGCGGTTTGATCACAGCAAAAAGGCACCCAGAGAAAACAAAAAGCGCCCAAAGGACGCTTTAAATTGATGAACTGGTAGGAGCGATGGGACTCGAACCCATAAGCCTTGCGGCGGCGGATTTTAAGTCCGCTGCGTCTGCCAATTCCGCCACGCTCCCAAATTGTCAACGCAGACTATAGTACCAAACTTCACCAAAACAAGCCACAAAGAGTTGGTGAACGCATAAGACGTTCATTCTGATTACGCCATCAGGAGTACCCGGCACCTCAAGAACGAGAAACTAGATAAACTCTTTGCGCGCCTCGGCTAATACAATACCTTGCAAGATGTCAGATTCACTCACCACAAAATCGGGTGTATCGAACAAATCCATAACCACCTGCAAAATCAGCATGCCCGCAACAATAACAGGTGCTCGCCCCGGGTCGAGACCAACCGTTTGTGCGCGTTTTGCAACATCTTCGCTTGCTAATTGCTTTGCAATACTGTCCACATCATGCCTGGTTACACGCGCACCATGCACGCGTTCGGTATCGTAGACCACCATCTTTTCGCGAATTGAAACCACTGAAGTTGCTGTTCCAGCAACGCAGACCACCTTGTCAACTGGAGCGCTTTCAGCTGCCAGCTGGGCAAAAAATGGCTCCATTGTCTGGCGAATCCATAAGCGCGCTGCATCTAGCTCAGCTTCGGTGGGCGGATCGGTAAAGAAAAACTTTTCAGTCACGCGGCGACATCCCACATCAAAAGAATGCGCGCACTGTACACCTTCACCCGTGCATCCAACAATTACCTCGGTTGAGCCGCCACCTATATCAACCACAGCAATTCGCTCACAAGCAAAGCTGCTTGCAACCCCCGCAAACGAAAGGGCTGCTTCGCGCTCACCAGGTATTATGGCAAGCTTGACACCAAGACGCTCAACACGAGCAATAAACTCCTCGCCATTTTGAGCATCTCGAGCTGCTGAAGTTGCTACAGCAACGATAGGAATGGGTTTGCCATAAGCGCGTTGTTGCTCGTCTACTCTTTGCAGGTAATGCGTGATGGCAGCCTCAGCGCGCTTCATCGCACTCTCTTTTAAGACGCCCGTAGCATTTACATCCTCGCCCAAGTTAACGATGGTGTATCCGCGTTCAACATCGCGCACTGATCCATCAGCTAACACATCTGCAATCAACATTCGACACGTCACAGTTCCAATATCAATTGCACCATAACGTCCAGGTTGTAAGGTCATTCTGCTTCCGTTTCAAGTGATTCTTGCACATCGCCAACGCCAAAAACTACATCCAAAAATGGCGAATACCAGGTTTGTGGAGGAGGAACGCTTCCAGCTACTACATTAGCTACAAAGGGATCCTCTACCTCTTCTAGATCAAGACCTCGCACGTTTGCTGTTTCTTCGCCCTCTTTAATCCAACCAAGTTCTTCATGTGCACGAGCCTCAACACCTGATTGCGTTTGCAGGTCAGCCACATCGGCCGCCAAACGCGCATTGCGTTGTTCAAGCGCTGCATATTCTGCTTGCAGCTGATCGTGTTCACGTGAAGCCACGTAGAGGTCTTTGGCGGGCTGATACAAAAATACCCATGATAGAGCCAGCACCGCAATAACGGTACCCAGTACAACAGGGGCTTTAATGAAGTTTTGCTTGATGCCAAATGCGCCAAAACCTCGCTTAGACGAAGACTTTGTCGCACTTTGCTGCATGCGCGCTGCTTGTTTATGCTTTGTGCCCATCTGCCCTTTGTAAAGCGCAGCCCGCGGCGCGCCCTCTGACGAGGCAGGCGAATCAGAGCCGTATTGCTTATTGAAACGAGCTTCTGCTTTCTTTTTTGTTCGATTGCGCTTTTTGGCTTGTGCGCTCCGAGAGACGCTCTTTTTTGAAGCTCCTCTTTGAACTGCGTATTCCTCATCTTCTTCGCAGTCCTGCTCGTAGTCATCTGGACCGTAAAGTGCAACCATCCCTGTATTGCGCGATGCGGAACGATTACGACTGCGCGAAGAAGAGCCGCCAAAACCATCAGCCAATGAAGGCACACGAGAAGAGCCGACGCCGCTGCGTCGCGCTTCGTCAAACGAAAGTATATTCGTCTTTTTTGCCAACGGAAGTGGCTCCTTTGCGCATTGTAGTGTGGTTAATGTTTATATAATGCAAGAAGCTAGTTATCAGAATACCACAGAGCAACCCTTTTGCGCGCTGCTTTTGCTGCATTGTAAAAAACAACAGCGCAGACGCACAGAGTTGCTCTGTGATTGTCGACTTTTTGTCAACGAATGTTTTGGTTGCGCGTAATGCTAAACTCTCCACGCTTCCAAATAGGAGCGCGCGCTAGTTTCCTTGCGCCTCCAAAACGTCAATGGCCTCCCCAAGTGATCGCATGATGTTTCTGCGAGAGAGAGCACCAACCAATTTGCCATCGCGAATAACGGGCACCTTCTTAATGCGTTTGGTAGCAAACAACGTGCAAACCTCATCAAGCGGTGTGTCCCAAGAAACTGAGATCACACGCTTAGTTGCAACCGCCATAACATTGAGATTCATAAGCTCAATCAAGCGATTAATGGACGTTTCGTCGTCGGTGTAACGATAGATATTAAGTGTTGAATCCAAAAGTGAAATTTCTGTTTTGCCCAGATAACTTGCCACATCGCCATCAGAAACGAAGCCGACAAGATCACCTTCGTTGTTCACAACCGGAACACCACTGGTTTGATGTTTGTCCATCAAACGAATCACGTCTTTCATAGAGGCAGTATCAAGGGCGCACACCGGCTCGCGATTCATCACGTCAACCGCACGATACAGCTTATCTTGACCGAAGGCCTGTTCAGAAGTTGTATCAACCACAACGCCATCAATGCCTGCCGCGTAATCGACCAACTCTTCGCCCTTTTCAACCGCACCAGCAGCAGCTTGAGCAGGCATCTTCTTGTCTCGAGCGAAGAACAGAATCACCAAAGCTGCAACACACATAAGTCCGAACGTGGTCATATATGCCATGTGGTCGCCCAAATATGACTGCTCAAAGGCAGAAGCGTTTGGTGCCACATAAGGAGCCAGCGCAGAGACCGACACCAAGACCGCAGTACCAAAAGAACCTGCCACCTGGTTCATGGTATTTGACAGCGCTTGGGCGTGTTGGATGACACGATTATCAAGCGAGTTAACGCCCCATGTATTAAGTGGCGTCATGGTAAATTGGAGACCAATCACCAAAACGGTATAAGTAATTACCACCGTAATAAAGTTTGCATCTATGCCCAAACGCGCAAGACCTGATGCACCAATGACTGCAACGATAACGCCAGGCACTGCAATTCTGCGCATACCAAAACGGTCGAAAAGGCGTCCGCTTATCAAGCCCATGACCGCGCCAATAACCGCACCTGGCAACATGGCCAAACCTGACATTGTTGCCGTAAAGCCCAAAATTCCTTGGATGTAGAGCGGCGTAATAACTTCTGTGCCCAAAAGCGATGCTTGTACAATAATGATGACTATTGCAGCTGTTGCATACTTGCGTGTTTTTAAAATGCTGACATTAAGCATAGGCTGCTCAAGTTTAAGCTGACGACGCACATAGCACGCAACAAGCACAATACCTACTACGATCAGTGCCAAAGTGACAAACATATTGTCCGTTGAGGCGAAGGTAGAGAGCCCGTAGAGCAAGCTGACCAAGCCCAGTGTTGAAAGAATCACTGACACCACATCAAATTTCATACGAGCAAATTCGCCATAGTTGCGCAAAAAACGCGCAGAAAGCAACACAACCACAACGCCAAGCACCGTGATAATTGTGAAAAGAGCACGCCAACCAACACTATCAACCAACAAACCCGAAAGTGATGGACCTACCGCAGGCGCAAATCCAATGATAAGACCTATAACACCCATTGCCGTTCCACGCTTTTCGCGCGGAAACACCAGCAGAATCACGGTAAATACCATCGGCATGACCGCACCAGTACACGCAGCTTGCAGAATACGACCCAGCAAAATCACCCAGAAATTCGGCGCGATTGCCGCCAGAAAGCTACCTACGGTAAACACCGATAGCGCCGTAATAAAAAGCTGTCGCGTGCTAAAACGTCCAACAAGATACGCCGAAAGCGGGATAACAACCGCCTCGACCAATGCATACACTGATGTCAACCACTGTGCTGTTGTGGGGGTAATTCCCATATCGGCCATAATTGCTGGAAGTGCTGGCGAAAGCATGGTGAGATTCAATACCGCCAGCAGCGTGCCGGTAAGCAACACGCCAACCATTACCAATTCTTTTCTACTTACACCTAATGCCATATGCACCACTCCTATGCTCAAATATCTCGCGTGCAAAACGCCTTTTACTTGCCAAATTGCAACTTCGCCTTCTCGCAACCCAGCGAAAAGGCGAAGTTAGAATGATACTAAATTTTTGGCGCAATAGGCACGATACGATTCGGTAAATGGTACAGCGTCCTTTTGCAAAATGACTACAAATCTAAATCCTTAATAAAGCACCGCCATTTTTCAAACGATTCATCGGAGATAGCATGCTCCATCATGCACGCCTCTTTCTCTGCGCGCTCGGCTTCAATCCCAAGCGCCTTATGCAAAAAGGCGAAAAGCATCTGATGGCGCTCAAGCACCGAAGAACCATAAGCATACCCTTCTGCGGTAAGCGTTATGTCCCCATAATAAGGCTGATCAGCGAAGCCTTTCTCCTTAAGGATGCCCACCGCCTTATTAACTGACGCTTTAGACACTCCCATTTTGGCCGCTAGATCCACTGAGCGAACGGCCGCATCTGTGGTTCCTCCCAACATCACCAAAGCTTCTAAGTAATCCTCGTAAGACTTCGACATCTTTTCCACAGAGCGCCTCCTCATAATCAGCGTCTATGGTAGCACAAAGATTTCACCAAGATGGGTCAGTCACAAACTCACAAGACGCGCGTGCTTATACCTCATGGCTGATGCTTGAGCATCCGCGACACCCTGCACAACCTCCTGCACAACCGCAACCAGCCGAGGCGCTTGTACTATCTTTATCCGCATGACAGTCACAAAGCCCCTTTTTGAACAAGCGTTTGAGTGCAAGAGCCGCCAGCGCCACAATAACCAATCCCAAGACTACGGTGGCTGGAGTCATTTCCAAAGGCACCATATACCAATTTCCTTTCATATTTTCATATCCGCTATGCTGCGTTTTTCTGTGTTTTCTTCAAGCCTTTTACTGGCTCATGTGAATAATCAGGCGTCGGCCTAAAGATGAGATAAAGCATGCCAGCAGCTACCACAAACGCCACAACTGTCCAGAAGTTAAAAGCCACTTCGCCTGTGATCAGGCCACCAATTTGATACACCATCAAACCAACGCACCACGCAAATCCCGTCATGTAACCAATGGCAGCCCAGGTCCATCGTGCAGACATCATTTGACGACGAATTGTGCCAATAGCTGCAAAGCACGGAGCGCACAAAAGATTGAATGCGCAAAACGCCATAATTGCAACCGACGAGCCACCCATAAGCGCAGCAAACGAAGACCACAGAGTCGGATCGGTTTCGCCCACCTCGCCCAAGCTGGTGATAATACCAACCGTGGCAACAACGTTTTCCTTCGCTACAAGACCGGTGATGGTGGTAACTGTTGACTCCCAATTGCCAAAGCCAAGCGGCGCAAAAATCCATGCCAAAAGATTGCCCAAACCAGCCATCAGTGAGTACTGAATATAGTCATCCATCTCAGTATCAAGCAACCCAAACGAACCTTCATACATTCCAAAGTTCAACAGGAACCAAATTACCATCGAGGAGAGGAAGATGATCGTTCCCGCCTTAACCACATAGCTCTTAACGCGCTCCCACATAGACAACAACACATTTTTTACCGTGGGCAGGTGATACTGCGGAAGCTCCATGATGAATGGGGCAGCCTCGCCAGCAAACGCCTTGAGCTTTTTGAGCATGATGCACGAAATAATAATGGCGAATAGTCCGAGGAAGTAAAATACTGGAGCAACCCACCAGGTAGCTTCATAGTCTCCCCCTGCCAAAGCACCAAACACAAGCGCAATAATTGGCAGTTTTGCTCCGCACGGGATCATGGTGGTGGTCATGATAGTCATGCGGCGGTCTTTTTCGTTTTCGATTGTTTTCGTTGCCATAACTGCTGGCACTCCACAACCGGACGCAATGAGCATAGGAATAAACGACTTACCTGATAGGCCAAACCGACGGAAGATGCGATCCATAATGAACGCAACGCGCGCCATATAGCCGCAACCCTCCAAAAAGCCGAGAAGAATAAAGAGAACGATAAGCTGAGGGATGAAGCCAATAACTGCACCGACACCAGCAATAATGCCATCCAGGATCAAGCTGGAAAGCCATGGCGCACAGTCAATCGAATCAAGCCACTCTCCCACAACAACAGGCACGCCAACATGATACAAGCCATATGCCGCAGGGTCAGGCTCTTCAAGTTCGCCAGCTTCAAATGCAGCTACACCTTCCGAGGTCTCAAGAATCCCTTCGAATTCTTCAACAGCGGCATCGTATTGTTCGGTGCCGGTATAGAGCCACCCGTCACCAAACAAACCATCGTTTGCCCAGTCGGTCACAAGTGTGCCTACAGTTGAGACCGAGATGTAGTACACCAAAAACATCACGATGATAAAGATAGGCAAACCAAGAACGCGATTCGTCACAACCTTGTCAATCTTTTGCGTCAAGGTTTCAGTTTGCGGCTTTCGCTCAACGCACCTGCTACATGCTGCAGCGATATTCTCATAGCGTTCGTTGGTTATGAGGGACTCCACATCCTCATCCTCAGCCGCTTCAAGCTGTTCGCGAATAGCTGCGATTGCGTGCAACGAAGACGCGTCAAGCGTCAATGAAGCTATAGTCTTTTGCTCACCTTCAAGCAGCTTGATGGCATACCAACGTTGAGCGCGACCCGCGATAGCACTGCCTGCACAGTCCTCCACCTTGAGAAGCGCCGCCTCTACTGAAGCAGAAAAGCGCAGGTGAGAGGTTGGTTCTGCTGCCTTTTTTGCCTCAACAACGGCGGTTTGCATAAGCTCTTTAATACCGCGACCGCGCAGGGCAGATATAGGCACAATCGGGCAACCAAGTTCTTGCGAAAGCGCATCAACGTCAATATGATCACCGTTTTTCTCAACAAGATCCATCATATTAAGTGCAATAACTACAGGAATGCCCACAGCAATAAGCTGCGTTGTCAGATACAGATTACGCTCAAGATTAGTGGCGTCCACAAGATTAATCACCACATCAGGATGCGAGCTTAGCAGATACTCGCGCGTCACAACCTCTTCGGGCGAATAAGGGGACAGCGAGTACACTCCCGGCAAGTCCGTGATAGTCACGTCTTTATCGACAGAGTACTTACCTTCTTTTTTCTCAACCGTTACACCCGGCCAATTGCCCACATACTGGTTTGCACCCGTGAGATCGTTAAAAAGCGTGGTCTTGCCGCAATTAGGATTACCAGCAAGGGCTACGTTGATTCCCATCTTCATCCTTTCTAAATTAATTCTTGAGCTATGTCCTAATTGTTAGTTAGGGTTAACTCGTCCTCAAAAGAAAAGCGCTTTGCGCTTTGCATTCCGTTTCTCTTCTGCAAAACACCCGCGTCTTGCAAGCGTGTTTCTTATTGCGGTATCACCAGCACGTTTTGCGCCTCGCTTTTACGAAGTGAAAGCTCATAGCCACGAACCGTAACCTCAAGAGGGTCTCCTAGCGGAGCCACCTTGCGAACGTAAACTGCGGTGCCCTTTGTGATACCCATATCCATAATATGACGCTTAAGAGCACCCTCCCCTGTCAACGAAACCACCGTTGCGGTTTGACCAATCGGTATGTCTCGCAAAGTTACTACATCGTTTTGTGTGTGATCCATGTACTGTCTCCTTTCTTATCTGCTTCTTTTGCAGCTCACGTTTTGAGCAATGTACCCTTAGGCTTCAACAGTAATGTTGAGGGCAACTGCGCGATTGAGCGCAAATTGCGCCCCTTTAATCTCAACAATCACATCTCCACTATGCTCAGAAATAACCGTCACAGGCGCATGCTCAACAAACCCGAGGTTTTTAAGATGCTGACGAAGCTCTCCTTTGCCGCGTACCTTAACCACACGACCTTGCTGCCCACCGCGCAAAAACGAAAGCGGCATCTGCTGCGCCCTGTATGCGTTTTGGCTCATCTGCTCAGCTGATGCAGGGACAAATGTTGGCATTTCTTGTGTTATGGTTGCGCTCATTGTGGCTCCTTTTGTGCATTGCAAGTCAGAGATTGTATTTTCACTCTGCAGAGTACGCGTATCTCTTCTCCTATAAGTTAACCATATGCAACAAAAAGTATCGTACTACTAACTTTTTATCTTGGAAACCATGGTTAACATTTTCTCCAAAACTTTTTAGTAAGTGGTATTTTGCTTGATCACCCAAACGGCGCTCGCCGTACACTTTGAAGCATTCATTGTTTTGTAGAGCCATGGACGCATTGAGGCTATTATATTGTCAGTGGATAATTAACCCCAAAGCAGAAAGCTCTTGCCATGTCAGAGAACCTTTATTGTGATACCCGCGGATGTTGTCAGCAAGCTGTCCCCTTCACCCAAGCTGTCATTAATGGTCTTGCTGAAGGTGGCGGACTCTATGTCCCTGAGCATATACCCACACTCACACTTGATGAGATTTGCGAACTGGCACATATGCCATACGCAAAACGCGCTCTATTCATCTATCAGGTTTTTGGCGTTGACTTACCTGATGAGCAGATTGACTTGCTCATGCAAAAGTCTTACGGCAACAACTTTGATACCGAAGCAATCTGCCCTATTACCAGCCTTGACGCACAAACTCACGTGCTTGAGCTTTGGCATGGTCCTACCAGCGCATTCAAAGATATGGCGCTCCAATGCCTTCCGCATTTCTTCTCAGCAAGCGCTGCCAAATTGCGCGAAGAGGGCAAACTTGAACATGAATTTTTGATCCTCGTAGCAACTTCTGGCGACACAGGCAAAGCTGCTCTTGAAGGCTTTTGTGACGTTGACGGCATTTCCATTGGAGTCATGTATCCCCATGGCGGCGTAAGCGATATCCAATACAAACAAATGGCAACTCAAAAGGGTGAAAATGTATGCGTATGGAGCGTAGAGGGCAACTTTGATGACTGCCAAACAGGCGCCAAAAACGTATTTGGTGACACCGAGTACGCTCAAGTACTCAGCGAGCGCTTCAACACCTCACTTTCCAGTGCGAACTCCATTAATTGGGGACGCCTCATGCCGCAGATTGTTTATTACATTTCGGCTTACTCACAGCTTGTTGCTGAAGGCAAGCTTGAGGCTGGAGCACTTTTGGATATATGCGTTCCAACAGGAAACTTCGGCAACATCTTAGCTGCCTATTACGCCAAACGCATGGGTGTTCCTATTGGCATGCTCTTTTGCGCAAGCAACGAAAATCGCGTATTGACCGACTTCATCAACACCGGCACCTACGACATTTCTGATCGCGAGTTTGTTTTAACCCCTTCCCCTTCTATGGACATTTTGGTTTCTTCAAATCTTGAGCGTCAGCTGTTTGAGTTAACAGGTCGTAATACCACTTCAATTGCGCAATGGATGAATGACCTCAAGCAAAACAAGAGCTTCCGCATTGATCCAGAAACTTTCGCTTGCGTACGCGAACACTTTAGCGCTGATTCTGTTGACAACGACACCTGCCTCAAAACTATCAAGGATGTCTTTGATGAGCACAACTATTTAGTTGATCCTCACACTGCAGTAGCGCTCCATGTCGCCCAAAGCCTTCGTGGCGAAAACCCGGTTCTGATTGCAAGTACTGCGCATTGGGCAAAGTTTGGCAATAATGTTTATCGCGCACTTCACGACATAGAGCCAAGCCAGCCATTGCCTGAAGATGTTGCATCACTGAGCGGCTGCCAGCTTAATGAGCTTATTGCTCAAGAAACGGGCATGTGCAACATTCCTGCAGGCTTAGCAGAACTTGACGAGCTTCCTATTCGCTTCACCGAGATCATTAGCAATAATGTCTCCAGCATCGAAGAGGCAGTGAGTACATTTCTTGACGATCAACAGGATTAATGAGGTTGATATGCAAGATCTCAGTCAGCTTAAACCGCTTGTGCGCGTAGCTATCTCGAATCCTCAGTCACACGCAAATGCAATGTTTAGCAAGGGCATTGCTCTTTTGTGCGAAGGTGTTCTTGAAACTGGCTCCCTCAATGCTGCTGCAAAAAGCATGAACATGGCATATAGCAAAGCTTGGCGTATTATTCGTGAATCAGAAGAATCTCTTGGCGTACAACTTCTTGTGCGCAATGGCGCGCACGGCAGTACGCTCACTCAGGAATGCCAAACGCTGCTGAAGCTCTACAACGAACTTGAAGCCTTCACTCAACAACGCGCTGAGGCTCTTTACCAAGAAGAAATCAACTAGTCACATAAGCGTACTTGCCTATCGCAAGACAAGTACGCTTATCCCCGCAGCAATAAAGGGCGCAAAAGCAAAAGTGTCTTTCCGAGAAAGCCTTTTAAGACACAAAGATCCAAGAGCAAAGAGAGCAGCACTCCCCACGCCCACCAATAAAGCAAATGCTGAAAGCTTGCCGCAGACTATAGATAGGGCAGCAATGAGCTTTATGTCTCCCCCACCAACGGCTGCTGTCTTATCCTGGCAAAAAAGCCTCGGTGTAACTACCATAATTATTACTGCCAAAAGCGCACAACAGACCCCAGCAAGCAAACTATATACATCATTACAAAGAAGCTGATACGCAACTCCTAAAACAACTAAACCGATGCAACACTCTTTGGGAATAATACGAGCTACCAAGTCACAGAGAACTGCATCGCTTAAGACCAAGCAGATCAAAAACACAAGTATGCTTGGTAAGAATAAGTGACTATGTATCCAATATAAAAATGGCGTAATTACTGAAAGAGCAAGAGCCATTCTTGCCCACAAGGTAAAACGAGGGCTTTCAAGGCATGTGAGATGATTAACAACAGCGATCCCCTCCTCGCTCTCATAAAATGCAGCACGTCTGCTAAAGCGACGCAAAAGCCAGGTTATCTGCACCGCAAACAACTTCGCGACCATTACACATATACCCCTTCTCCCAGATCAAGCGCGTCTCGTCGAGCAATAACATCTTGAGCATTCGCCTTTTTTTCTTTTTTATTCATACGCTTAGGCGTTTCTCCATTGCCGGTAATGCCACGAACTTTGATCTTAATCTCCCAGCCCTCCTGCTTGGTAATAGGTTGCACCGTTGAGACGTTGCCTGACAATGACCCCGACGCATCCTCTTGTAATAAAAGGGGTATCTTGAGCTCTAAAACGGATGCACTTTTATACTCATCTCCCTGAGTTATCTCGTCCTCTTTTTTAGCAGATAGAGATGTCACCTCAGAACAAGCAGCGCTTTCAAGGGTTTTTTCACCAAATAACGCACCTTCTTCTAACGAGGATTTTCTATTAAAGGGATACATACACCCATAACAAACTGAAGCATCATCAAAGGCCTTTGCCTGACAAACTGGACACGTTTTCATATCTACCCTCTTTCTTTGCATCCAAGCAAAACGACATCGCCTTTTTCATACCAAGCACTCCGACATGAAGTAAAACGCTCAAGCACCGCCACGGCACGCCTGTTGCGTAAGCGCTTAAAAGGTCCTACATTTTGATGTACCTGCAACACCCGACCATCCGCATCAAGAAAAGCGACATCAAGATGATGTCTCATGCCTACGGTGTGAATGTCATTACATGGCATGAGAAGCAACGTTTTATCATGAGGTCGCGTGAAGAGCAGTCCTCTTGTTTTCGCAAGCCTCGTACCAGCCAAAACAAAGCGCTGCTCAACCTCACGGTCAACGGCTTTGTGCTGTATGTGTACGCGCTCTTTTCGCGTTGGTTTATCTCTCATTACAAAACTCCTTCCATCATTGCTTGATAGTGCACGACAACACTTGTCATCTCTCCTACTTCTCCATAGCTCACCCAAAGCCAACAAAAAACTCCCTCATGCTTGACCCACGAATCACACGGCTGTGCATTGCTGCTTACTTTGATCCAGCAATTAGCGCGAAGCTCTTCTTCGATCTGCTGTTTTGTTCTCTCCATCGGATAGGGCGCACTCAATCCGACCAGTTGAGCGGTTTGATTTGCGCGCACTTCTTGATAGTCGTGAACCGATATCACTTCATCTTCAAACCCTTGAGGGAGCTCAACCTGTGAATCACGCTTTGTCTTTTCGGCTATTAAATCGAAGACCTCCTCAGGCTCTCCTAAGCTTTGGGTGGCAATTTCGCTAATACCTTCTTGGATAATTGATGGCTTGGTTTGGCTATAAAGCACCTCTCCTAAAACAACAACAAGAGCGGCTACCAAAAACATCCTGACGGCACCCAATAGTCGCTGCACAAATACCCTATCTTTGAGCTGCAACTTGCTCATATGAAGACACCCGGCTTATAGCAATCAAGCGTGAGAGACATTTGGTGCTTGAGCGGTTCTAGCGACACACCTAAAAAACTTGATCGGAAACTTGCACCAAAAAAGGTGGGGTAATAATCAATCGTGCCAATAAATCTTGTATAGCCGGGATATGAGCTTTCCGTCTCAAGAGAAACCACCAGATTATCTGCACAAAACTCCTGTTCAAGTCCGGCCAAAACATCTGCTGTAGCATCTTGAATTGACTGCCCATGTCCGAAAGACGTGCAGTAGGTACGAACGAGGTGCCGAAACTCATTATCAAACGCAGCGCACTCAGACATAAACGTCAAAGCGTTCACTGCAATAAGCGCCACAGCTAAAAGCACAGGAAAAGCCACCGCAAATTCAACTGTCATTTGTCCCTTTTCGTGCATAAGCCAGCTCACTGCCACACACGCACGCGCACAAAAGTGCTTTCAAGAGAACGCAGGGTATCGAATATTCCTGCAAGACCTTGCCCGGCAAGATCTTTAAGAGGTTGCGGAAGCGCTATTTCTATAGGAAATAAAACCGCGCCATCAAAGATTTCAATACGCGCAATTTCAAGGGAATCCATATTTTGCAAAGCGGCAGCAGTCCGATCTTCTACTGTGGAAAAAAGCCCGCTGAGGGGATTGTTTGCCAGCTCGGGATTTTGAGTAACAGCTGATTTAACCTCGCAGACGTAAGTAAAGAACGGAGATGATTCTTTTTTGGCAACATGCCCCGAATTAACAACAACGGGCTTCAGCGCATCTAAGTTGGCAGGAGCTAAGCCAACAGACTCAATGCTTTCAGTGAGCGCATCAGCGGCCCAATTACCCAAGCCACTTTCGCTCATGAGCGGCAACGCATTAAGCGCACTTCGCAACGCATCACCAAGCGCTTGCTGCCCTTGACCATACGTCTGCAGAATGTGCGACCATGCTGTTAACACCACCTTTGTTGCTCCCGTACCAACACCTTCAGAGTTAACACCATCAAGCATAGAAGCAATAACTGAGCCAGTTTCATCAGCTGGATCAGCTAGCAACGTAGCTCCCGACAAGGCAACGCGGGTACCAAGCGCTTCTGAATGAGCAATAAAATTACTTACAAAACCCTCACGGGTATCCACTGTAGAAAGATTAACTACTATAACTACCACACCAGAAGAGCCAGGTGGCGATGCATCTATGCGACTTTTCGCAGCAGCTCCAAAAGCAACTTGCAATATATCCAACAACTCTGAGGTGATATCTTGAGCTTCTTGCACGGTGGGAGCCGCTTTATCTCGCGCTTTTTGATATTCATCAGCAGCCTGAGCGACCGCATTGTAGTGGCATTCAAAGCCGTTCTCTATAGAGGTTGATGCCGCCGCCACTTTTCCAAGGCTTGCCGCACTAAATTTGCACGATGAACAGGTCTCAAATCCTTGGCTCTCCGCCTCCTCAAGACTCCCAAACCGCTCATAACCAGCTGCTTGGGGACACCCTGTCCATGCATGTAAAAACGCACCTGTCTCACTTTCTGTTACCGGATAGCACGCAGCACTATAAAGCGATGTTTGGCGCATTTCGCTCGTATTCTTTGGCAGGTGCGGAAAATAAGCATCGAAATTATCAATATCCTCATGAACAAAACCATCTGCAAGTTCAACCACAGCGTACTCGTAGAACTGTTTGCGCAGGTGAGAGCGAACCTGGTCGTCCAATGCATCAGACTCAGGAGCCTCTTGCATGAGCCGTCTTGCATAATAGACGCGTGCTCTTTCAAGTGCTACCTGAAATGACCACGTGTCAACTGTTGAAAACACAGGGTTTTCTGCACCGCGCATACCACAGAGCGTTGATGCGCGCTCCGACATGCAATAAGCTGGATCATCACCGCAATCCCTCATATACGCACGCTCTTTCGCCTCGCGCGCCTCACGCATTTGCTCTTCCGCTAACTCAGACGCTTCTCGCAAATCTTCTGCACGCTCATCAATGCTATCTTGGGCCGCAGCAATCTCATCCCCTGAATGCATCTGAAGTGGCGTACCTTCAAGGGGAGCCAAAAGCGCTACAGCCTTATAGTCTGATTCGCCATTATTGTTTGCTTGAGCTACCAACAAAGCATTGGCGCTTGCAATAAAAGGGAGCGCGCGCTGAAGCTTTTCCAATCCTTGCTGAGCGGTGTTAGCAAATCTGTCTCTTGCGTCTGAAATCTTTTTACCAAGCGTGAGCAATGGCTCAGAAAAGGGAGCCGAAACAGGCGTGCAAGCAGCCACTACGCCAAGCCCGCTTGAAAGCAAGCTCGTAAGCGAAAGACTCAACACTACCGCGTCACATAAGCGTACTACCACCATATATTCGGCAATTTCGTTCTCCGCGGCTAACGCAGCTGCATCAGCGACATATTGAATCTCAGATGACTTTGTAGCTATTCGATAAATGCGCCCTGCAGAGAAAATCAAGCTTAGACAAAGAAGGAGGCATAAAGCCATGCCAACGGAAGTGAATCCTTTCTCATCGCGAAAAACATCGCAAAACACACGCCCTGTTCTTTTCATTGCAACCACGCTCCTACCCACGAATTAGGCTCAAGCGCGTCAGCCGCTTCTATAACCCAGGGCGCATATGCCGGCAAGCACCTCTCAACGACAATCTCATAATTACCCCGATCGTTCGTCAGCCCCATAACGCGTGCACCAGCATCAAAAAGCGGCAATGGACGAACCTCATGTGCAATCCGTATGTTTACTTCGCTTTCTCTCTCGCTTCCTATAAGTGATATATCCCAACTACATGCTGGCTCATGCACATGAAATATTGGAAGGGGCGGAATAGCGCCAAGCCTTCTACGAACAAACGCTTGACACCCGTCATCCATCTGCCCAAATGCATCAGTTTTGGTAGCAAGCAGACGGCAAGCCTCACTTGCTGCGCCCTCCATCACCAACCGGTCATACAGCAAAATGCCAGGCTGCAACATAAGTAACAGCACAAGAAAAAACACTGGCAGCATTACAGCCGCTTCAATGGTTGCCTGACCTTGCTCTTTTTTACCGAGCTCAGCACAGATTAAGTCAACCTTATGAAAGCGTTCTTTATTAATACAGCAACACATCTATACCTCCTCCCACAACACTTTGTTGGATATGATGAGACGCACTTAAAATGGCATGATCGACAAAGGTCCCGTCAGATACGCTTCGCCATAAAAGGCTCAGACCAATCACAAGCGCAAGAAAAGCAGCACTGACTATGGCAAACTCAACGGTTGATTGACCCAAATCGTCTCTCATGTCGGCCTGCTACAAACCGTTGATACCCGTTGCAATTGCGTTCCAAAGCTCTTCGATCTTTGGCTTAAAGAGCGTAATTGCCACCACGGCAATTACCACTAATACCCCTACCAGCACGGCGTATTCTGTGGTACCCTGACCGCCTTCACGACGGCGTAGATAAAAGCTTTTCGCAGCAACATATGCAGAGAGCTTTCGTAACTGATTCATTTTTAAACCTCCTGGTCATAAAAGAAATGTGCATAATTATTGACACGCGATCTAAAACCCTTGCATAAGCTCAAGAAGCACCGGACCTACCACCAACAAAAGCATCGCAGGCAAAATCAAAACGCCTGTTGGAATCATCATTTTTACTGGCGCTTTTGCCACGCGCTCCTCTATGTCACTTCGGTACGTCGCACGAGCTTGTGCCGCCGCTTCCTCAAGGATCTCACTCATAGACGAGCCAAACTTAAGTGCGCGAATGATCCCTTCAACGATGTGCTCAAACGATGCTGATTTATATGAGGCGGCGAGATCCCTCAAAGCTTCCTCTCGGGTTAAAAGCCCCATCGTCCACATCCGTTGCGCACTTGCGCAGTCCTGAGCTAAAACCCCATCGAAATGATCCGAATAGAGTTCCAAACTTCTATCGAATGACAAGCCACTTCGCATGCCAAGGGCAACTACTTCAAGCATCTCAGGCAACTGAGCCTCTAGCTGTACCTGATGAGTGCGGGCAGAATGCTTTATAGCGCGAAAGGGTGCGCTCCCCCCTATGCACGCTCCCAGCACACAACCTATACCAGCAAGCTCTCCAGAAAACAGACAGCCAACCGTATATCCGATTAGTGCTCCAACGCCACCACAAACTCTCGCAGTTCGCAGGATTGCCAACGGCGTAATTGATCGCTTGAATGCCAGGGGTACAGGCTGCTTTAACCACCACTCCTTAACCATCCCCCCAAGGCGCTTTTCTCTTTCTTGCGGATAGGATGTGTATTCCAAGCGTTGTGACTGCTTCACCAGCACATGCATGAAATCTTTCGAAGCTATACGTCGATCGGCCACCAAAGATGCTTCCAGTGTTTTTTCTACAACACGCCTTCGCCGTGCATGCTGGTCTGCCTGACGCATCCAAGAAAAACCAAGCAATCCTGCCGCAGTCGCCGAAGTAACCATTGCAGCAATTTCCAACGCCGAAAAAGAAGCAATCACCTTCAATTCACCTCCACGGCAAGCATGCGACGAACCAAAAGAATGCCGCCGAGCTGCATCGCAAAAGCTATAGCTAAGAGCATCCAACCAAGTGGACTTGCAAAAAAGGGCTGTAAAAATCCTTCTGACACCAGCGAAAAAAGCGCTATAAGTACAAACGGCAAAATGGTAACAACGCGCGCTGACAATTTCGCCTGAGCAGTTTGAACCCTTAATGAGCGACGCAAATCAAGCTCATCTCTTAAGGCAGATCGCGCGGATTCTAAAACCGAAGCGATACTCCCCCCTGCCTGATGCTGCACATCAAGCGCAATAGAAACGAAGGACAAACCGGATACAGCTGAGTTTTCGCGAAACACCGCAAGCGCAGATGAGGCAGATTCGCCCAGCTCAAGACGTCGCGCGGCGCGATCAAAAAGATAGTGCAACGCTCCTGTTGTTTCTTGTTCAATTTGCCTAAATGTCTGCAGGAGTGTAAAACCCGATTGAAAGCATATCTCCATTGAACGGAGCACCTCTGGGAGTGCCTCACGCGTTGCCTCTTCACGCGCGTCGCGCCTGGAATTGAGATACATGCAGCAAAACGCAGTAAGGCACGCACATACAGCAAGAGCGCTGAGCAACGAGGCTGTTGCAAGGGCAACTATGCCACCAATCACACACAGGAGAGCCACATATACGGATAACAACGACACAGGATTCGTTTCAAGATGTGCGAGCTTGCATATTAAGACGCCTTCATTGGTAAAGAGCGTCACCCCTGGTATCCGCAACAGCCAACGAGCCACACATCGAGTTGCACTCACGCCGTTTCTGAGATACCAGAACCGGTGCCCGCGTTGATAACCGCTGTTAGTTCCTCCTGAAATACCTCCTTGGAAAAATCCATGAGCACTTTTCCCCAATAGGTAAGCTAAGCCAAACGAGCTTGCAACCGCCCCTGCAACAAAGAGATATGCTGTCGCCATGCCCTCACCTCCTCAGATCTTACCCTTGTGCGCCGCGTCACATCACCTATCCAGTTCGGTTCAACATTCCAACAACCACATGCCCTTACATCGTTTCGCTCGTATATCAAAACCGTTTCACATTGTCGGCATTCAGGATCAAATTGATATTGAGCAATATGAGATACATAACGCCTTCCATCCATTGCGCGCGACGTTTGAACCACTACATCAAACGCGCTTGCTATAGTTGACTCAATAACATCAACAGGGAGATCAACCGCATAACGAACCATCGTCGTCAAACGAGCCACTGCATCTGAAGGAGAATTAGCATGCAAGGTGGTCAGCGAACCGTCGTGGCCAGTCGTCATGGCTTGCAACATATCAAGCGCCTCGCCACTTCGACACTCACCAACGATGATCCGATCAGGCCTCATACGCAGCGCGTTAATAACCAAGTCGCGAATGGTGATCTCACCAAACCCTTCAGCGTTTCGGGGGCGCGCTTCTAGACGTACAACGTGAGGATGTGTCAGAAACCGCAACTCAGCAGAGTCTTCTATGGTAATAATGCGTTCGGAGTCGGGTACAACCGCCGAAAGCGCATTAAGCAACGTCGTCTTGCCTGATCCCGTGCCACCAGATACGGCAATATTTTTCCGCGCAAGCACAGCCCACGTAAGTAACTGCGCCACTTCAGGCTCTAGCGAACCACTCGCACATAAGTCATCAAGCTTGAAGATATCCTGAGAAAACTTACGGATGGTAACTATTGGTCCATCCAGAGCAAGAGGTGGTATGACCACATGAACACGATGCCCTTCAGGCAGTCGCGCATTCACTACCGGAGAAGCTTCATCAACACGCCTTCCAAGAGGACCAAGTATGCGATCGATGAGAGCTCGCAATTGTTCGACATCTGCAAACATCTGATCACTGGCAAAGATTTTTCCATTTCGCTCATAAAAAATATGATCTGGACCGTTAATCATTACTTCCGTGATACTCTCGTCAGCCAAAAGCGGCTCAAGCGGTCCCATACCAAACGTTTCATCCATGAACCGCCGGATAAGCCCCTCTCGCTGCGTTTCACTCGTGAGCGCCCAGCACGCATCCTCAAAAGCTTGCACACATGCGCGTTTAAGCTCACTGCGCGCACGAAGCGGATTCTCGCGTGCTATCAAAGCAATATCATCCATAGAGATGACGCTTCGCACCTGCGCTTTGAGTGCTCCCAGGCCCCGCATAGGCTCATCAAAGGATCGCGGTCTGATTCCTTCGGCCGCCTGAACCCGACTTGCTAAAGACATCAGGCACCTCCGCTCATAAGCTTGCGCCTCTGACGTCGCGACATTTTCCGCTTACGGCGTCGGCCTCCTTTTTGACGCTGCCACTGCTCCTTATCAATACCGGGCAGTATATCCACCAATAGCCGCTCAAGACTCACACAGAGTGCGTTTTGGGAAGCTATCAGCTCAGATGCCATACCAGCAGCAAGCAATTCACCAACTTCAGAGCCTCCCTCATGAATCTCAACTGCAGGAATCCCGCGCATTGCAAATGACACATCAATGGAAGTAAAGGGAGAACCTTTTGCATAACGATTTACTCCAAACAAAAAAGGACTTGCCGCAATTCCGCATCGCGCGCATAAATCCAACGCTTTCTTACTTGCCATTAATGCTCCAGGTCGCTGGTCGACAAGAAAGAGCGCCTTTGAACTGCGTTCGAGCAACTGAGCGTGGTATTCAGCCCATGAAGAACCCGTGTTGAGAATCACAACTTCAAAAGCTGCGCTGAGCTGATCAACTATTGATCCCAAAACACTAGCAGCTCCCTCAGCTTCCTCAATATGACGAGGAGCACCAAGTAATGCTGGCTGGCTGTCATCTCCTTGCACCCCTGCCAACAATGCAGGGTTTGCCGCAACATCGGTAATGCGAATTGCATGGGGGTTGCCCATAAGCTCTGACAAATCCCCGAATTGCAAATCAGCATCCACAAGCACTGTTTTTTTGCCCAAGCGACTTGAAAGATATGCCAACAGTAACGAGACTGCGCTTTTTCCTGTACCGCCACTTCCGCTCACAACACTTACGATGAATGCCGAGGATTTCTTGGTGGTACTTACCGGTGAAACTGACGGTGTCTCAATAGTAGTTTGAGAAATCGATTGTTTATCAAGTGTCGAAGCAGCTAACGCTTGTTCACGATAGCGCTGTTTTCTGCTTGCATACCGACGAGCAAACGCGGTCATGGTAAGCGTCGCATCAATGCCCGCATTCATGACCCTACTTGAAAGCGAACCTGACTCCTGACGCGTGAGCAAACAAACACAACACTCTGGTTGATCCTTTTTAAGAGTTGCTGCAAGGTTTATCGGTGCAATATCGTCTACTGAAACCACCCAAACCTCTTCAATGCCAGAGTGTTGATTCAGATAATTTCGCGCGGATCGACCGTCATTAAAGATCTTGAGCCATGGTTGTGCTGACATGTTTTCACCTGACAGGCCAAGCTGCTCAGGATACTGTTCAGTTACTTGGTCAATGCATAATGCAACGGCAGGTTTACTCATGATTCCTCCTCGCGAATGCTTGGTATGTCGTCTTGTGTGGCGGGAAGCGTAAAATACAACTCGGCTGAAGCAACTGCAGCAACCATTTCTTGCACCGCTGAAGGCTGCACCGCAAGCGTAATCCATGAAAGATTTGAGTTTGACGAACCGTCCTGAGCACCATCCGTAGCAACAACCAAAACATTTTGACCAATGAGCTTTGTTGCTGTTGCACCGGTGGCATATACATCAACACGCGATCCCGCCACCAATGCACCACCTACAGCCTGTACCTTTTGTGCGGGCACCGAAAGTGCTGTAAGACCTTGAGGAATTGATAGCGTGCGCGCCTCTGACGAAAACCGCTTCTCAAGCAAAACTTCACCACTGTATATATCTGACGAGGCGCGCAAGCCTATGACGTCATCGCTTTGTGCATAAGCGCCCGCAGGCAACAAGTCTGCAAGCCACATCCGAGTTTCAATACATGCGGCATCAATAGTTTCACCTGCTGTTATGTCACGCTTTGCTACACAAACCTCTATTTGCTCTCCACCATAGCGAGTAAGCGCTTCATTGCGCTCTTGAATAACCTGAGCGCGAAGAGACTGGGTGTAGGCAAAAATACAACCTGCACAAATTACCCCACACAACAACCCAACGATCAGCGACTTATTTCGCTTCATGGCTTCAGACTCCTCAGCAACTAGCTTTGACATCAACACGCTTGGCATAAGCGCTGTTACTTATACAAACAGACATGCCTGTCATTTTTTTCACGGAGTTTAGAAGTGTTTGTCTTAGTTATTCGCAAGAAAAGAAGACGCTTTACTCAACAATTTCCCGCAAATATTACAGAGAGTCATACCAATCTCACGGGGATCTATCACAAAACGTGCGCCATTTATGTGAATCTGTGGATTATTCGCGCATCTGCACAAAGAAATGTTTGCTAAATACTAAGTTGTATGAGACAATAACAAACCGTCGCACACGAAATGTGTGATGACATATTTTCCGTGGTCGATTGGCGCAGCGGGAGCGCAGGTGCCTTACAAGCACAAGGTCGCAGGTTCAAATCCTGCATCGACCACCATTGAAATTCAACTGCTCACCACTTCCTGGTGGGCAGTTTTCTTTTATGGCTACTTTTTTGAGATCAATCCACAGGGGGCAGAGCTTTTAAACACCCAGCCCAACGGTGATATGGGACATATAAAAACAGAAGCGCATGATAAAAATGCCAGCCAAACACAGGATTGTTGCCACGCACAACCCTACAATCAAGGTCATGTTAGAGCGCGAAGCAACCACAATTGCCTCTTCGTGCGGATCAGCTGGCAGGCGCTTGATCATATTCCATGCAAGCACTAAAGCAGCCCCCACCAATACAACAAAGGCAAACAGCGCCCACCAATACAGAGGAACCAACTCTGATACCGATGCCATTGAGTTACTCAGTTCAAAAACATCTCTAATTTGAAGCACATACACAATTGCATTGACCAGAAATGCTCCTACGGAAACAACGAGCAGCTGAACACCTTTTCGCTTATTGAGTAACTGACATCCTGCACATGCATATGACATGAGTGTTAAAAGCGGACCCCCGACAAGCGCATTACACATCACCGCAACAGGTGCTTGCCACATATGCCACGAAATAATAGTGCGCGACGAATAAGCAAAACCAACTGAAACAACAAAGGCTATTGCGGTGAACGAAATGACAATGAACCATATGCGCAAAAGCGTTCTGTGGGCCTTTTCGCTAAACGAATAGAGCCAGTACAAACCCGTAGAAGCCAAAAAGAGTACTGCAGCAAATACTTCATTTGACAGCGGAGATGTACCAATGGAGGCAAAAACATACAACGCATTGGCAGGGTTGCCAAGATGAGTTGCTGAAGCAATGAGTCCCACCATTGAGACAACAAGCGGAATGCACAAATATTTGTTGAGACGCGCAATATCACGATCCGTTGCACTTCCAAAAATCAGAGGGAGTCCCATGCAGAGCACCGCAAGCGCGCCGGTAGGCGCAAGCGTTGTGAACAGTACAAGCGTTATTTCGCCAAGGGCTGTCTCAAATCCCGAAATCACAACACACTCCCACCCTAGCGATAGTATTTAGGATAGGTTACTTCAATTCCAAGCTCGTCTTGCATACCTTCTAAGCTCAGGCGGCACAAGTGAGCAAGAGATGAATAAAAGGGATGCTCTGCTGCTTGTTCAAGCTCTTCAAGATAGTGTGAGGACCACGTCAACAGATGGTCTTGTAAATAAACCTCCACTAAATCAGGCCTTTGTGCGGCCAACAAAGAAAGCAACGCAAGCATAAGACCAATATGGTCTTCAGGCGTTCTCTCGTCACTCATGCGCTCAATTCCATGAGCACGCATCCAAGCACGAAGCGCAAGCGTGCTTTCGCCAAACACAACGCACTCATGATCGGTGTAGACCGAACCCCATGGCGGTGCAGGTTTCTTCCCTGGCCCAATAAACAGTCGGCGATACTCCCACATCATCTCATCAGAAATCACCGCCGCATCAGCGCTGACAGCAGTGTCTTTTTTGCGCAAGGAGGCTTGCATAGCCCCAAGATCAGCACGCGCCTCAGCAGCTTCTACAAAAGGCCACTCTAGAGAGGCAGTCTGAACATCAAGTGTCGCAAGCGCATCAAAACAAGCTTGCGCGTCACCCGTACGTGGATCCTGAAGAAAAAACGGCGCAAGTACATCCCCTACTAACGAAATACGCGCACTCAACTCTTCGTTAATCATATCCCTACTCCTCAAAAGCATGTTTTTACATGGCGCAGACCTGATACACCATTTATGCAATCATTGCACTTCAGCACTGTTTCCAACAACCACCTGATCAGACTCGCTTGGCTGCGCATCTCTGCACGGTGTCACAAATAAATGAGGAAGCGTATGCGAAGCTGGTGGTAAAGGTGCCACTTCGGCAACAACACCCTTTTCTCGCATCTGCTCAAGCGGCCCGAATTGCAGTGCGCGCGCAGGGCACGACAAGACGCAAACGGGGCTATCACCTGCTAGAACACTTTCTGCACAACCATGGCATTTCACCGAATGGCCTTTGCGGGGATCAACTTGAGGAGCGCTATAAGGACACGACAAATGGCAGTAACCACAACCAATGCATTTTTCAGTATCAACACTCACAAATCCCGTATCGGGATCTTTATGCATTGCCCTCGTAGGACACACCTCAACGCAAACGGGCTTAGCACAGTGATTGCAGCTCAGAGACATGTAATAGACAATACAGTCACTTGAGATACACCCCGCTTCGTCTTTAGTTGTAGAGCCCCCAACCACTTCATACACACGGCGAAAAGCAACACCGACATCTAAACCATAGGCATCCTTACATGCAACAACACATGTTTTACACCCTGTGCAACGGCTCATATCCAAATAAAAGGCATATTGCGACATAACTGCTCACCCCCATCAGCGTTCCCTCTGAGCATTTGCATTCCCGATACAAGAGCGGGGTACGCCATAGTAACGCACCCCGCTTCTGCAGCTACAAGCAATCGTGCAAACGACTATTCTACTTCAAGCGGATTCGCAATCTCGCCATCGGTGGAATCGAACTTTTTGGAATCAGCGGTTGCTGTCATAAAGTAGTTCGGCTCAGTCTCAGCTGGGTCTGGAAGTGGCGCTACGTTACCACGCTCACCCAATGCGCTCATCTGGTCAACTTCACCAAACTTCAGCGCACGAGCCGGGCATGCCATAACGCAAGCTGGTTTCTCGCCTGCAGCAACGAGATCCGCACAGCCATCGCAGCGTACAGCTTTTTGAGCTTCGGCGTTAACCTTTGGAGCACCATAGGGGCATGCTTGCACGCATGTGCCACAGCCAATGCAAAGCTCTTCGTCAACCGACATAAGACCCGTCTCGTCATCTTTTGAAATGGCGCCTTGCGGACAATTTGCCATGCAGATGGGCTTATCGCAGTGATTGCAGCTCACTGACGTATAGTAGCTAAAGCATGACGTGGTGCAGCAGCCGTTTTCGTCTTTCGTGGTTTGACCACCCGTGTATTCAAACACCTTGCGATACGCAATTCCCGTATCAAGATTGTTTTTATCTTTGCAGGCGAACACGCATGTTTTGCAGCCAGTGCAGCGAGTTCCATCAAAGTAAAAAGCAAGTTGTGCCATGTTCTATCACCCTTTCTGATACTCGCAACTTAAGCTTTGGCTACCTGGCAAATATTGGTGTGCTGCGGGTTACCCTTAGCGAACGGAGACGGACGATGCGTGGTCAGTGTATTAATGCAGCCACCCTTGTCAACGCGATCACCATTCATATCCGCATCGTGCCATGCACCCTGAGCCGTTGCTACCGTACCAGGGATTACGCGAGGCGTAACCTTTGCAAGCAGCTCAATTTCGCCAAATTGATTCTTAACGCGAACCAGGTCACCTTGCTTAATGCCGCGAGGCTCAGCATCAGACGGATTAATCCAAGCTTCTTGCGGGTTGAGTTCTTTGAGGATCTCGACACCACCCCATGAAGAGTGCAAGCGACCGCGATAATGGAAGCCCGTAAGCTGGAGCGGGTATTCCTCGGTCGTGGTTTCAACGCCATACCACTCAGGAGCATAGACCGGAATTGGTGCAACAAAGTCATCCTCTAAGAAGTCATGAGCTTCAATGTAATCAGCCAGTTTCTCGGAATAGATTTCAATCTTTCCAGACGGCGTTTCCAGCGGATTTGCAACCGGATCCTCACGGAACTTGTCCATCGCAATGACGGTGCCCTTGGGATTCTTGCGCGTGTAGACGCCCATCTCAACGAACTCGTCATAGGTTGGCAGATCGGCATCCTTTTCGCGTGCTTTCTCATAGCACTCTTTTTGCCAATCAACCTGCGTTTTACCTTCGGTAAAGGCTTCCTCTTTACCCAATGCAGCAGCAATAAGAGCGGCCGCATCATAGGCACTCTTGCGCTCGAACTTCGGAGCGTAAGGCTCAGAGCCGGCGAACATATAACCGTGGTCGCCACCGGTTGCAATCATGGAGGGTTGCTCTAAGCGGAAGAGGTCAGGAAGAATAACGTCTGAATATTTCAACGAGTCAGTCATGAGGATGTCAGAACCCAATACGAATTGGCACTTTGACTCATCAGACATAACGTCATGTACCCAGTTGATGTCAGAGTTTTGATTAGTGATGCAGTTACCAGCATAGTTGATAACAAACTTAATGTCGCAAGACAGCTGGTCTACACCCGTAACGCCATCAGCCTTTTCGGTCATTTCATGACCACGATCAATAGCATCAACCATAGAGAATACTGAAATCTTTGCCTTAACAGGGTTTTCGCCATCAGGCATGCTGGGGATAGCAAGCGAGTAAGAACCTTCACGCAAACCGTTGCTCGTACCCGGAAGACCAATATTGCCCGTGAGAATCGGAAGCATGCAGATAGAAATACCATTTAGCTCGCCGTTGCTACGACGCTGCGGTCCCCAACCTTGGTCAACAAACATTGCCTTTGCGTTTGCAATCTCGTCAGCCAGGCTGCGAATCTTATCAGCAGCAATACCAGTGATCGGTGCTGCCCACTCAGGGGTCTTCTCAACCATGTCATAGCCGGTGCCCATGATGTAGTCTTTGTAAGACTTGTTTTGACCCTTGGCTGATTCAGGCATCGTATCCTCATCAAAACCAACGCAATAAGTATCCAAGAATTCCTTGTCAACTTGCTCGTTAGCAATCAGCTCATGAGCAATTGCTGAAACAAGAGCAGCGTCAGTACCAGGATTGATAGGCAGCCACTCATCTGAGCGACCTGCAATAGAGTCATTAAAGCGCGGATCAATCACGTAAATCTTGCCCTTGGTGGCCTCGCGCATTGCAACATAGTCGTGATGCGAAACTGCGCCACCTTGACGCGTTTCTACCGGACTGGTGCCAAACATCAAAATCAGGTCAGAGTCCTTTGCGGCATTAAGCGAAGAACCGGCACCAACCGTTGCGCCAAACATATAAGGAGTGATCCACATAAGCTGCGCCAAGCTGTAGTTACCGTAGAATGCCAGATAACCGTTGCCAAGCGAATTGAGCAACCTGAACCACGGGCGTGCTGTTACACCATAATTACCGGTGCAGTAGTTCATATAAACAGCTTCAGGGCCATAGTTATCAATGACCTCTTGATAGTTCTTGGCGATAATCTCAATGGCTTCATCCCATGAGATCTGCTCATACTTACCCTCGCCGCGCTTCGTACCTTCAGCGCGCTTCATAGGATAGTTAATGCGATCAGGATGGTTGACCCACGCACGATACGCGCGACCACGCAAGCAAGCACGCGGTTGTACATCGTCCATGTCGTCAGTGTCAGTTGCATACGTCTCAACGCGAACAATCTCGTCGTCAACCACATGAAGCTTCAATGCACAACGACCCGGGCAGTTAATAGCACAGTGATTCCAGACGATCTTCTCCTCAACAGGCGCTGCAGGAGTTTCGCTGTTAGAGCCCGTCTCAGCAAGATTTTCACTCTGAGATGAGCAGCCAAACAAAGCACTGCTTCCTAAAGCAGCTGCGCTCAGTCCGGCTAAGGCGGATCCCTGCACGAATGTGCGGCGACTCAATGCATTTGACATTGCGTTCCCCCTCTTCTTTTTGGTTTACCCATACAAGCGCACACATAGTGTCTGTGCGCTTGCCTCTCCTACAAGCTCTCTTTGATTCTACCCACAATCGCCTAACGAGCGAAAGAACAAAGGTGAGCTTGTCTGCGCTACACAGTAGCCCGTTTTATTGCAATCCGTGTCACATAACGTATGTGAAATTTTTAATTTGCCTGATCAGAAGCGTTTTTGCTTCAAGCAATTATAGCGGCATTGCTCTACAATAGAAACCATCGATAGGGTTCTGTTCGGGGAGGGAACGTGCAAAACCAAAGCGCGCAGAAGGTTTCTTGCGTCTTACAATCGCCCATATGGGACATGCTTAAACCCAATGTTGCTTCTCTTGGCTATGGTCTTTTTCTTGCCATCAATGCTGCAAGTGTCTGGGGTGGGGTCTTCCCCTTTTTGCCATTGGAATTCCAGTCAACCGATATTGTGTTTTGGTTCTTTCTTTCTCAATCACTCGTCTTTTCTGCAAGCTTTCTTGCAAGTATGTTGGGATCATACTTCTTCCCCAAAGCAACACGAGCTTTTCTCGTACAACTCACTACCGCTCCGTATCTTTTAGGATGGTGTGCGCTCATTGGAGCCATCTATCTTAATCACCTCTCGCTCGTTCTCGTAATTATTGGAGGAGCGCTTCTAGGGTTGGGTTCTGCAGGCTTTTATATGCTTTGGCAGCGGCTCTTCGCCTCAATGCCCTCAGAAACAGGTGACCACAACCTGATCCGCGGAACGGTATATGGCGCTGTCTTTTATTTTTCGCTTTATCTCATCCCGGGCGCGGTTACCGCTTTTCTTATCCCCTTAGTTTTCTTGCCGCTTTTTGCGCTTGCCATAGTATTAAAAAGCCGCACCATCAATTTCAACCAACCTATGTTTGAGGATGTTCCCAGAGAGCATCCTCACGTGTATAGACGCGTCATTAAAGACTACTGGCGAAGTGCTCTATGCGTTGGCTCGCTGGGCTTTTGCACTGGCATCATGCGCGCTCTTGCCATCGGCAACCCCTCCGTTGGTTCGCTAGTAAACGCGCTTTCCATGGGCGCCACCCTTGTAGCTGCGCTCGTACTACTTTTTGTATGGCGCCAAAAAGACCTTCACATGAATGTTGTCAGCGCTTTTCGCACCTTCTTTCCTTTTGTGATTACTTCTTTTTTGCTCCTCCCCTTCCTACCGGGCGAATATGAACGTTGGCTGGCCGCCATTCTCTATGCTATTTATAGCGTGGCCATTATGGTCATGATGATTCAATGCGCGCAAGCTTCGCGAAACCGCGGCATCAATCCGGTGTTTATCTACGGATTTTTTGGCTGCATCATTTATGTCTTGCACGATATAGGCTTTCTGGGTGGCACCTTTGCCGAAACCATTCGCGTAACAGGCATTGCCCCTCTTGCGGTTGTTGCACTCGTAGCAATGTATCTTTTGGGGCTCATGTATTTCGTTGGACAAGGCGGTTTTAAGCGCATTTTCTCGCAAAATGGTTGGTCGAATATGGGCGAACACACCCTTGACGAACGCGCAGCAAGCATTGAGTTGGTTGCGCTTTCACCAAAGCCCTCTCACGAGAAACCGCACGGATCAAAGCGTCACAAAGGCGAAGACCTTACAGTTGTCTATCAAGATCGCATGTCTAAGCAAGCAGCATTAGTGCAGCGGCACTATAGATTAAGTGCACGCGAAACCGAAGTGATGGAATTAATTGCCCGCGGCAATACCGTTTCGCGCATTGCCGAGGAGTTAGTAGTGTCCGAAAACACCATTCGCACGCACTCGAAACGCATCTACACGAAGCTGGGCATTCATAAGAAGCAAGAACTTTTGGACTTGATTGATTCGTTTGACCCCGCTGAATTGCAAGACTAACAGCGCACTAGTTGCTTTGCTCTTCTTCGCCTTCGGTGATATCTCCTGATTGCGAAAGCGAAATTGGATCACCGACAAACGTGGAAGGCACCTCTAAAAGCACCTTAAAAAAGTCTTTGGTGCGCGCTGGAATCTCTCGCAAATCGTAGATGGGTTGGTTTTGATAATCGCGATAATCACTGGGGACTCCAATAGCTTCAAGCCCTAAACCATGTGCCGCATAAAGAGCGCGATACAAGTGGTAGGTTTGCGTGGCAACAATGATGCGCTGAGCTCCGAAGACATGTTTTGCGCGGTACATGCTTTCATAGGTGGAAAAGCCCGCGTGATCACAAAAGATATCCTCAGAGGGTACACCACGCGAGATGGCATAGTCCTTCATAGCCTTAACCTCGTTATATGCCACCGTTGAGTTGTCTCCACTCATGATGATCTTTGGCGCAGCTCCCGCAAAATATAAATCAATACCATCATCAAGGCGATCTTGCAAAATGCGTGAAGGAGTGCCATCGGCAAAAACTGACGCACCCAACACCACAATTGCGTCCCCCTCATAGGAGGCTGCTTGCTCAGGAGTGACAATATCGTTTTTCGTTTGCGAGATGGTGGCGAAATTAGTTCCAGCCACAACAACGACAGCCACAATTGCTATTGCAAGAATTACTGCAAGCACCGTGGTATACCACCTTCGTTTTTTGTTTCCCTCACGTGTCATAAGAGCACATCTTAACAAATGATTCTTGCGAAGCGTCATTTTGGAAGACTTTTCATATGGGGTTCACGAACTACGCAAAAAGCAGCCGCACCCCGCTTCGTATAAACAAGATGCGCACCGGCAATCAAATGCTTGACTGTACCGATGCGCATTTGGAGGGTACTATCGCAAAAAGCAACGAAAGCAGAGAGAACTTGTGTTAGGCTTCCAAATCTCCCGCAAGCAAACGAGCTACATGGCGACCTTGCGTCGATGAGCGACCCGAGGCGCATCCTACAATATACTCTGGATAGTTACCACTGAAGAAATTGCCCGAAACATCGCCTGCCGCATAAAAGCCGCTGATCACATCACCGTTTGCATCAAGCACTTGGCAATCCTTGTTGATCTTGAGACCATCAAGTGTCGTCAACAACGAACCGCCAAACCAACAGCCATAAAACGGCGCATCTTTAATAGCAGAAAGACGATATGCCTCTTTACCAAAATCGCTATCTTCACCCGCTTCATACAGTTCGTTGTATCGGTCGACCTGATTCAAAAACGCCTGCTTGGCCTCTCCTTCAAACCCAAGACTATCAGCCAGCTCATCAAGGCTGTCGGCCTTTACCATAACGCCTTGCTCCAAAGCAACAGCACAGAACTCATCTATTGGCATACCAACTGCCATCATCTGATTGGCAAATGCCGAGCAGCCAATAGTGGCAAATCGCAAAATGTCCTCGGGAGCGTTTGCGTCAAATACCTGGCAGAAAACACCACCCGGCTGGCGCCCTGCTTGAAAACACATAATGTCATAGGGCGTAGATTCATTAGCGAATCGAACACCTTTGCGATTGACCTTCATAAACGGCTGACTGCCAATATTTTCCTGGAAGATGCCACCGGGCAATACTGCATTTTTCCCTTCGCCCGCATAGCCTGCATCTACTCCGGGCGCTACGGCACCACGATCAAAAATCATCGGAGCAGGATCTTCGTCCTTCACGCCTCCAGCCCAAAGACCAGCACGAAGACCAGCTCCGTCATCATTGGGCGCATAACTTGATGCCGTGCAACATGACAAAGCTGCCGGCTGCAAAGCGCTCATCATCTCAGGATTTGCCGGATAACCACCGGTTGCCAATAAGGTGGCTTGAGCATTTATCTGCACATAACCATTGTCGGTTGCAAAAAGCGCACCGCGCACCTCTCCGTCTTCGTGGATCAGTTTTACCAGGTCGTGCTTGAATCGAATAGTGTTACCCGCCTGCTCAATCTCCGTTTGTAAAACATCATTGCGCATAGGAGGTGTATAGGGCGTCAGCCACACGTGTTGCAATACAGGAAGATAGTAATCAGTGCCTCCTGTAGCATGCTCTGCGGGCATATCTACAACTGATGCCTTTCCCGCATTTTGCATTTTGGCATCAATCCACTCAAACATTTCGGCACTCTCATCAATCCAAACCTTAATTACTTCTTGGTCACACTTACCAGAAGCATAACGGGTCAGTTCGTTGAGCAATTTCGCCTTGTCCACTTCGCCACCTTGAGCAACTGCCAGAGGCGAATTAACGACCCCCAAATACTCACGCGTTTCTTGTACGGTTTCATTCTTTTCGCAGAGAATAAAATCAAGTCCGAGATCACTTGCCGTGCCTGCTGCACACAGGCCTGCAGTACCAGCGCCAATAATGAGAAAATCTGTATCCAGCGTCTCGGTAATCTCAGCGCTCTCCACCACAGGCTCGCTTCCAAGCCACGTTGCGCCTGTTGACAATTCTTGCGCTTCACCGGTTTGTACCATTTGGTTTGAAGATCCTGATGGTGCACATCCCGCAAGACCAGCTCCCAATGCCCCAGCAGCACCGAGCGCGCTTATACCCAAAAAGCTTCGACGCGAAAGAGTGTCAAGCGTTGTGTTTTTCGTTGATTTTGTCATGTTGTTACCTTCCCCTTCTTGAGCGTTAAAATGCATGGTTTCCAGTACAAACCTTGACAGGAATTCAGCGTTTTGCACCCCTGTTTTGTTGCACTGTTTTACACAACGCCATCCTAATCAGTAAGCATTTACCGTGCGTCACCCCACAAACGCGATTTTCTAATTCATGTGCTCACGTGGTAGAACTGGCTTAAAATACAAATGCAATTTCGCCACTCTCGCACCGAGGGGGTGAGGTGTTTAAGTCGTAAACGTGCTAAGGTAAGCACTGGCGAAGGAAGGAGGGCTATGCCTGCAAAGCGCCACGACAACAACAGCTTAGAGGTCAATGACTCTTTTCACGGCTCTCAAATGATCACCACGTGCTGTGCGCTGACATTGTTACTATTTGCATCACACGTGCTCAATAGCACCATATTTCCGCAAGTTGCCCAAACCTTTCCACTCGCACGTGAAATCTCAACGTATTGCGGAGTTATTTTTTCGATCTTGGTGGCAGTTTTTGCCTATTGCAGACCTTCAATTCTGCGCGAGACGGCGTGGTCAACTGGATGCCTTATAATCTTCGGAATAAGCATTACTATGCTCACCGTGGGCGTTCTCACGCAAAATCAGCTTATTGTCGCGTTGGGGAGTCCCTTTGGTGGCATTGGAAGCATTTGGTTTTCAGTACTGGTAGGACTTGCGCTGATTCGCCTTCAGCCTCTGCGCGCGCTCACTATTATCCCAACTGCCTACATTGTCAATTTCGCACTTCAGTTCGCAGGCAATCAAATACTACCTACATTGCCTCTTGCAGCAAACGGAGTACTCTACTTCACATGCATAGCAGCTTCTTATATCCTCATTCGTTCGGACATTCACGAATTTCTTGCCCATATCCGACTTAACGTTGCACCGCGCGTTTTAGACGTAACCAATCCTGCAGCATTTTTGCCCTTTTCAAGTCCCGTATTCATATTGGTTGCTCTCTTTAATGCAGCATGCGGATTTACTCTTGCCAGCCAAGCCATGCCAATAGCAAACAACTCGGTGATGCTTTCATTTATCCCTGTGTTCTTTGTCTTCTTGATCGTCATTACCGCACGCACGTCTTTTTCAAGCGACAGGCTCTATCACGTAGCAGCGCTCTTGGTTTTTGCAGGGCTTTTGGTGGCATCCATTACCCTTGCTGGCGCACATCTACCTCATCTTGTAGATATATCCCAAGCGTTACTACTTGGGGGTGTCAACTGCTTAGGCATTCTTACCTATTATGTTATATCTGCAGTTGGATCACGCAATCTCTCGGGTGCATTCTTAACTTCAGCACTCATCACCGCTGCAGACTGGCTCGGCATGGGCATTGGCAGCGCAGTTGGATATCTCATGAAGGTATTCGGTGCGCATTCCTACGATGCAGCACTGATTATTATGGCTGCCATACTCTTTGCATTTATGGCATACAACTTTATAGGAACGCACAATTTCAGCTTTCAAAATACCATCCAAGAAGTGCAGCCGCTTCCCATTGCAGCACATCTTGCCGATTCAGATCAACGCTTGCTCTCGCAAGACAGCTTGCATGAACCTGCCGATACCACATCTGACCACACCCAGCAGCAACTCGCAGAAGCGTGCGCATCACTTGCGCAGACCTACGCTCTAACGCCTCGAGAATGTGATGTGCTTGCTCTTTTAGCGCGCGGACGAACCAGCGCGGTCATCCAAGAAAAACTCGTCTTATCACGCAACACCGTTAAGACCCATGTCAGGCACGTATACTCAAAGATGGACATCCATTCACAGCAAGAGCTCATTGACCTCGTGGAAAAGGCAAGCCACTGATTGCGCAGTGACGTCACAACTTCCGTCTCATCCAAAGCAGTGCTTTCAACCTTCAAACACCGCACGCACCAAATACTCAACGTTGCCCATCGGCCCAGTTATCGGCGAAACAACCACGCCCGCTTGCGCACTTTCTTTTGCATGAGAGCCGCCCGTAACCACAAAACCTGCCGCCTCCAGCGCTGCGCAAACTTCGTCAACCGTTCTTTCGCGAACAGCTTCATCGCGAACAACCCCGTGATCGGTCTCCCCTGCTTGCGACTCAAATTGCGGCTTAACCAGCCCGATAAAAACACTTCCTGGCGAACAGAGGCGTGCAAACACAGGCGCTAACGCCGCCAAGCCAATGAAACTTAAATCTGCCACCAAAAGCTCAAAGGGCGCACCAAGCTCTGCAGGATCAGCAAGCTTTATGTTAACGCGCTCAAAAACATTTACGCGCTCATCTTGTCGAAGCTGCCATGCAAGCTGACCATAATTGACATCCACGCAGGCAACCAGAGCGGCTCCCGCTTGCAGCAAGCAATCGGTAAAACCTCCGGTTGAAGAGCCTATGTCAATACACGTCAACCCTTCAACTGACTGACCAAACGCATCGAGTGCGCCTTGCAACTTGTGTCCCCCGCGCGAAACAAAACGCTTGCCACCCCGCACAAAAATATCTGCATTGGGTCGCACCTTAAGAGCTGCGCTTTGCACATATACATCGTCAACGCGAACCTCTCGCGCAAGAACCGACCGAAGTACTGCATCGGCATCGGCAAAATAGCCCTGCTCAACCAGCAGTTCATCAAGCCTCACTTTTTTTGGCGGCTTGGCGGGTCTACCGACGCGTGTATCAAGAGATTTGTTCTGTTGGTTTTCCATGCAAGCAATAATAGCGAATCATTGCCCTGATGCAAGAGAGCCGCCCCACCTGAAATACTTCAGATGGGGCGGCTGGAGGGCAACAACTACCTACTTAAGTAGAGTGAAAGTCCCTTATTTTGACGCTACTGCTTTTCCAACAACATAGCCTTGTGTGTGGCAGCGACCAAGAGAAAGACCTGGCACGGTCATCGGGTAATCAGGGCTACCAAAGAAGTTGCCGGCACAATTGCCAATTGCATACAAACCTTCAATAGGCTCACCATCTGCATTGAGAACCTGCATGTCTGCGTTTACATTCACGCCGTGAATAATGGTTGAGAGACCAATATGGCGATGGATTCCATAAAACGGCGGCTCTTTGATAGCAGTCAGCCATTTCGCCTCTTTGCCCATGTCCTCGTCAATACCCTTTTCAACAAGCTCGTTGTAGCGCTCAACAGTCTTCACAAACGTTGCAACGTCGCTCAGACCAAGCTTTTCGCCAAGCTCTTCAATAGTATCTGCTTTGTAGGTATTAATGAGACTCTCGTAAACGCCAGTCTTCTCACCTGATTCTTCAGGCATATAGCTTGCCATTGCCTCAGGAGGCAACGCGGCTCCCGGCCACCCTTGGGTGTCGGTCATATAATTGCTATCGAATACCTGCGTATACCAACCTTGGTCTTCTTCGCTTCCTAAGAAATTGCCCATTACAGACATAGGACAACGACCCTCATCGCAAAAACGAGTACCGTCGTTTTTGACGGCCAAGAAAGCAAAGTCAGCCATTGAGCCCGGACCAGCATCGAAGTCATGAAGCACCTTTGAACCACAGGCATCTTCCATGCGAGCACCAGCCCAAACCATCATCTTCTGACCGTCGCCTGTCTTCTTCTGCTCCTTGCGATAAATATTAGACATCGCAGGCTCATAGTAAGCCATCATCTCGTCGTCATTTTCATAATCGCCCGTAGCAACAATGACGCCTTTTGCAGCATTGAATAAAATGTTGCCATCAGAGCTCTCAGCAATTACGCCGGTAACAGCACCTGACTCATCTTGTACTAGTTGCAGAGCGGGTGTCTCATAGAAGATTTCCATACCTTGCTGTTCAGCCCAATTAGCAATATCTCGCATACCATCGCCGGTATTGTAAGGCTTTGGACCGAAATCAAATGCAAAATAGGATACGTCATATCCATTAACCTGCTTAATTGCTGCAGTCCATTTTGCTGTCGAATCCACCATCTGCGCGCCAGCTTTTTCGCCAATCTCCCAAAGCCATTTAAGCGCTTCGCCAGAGTTGTAAGCCCATAAGCGTACCTGCTCGCGATCTGAGCGATGGCAGCAATCAGAATTGATCAGTGAGACTACCGCTTCAACGCCGCCGGGTGCCGTTTCGTCAAACAAAATTGAATCGCACGTATTTCCTTGCGAAATTGCGGTTGCTTCTTTCTGAAGCAATGCAACACGTGCACCTTCCTGGAAAGCCGAGATTGCTGCTGGCACTCCTGCAGCGCCCGCGCCAATAACTACAACGTCGTAATCTTTTGTCTCGGCAATATCAGTAATTGGTTCTGGTTTCTGGAAAAAAGCCGGAAGTGAGGCATCCCCTGTTGCAGCTTCCCCCGTTGCTGCTACTGGAGTAGCTTGTTGGGGTGAACACCCGCCAAGCATTGAGGCTCCTGCAACACCTGCAGCAGCAATACCACCAAACTTAAAGAGATCCCTGCGTGTGATTTCAGCCATATTACCCTCCTTGGTTAATTACTAACGACTGTGTCTGCAGATGCTACAGAATTCGTGCGAATTCCGGCATCGACCATGCGACAATTCATTGGCTTATTCTTATAACCCCTTGGTATAACCCCTTATTTTTTTGCAACAGACAAAAACTATACCCAACCACAACCTGCAGTAATAAATACGCCCGATATAATCGTTATTGCGTTTTGCGAAAGGAGGAGACATTCGTCATGACTGAAGCTACAGAACAATCAGTCAACACCACCTCAGAGCAATCAGGTTCTCACCACCATCGTTTTCTGGGAGGCGTGTCTGTTCCGCTTGCTTTTTTGGGTTTAGGGGTTTATCGCGCTTGGATAGAAATTGCCTTTGTTGGCCCATCGCTTGGAATACCTCTTCTTACTGCTTCAGCGCGCGATCTCTTCGACTGGGTTATGGTGTTTACCGCCACAGGATGCTTTCTCTTAGCACGCAAGATTGGGCCGTTTTATAACAAACGCAGTATTTATTTATTGAGCGGCATCACGCTTACCATTTCCACCATCATTTTGTTCTCTTCTTCATGGGTCACCTTCCCTCTTCCCTTTATGGCTCAAGCCGCTGCACTCTGCGGTGGATTTGGTATAGGCATCATGATTCTCATATGGTCAGAGCTCTACGCATGCCTTAACCCTTTGCGCGTCGCGCTGTACTACTCTGCATCAATTATTGCTGGCGCACTCTTGATATATATTTATAGAGGCTTTATGCCCCCATGGCTTTTTGTTATGACTTCTATCCTTCCGGCAGCTTCGCTCCTTATGGCAAAGCAAGGCTTTGCGAGCCTTCCTCCTACCGAGCTACCTGCAACTGCTTGGACGCGCTTTTCTGTTCCGTGGAAAGCAGTGCTCTTTATGGGTGTTTACGCATTTGGCTATGGCCTTATGGAATCAGGCATGTACCAAGGTGTATTTGGTCCACATTCTGCACCAGGCACCATTTTTGTCGGCTTGCTCGTGTTTTTAGGCGTTGCATTTCGACAAGGTCGTTTTGACTTCAGTCTCATTTACCGTGTAGCACTTCCTCTTATTGTCATCGCGCTTTTTTTGGTGCCCACATTTGGCAACGTGCCGGGTCCCGTAGCAAGCTTTTGCATGAGTAGCGCTTATACGGCACAATCAATTCTCATTATGCTTATCATGGCAAATATTTGTTATCGGTACGGTGTCTCCGCTATCTGGCTTTTTGGTATTGAGCGCTCTGTTCGCCAAATCACTATGTGGCTTGGACGTGCTGTTGGCGACGTCGTCGAAACAACATCGCTCTTCGGTGACACAGGACACCTTATCGTGTCATTCTTGGCTATTGTTGCTGTTATTTTTGCAACAACAATCTTGCTTTCAGAACGCGATCTATCAAGTCGATGGGGAGCAAACTTCCTTGCGGGTGGGACGGATAGCGCTGCCATGATTCGCAAGCAAGAACTGGCTGATAGGTGTAGAGAAATAGCGCATCGATACAAATTATCGCCACGCGAAGAAGAAGTGCTTTTATTGCTTGCTCAGCACAAAACAGTTGGAATCATCGAGCGAGAACTCTTTATTGCGAATGGCACAGCAAAGGCGCATGTTCGTCATGTCTATCAAAAACTTGATATCCATACGCGAAGCGAACTCTTTAATATGATTGGGGTCGAATCGCGTGACGAAGATGCGCCTGTATAGTCCACAGCGTTATTGTTTTACTTACGGAAGAAGCAGCTGTGCAATTTGCACGGCATTTAAAGCCGCACCTTTACGAATTTGATCAGCCACAATCCAGAAAGCCAATCCGTTGTCCACCGTAGGATCCTTACGAAGGCGGCCGACATAAGTTTCATCGGTTCCCGCCAAAAGACCTGGCATCGGATAGACATTGTTGTCAACCTCATCAAGCATCACAACGCCTGGAGCTTGCTCTAATGCTTCACGAGCAGCCTCAACTGACACAGGTGCGCTAAATTCAACGTTGAGTGATTCGCCATGGCAGCGCAACACTGGCACGCGAACACACGTAGCAGCAACCTTAATGTTGTCATCCCCCATAATTTTTTTGGTCTCAACAACCATCTTCCACTCTTCTTTAGTGGAATCATCCTCCAAGAATTTATCAATATGGGGAATGCAATTGAATGCGATACGATGCTGGAATGCAGAAACGGTCAGATCTTCATCGGGCGTACCATTGAGATATTCGCGCGTCTGATCAAACAACTCAGCCATAGCAGGTGCACCTGCGCCAGATGCTGCTTGATAGGTAGATACCACCACACGATCAATTGGAGCAATATCATAGAGCGGCTTCAAAGCTACCACCATTTGAATAGTTGAGCAATTCGGGTTAGCGATAACGCCATTATGCCAGCTGATATCTTGGGGGTTTACCTCGGGCACAACAAGCGGCACATCCTCATCCATGCGAAATGCGCTTGAGTTATCAATCATAACAGCACCTGCAGCCACAACCGCATCGCGCATTTCTTGAGAAACACTTGCTCCTGCAGAGAAAAGCGCAATATCAACGCCCTCAAATGATTCAGGAGTCATCTCCTGTACAACAAGATCTCCTTCAGCAACATCACCGCACCCCAAAAACGGCAACTTCTTACCGGCACTGCGAGCACTTGCAAGCGCACGCACTTCAGATGCCGGAAAATCCAGATCATGCAATACCTGCAAAAATTCAGCACCAACTGCACCTGTTGCGCCAGCAACAGCAACTACCGGGCGTGCAGGCATTTCTTTGGTCCAAGCCATAAAGGGCTCCTCTCTTACTAACGACCCTTGTTCATTTTTGCGGCAATTTCTTCAGCAGAAAGCTGCGTCTCTTCAAACACGCTATCTGAGTCAAGATCAAATGCCTTATGCAAGCAACGGACAGCAGCGGCAGCTTGAGCACCATCAACAACCACCGACAAACGAATTGGCGAAGTAGAAATAACCAAGATGTTAATCTGGTTTTCGCCCAACACTTGGAAAGCTTTTGCAGCAACACCAGGTGACGACTTCATACCCGTGCCAACTAAGCTCACCTTAGCAATGTCTTCATCTACTACATATTCACTAGCATTAATGTCACCTAAAATGCGATCAAGCGTCTCGCATGCACGTTTTTTGTCTGCACCAGGGCAGGTAAACGAGATGTCAGTAATGCCATCTTCTGAAATGTTTTGAATGATCATATCAACGTTTACATTGTTGCCAGCAAGAGCACCAAACACCTTAGCCGCAACACCCATCGTATCCGGCACGCCACGAATAGTGAACTTGATCTCAGAGGTGTCGTGTGCAATACCTGTAATGACCGCTTCTTCCATGTCTAACTCCTCTTTGATATACGTTCCTTCGGCATCAGAAAATGCTGAGCGCGAATGAATAACAACATTCCATTTGCGAGCGAATTCAACAGCACGCATCTGCAAAACGCCTGCTCCTGCACCCGAAAGCTCAAGCATATCCTCATATGAAACCTGATCAAGCTTACGCGCACGCGGGCAAATACGCGGGTCCGCCGAATAGACGCCATCTACATCCGAATAGATTTCGCACACATCAGCATCAATGCCCCACGCCACTGCAACTGCTGTTGTGTCAGAACCACCACGGCCAAGTGTCGTAATGTCCCCATTGGCATCAATTCCTTGAAAACCTGCCACGACAGGGATGATGCCTTTTTTGAGCGCTTCCATGATGCGCTCATTGTGCACCTTAACAATCTTTGCCTTATTGTGAGTTCCGTCAGTCTCAATACCAGCCTGACGGCCCGTAAAGCTCATAGCCTTATAGCCGCGAGCTTCTATTGCCATAGCAAGCAATGTCATGGAAACTTGCTCACCAGTTGACAGGAGTCTGTCCATTTCTCGGGCTGGCGGATTGTCTGTCAGCGAAGCAGCAAGTCCTACCAATTCGTCAGTCGTTTTGCCCATAGCAGATACAACGGCAACCACATCATGACCAGCTTGTTTTTTGGCAATGAGTTTTTTGGCTACCATCTGAATGCGCTCAGGCGACGCAACTGAAGTACCCCCAAATTTCGCTACAATTAACGACATGGTGCTCTTTCTTATCGCATACGTACAGAATCGAGTGTCACTATAACAAATTAGAGCGACAAACTCACATTTCAAGCGTGCCCGTAACACACTTTTCACGGGGAATGCCACCAAGTGGCGGTGTATGGTGTGAGCTTATTGAGTCTCTTGCTGCTGTTCTGGCATACGAACAAGCAGGATAAATCCTAATATAAACAAAACCGCTATGGATAAAACGCCCACCGACGCGTTACCGGTTATCTGGGTAAACAAGCTCACAAGAAACGTACCCATTACCGCTGCATACTTGCCAAAGATATCAAAAAAGCCGTAATACTCGTTGGCATTCTCCTTTGGAATAAGCTTGCCAAACTCCGAACGAGAGAGCGCCTGTATGCCGCCTTGGAACATGCCCACGCAGATTGCCAGAATCCAAAACTCCAGCGCTGTTCGCAAGAAAAATGCTGCGAAACCCGTGATACAGAAGTAGGCAAATACGCCAATCATGAGCATGCGCTTGGTACCCCACTTATTCGCCAATCTGCCATAGGCAATAGCGGAAGGAAATGCGACAAATTGGGTAACCAGCAGTGCCAACACTAATTGCGTAGCATCAATACCCAGATCAGTGCCATAACTGGTAGACATCTTAATGATGGTATGCACGCCGTCTATATAGAAGAAAAATGCCAACATAAAGAGGCGAAGACGCTTGTCTTTGACGATCTTTTTCATCGTTTGTCCAAGACCGACAAAGGTCTGCTTAATTACGTGCGTGTGCGCAGGCTTGTAATGGGTTTGGTGAACATTACGAATAAGCGGAATACTAAAGACAATCCACCAAAGCGCCGTAATCAGGAAGGCCAACTTCATGCCAAGCGCCATGTCAATGCCAAACGAAGAACCAAAAAGTACAATTACCAACGAGATAATAAAAGGAATACACGAACCAATATAGCCAAAAGCATATCCCAGTGAAGACACTTCGTCGTAATCTTTTTCAGTGGTAGCATCAACTAAAAATGCATCATAAAAAACCATAGAGCCATTAAGCATAATGGCTGCCACCACATACACCACCAAAAAAGGCAGTGCCTGAGTAGGAATGCCCAGCGCAGCACAGGCTACCGCACCAGTTCCCACCGTTCCCACAAAGAACTTTTTCTTATTTCCTTTGAGGTCTGCCAAGCTCCCCAAAAAAGGCATCAAAAGCGCAAGCGCTAATGAAGCTATAGTTTCAGCATAACCCCATGCCACCACGACAGGAGAACCCTCTTCAACCAGCGAAGCAAAATACACAGGAATCAATGCGGTGGAAAGCAGCACAAATGCTGAATTACCCACATCATACATAACCCAACTACGTTCTTCTTTAGTCAGCTTTTTGCCGAGAAGACCTGGCATGATACCCTTGCCTTTCTGTTGTTTTCATTTCGGAGCAATGCGGCTACTAAACAAAGCCTTGCTCATTGTATATGATTGAACAAACACGTTGCTTACGCACTGCAGAAATGGAGCAAACAATGCCTGCAATTATCACACATGACTTTTTTGGGCGAGATGTATACGACGCCCTTTATAAAAGTATCGGAAGCTCAAAGAACGAAGCGGATGCGTTTCTTCTCGGAAACCAAGGTCCTGATCCGTTGTTTTATTGCGTCGTTAGCCCTTCGCTTGCAAAATACAACCATCTCGGATCACGACTTCATCACGAAAACCCAACTGAGGTACTTGCGGCATTCAAATCTTCACTTTCTGTTCTCTCGGAATCTGAAGTATCTATTGGTCGAGCATATGCCCTTGGTTTTTGGTGCCACTATTTTCTTGATAGTGCCATGCATCCGTTTGTGTACTACCATGAATTCGCCATCTGCGACGCAGGCGAACCAGACCTTGACCGCACTTACGCTTCAGAAGTTCATGCGGTTATTGAAAGCGAGCTAGATGAGCTGGTTCTTTACAAAAAACGCCAACAAACTATCAGCGAATTTAACCCGTCAACTGCAATTCTGAAGGCAAGCGACGAGGTGCTGCGCATTATTTCAAAAATGTATGCTTATGTTGCAATGGTGGTCTTCGGAGAAACCATTCCGCAAGATCTTTTTGCGCGTTCTGTTCGTGACTTTCGTCTGGTGCAGCGCGCTTTCTATTCACCCTCAGGTATGAAACGCTATCTTGTAGGATCCCTCGAACGAACAGTGCGACCGCACTCATTTTTCCAATCTATGAGCCATCGCCCTGTGGAGTTGCATGAAAGCATTTTCGACAACCGAAATCACAATGCATGGAAAAACCCTTTTACTGACGAAGTGCGCACCGATGGCTTCTGGGACATTTATCATCAGGCACTCTCTTGCGCCAAACGTCAGTTGGCAACATTTGATCAAAACAATTTCAACATTGAGTCCGCACGAGCACTGACTCATGATTTGAATTTCTCAGGAGAGCCTACCGTTGCCGTTGTTGTTGACGTTCAAGACCTAGAAGCTTAAAACACATGCTAGAAGTTGTCCTTACCATACCTTTTTGGCTCGAGCTTGCCGCATCACTGACCGGTGGCCTCTCCGGTGCAATGTCTGCAGTTCGTGCGCGTTACGACCTCTTTGGCGTGGCATGCATTGCTATTGTCACTGGTCTAGCAGGCGGCATTATTCGCGATATTTTGCTGCAGCAATATGGCATATATGCATTTCAAAAACCCTCGCTGATTCTTGCCTGCGTTATTGCCGGAGTGGTTGTTTTCTACTTTGGCAAACTAACCACTTATCTGGACCCAATAGTAGATTTGCTTGACAACCTGTCAGTAGCTCTGTGGGCTATTGTAAGCGTAGGCAAATCCATGTCGGCGGGGCTTGATATTATTCCAGCCACCATTCTTGGCACCATTACAGCTGTTGGTGGCGGTATTTGCCGCGATATTTGCATGAACCGCGAACCTGAGGCGTTTCAAGCTGGTCCGCTCTACGGATCAGCAGCGCTTTTAGGAAGCTTAGCATTTGCACTCATGCGACAAAACCATATCTTGAGCGATTACGCAGCTCCCACCTGCGTAATTTTGGTGTTAGGCGTGCGCTATACTTCGCTCTTTTTTGGTTTCAAAACTCGTCCCCCGCGCGACTACTCCAATGTCATCACAAAGCCAGTCAAGACAGTTGCTTCGCGCATGAAACCTCCTAAGGGCAAGGTGCAGCGCGACAAAGAGCGACGTCCTTACGAAAAACTGGCTCGCTTCTGGAAACGCCTCCACGGACAGCAGCCCACCCCCCTCTCCGAGCCAACATCAAGCCAAACTGACCCGCTAACCCGAAGCGGTAACATGGGTCATACCGGCAAGTTTTCTCGTGTCACAGTGGATGCGCCCACAGAGAGCAACAATACCTCAGCTGAGAAAAAACAAGAGAGCGCAGCTACACCCGACAAACCTACGCCCAAAAGCACCACGCAAAGAATTGCAGATCCATCGGATCGCATCATAGTAAGCCGCGAAGAATTGCATCAGCTTTTTGGCAAGAACCAAAATCAGGAACCCGAAAAGGATCCGTTCGAACCAAGTGACAATCCCTACGATTTTTAGTAGCTTTACGCGACTAACGCACGCGCCCATGCTTTTTGCATGCCACGCGTGCGTTCGCGCTGTTATAACATGAGTTGTTTTTCTTAAACGTTCTTCAGCAAGATGTTATTCATGGTATCGGCTGCATGCTCGCATGCGTCACAGCAGCCCTCCATGCTCTCAAACACCTGAGACCACACCAAAACGCGCAGTGTATTCTCACGATCGTCGGTATGAAGATGACGAATTACGCGCATAAACAGCTGGTCGCCCTCTTCTTCATAGGTGTTTACATCAATGATGCGCTGCTTGAAAGTTTTTGACTTTTTGAAATTCCTAAAGTCTTCCATAGCACGGTCAAGCGCCTCGCAGCTTTGCTTGATAAGGCACGCAAACTCATGCGCACCAGGATAAATCATGTGTACGTCATAAATATAGAAACGCTGAATAACCTCTTCGATATCGTCAAGGATCGTATCAAGCGTATACACCAACTCAATAATATCCTCACGCTCGATAGGCGGCATAAAGTCAGTTGCAACAGCCTTAAAAACAGCATGGGTAATCTCGTCGCCTTGGTGCTCGATTTCGTGCGCACGCTCCATGACTGAGAACAGCCCCTCCGCATTAGTAAAGCCCTCAATGGCCTCAATGAGAATTTGCGCCTCTTGTACGGCTAGTTCTGTTTGCTTCTCAAAAGCGTCGAAGTAGTCGAACCGATTTTTCTTGCCCATCCGAGCTCCTTTGTACCAAATCTGCGAAAGGTGATTCCTTTGCTTTTTACAACACCATCAAGAACAAGTGAGCGAACGCAAATCCCAGAAGACCGCAGCCCGGAAATGTCAGCACCCACGTCTTGACCATATCAATAGCAATACTCCATTTTACGGCGCTTTTGCGCTTAGCAGCTCCAACACCCATGATGGCTGTCGTGTTAGTGTGCGTCGTTGATACAGGCAAGCCTGCAAACGTTGAAAGCATAAGGCAGAAAAACGTTGCAAGCGACGCCGCGAAACCCTGGAATGGTTCCAGCTTAACCATGTCCATGCCAACGCTTTTTATAATGCGTTCACCACCAGCAGCTGTACCAATACCCATATTCAACGCACACAAAAGCATCAGCCATACAGGTAGTGACATCTGATCGGCCTGACCCAGCCCGGTAGCCAGCGTGATTGCAAGTACGAAGATACTCATAAACTTCTGACCGTCTTGCGCACCATGCATGAAGGCTACGCCAGCACCAGAAAGAATCTGCGCGCGTCGAAATGCTGCAGCACTCTTATTGCGGTCAGTATCGCGAAATATTCGCACGATTACCTTGGAATTAACCCAGCCCAAAATAAAGCCGAGCAAGGTTGAAAGCAAAATGCCATAGATAACTTTTATCCACTCGCCACCATTGATTGCGCCCAAACCACCTTGTAAGGCTATAGCGGCTCCAGTCAATCCGGCAATAAGTGAGTGGCTTTGCGAAGTAGGAATGCCGAAATACCACGCTGCGGTACCCCAAACAATAATAGCTACCATTGCAGCCATAAGGGCAACGAGCGCATGCTCAGAATTACCGCCAAAATCAACCATGTTAAAAATGGTTGCAGCAACTGCTGCGGTAAAGAGAGAGACCACAAACAAGCCGACAAAATTACAAATTGCAGCCATAATAATTGCTGCTCGCGGGCGCATAGCGCGCGTTGAAACTACTGTTGCAATAGCATTAGGTGCGTCGGTTGCACCGTTCACTATGATGACACCAATATTGAGCAGTGTTACTACTACCAATACCGGGTTTGACATAAGCTGAGCAACAAAGGTAGCCCACTCAATAGTCACAAGCATCCTTCCACACGCTTTAACATTGCGGTGATTCAATAGTGTAGCGCAAAGAGGAGCAGATGCGATAGCGGCAAGGAAAGGTTACACAATTACTAAGTTATTAGGTTAAAGGAAGCAGCTTAAGGAAAAGGAAAGCAGACAATAAGAAAGGGGCGCTTGTTTTGCACCCCTTATCAATCCGTCCTAAGCGTATGCGGCAAAAACGCGTCGGCGTTCAGCGCCAATAGTGGTAGGGTTGCCATGACCAGGCAGCACACATGTCTCGTCCGGGAGCACCGCGAGGTGCTTGAGCGATTTACGCATGTCATCCATGCTTCCACCCACAAAATCAGTACGCCCAATTGTGCCTTCAAAAAGCGTATCACCTGAGATGAGCACAGGAGCACCGTCAGTGTGATTGCCAAATTGCGGCGCAAGGAACAAGCACATACTTCCTTTTGAATGACCCGGCGTTACAAGCACCTTCCAAGGCATCGTTCCAATTTCAATCACATCACCATCGGCAACGCGAACGTCCACTTCACACGTATCAAAGGGGCGTCCATCAGGCGGGATAGGCTGTTCTCCACAGATAATCTGAGCATCAATTGCCGAAGCAATCACGGGTGCCTGCGTAAGCTTGCGCAGTTCACGCGCTGCGCCACAATGGTCAAAATGCGCATGCGTCAACACAATAGCATCAATGGTGCGCTCCCCCGCTGCCGCTACGATAGCCTCAGCGTCGCACGTAGGATCAACCACCATCGTAGTCTGGCCATCGGAAATAATGAAGTCGTTGTTCTCAAGCATGCCAAGAACTACTACCTCAATATCAACACAAGCACCCTCAATGCTATATGCGCGTGTCATATAAACTCCCTTTCGCTACTTATTTGGCACCATGCGGCGCGCGTCAAATACACCTTCAACAGTGCTGAGTTTTTTCGTAATCGTCTCAATGCTTGAGATGTCTGAAACCTGGAACAAGAAACGCATCTCAACCATACCATCGCGATGCGACGTGGTAGAAGATGACAGTACATTGGCTCCCATATCAGACAACACCACAACAATATCGCGAAGAAGTCCCATGCGATCAAGCGCATCAATGAATACCTCAACCTTAAATGAAGTGTTTTTGGGCATATCGCGCTCCCACGACACTTCAATAATGCGCTCAGGTGACTGCATCAAATCTTTTGCATTTGGGCAGTCCGCGCGGTGTACTGACACACCGCGACCTCGTGTCACAAAGCCCAAAATCTCATCCCCTGGTACGGGATTGCAGCATCGCGAAAGGCGTACCAACACATCATCTATGCCCTTGACCACCACGCCATTCGACGTATGTGCTTCATGTTTTTTAGGATGCTTGACACTGGTAATCATAGGGGGCAGCTTGCCGGTAGACATAGCGCCAGCAAGCGTTGACAAACCCTCTTCTGCCTCGTTGCCCTTATCAACAAGAATCTTGAGCAAACGATTAGCCACATGCGTGGCACTTTCCTTGCCCGTACCAATGTGGACCAGCATATCGTCTGCATCATTAAAGCCCAGCGTATCAGCAACCGCTTTCATAGCACGCATGGATTGCGCGCTTGAAATGCCCAACCCGTGCTTACGCATTTCACGCGTCAGCTTATCGCGCCCATTCTGCAAATCGTCGCCGCGGCTAACTTTGCTGAAGTATGAGCGAATCTTATTGCGCGCAGACGGTGTTTTCACCAAATTGAGCCAATCACGTGACGGACTGGCGCTTTTTTGTGTCAGCACCTCAACGCGGTCACCCAACTGCAGCTCATAAGACAATGGCACAATTGAACCGTTTACCTTCGCGCCAACACAGTGATTTCCCACCTCGGTATGAATTGCATAGGCAAAATCAACAGGTGTTGATCCCGCGCGCAAGCTCATAACCTCGCCTTTTGGCGTGAAAACAAATACTTCAGTGGGTGCCAAGTCCACTTTAAGATCTTTCAGGAATTCGCGCGAGTCTTGAGACTCATCTTGCCAATCAACCATTTGACGAAGCCACGCAAGCTGTTGGTCAAGCGCATCTCCAGAACCCTTGCCGCCTTTTTCTTTATAACGCCAGTGAGCTGCAACACCATATTCGCTTTGGTGGTGCATATCCTCAGTACGAATCTGTACCTCAAGCGGACGACCCGCTGGCCCTATGACGGTAGTATGTAAGCTTTGATACATATTGAATTTTGGCATGGCAATGTAGTCTTTAAAGCGACCAGGCATAGGATGCCAAAGGGTGTGAACTGCACCCAAAGCCGAATAGCAATCACGCACCGTTTTTACAATGACGCGAACCGCAATAAGGTCATAGATCTCAGAGAAGCCTTTGCCCTTTTTCGTCATCTTTTGATAGATGGAATAAAGGTGCTTTGGCCTGCCCATAATCTGAGCTTGAATGCCAACTTTGTCCATCTCTTCATGCAGAATTGAAATGATTTGATCAAGGTAGTCTTCACGACTGGCGCGACTTTCGGTCACCATACGCGAAACCTGCTTGAACTTATTAGGCTCCATGTAATAAAACGCCAAGTCCTCAAGCTCCCACTTGATGGAGTTGATGCCCAAACGGTGCGCAATAGGAGCATAAATCTCAAGCGTTTCGCGAGACTTAAAGATGCGTCGATCCTCACGCAAGGCACCAAGGGTGCGCATATTATGCAAACGGTCAGCAAGCTTGATAACAACCACGCGAATGTCTTTGCTCATTGCAACAAACATTTTACGCATCGTGGCTGCTTGCTCGTCAGTGAGGCTTTCAACCTCAATGCGCGTAATCTTGGTAACGCCGTCGACCAACTGTGCAATTTGCGGATTAAACTCCTCGGCAACTTCTTCCGAAGTCACCTTAGTGTCTTCCACCGTGTCATGCAGAAGCGCTGCGCAGAGAGTCTCCACGTCCATACGCAAATCTGCCAAGATTATGGCCACCTCAACCGGATGAGCAATGAAAGGCTCTCCGCTTTTTCTGCACTGTCCTGCATGTGCTTGCGAAGCAAACGTAAATGCTTTTGCCAAAAGCGCTTCATCCTCTTCAGAGAGATATGAAGAGGTCATGCGTTGCAATTCTTCAAAACGCTCTTCAGGAGAAAACACCTGATGATCAGCTGCCTTTGCTTCAGGAGCAAACGACTTCGACATGATGTGCTGACCTAAACATGTTTGCGTTGGCTGTTTTTTCCCTTGCTCTGCAGGCGTTTGGCCCATAGAAGGGCTGCTATTTTTATCTGTCACACCTGCCCCTTTCCTCATTATCCTCGTGGCGTTTGCGCTTTGCGCAGTTCGGTAAGCTCTTTCTCGGGCAAAATCGGGCGTGTTAAACGCATGCGTAATTGATCTTTATTGCAGCACATAACCCAATCTCTAAACGTGCGAAAAATCTCATGCTCGGCTAAACCTTCACGATAGCGCACACTATCAGTCAACTCAACTTTTGATGCACATTCAACCACATGCACCGAACGAACCATCCCCGCTGAGCCATACGCTGTATGCGTCTCAATAAGTCCAAGCTCGCGAAAAACCGCTATACCGCACGCTGCTGCCTGAGGAGTAACCGCACAGAGTTCAGTTGACGCTGCTTGAGCCAATTCGGCATTAGCGATGGCGAAAAACTCCTGATCACCTTCGCGCTGCAGAGATCGCAACTTACGATACACCTGCGCCATGCAATCATGGTTTGGCGTCATTTCGCCAAGAATCTTATCATTGATTGCACCATCTTCTTTTCCAAAGAGTAGATGTATTGTTGCATCGTTGCCATCGCGTCCAGCGCGCCCACTCATCTGATTAAACTCAATCTCATTAAAGGGCAGATGATACAAGACAACATGACGAATATTGGGAATGTCAATACCTTCGCCAAAGGCAGATGTGGCAACGAGCACCGAAAGTGCATCTTCGCGAAAGAGGTTCTCAACACGATTGCGCTCTGCTCGGGACAAACCAGCATTATAAAAACCAATAAGCGGTGCAAGTTGCGGCACGCGTTTACGAAGCAGACGAGCAAGCGCTACAGATCCTTCACGCGAATTAACGTATATAACCGTTTTATCTCCAGATGCAATCAAATTTGCCAGGTAGTCATCACGATTACGAAGACCGCGTCTGTCATCCACCTGCAAGTTTGGTCGATCTGCCTCATCATAGATTGCCGCATCTATAGGCAGCTCACGACAGATTGCCGCTGCAACCTCATCATCTGCAGTGGCTGTGAGCGCCAAGATTACAGGCGCCCCTAACTTGGCAAGAGATTGCCCAATAGTGGCATAAGCACTGCGTTGACCAGCACGTGCCATGCCAATATGATGCGCCTCATCAACTACCACAAAGTCAATAGCGTTACTTTGCGCAAAGTCATCGGCATGCCATGCAAGAAACTCAGGGGTAGTAAGGACAATGTCGCATGTTCCATTTGCCAGTGACTGATAAATGCGCGCACGCTCTTCTGGAGAGCTCTCGCCCGTTATAACTTCAATGGAAATCCCGAATGAACTCAAAGCACTTCGCAAATGAAATGCCTGATCAGCAATGAGTGCACGCAATGGGTACACAAACATTGACGCCTTGTGCGTCGTCAGTGCACGCAAAGCAGCACTAACTTGAAACGTTAACGACTTCCCACGGCCTGTGGCCATAATCCCTAAAACGCTTCTGTTTTGCGAAATCTCATCGAGTATCTTGCGCTGCGCGGGATGAAGGGGCTTATCTCCAATGAGTGCCTTAACGAGCGCACTCTTGAGCCCTTCCGGATCTTCAACGGCTTTTTGCTCCCACTGCGCACGCGCCTGCTCTAAGGCTGCCTCATATGCCTCAACATCTTCGGGTCGATGCTCAACATCTTTGCAAAGCTCTGCATCAGAGGTAGCGTATAAATCTGCAACAAAGGTAAGATGAAGCGGATCGCAGCATGCCTCAAGCCCAGCACAGCTGCGAGCAGGAGTTAGTGATTGCAGCATGGCTTTTACGCTTTTACGACCGCGCCATTCATCAATTTGCACCTCAAAAGCGGCGTTGACCACGCTGTCAGTAGTCATAAGCGTTTCAATATCAGTACAGTGAAACATAATGGCAGACACCTGTGCACTACCATCCGTGAGCTGACATGAGAAGTGGTTCTTTTCAGCACCAACCGCCCGAGCATTTGCTAAGCTCACATTGCGCGCTAAATACACTGGTGTAAGCCATTCTTGCCCAAAAGGAGCAAGCTTTTCAAGCTGCGCCACGTTGTCTAAGGTAAGTTCCTCTAGATCAAGACAGGCATCAATCTCAATAAGCGGATGAAACGCGCGCTCTTCAAGCGAGTCCATATACTGGCACAGCCGCTCTTCAAATTCTCCCAACTTATCAGCGGGAAGCGTCACCCCAACCGCTGCCTCATGACCGCCAAATCGCGTGAGCAAATCCGAAGCACTTTCTACCGCTTTGAAAAGATTTACCTGACCCACGCTTCTTCCCGAACCGCGCGCCTGATCTCCTACAATCGTAAAAAGCAAGCAGGGTACGCCGTAGTTGTTCACCAAACGGCTTGCCACGATACCCTTAACGCCTTCGTGCCAACCTTCACCCGCCACTACCAAAGCGCGTTGTCCATGGTAGTTTTTTGCAGCTTGTTCTTTTGCAATCTCGGAAAGTTCCGCTTCAATAGAGCGGCGCTGGTCATTGACGGATTCAAGCTGTTGAGCCAATTGCGTTGCTTGCTCAAAATCGTCGCACATCAAAAGGTCAAGAGCTAGTTGCGCATCCCCCATGCGTCCTGCAGCATTGAGTCGCGGAATGAGCGAAAAGCTCAAGTTGGTTGCCGTAATTTGTTTATCACCCGCACCTGTTACTGCCAAAAGCGCTGCAATGCATGGGCGCGGATTGTGATTAATCTGCTCAAGTCCATGAGATACCAGTGAGCGGTTCTCGTCTCTCATAGGCATAAGATCTGCCACGGTGCCAAGCGTGGCGAAGTCGGTATAAGAAAGCCAAAGATGCGGCTGACCTAATCTACATCCTAAAAGCTGTACAAGCTTAAGCGCAACTCCCACGCCAGCCAAAATAGAGCTTGGGCAATGCGGGTCGCACTTTGGATCTGCAACCGGAACACCAACGGGAACTAATTCTGAAGGTTCATGGTGGTCAGTAATAGCAAGCTCAATGCCTGCATCAAGCACCAGCTGCGCCTCGGCTTTACATGCAATGCCGCAGTCAACCGTTACAATGAAGTCAGGATTAAAGCTTTGTGCGCGTTTCAGGGCTGCAGCACTTAGCGCATAGCCTTCTTCAAATCGCAAGGGAATAAAAGGTGTTGCGTGCGCGCCTAACGCGCGCAATCCGCGCGTCAATACCGTAGTAGCTGAAATACCATCCAAATCAAAATCGCCAAACACCAAAATGCGATCTCCACGCTTAATGGCAGCCTCAAGCGCATCAGCAACCTCAGTCATACCAGGTATGTCATTGGGATTGCGCCAATCACGCTCAAGTGAAGGATTGAGTAATTGATAAGCTTGATCGGGGTCTGAAATGCCACGCACAGCCAGTGTTTCCGCTAAAAAGTGGGGTAATCCCGTAGCTGCTTGAAGACGCGCGACCACAGCCGGATCGGCGGCCTTAATGTTAAATTGGGCTGACATGTAAAAATCCTTGCGTATGTGTTCGTTTTGCTTGCTTGCATTGTCCCACATCCCAAGCTTGCTGTCAGCAACACTAAGCAAGCTCTTCGCCAATAAAGCATCCTGTTTTGCTCTGCGGACACGCAGCTATACGCTCAGGTGTTCCCGCGCATACAATTCTGCCCCCGGCGCAAAGAACTGCACCCCACACTCAGGACAGGTAAGCGGCCATTCGCACGCCACGCACTTTAATTGCACATGGCGCAGGTGAACAATCGTTTGAAACACTCATATCTTAGCGTTTATTGAACGGCACAATAGTTGCTGGGAATCCGTTTTCGTATACCAGCTTCGGCTCGCCTACAATCAGAGGCTTGAAATAATCCAATGCCTCTTGGGTGATGCCTTGATAATCAGGCAAAATCCACTCTTTGGGGAAAGGCTTTACAAAGTTGGCAAACTCTTTGGCCGGGCCAGCAAAGAAATCGGCTTCGTATGCTCCTTCTTGCTTTGCCTTCTCATTGCGCTTAATACCAACAACTTGACCGGTAAATTGAGGGTCAGAGCTGCGCATATGAGCGCTCATGCCCAAATCATACGCTTCCTGAACATCAACTGCCGATTGCGTGAAGTTACTTGATCGCGCCAGACGAGACAAATCTTGCACGACACCACGAGGCGCTATTCCAGCATCTAAGATCATTTGGCGGATACACTGAGCAGCACCGCCCAACACTGCATGCGCAAATCCATCGTTCGCCGAATCACCTGCTGAAACATACGATCCGTCAGCATAGTGAATGCCCTCGGATACGACAATATAGCACTCGCCGAGACTTTCCATCTTGGCCTTCACTTGCGCCAAAAACGCCTCTTTGTCGAAATCAACTTCAGGCAGCACGAGCAAGTCAACATTTCCCGACAAACAGCAACTTGCAGCAAGCCAACCCGCATCGCGCCCCATAGTTTCAAGCACAAATACTTCAGGTCGGGTGTAGGCGTCATAGTCCAAACGCGTAGCCCTTGTCACCAGGTTCGCTAGTTTTGCAGCGCTGGGAAACCCCGGACAGTGATCCACGGGAACAAGATCATTGTCCACTGTTTTGGGGATGCCAATAAAACGCTTGCCAGGGGCATTTTCCGCTGCCCATTCCGAAAGCGCATCAACGGTATCCATGGAGTCATTCCCACCAATGTAGAACATGGTAGAAATATCATGCTTGTCCATTACTTCCATCAACCGCACGAAATCCGCGTCGTTTCCCCGCTTGAGCTTGTAACGACACGTACCCAACGCCGAAGAGGGCGTTTGCTTCAGAATGCGAATCTCGCGTTCAGGCAAATTAGTAAGGTCATAGAGTTCGTCGTTGAGCACGCCTTCTATGCCGTGCAGGCCACCAAAAACTCTTTCGTAAAGGGGATTGAGTTGATTCGCACGAATTACACCAGCAAGTGAATCGTTGATAACAGCAGTTGGACCGCCCGATTGGGCTACAAGACAATTGCTCATAGCGACATGCCTCCCTCAAGCTTGGACTTTTCTATACATAAGGTAGTATCCGCAATTTGACTTTGCGACCACCACACAATGAGCAATTGTCACAAAACCCTAACCATCACGGAAACGCTTAGTGAAACTAGGCGCTCATAGGAATAAAACGATAGGGAATCTCGCGTTCGTCATAGATTGCCAAAATTGCATCAAGCGGCACATGAAGCGTGGCGGTATTATCGTTGGGATGAACCCCCAAACCACTATATGAGCGTAGGTCTTCATCAAATACCACCTGCACAATACCCTCTGGATCATTGAGCGCACCAAACGGCGTGACTGCGCCAGCAATAACCCCAAGGTATTTCGCCAAATCCTCCTCGGAGGCGAAGCGAAGTGGACGAGCCTCAAGCGTAGCGCGCAGCTCTTTAATGTTTGCAGGTTTGTCTTCTGGCATAACTACCAGATAATAGTTGCGCTTTTTGTCATCGCGCAAAAAGAGATTTTTAACCACTTCTTGCGCAAACGGAAGCTGCAGCTCATCCATGCCTTCCATGGTGTAAACCGCCTCATGTTCAACCATGTCAAAGGCCACACCACGCTCATTGAGCAATGCAACTACTTCCTGTTTTCCCATCACATCTGCCATCTAAACTACCTCCCCAGTTTCTTAAGCGATTATCGCAACCGCTCTATTCCCCAAGTGTTTCTGCTGCCTCAAGCCAGGCTAGTTCAAGTTCATCAACCTCTGCCTGATATGATTCAATTTGGTTTTGTAACTCACTCAATGCTGCAAAGTCAGTTGGATCTGCTGCAGACATTTCAGCCTGCACCCCTTCAATCTTTTTTTGCAGCGTATCCATCTTGCGCTCGTTTGATTCCATAAGCTTACGAAGACTGCGAATCTCGCCACCTGATAGTTTTCTTGCTTGATCTGGTTGATCTTGGTTCACTTGTCCCGCAGAAGCCCCCTCTGAACCCAACTGGCGAGCACCTGGCGCAACAGATTCAGCCTTCGCTGCACCCTGCGACTCAGTAAGTGCAAGATATTCATCAACCCCACCAGGAAGATGGCGAAGCTTGCCCTCTATTAAAGCAAACTGGTGATCGGTCACACGCTCCATGAGATAACGATCATGCGTCACCAAAAGCAACGTTCCTGGCCAAAAATCTAACAGATCTTCCACGGCAGCAAGCATATCGGTATCAAGATCATTACCAGGCTCATCAAGCACCAAGACATTTGGCTCGTCAAGCAAGATGAGCATCAGGGCAAGTCGGCGCTTTTGACCACCCGATAAATCACATACCGGCTCGTTAAGGTCTGCGTTAGTAAAGCCTAAGCGCTCAAGGAGTTGTCCTGGAGTCATTTCTTTACCGTCAAGCATGGTGCGACGACTATATCTGCCTATAACCTGGCGAACGCGATCGTCTCCGAACTTCACCAGATCATCCAAGTGCTGCGAGAGCACCGCAAACCTCACGGTTTTGCCAATTTTGACAGTGCCGCATGTAGGGGTAAGCGCGCCTTCAATAATGCGCAAAAGCGTAGTTTTGCCAACACCATTTGCGCCAACTATGCCATACCTATCCCCTGGCCCGATAATCCAATTGACATCATCAAGCACAAGATGCTGTCCATCTTGGGTAGGAAAAGCCACGCTCACCTCTTTGAGCTCAACCACCTGTTTGCCGAGCCGCGCCATTGCCATGCGTTTCAGCTCAAGCTCATTGCGAAGCGGCGGCACGTCAGCAATAAGCGCTTGAGCAGCAGCAACGTGAAACTTCGGCTTTGTTGCGCGCGCTCTTGCTCCGCGTGAGAGCCACGCAAGTTCTCTGCGCAGTGCATTTTGGCGCTTCTGCTCTGCAAGCGCTGCAAGCCGATCTCGCTCTACACGCGCCATGATATAAGCAGAAAAGCCTCCTTCAAACGGTTCTACTTGACCGTCATGCACTTCCCACATGCTTGTACAAACTTCGTCCAAAAACCATCTGTCATGCGTGACTACTAAAAGCGCACCCGCACCCTCACGCCAACGACTCTTCAAATGCTTCGCCAACCAGGTAATTGCGCGTACGTCCAGATGATTAGTAGGCTCGTCAAGCGCCAAGATATCCCAGTCACCAATAAGAAGACGCGCTAGATCAACGCGACGGCGCTGACCGCCCGAGAGCGTACCGACAGAAACGTTCCAATCAATATCAGAAAGCAGACCAGCAATAATATCGCGAATACGCGCATCTCCAGCCCATTCATACTCAGGCCTATCCCCAACTACCGCATGACAGACGCTGTCAGTCTCAAGGAGATCGTCCGCTTGACCAAGCACGCCAACACGTACAACGCCATTCTTTAAAACGCGACCCGTATCGGGGATAAGCAATCCCGAAAGCAAACGCAACAGCGTGGATTTTCCATCGCCGTTGCGTCCCACAATACCAATACGATCGCCTTCGTTGACCCCCAATGAGACGCTCTCAAATACCGTCTTTGTGGGAAAGTCCACGCCAACTTTTTCACATCCAAGCAAAAATGCCATGTCAGTCTATCCTCAAACCTCCGAGTCGGCGTTCTTAAGTTTTAATTAAACGCTTGCTGCGTCTTTTCAAGGCCGTCTGCTATAAGCGACAGCGTAGCTTGAGCACCACGATTGGTGGCGTATTCAAAGTCTTCTAAGCCCTCTTTGCGGGGACGAGACAAAACCCAATCAACCACCGGCATTCTTCCAGGTGGGCGTCCAATTCCTACACGCACGCGATACCAATCGCGTGTACCGAGCTTATCGCAAATTGAACGCAGACCATTGTGACCAGCATGGCCTCCCCCGAATTTGACGCGCACCGCATCCGGCGCAATATCTAATTCATCATGAATAACAATCACATGATCGGGATCAACGCCATAGGCATTCATAAGCTGTTTGACCGGACCACCTGAGGTGTTCATATAGCTCTGAGGTTTTGCTAATACAAGGTCTTCATCGCGATAAACACCCTTAGCGGTAAGCGCCCCGCACTCAGTTTTCCAATACCGAGCTCCTACTTCATCAGCAATCACGTCAAGCGTATCAAATCCCGCATTGTGGCGGGTATGCTCATATTCAGCTCCGGGGTTTCCAAGACCAACCACTAAATACATGAACGCCCTTTATTCAAACAAGCGCGAAACCGAGCCATTGGTATAGACGTTGTTGATAGTCTGACCGCACAAAGGAGCCACAGAAAGCACCTTGATCTTGCCGGTCTGACGCTCAAGTGGAACAGGAACAGCGTCCGTTACAACGACTTCCTCAATGCAGGAGTTCTCAATGCGATCATAAGCAGGACCACTAAACAATCCATGAGTTGCACATGCATACACTTTTGCGGCGCCTTTTGCCTTCAGAGTGGTTGCAGCAGCAACAAGTGAACCCGCTGTATCAATCATATCGTCGTTGAGGATACAAATCTTGTCAGTAACATCACCAATGAGTGCCGTGATCTCAGCTTGATTGTGCTTCGGACGATCTTTGTGCATGATAGCCAAGTCACAGCCAAGCATGGTGGAGAACTTCTTCGCCGCTTTTGCGCGCCCAACGTCAGGCGACACCACTACCAACTGATCAGCATCAAGCGACATGTTCTTGAAGTAATCCACGAAAATAGGCATAGCAGTCATATGGTTGACCGGAATAGAGAAAAAGCCCTGGATTGCATCTTGGTGCAGATCAATAGTAATCACATTTGTCACACCTGAGGCGGTAAGCAAATCAGCAACCAAGCGTGCGGTAATAGGTTCGCGCGGAGCAGCCTTACGATCTTGGCGCGCATATCCGTAATGCGCAACAACCGCAGATACACTGCGAGCTGAAGCACGTTTGGCAGCATCTGCCATAATGAGCAACTCCATGAGAGCGTCATTGACATCATAACCATTACCTGCGCAGACCGATTGAATCAAAAAGACATCGGCACCACGTACGCTTTCTTGATAGCGAGCATAAATTTCGCCATTAGCGAATTTTTCGAGTTTTACATTTCCCAATTCAACGCCAAGATTGCTTGCAATTCTATCCGCCAACTCGGGATTTACCGAACCAGAAAACACTGCCATGCTTTTATGCATCTCAGTCATGTGAGGGCTCCTGTCCTTCAAAGCGACAACCATGGTGCTTAAAACCCACTAAGCACCGTTACTCATGTGTGTTGTATTATAGCGCCTCTCATGAAGAGCTAGGCGCTCATCATAACTTTACTGCGCTGCTTGTTGTGCGCGTTTTTTTGCCGCCCAACCTGCAATTTCGCGCTGTTCGGGACGAGTGAGCGCCAACGCATCAGCACTAACATCTTTGGTAATGCACGAACCTGCACCAATAATGGCCCCATCACCAATCTTTACCGGCGCCACCAGCATCGTATCGCTTCCCACAAAGACGTCATTGCCTATTTCAGTCTTCCACTTTTTCTTACCGTCGTAGTTACACGTAATAGATCCTGCACCGATATTGACACCTTCGCCCATAGTAGTATCACCAATGTAGGACAGGTGTGGCACCTTAGATCCTTTGCCAATCGTGGACTTTTTGATCTCAACATGGGTACCAGCTTTTGCACCTTCGCACAAATGAGCTCCTGGACGAAGATATGCGCGCGGCCCGCACGTTGCACCGTCATCAATGAGCGCCTCAACGGCAACGGTCTCATCTATAACACAGGCGCGCCCAACGCAGGTATCAGTCAAACGAGAATCCGGACCGATAACGCTGTCTTCGCCAATACGAGTGTTGCCCATAAGCGTAACGTTAGGCAAAAGCTCAACATCCTGATCGATCACAACATCCGGTCCAATCCAAACAAGCGACGGCGCCACCATGCTCACACCTGCTTGCATATGCGCTCGATTAATACGCTCTTGCAAACACGCCGTAGCTTCGGCAAGTTGAATACGCGAATTAACTCCCAAACACTCGTTGGCGTCTTGCGTTTGCAACGCGAGAACTTTGCGCCCTTTGTTACGGCAAATCTCAAGCACATCAGTAAGATAAAACTCACCTTGCGCGTTATTGTTGTCAACCTGAGCCAACGCCTCAAAGAGAGCACGAGCATCAAAACAATAAAAGCCTGAGTTGCACTCACAAATTCGCGCTTCTTCAGCCGTTGCATCTTTCTGCTCTACAATGCGCTCTACCTGGCCTTGCATGTCGCGAACAATGCGACCGTATCCGAACGGATCATCAAGAACCATCGTCAACACCACGCAAGCAGCATCTTGTTGCTCGCGTAACGAGATAAGCTCAGAAATAGTTTGTGACGTAATCAGGGGACAATCTCCTGAAAGCACTACAAGCGAACCGTTAAAATCTGCCAACTCATCGGCGCATACCAAAACGGCTCCCGCTGTGCCATTTTGTTCTTCTTGCACCACAACGTCAGCTACATCTTCTACCAGCGGAATCACCTGTTCACGCATATGCCCCACGACTGCAACCTGCCGGTTAATGCCCGCATCATGAGCGGCATGGGTGACCCATTGCACCAAAGGACGTCCAAGAATTTCATGAGCAACTTTGGGCTTTTTTGACTTCATACGAGTACCCGCACCGGCGGCAAGAATAATGGCAGCAGCTTCCATGCGCGCTCCTTGTGTTCGATCCTGCACAACCTGTATTGGTGTTTCAAACATCAATACAGGTTGCCTCTTCGACATTGATTTTTATCTGGATCTCAGTATAACGCTAAGCTTGGTCATTCCCAGCCACCTCGTCGGTGTCTGGGTTGGCGTCAGCCGGGGACATGCCAAGCATGTCAAGCTCCTCATCGCGCTGTTGCTCTTCAAGTGTACGTTCAAAGAGCTGCTCAAACGCGTCATCTTCAGCAGTGCGAACCATCGCGCGACGCAATGCCTCCTGACCGCCTTCACGCAAAAGCACGTCACGCATGCCAATAAGCGGACCTTCATCCACGTTGTGATAGAGCTCTTCGCGAAGAGCCTCGCGCAAATCATCGCGGCCTTCTTCACGCAACACGCGCATCAGCTCATCGTAGACAGCATCGCGAATATCACCAAACGAGCCTCCGCCCAGAAGTCCTGTTGCGCCCAGATCAACAACGATCTCGAAGGTATTGCGACGAGACTTAGCCTCTTCAATACGCTCTTGTACACTCGGACGCTCAACCGTCTCAAGCAGCTTTTCGCTTTCGCGTACAAAATTACGATCAGCTGTTTGGAGATTATCAGTATCCATCAGCGACAAGTAAGCAACTCCCTGCTTGTGCGCACGACGCGCCTGCAGCATCAGGAACAAGAATCCCAAAACGCCTGCTAATAAGGATGCAGAAAGAATGCCAAGCTTGGCGATAGCGATATGTGTTTCATCAACAAAGGCCAAATTTGCCACAAAGATTGCCATGGTAAAACCAACGCCACCCAAAATGGCCGCACCCAGCATATGCATCCAGTTCACGTTCTCGGGTAGACTTGCCAACTTAGTTTTAACGACAATAAAACTCATGAGCATAATGCCAATGGGTTTGCCCAATAACAGACCGAATAGCACGCCATACAAAACAGGATCAGTAAATACCGAACCCATATCAATACCCATAAAGCTTACATCGGCGTTCGTAAGCGCAAAAAGCGGCAGGATGCCGAAGTACACCCACGGGTAGAGTTTTTGCTCCAAGCGCGTTGCAGGAGGTACAACCTGACGAGCCACTTGCGACAGCGAATTGACTGTCTTGATATATTCATCCTGAGCAATAACGGGCACTTCGGGTTGATAGTTTTCTTTCGCCTGGCGAAGCTTATCGGTTGACCAGGCGGTAAAAATGCGCAGGTTTACACGAGAGCCTGACGGAATAGCGAAGGCCAGCAAAACGCCTGCAATAGTTGAATGAATACCCGACATGAACACGCAATACCACAACACGCCACCCAATAAAATATAAGGCGCAAGAGCATATACATGCATGCGATTCATAACAATGAGCGAAATCATTACGGCAAGCGCAAGCATCAGCCACATGACCGAAGGGCTTTGGCCGTAAAAGATTGCAATAATAAGAATTGCGATGATGTCGTCAGCAACCGCAAGAGTGCTTAAAAATACGCGCACACCACCAGGAACTCGGTTACCCAAAAGTGCCAATATACCCAAAGCAAATGCGATGTCGGTTGCAGTAGGGACTCCCCATCCATGAGACGCCGAAGGATTGTTCATATTGAACAAGAGATAGATCACAATCGGCATAGCTACGCCGCCAACTGCTCCCATAATGGGCAAAAGTGCCTGACGAATGTTCGTAAGTTCGCCAACGGTTAATTCGTACTTGACTTCCAAGCCTACCAGCAAAAAGAATACGGCCATAAACACATCATTGATGATGTGCGCAAGCGACATAGTTGCCGTCGTATCGCCAAATATGAAACCGACATCTGTGTGCCAAAAATGCGAAAAGCCTTCGTAGGCAGAACTGTTTGCAACAATAAGCGCCGCCACTGCTGCCAGCAACATAACGGCAGCTGCTTTTGTGGATGAGTGGGTAAACTGAATGAGTTTCTTATAGCGCTCTTGATGACCTTGTACCTCACTAATAAAGAGATATTTTGAATGGCCGTCCTTTTTTCTTATCTCCATGGTTCTTCACCAAAATCGTTCGTTTCGTACAACAACTTCAAAGCATTAGCCTTTCTATTATCGCGCAAAACAGAGCAATTCCCCTGAGAGTCCTTTGGTTTTTTGGGTTGTTTTTCAATCGTTTTCTTTAACCTTACAAGTTCAAAAGACAGACTTTCTAAATTGCGATATGCTTGTTTTACGTCAGTTCAATCATTGAGAAGCTTGCTTTCTTTGGTGTTTGAACAGACAAAGTAGTATTCGAAACGTAGTAAGAGGTGGTCGCAATGAGCATTACTGTCGCTGGGCGCCGCATGCCCGTAACGGACGCATTGCGTGAGTACGCCGAGGAAAAAATCGGCAGCTCCATGAAAGTTATGGATATTTCTCCGCTTGAAGCGGAAGTTGTATTGTTTGTAGAGAAGAACCCCGCCAATCCGCGTCCTGCAGTTTGTGAAGTTACGCTGCGCACTAAAGGACACATCATTCGCGTAGAAGAAAGCGAAGAGGATATGTACGCAGCAATTGATGTTGCTGCAGCAAAAGTGCTTCGTCAATTGCGTAAATTCAAGACCAAAGTGCTTGATCGCAAGCTGCGCGGCACCGGCGAAGTCCCCGTTGCCGCTCCTGTCAATCAGGAGCTTGATGTGGAAGGCCTCATGAACGAACTTGCCGAAGATGACGAGGTTGTGCGTGTAAAGGAAATCACTTTTGAACCGCTTACTGAAGAAGAAGCGCTCGTCAAGATTGATCTTTTAGGACACGACTTCTTTGCATACACCGATCGCGACACCAATTTGGTTAACGTGCTATATCGTCGTGATGATGGCGGCTACGGCTTGCTTAAGCAAAAAGACGACGAGTAAGTTTTACCCAAGCACACTTGTGCTACTATAAGCGACGTTGTTTTCGAAGAAAGGATAGCCTCATGGCAACCATCGATATCATTAAAGAAGTGCTTTCAGACAATCTGGACATTGAGCCGGAGACCGTAACAATTGAGTCTACCTTTGATTCTTTGGGCATTGACTCACTGGATATGGTTGAGCTCATTTGCGATCTGGAAGAAAAGTGCGACGTTGATTTTGGTGAGCCTGAAGGCTTAGCTACCGTTGGCGATCTGGTGAACTACATCGAATCACTCTAATCGCTCACAGCGCACGTCGCAGCAGTGGTACTCAACCCCACTGAGCATTTTAAAAGGCTACTCATTTGAGTAGCCTTTTTTGCGAGATAACAAGCTTGAGGTTATAACGAAAAAGCACTCAACCTCACACCTGTAAGTGCTGCAATCTATGAGTGATTCGCAAGCATTTCTTCAACGCGTGCTTTCGGCACAGCACCAACAATACTATCAACCATGCGCCCTTCCTTGAAAAGAACCAGCGTTGGGACGCTCACCACATCAAAGGCAAATGCAACATCAGGATATTTGCTTGCGTCCATCTGAGCGAATGTCACCTCTGGATACAAAGGCTCAAGCTCACCGAGCACCACATGCATCATTTTGCACGGACCGCATCCTGGGCTCCAAAAATCTACCAAGACAAGGTTTTGAGCGTTTGTCACTTCGTCGTCGAAGTTTTCTTTTGTTAAGTCAATCATCGCAAACCTCCCTGTGTCGCAAAGCGTTTTTGACATCAGCAATTGCGTACAAGCTTCCAAAAAAGCAAACAACATCGGCGTTTTCAGCATTTGACATCGCAAGCTCAAGCGCATCATCATAGCTAGCCGCCATTATGCTTGGAGCAGTTGTTCGTAGGCGTATCTCTTGCTCAAGCTCGTGTGCTGCAAGCGCTCGCGGATTATCGGGCGTAACCGCAATGAACAGCTTCGCAAGATCAGCTACCGCCTCAATCATTTCACCATATGCTTTATCGGCCAGCACGCCCATAACGAAAATCACACGTCGCCCCGCAAATACTTCACGAATCGATTGGGCCAATGCACGTGCGCCCTGAGGATTATGACCGCCATCCACAACAATTGCTGGGTGCCGGACAGGCTGCTCAGGCACCATCTCATCAGAGGCGAACTGGACAATCTCGAATCGTCCGGGCCACGTTGCTTGCGCTATCCCTGCTCGAAGCGCTTCATCCGAAATCTTAAATCCACGACAACGAAGCGCCAAGGCAGCCTCAAGGGCAAGAGCTGCATTCTCAATCTGATAGCCAGCCAGAAGTGACGTTTGCAATTTGTCGAACGTTTTGTAGGAAAACTCCCTGATCAACGAGCCATTATTGGCACAAACCCCAAGGTTTACGATATTTTGATCCGAGACAAAACAGAGTGTATCAGCACAGTGTGCGGCAGTCTCAATAACCGCGCGAACACCATCAGTCTGCGGTGCACTAACCACAGCAGCGCCGGGCTTAATGATGGCAGCTTTTTCGCCGGCAATAGCCTCAAGCGTGTCGCCGAGCAATGCGGTATGATCAAGGTCAATACGCGTAATTACATCAACTTCAGCCCGATCAATCACATTGGTAGAATCAAGACGACCACCTAATCCTACTTCAAGCACCACAATATCGCATGCTTGTTGTGCAAAATAGACTAAAGCTACCGCACACATAAGCTCGAATTCTGTAAGATGATCTCCTGTTTTATGCGCAAGCTCTTCTGCAACGACTTGAACGCTACGCGTTACCCTACTTAGTTCCTCATAAGATATCGCTTGGCCGTTGACCTGAATTCTCTCCTCAAAACGCTCTATATAAGGCGAAGTGAAAAGACCCGTCTTCAATCCAGCTGCCCGACAGATAAAAGAGATATAAGCGCACGTAGACCCCTTGCCGTTTGTGCCTGCAACATGAACAAACGAAAGCGCATCTTGAGGTCGGCCAAGCGCATCAAGTGCCGCACTAATACGCTCTAAGCCAAGCCGAGAAGCCTGCCAACGTGGTTCATTGATATATGCCACAGGATCAAATTCAGCTGTCATGCGCTCACCTAACACGAGTAAAATAGTTACGCGAGTTAGTCTACCTTAGGAATAAGCCCCGCTTAGCTGGCTTGCTTCACTTTAAGATAGTCGGCAATTCCTGCCGCTGCACGCTTGCCTGCACCCATAGCTAAAATGACTGTTGCTGCACCACTTACCGCATCGCCACCTGCATATACACCAGGTTTAGACGTAGCACACGTCTGCTCGTCAACCACCATAAGGTTGCGAGAAGTAACCTCAAGACCAGGCGTTGTTTTTGCAATGAGAGGGTTTGTTTTGGAGCCAACAGCGACAACCATCATATCAGCGTCAATCGCGAAATTGGAATCCGGAACCGCAACCACGCTCTGACGGCCGCTTTCGTCTGGCTCAGAGAGCTCCATTGACACGCACTCAACGCCCTCAATCCAACCTTCATCATCTACCAAAACACGCACGGGATTTGTCAAAAGCTGCAGCTTAATGCCCTCTTGTACCGCATGGTGAATCTCTTCAGCGCGCGCAGGCATCTGTTCGCGACCGCGACGATACACAAGCGTCACTTCGGCACCCAAACGTCGCGCTGTACGAGCCGCATCCATGGCAACATTTCCGCCGCCAACTACTACACAATGCTTACCTGCATAAACTGGTGTATCGAAGCTGGGAAACTGATATGCCTTCATGAGGTTTACGCGCGTGAGCAGCTCATTTGCTACCATGACGCCGTTGGCGCCCTCACCTTCAATACCTAAATAGCTTGGAAGGCCCGCGCCTGTACCCACAAAGACCGCATCGAAACCGCGCTCGTCCATAAGCTCATCAATGTCGTAGAGTTTACCCACCACAACATCAGTCTTGAAATCAACTCCCACATCTTCAAGTTTGTGAATTTCTTCTGCTACGAGCTTCTTTGGCAAACGAAACTCAGGAATGCCGTATGTTAAAACGCCACCTGTTTCATGAAGGGCCTCAAACACACTCACGTCGCAGCCGCGTTGCGCCAACTCGCCAGCACACGTCAAGGACGCAGGACCTGAACCTACCACCGCAACGCGATAGCCATCCAAATCATCGGACTCTGCGGCGAATGCTGATTCAAGCGATGCCTCTTGCGCATCTGCAAGATCAGCTGTACAAGGAGCAGTCGTATGGCTGGTTGATTTTGTTGCCGAGGCCTCAAATGCTGCAACTTCATCAGGATGAGCCATTGCCCAGTCAGCTACGAAGCGCTCGAGCCTGCCAATACCAACAGGCTCACCCTTGCGACCGCGTGTGCACTTGCCTTCACATTGAGTCTCCTGTGGACACGCACGCCCGCACACTGCAGGCAACGTGTTCGCCTGGTGTACGAGTTGATACGCATGCGCAAAATTACCCAAAGCAACTTGCTCAATAAACTGCGGAATGGGAACGCCTACTGGACAACCACTCATGCAGGGCTTCTTTGGACACTGAATGCATCTGCGCGCTTCCTCTTGCGCTTGCTCTTCTGTGTAACCCAGAGCTACTTCGCAAAAATTCTGAGAACGCGTGACCAGATCAAGTTCTGGCATGGCCACTTTCTCATTGTCTTTATTGACGTCATATACGCAAGGCATAACTTACCCCGCCTTCCGTCGAAGCTGTTGCTCTTCATGCAGCTGCACGCCACCACCACATGAGCGACCTTCACTTGTCAGCTTATGTGCGGCCACCTCGCGCGCATACTGTTCAGGCTCGCGATATTGAACACCACGGCGAAGTGCGTCAGCGAAATCTACCAGATGACCATCGAAGTCAGGACCATCAACACAAGCATGCAAATACTGATCGCCCACTTTTACTCGGCACACGCCACACATACCCGTTCCATCAATCATAAGCGGATTCATGGACACCCACGTTTTAATAGCGTGTGGCTTTGTAAGCTCGGAAACTTTCTGCATCATAATGACCGGTCCAATGGCTACAACCAGGTCATAGTTGACTCCTGCTTCAATTTGTTTTGCTAAAACATGCGTCACTAAACCGCGATGTCCGTTAGAGCCATCATCGGTAACAATAAACTGATGCTCAGAAACCTTCTCAATTTCCTCTTCAAGCATAATGAGATCAGCCGAACGAAAACCAGTAATAACGTCCACTTGAGCACCATGATCATGCAACCACTTAGCCTGAGGATATGCGATAGCTGTACCTAAGCCGCCCCCAATTATGCATGCGCGCTTAACCCCATCAAGCTCGGTGGGATTACCAAGTGGTCCGACGAAGTCAAGCAGATACTCCCCTGCGTGCATAGTGGAAAGCTTCATAGTTGTTGCGCCAACCGCTTGAAACACAATAGTGACTGTACCTTTATCAGGGTCACAGTCATTCATGGTCAGCGGGATGCGCTCTCCTTGCTCATCAATACGCAACATAATGAATTGACCCGGCTTGATACGCCTTGCAATATCAGGCGCATCAATAACCATTCGTGTGACGTCTTTGTTTAGTTGCTCCGCTTCGAGAATCTCAAACATTGCTCATCATCCTTTTCAACCATTTTCCCCAAAACTGCCCTGTAACAGCTGGGACGAAAATGGTACCCTCCCTGAAAATGGTTGCTCATTACAGCAAATAAATATTTCGTGGTGACGCAAAGGAAATTGAATTCTAAAGAGTAGCAAATACTACCTTAAACGGTATGTTTTGTACAGTCAGCGGTAGTTTTTCTGCAATTCAGCTCAATAATACCAGGTAAGGTCCCATTCTTTTTCGCTGCATTAACCATACGAAAGCACTCAACAATTCGCAATAAGCTCAGCGCGGTCGTCAAAGATGAGAAACGAAGGTTTAACCGTTTTGAAATAAAGCGCTCGCAGAGTCGCGACTGTGCGCATTTATAAGGTGTATTTGTTACCTTCTCGTTAAGTATCGCACTAAATACTCCCCTGACAAGCAGCTATAACACATATTCTCTTTAGATAGACGTCAGACGCGTTACCGTTTTGTCATTTTCCAGAAAGACGAAATGACAACATCTCATCTACGAACCGTTAGCCTTCTCCTCATCGTTTATGAAGGAGTGCTAGCCTTTTCGTAGAGCCTCACATAAGCGCATCATCAGGCGCAAACAGAACGGCAGTCACCTTAAAGGAAGAGCCATTAAGGAAGTGTCTATTATGGCAAGCAAGTTTTTACTTACGAAACGTTTGGAGTCAGTGCCTTTTGACCAACCAACGCCAGCCAACACCTCATCGGTCTATGTTCTCACCGCTCAAGAGTTTGTTGACCTTGGTTTGATTAGCAAGGAAATGAAATCAGCACTCGAAACGCTCGTATCGGCAAAAACCACCTACTTGGACTCATTTCCCACCTGCTTTGTGGGTTCGTTTGCTGTGCCAAGCAAAGTACACCCCCTTGCCGAGGAAGAGTGTTTTGCATTTTACTTCGACAAGACTCATCTCATCTTTTTGGACGAGAGCAATTTCTGCAAGCCCATTCTTGACACCATTAGCAAACAAGGGTTGCTCAAAGAACCGACCACGCCTTGGTGTCTGTTTGAATTCATGAAGTTGCTCACCAAAGGCGATCTGCAATATCTATCCGACCTTGAAGACAAGATGGAAGATGTTGAAGAATCCATTATTAAACGCGGATTCAAAAATGCAAACGAAGTGATGCTTAATTTCCGCCGAAAGCTCCTCCGTCTTGATACCTATTATCAGCAGCTTATGGACATGGCCGGAGAGCTTGCCGAAAACGAAAACAAACTGCTCACCCACCAAGAAACAATTACGTTTGTGCAACTTGAACGCAACTTTGACAGGCTTCTACAACGTGCGGTGACACTTAAGGAATACTCGCTTCAACTGCGCGAACTCTATCAAACAGAGATTGACACCCAACAAAATGACACCATGAAATTCTTCACAGTCATCACCACACTCTTTGCCCCGCTTACCCTGGTTACTGGTTGGTTTGGCATGAACTTTGCAGATATGCCAGGGCTCAGTAGTGCCTGGGGCTATCCGCTTATGTGCTGTGTCGTGCTTCTTATTGTGATCGTAGAACTCATTGTATTCAAACACAAAGGCTGGCTTTAGCGGTTATATTCGCAAACTACTCTGCTGCCAGAAGTTGACCAAGAAGCGTAAAGTCCTGTTCAAGAGCAGAACGCTTCTTAGGATCATAGAGCGCTGCTGCAGGATGGTATACCGGCAAAACCTTAAACTTGCCCGTCTGATGAAGCTGCCCATGCAAATGCGTGATGCCTACATCGGTTTTCAAAATGAATTTTGTAGCAAAGTTGCCAAGCGTCACAATGAACTCTGGGTCAATAGCCCGAGTTTGCATGCGCAAAAACGGAGCACACAACTGAATTTCTTCAGGCTTGGGATCTCTGTTTGACGGTGGCCTGCACTTTAAAACATTCGCAATAAAAACCTGCTCGCGCTCAAGATGCGCCAACGCCAACAGCTCTTGTAAGTACTTCCCCGCAGCCCCCACGAAAGGCTTTCCTTGCAAGTCTTCGTTTTTGCCAGGCGCCTCGCCAATGATCATCACGCGCGCATGAGGGTCTCCGTCCCCAAATACCGTTTGCGTTCGTGCATCTGCAAGCGAACAAGCATGGCAGGCGCAAACCTGCTTCTCCAGCTCGGTTAAGCTTATTGGTTCATGTTGCACAGCGTCTTCGCCTTTCTTAACCATCGCGTTTCTTGCGATCACTCAAAGAGTGAATGGTTTTTAAACATACACGCGTGGCAAGCGAGAATTGCCAAACGAAATAGCCATTTCATAGTTGATCGTATCAAGGGTATTCGCCAAATCATCAAGCGTAATAATTGACATCCCCTGCCGCCCAACAAGCAACACCTCATCCCCCACCTGAGGGTTCAAACGGCGACGTGAGCCATACGAGCGCATATCAACCTCAAACATACACTGATCCATGCAGATATTGCCTACTTGCGCACAACGCTCCCCTTGCAAAATGATATCAGTGCGCCCTGATAGCCCCCTGCAAAATCCATCCGCATACCCTACCGGAATGGTGCAAATCATGACCGAACCGGGGCTGCGATAGTGCAGACCATAGCTCACGCCTTCGCTCATAGGAACCGCGCGCATATCGGTAATGCGCGCATGCACGCTCATAGCTGGTTTCAGCTCAATGAGCGGACGCGTGACCCCGGAAGGATGCAAGCCATACATACCTATGCCTAAACGAACCATGTCAAAATGAACGTCAGAGAAACGCATAGTGGCAGCAGAGTTAGCGGCATGGATAATACCTGGATCAAATCCTGCAAGGCGAAGCGCGTTAATTGCCTCCACAAAACGCTTCACCTGAATACCAAAATCCAAGGTCTCAACCTCGTCTGCTGTGGCGAAATGAGTAAACGTTCCCACAAGATCAAGCGCCCGATGAAAGCTCACCTGACTCATGAACTCAACAACATCATCAAAACGCACACCTATACGATTCATGCCTGTGTTTACCGCCAAATGGTATGGCGCGCGCAGATGAAACGCATCGGCTGCCTCAGCGTACGCAATAGCGAACTGCGGATCATACACACTCGGCATAACCTTATATGCCAACAACAGCGGGATTGCTGTCATCGGCGGTTGCGACAAAATCAGTATAGGAGCATTAATATAATTCTCGCGAAGCTCAATGGCTTCATCAATGGTTGCAACCGCAAGGTAATCGGCACCCGAGTTGAGCGCCGTCTTCGCGCAACGCACTGCGCCATGTCCATACGCATCAGATTTTACGACCGCCATAAGGTGCGTCCCCGGCGCCACATTGCGGCGCACTGTTTTAGTGTTATGGCGAATGGCATTAAGGTCAATTTCTACCCATGACCAGCGTCGCTCAATCTCGGGAATAGCGGCAAGCTTCTCAGGATCAAACGGTATCACGCCGCGCTCGTCAGGCTTACCCCCGTTTGCAGCAAACTGCAAAACAGCACGAGTATCAGGCCGATCATCCGCAACCCAACCCGCAGGCTTATCAGACACCGCCCTGCGCGATTGGCGCGAAACATCCGATGCAACCGAACGCGAAGCGGCATGAAAATCCATGGCACTCTTGGCCGACTCAAAATCGTTTGGTCGGTTTTTTGAAAAACCCGTAAATCCGTTTGGAAGATCATTCATTGCCATGACTATTGCCTTTCGCCTTATACTCAGCACATTATTGTACAAGACTTATAGGGTCATACTAGTGGCCAGCGCCACCCGTCATCTTGATGGCATGCGGTAATACGCCAACAACACCTTCCCAGTTTTCGCGCGCGGCTTTTTCAGATCCGGGTAAGTTAATCACCAAATGCCGACCGCGCTGCATACATACCGCACGAGAAAGCATGGCATAAGGCGTGATAGTGAGCGAATGCGCGCGCATCCCCTCAGCAATACCAGGCACCATCCGATCGCACACATCCATAGTGGCTTCAGGTGTTACATCGCGAAGAGAAAGACCGCTTCCTCCGCACGTCAAAACCACATCAACATCCAATTGGTCACACGCATACACAATGGCCTGCGAAATCTCAGTTCGCTCATCTTTCACAACCGAACGATCTACACACGTCCACCCTTCGTGCGCAATAAGCTCTTCAAGTGCACTACCGGCAGTGTCTTGTGAGATATCACGGGTATCTGAGCACGTGACAATAGCAAAGGTGATAGTTCCCATTACAAACAAACCTCCTCGGTCACATCAAGCAAAATGCACTCGACAACAGATCCCGCACTACGGCCTTCGCCCCCTTCGGGAAGCACTGCCAAGCAGTTACTGCGTTGCAAAACGCCAAACAAGCCCGAACTTTGATTTTTTGCTGGTGTCACAACATAGCCTTCCTCGTCTCGTGACAACGTGGAGCGCAAAAAGATACGACGCGGATCTTTTTTCTTTGCGTCAGTGGCCAAACGAGCACGCACCGAAGGGCGTTCATAGATGCTAAACCCTTGCATTTTGCGAAGTGCCGGGCGAACCAACATCTCAAAGCCGACATAAGCAGCAGCGGGGTTACCAGGCAACCCGAAAACTGGCACGCCATTTACCAGGCCAAACGTTTGAGCTTTACCCGGTCGTATGTTCACTAAGGTCATAAAGAGTTCACCGAGCTGCTCGACAGTTGGCTTAATGAAATCAAAGTCACCATCTGAAGCACCACCGCTTGTAACGATAAAATCATACGTATGAGTGGCGTTCAAAACTTCTGCTTTTAATGTCTCAAGATCATCTTTCACGATAGGCAGAATGGAAACCTCTGCACCCGCCGCACGCGCTGAAGCCGCCAGCGCATAGCTGTTGGAATTGCGAATTTTGCCAGGACAAGGAACCTCGGTCGGGTCAACCAACTCAGAGCCAATAGCAATGACCGCTACGCGCGGACGACGATACACGGGCACTTCAACAATGCCGCAGCTTGCCAGAAAACCTACACCAGCACAGTTGATAACCTCACCTTGACGAACAACAACTTCGCCAGCTTTTGTCTCTTCTCCCGCGGCGCGCACATTTGAATTAAGCGCTGTGGGCGCAGTAAACGAGACAACACTACCAGGCAGCCCATCGCCTTCTACCACGCCAACAATTTCATATTTAACAACTGAGTCTGCATCAGTGGGTAACGCAGCGCCGGTCATAATGCGAACACACTCATCATCAGCAATGCAGCCCTCAAACACATCTCCGGCGGCAACTTCAGCAATAACGCGTTTGCATACCGGCGTCTCAGGCGTTGCATCTGCAAGTTGATCTGCGCGAACCGCAAAACCATCCATAGCAGAATGAGCAAAAGGGGCAATATCTATATCGCTCTTCAAATCTGCTGCCGCAACGCGTCCAGCAGCATCAAGCACACAAACCGTCTCAGCATCAAGTGTGTGCACCTTTGATAAGACCAAATCACGCGCTTCTTCCAACGCTAACATTTCTGGCACGATGACCCCTTTCGCCAACCCTCTCAGCTGGTATATAACAACGAACAGCCGTCTTCAAGACGAAGACGGCTGCGTAGGTACAATGAGTGCGCATGCGTGCGCGATTCATTATTCTCGCGCGGACAATTATAGCGCTTTAAGGATAAATGAAGAGCGTAAACTGTTAGGCTTGCATACCACCTGGACCAGCGCCCCTTTCAAATCCACCGAGGCCACCTCCGCGCATGCCGCCCATGCCGCCTACTTGGGTGGGTGTTGTTGAAGCGGTTACCTCAGTTGCACTACCGCCTGAGATACTCCCACTTTCAGCAAACCCATACACGTCAGCGCTTTGTGGCGTGCCGCCGATAACAACCGAATAGGTGCCACCTTCGCTCATCTGAGGAGACGAGGCTATAACTTGATCAAATGCCTTTTCTGCATTCAGGGACACCAGCACATTTCCTTGCCCATCAACAACCGCAACGTTTTGACCTGCTTGTCCGGAAGCCATAACGGTTGCAAAGGGCTGTTCGCCACCTGTGAAGGTTTCAGCCATGCCCGCTGAGCCAAGCATCAAAACGCTGCCTCCTGAAACCGTAGCTGACAACTCATAATCAAGCGCACTATCTGCTCCCGAATCTGGTCCGTTAACCAAGACGATGCCGCCGTTGATTTCCAAGCTGCCATTACTGTCAACACCGTCACCGCCGGCATTAATAATTAGCGTACCGCCATTGATTTGCAGCAAACATGCCTCACTTACCTCAGACATGCCGCCCGGGCCGCCACCCATGTCGCCTCGCATGCCACCACGACCAGCAAACTCGCCGCTCTCTGCTGCTGCGTCCGGTGCGCTGCTTGGCATATCACCGCTCGGAGGTTCAGGGGCGCCTTCAGCACCTCCTGGCATATCGGCTCCGTTTGGCATATCACCGCTCGGAGGTTCAGGGGCGCCTTCGCTCGCTGCAGCTGCCCCGGAATCTTGTGCGCCTGCCGCTTCGTTGGTCCCCTCGTCATCGCTGAGGTCTGCAACAGCGGCGTTAAGAGCATCATCGCTTGCGGTGATATTCGACGTACCACCATTGACAATTACCTCTTGTGCTTCATAGCCTTCTACGCACGAAATAATCTCAACATTACCCTCGTCAATAACGAGCTTAGTCTCCGCATGAAACGCATCATCACCAGCATCAATACTCAGTTCGCCGCCTGTAATAACACCTTCCAGGTCACTGTGAATTGCATCATCAGCAGAGATAATATCAACAGATCCTCCTGCTATACGCACATACGTTTTACCTTGAATGCCATCATCTTCTGCTTCAATCGTTAAATCTCCGCCGTCAATTCACACAAATCCTTGCGTGGGCTTTGTATCCTTGTTGGACTTAATGCCGTCGCCACCTGCAACAAGATCAAAAGTACCATCGGCAATCTTGACGCAATCACGACCACGCAGTGCATCCCCAACTGCTTCTACACGGTAAGTGCCACCGGTAATAACCAGATCATCTTTGGTATAGATGCCGTTGTCGTAAGTGCCATCAACGGTAAGCGTGCCGCTTCCATTAAGTGTTAAATCTGCGCGCGCGAAAAGTGCTGCAGACGGCTCATCGGAATCCTCCTCAAGCACATACTCAGTGCCGTCAGACAATTCATTAACCGACCCATCCGCCAGCGTAATGAAGCACTTGTCAGCTTGCTTTACATAGAGCGCCGGACCACTGTCGTTATGAAGCGTTGCCCCATCAAGCACAATCTGCACTTTTGCATCTTCAGGAGCTTCCACTAAAAGCTGGCCGTTAGTAAGCTCACCGCTCACCACATAGGTGCCCTCAGCATTGATCGTAATAGCGTTGGCATCTGCTTGAGCACCTTCGCCCTCAACAGTTGCCGAGCTACCAGCAAGCGCTATGTGTGTTGAGGTTGCATCGTCATACGAAGAGTCCGTATCGCGCTTGGAATAGTCAAGGTCAAGCGCTTGCGCATCAAAAGCAGCTGCCACCTGCTCAAAGCTGTCATACGTTTGGTCATTCTGGGTTGAAGCGCTTTCGTCTTGCTGATCAACTGGCGCATCTGCAACAGATTCGCCAGCATCTTCAACCTGAGCCGAAGAGCACCCCGTAAGCACATATCCGCTCATCAAGGCACCCGTCAAAAGTGACGCTACCATCGTTTTTTTCAAACTTGGGACAAACTTGTATCCCTTTTGTCCATCATTGTGTTTCATGTATCCTCCCTACCATAAGCCCCACTCCCGCAATCTGTGCACACGTACACATCGGCGTTGAGAGGTTCAGGGCATTTCGCATTACAGTGTTTCGCGTCCAACAACTGGTCTGCCGCACGAAATCTTAAGATTGCCATTCAAGCAGCGCAGTTCATCAATCATCTGCTTTTCGCGACCAGGCTCTTTCAGGCGAATTGCATATTCAAGCTGGAATAAACTGCCCATGTTGGTTGTGCGAACTTCAACGAGTTCGCTCTCGGCAGCGTAGCGAGCTAACACCTCATCAAAAACACCGTCATATTCAAGATCTTCAGGAATCGTAATCTTGAGTGCCTTTTCAGGTTCCTTTGGTTTACCAAACGGCGAAAGCACATAAGCCACGTTCACCGCACCCACAATAAGCGTAAAGAGGCAGGCCAAAACCAAAAAGCCCATACCAGTTGCAAGGCCAATTGCCATTGCAAAAAACACGCTTCCAATGTCTTTGGCGCTTCCCGGAATTGAGCGGAACCTCACAAGATTAAACACGCCCATTACCGCAATACCCGCGCCCAAGTTCCCATTGACCAACATGATGACCATCTGCACAATGAGCGGCAAAAGCGCCAGCGTGATAACGAAGTTCTTGGAGTGCGCATGGCGAAACATATAGATGCCCGCAACCGCCGCGCCAAGCACAATTGAGGTCAAGCAGCAGAGCAAAAACGACTCAGTAGTAACGCTTGCCACCATAGATTCACTTGCACCATAAATTGATGTGAGAGCTGCATCAAGCACAGCGCTCCTCCTTTCTTACCTGCGCGTTTTTTCTCATCACGCGCGCCTTGCTACTCTTTTTGTATGCTTCGCCATATTTTGAAAAGGACTGTGGGCGAATGTCGCATACATCCAGTGCATCAACCAACCAAAGCGGATAAGGGCCTGCCACTTTAATTTCCATCACCACGCGCGTGGGATCCAAAATGGCACAATCTGCACCGGGCGAATCAGTACATGCGAACGCATCGCTTTCGCCTGCAAGCGCCAGATCCCGATAGGTTAGGTGCGCATCAAACGTAATGCGCACATTCTCTTGGGCGGCAAATGCTTCACGAAGCGCAAGCGCGCTGCGCACGCACGATATCAACATGGAGGGTCGCAAAGTGCCCCATCGACCACAGAAAGCATCAATCTCGCGTGCAATTTGAACGGATCGCGGGGACAACTCGGCTTCAGCCACCGCGTTTACATCAAGCGGAAATGCACTCACAGCTTGCTCGTAGGCATAAACACCCGACAAGTAGCGCTGAGCTGCATCACGCGTACATGACACGCGCCTCTTATAGACGATGCCTTTAAACTTCTTTTTCAACTCAACGAATACGACATCGGCGGCAACGCGCGGTCCAGCCTGCGCGACCTGCACATCCTGCTCGGTTTGGTTGGCACCCTCCGGCACTTCAGCGTCACTACCTTCTTCATTCCGTTCATACCAACGCATACGAAGCTTCTCTTTATAAAGCGGCTTATCAAGCGAGCGCTCAATAAGTTCGCGTTGCGGCGTATCAAAATACACACTGTTCACACGCGTTTCGCCATATTCATCAAGCGCCATATACGGATCAATGAGCGCACGAAACTGCTGATACTGAGCTTCACTCAGCACATACTTCACTTCTTTTCGCTCAAACACTCCGATGTATTCACCCATAATGTGCCAATCTCTTAAAGGTAGGTGCGCTACCAACGTGCTGTATTTCCACTGCAGATATGGAGCGCACCAGCTTACACACGGCACCCGTCCCGCTGAAATATTGCAGATGTGAACCGTGCGACGATATACTAAAAACCAAGCCTGAAATTTCACTGAAAGACACCCCCGTCTTTCAGGTTCTTTTCAACTTCGCGCGTACAATGAGGATGAGAATGGCAAACCTGTCCCCGTTGAGATCAGGTCATTCCCGATGAAAGGCTTTTTATGCGCATTTTGATTGTTGAAGATGACATACGATTGGCATCTGCGCTCAAACATATTTTGGAAGAGAACCACTATCTTGTTGATATGGTTCACGATGGCGAAGAAGGACTTACTTTCGCCAAATACGACACATACGACGTGATCATCTTAGACGTCATGCTTCCCAAGCGTGACGGTTTTTCGGTTGCCTCTGAGCTGCGCAGAAGTGCTATCAATACCCCTATTTTGCTCCTAACAGCACGAGATACTGTACCCGACAAAATAACAGGACTTGATAGCGGCGCCGATGATTATATGACCAAACCCTTTGCTCCCGCCGAACTTCTGGCCCATCTGCGCGCACTGACGCGACGCATGGGCGAAGTCATCTTTGAAAAGCTTGATGCAGGAGATTTAACGCTGACACTTGCCAGTCATGACCTCTCATGCACCACAACCAACAAGACTATCCACCTCTCTCATAAAGAATTCGAGCTGGCAAAAGTGCTGATCACCAACGCAGGAATGGTGGTTTCTAAAGAGACATTAATTGAAAAGGTTTGGGGGCTTGACTCAAGCGCAGAAGACAACAATGTCGAAGCTTACGTGTCATTCTTGCGCAAAAAAATTCGCTTCCTCGGATCAACGAGTACCATTGAGACATTACGCAAAACAGGATATCGGCTCAGCGCTGGTGAGAGCGTTGATTCGCAAGCTTCATCGCTTAACTAACGAGAAAGTATTCGCCGTATGCTCAAGCGTCTTCGCGTCAAATTTATTGCTCTTAATATGAGCTGTGTTGCAATAATACTCGTGCTGCTGTGCGTTGTAATTTGCACCCTTAACTACCAATCAGCTTTTGAGCATGTTAATCGTTCTCTCGATATTGCTCTTGATCATGCCGAAGAACCTCGCTCCAAGCTGCACGGTCCTAAAGATTTTGACGAACAAAATGCTCCTTTGCCGCCAGAAATTGGTGGCAAGGAATCCGACATGTCCATTCCAGTTGCAGCTTTCATCTTGCAACCGGATGGCACTTTAGAAGAAATACCTTCTAAAACCACTGCAACTATTGCAACGGATGTACTCGATGATGCTACTAAGGAGATCGTGAATGCTGCGCCTGGATACGGGGAGCTGCCCGATTTATCTCTTGTCTACGAAAAGCGTGTTACTGGGGACACCACATACTTAGCATTTGCCGATCTTGCCTATGTTAACTCCTGGCATTCTTTAGCACTCTATTTAGGTGGTGCTTCACTCTTAGCGTTGGCGGTTTTGCTGGTAATCAATATTTTCTTTGCGCGATGGGCACTCAGACCTGTTGCAAGCGCTTGGCAACAGCAACGTCAGTTTGTTGCCGACGTCTCACATGACCTCAAAACACCCTTAACCGTTATCTTGGCGAACACCTCTATCTTGCTTGAACACCCTGAAAGAAGCATCGCTGAGCAAGTTCAGTGGGTTGATAGCACGCAGCACGAAGCACAACATATTCAAGCACTCGTAAATGACCTGCTTCTTCTTGCAAAACTTGACGAAGAGCAAAGCATTGGCAACACCCCTCTTTTGCAGGAGCAAGCCTCGGAAAAAGTTGATTTTTCTGATCTTGTTGAAGGCGAACTGCTGCAATTTGAGTCAATTGCATTTGAAAAAGACATTGCCATGACAAGCAAAGTGGAACCTAACCTTGAGGTTACCGGCAACCTTGTTCGACTACGTCGCGTTGTTTCCACACTCATTGACAACGCATGCAAATATACCCATGCCAAACAAAGCGTTACAGTGTCACTTGTCAAATCGGGACGTTTCGCTAAATTGAGCGTAAACAACACCGGCACTGTTATACCTGCTCAGGATTTACCCCACATCTTTGACCGCTTTTATCGCGCCGACAAAGCACGCACACGCGACGCAGGCGGACATGGACTCGGACTAGCTATCGCTCAGTCTATTGCCCAAGAGCACAAGGGAACTATTGGCGTGAAAAGCAATGAGCGCGAAGGTACCACCTTCACACTCACCTTGCCACTTGATTTGCAATAATGCTCCGCTTTAGGTTACGTAACTGTCGCACTTAACAAAGAGATGCTGCGTTCAATGCGACAGACACATACAAACCTATACGTAAAAGAGCATCTCGTTATAGGTTGGCATTGGCCAATACTTGCGATCAACCAAAACTTCCATAGCATCAACCGAGCGACGCAGCGCATCCATACGCGGTACAATTTCAGCTGCATATACATTTGCGCGCTCTTGGCCGTCCTCAATCGTCTGGGCACGCTTATGTTCCGCGCGAAGATCTTCCAGGCATTCGTTAATTGTCTGCAAACCCTCTAACAACTGATTAAGCAAGCCTTTTTGCTGAGCCACGGGAGCATCGGCACTCACCTGCAAAACAGCATTAATGTTTTGCGCAACATCGGTTGCATAAGCAGTAATAGCAGGAATGAACTGGCGAAGCACCATGCGCTTCATCGTGCGCACTTCAATATTGAGCAACTTGGTATATTTCTCAAGCTTCACTTCATAGCGGCTGCGTACCTCGGTTTCTGACAACACACCAAAACGCTCAAAAAGCTCAATGCTTTTTGGATCTACGAAACAAGGAAGCGCCTCAGCGGTCGTAAGATGGTTGGCAAGACCTCTGCGTTTTGCCTCTTCTACCCATTCTTCGCCATAACCGTCACCATTAAAGATGATGCGCTGATGCTTCGTCAGCATTGCCTTGATGTACTCAATGGCGCGCTCTTCAAACTCCTCTGTTGGAACGCTTTCCATGGCATCGGCAAAGTCACTCAAGCTTTTAGCCATAGCGGTATTGAGAATCATGTTGCAATCAGAGAGATTTACCGCAGAACCAGGCATGCGGAATTCAAACTTGTTACCCGTAAAGGCAAAAGGACTCGTGCGATTCCGGTCCGTATTGTCTTTAAGGAAATTCGGCAACACATCAACACCTAAGTCAACCGAAACGCGCTCGGCAGAGGTGTAATCATGCTCATCAATGAGTGCGTCTACCACTTCGCTCAATTCATCACCCAAAAACATTGAGATGATAGCCGGAGGCGCCTCATGAGCACCCAAGCGATGATCATTTCCCGCCGACGCCACCGACATGCGCAAAAGCTCTTGATAATCATCTACCGCCTGGATAACGCCGGTCAAAAAGACTAAGAAGCGCAAGTTATCAATGGGGCTTTCGCCCGGATCAAGCAAGTTAGTTTTATCAGTAGCAATTGACCAGTTGTTATGTTTGCCTGAGCCGTTAATACCCTCAAAGGGCTTTTCGTGCAACAGGCATACCAAACCATGGTGGCTTGCCAGCAGGCGCATTTTTTCCATGGTCAGTAAGTTTTCATCAATGGCTCGGTTAGTGTTAGAGAAAATGGGCGCCAACTCATGTTGAGCAGGCGCAACCTCATTGTGTTTGGTGCGAGCAGGTACGCCAAGTTTCCAAAGCTCGGTATCCAGCTCCTTCATAAACTCATTTACCGTAGGACGAATTGAGCCAAAATAGTGCTCTTCTAATTCCTGACCTTTGCAGGGCGCATAACCAAACAAGGTTCGATTGCACATCATCAAGTCTTGGCGCTTGGCATAGTCCGCCTCAGACACCAAAAAGTACTCCTGCTCAGCGCCAACGGTTGTTACAATGCGTTGCTTTGGTTCGCCAAAAAGAGCCAGCACGCGATTAGCCTGCTCTTCGATGACTTTCATAGAGCGCAAAAGCGGCGTCTTTTTATCCAACGCTTCACCGGTATAGCTGCAAAATGCTGTAGGAATGCACAAAACCTCATCTTTGATGAAGGCATAGCTTGTAGGATCCCATGCCGTATAGCCACGTGCTTCAAACGTGGCGCGCAAGCCGCCTGATGGGAAGCTTGAAGCATCGGGCTCACCTTGAATGAGCTCCTTGCCCGAGAAACTCATAATGGCACGGCCATCACTCTTTGGATCCAGAAAACCATCATGCTTTTCTGACGTAATGCCCGAAAGAGGCTGGAACCAGTGAGTGTAGTGCGTGGCACCTTTTTCGATTGCCCATTCTTTCATGGCGTGCGCTACGACATTTGCCACCTCAGGATCAAGTGGTTGCCCCTCTTTAATGGTTTTAAGCAAGCTTTTGTACGTTGCAGAAGGCAGGTGCTCCTGCATAGTATGCTCATTAAAGACCTCTGAACCATAGATTTCTGAGACGTTCGCCATGAAGTGTTCTCCTTTTACGTGTGGCAGTCTACATCATCCGCATACGATACCACGACTAGCCACCCTACCCGCTGTTCACAGTTTAAAACGGAATTGTTTCTCATGTTTTTCGGCGTATTAACTCTTTGCCGTTTGTGGTATTTGTCTTGGCGCTCTCTACAAGATGAGCTCATACATAGACAAGACTACCTCACCAAGAGCTGGATAAGTTAGTGTGGTATCTCCTCTATGCTTAAAACCTAATGCCTCATACAACCCACGTCCGCGCACATTAAAAGGGAATGTATCCAGGCGCAAAACACGTGTACCTCGCGCTCTCTCTTGCTCAATCACCCAAGCCAGCAACTGCTTTGCAAACCCTTGCCCGTGATAGCAAGGAAGTGTTGCCACTACATGCAAAACACCAAGATCATCAGGCGCTACATTGCAACCCCATTCAACTTGCTCGTAACCCAATGCGCCATCGGCGTTAACAATCATGCCGCATGCTAGTTCTTCTTCGCCATCATCACGCGTCACCCACCCAAGGTATACGCGATCTTGCTCAAGAGACGTACGTATAAATGCTTTAGAGGGGTGTTTATCGTGCTCCCAATAGACATCGAATTCGGTGTCTTTCATTTCGTCAATCATCTTGGTATAGAATTCCAAAACAGCCTCGAAATCCTCCAAGGTGCCCTGACGTATGGTGAGCATGCCGTTGTCCTTTCGCCACGGTTCGTTCGTCAATTGTTTTTGATTGTTGCATTGATACTATAGCAAAGTCATACACGGTAGATGGGCTTCTCTATGTATTGAAATGGCTTACAGCTCAAACAAAAGTGACACCTAAAGGCGCCACTTTTGTTTGATGTTCGGATTCAAATTACCAAAGATTAGCGATTAGGGATTCAAGCAAACACCACTACTATTAAAGGTGTAAGCTTTGCCATTAATTGTCCAGGTGCCACTATGGAGCATTGAGCCTTCTGGACCTGTCCCTGGAGTATTTGCAGCAGGTCGCAAGTAATACCAATTACCGTTTTCCTTAAACCATCCCGTACGCATTGCTCCTTCGCTGTCAAAAGAAAACCACTTGCCATCAATTTTCTGCCAACCAGTAACCATGACACCGTCTGTTCCAAGGAAATACCAGTAATAACCAATTTTCTGCCACCAGGTCAACATTGCGCCCGAACTATCTAAGCGATACCATTTCCCCTCATCCTGAACCCAACAGTTTGAACGCATAAATCCATTCGATTTGTCAAAGAAGTACCAACTGCCCTTCCAACTCTGCCAGCCTGTCCTCCGCAGTCCCGTATTTAGCATAAATGCCCAAGAATCTCCACCTAGGGGTCGCTGCCAATTCTCGAGCACAACACTACGACCAGTCCAACTCCACCATCCATTGTTGTAATAAAGCGCAAGCGTCCCTGAACCCGTTTTTGTCATTGATTCATATGCACCATGACCAGGGTTCATAACTTGCGCGACTAGTACACCACTACTATTGGTTGACCACCCACATATAACAACGCCATGACCAGCTCCGCCAGACGACTGAAGCCCTGCATAAATAGGTACACCATTTCCAATCCAATTCTTCATTCTTTGATCCGTTAACCCGCCACTATAATGGACTGCTCCAATTTGTGTATCACTATTCTTGTATTTAAATAAGGCGAATCCATTTACAATGTTCTGAGCATTACCAGCCACCAAGCCTCCCGCAGCTTTAATCGCAATATTGCGATGATCATAAGGTAATGTTCCAGTCATATAGCGCCCAATACTTTCAACACAAGCTGCCCAACAAATTGGAGCGCTAAATTGGTTGACTTTTGGGACTACAAGGTTGGAGTATTTACCGAGAGCCAACGAACCGGATGAATATGTCGATATATTTTCTTCAGCAGCATCGTCATAGGACTCCGATAGAGGATCGCCTGTTTCAACATAGGACTCTCTCGGCGCTAATGGTAAGGCAGTACGTTGATTCTGTTTCGTAAATTCGAAATCATAGTCAGCCTGCGTGTCAAGTTGGCATTGAATTGTATAAGGAACAGAAGCATGCTCGCCTTGTTCCGCAATTACTGTAATTTCATCATCTCCCTCTATACCATAAACCGCACATTTTTCGTTTTCTTCTAAACCTTTATTAATGGCATCGCAATACTGTGTAGTCATATGAAACACAATATCACCAAGCTCATCTGTACTTTCATAACAAACAGCAACAACACTTTGCCCCGAGTAAACTGGCCACAAATAGCTTGTTTTTACTATTGAATCCTCCTGCTGAGAATAAACTGGTATCGGGTCTCCCAGTTCTAGCGTGTCGATCGAAACATCTGGAAAACCATAGTAATAGTTATAACCTTCAACAGTAGCCATACCTTCAACCATTGCTGAAATATGATCTACTGCGAGTTGCCTTGGCGCTGGTGAGTTTTCATCTGCATATGCAGTCTGCGAAAACAACGCGCAAACTAAAACCCCAAGAACAATCCAAGACTTAAATAAGGCTCTCTTACTCATAATTGCCTCCTCTCAAAGGCGATTGACGATATGAGTACTTTCCTTGGCTATAACGTTAGATAGAATACGAAATGATTATTGTGATAGCTCGAACGGAACCCTGTTGGTCATGTTACCCGCAGACAGTTGAGAAACATCGCTGGTCAGGTAGTCTTCGATAGTCTGCTGCATTTCTTCTGAGAGCTTTTGCTGGAACATAAGATTGCTCATACACAACCAATTCGTTCCATCTCCTACCAGCCAGAAAGTTCGCTCATCAGACCCATCAATGGAATCAATCACTCGAAGATAGATACCCGATGTATTGTTTTGAAAAAACTCAACGAAAGATGCGTCATTTCCGTAATAGGCAAACGTTGGCTTGATTTCTCCATCAATATCTTCATCATCTTCATGATGATCATAAGGGAAAAACAAACCCACCGCCATGTTATTGTTATAGATGGGATAGCATGCGTTTTCATCCTCGCGGAAGACCCCATTTTCATAAAGGTAACTTGGGATCTTTTCGCCCAATTCAAAGGCATCGCTCAAACGCTCCCCTGATTGGTTTCTCATACCAGCAAAATTCTCAAACCCCTGCTCACGATAGGTACTGAGCAGCTCGGCTGCCTGCAAGCTTATCACGGTCAAGTCGTCAGTTCGGCTATCCTCGCTTGTCGAAGACACCTCATTGACCCCAGGGTTATCATTTGAAGAATTCGGATTTTTTTGCTCAGCGCTGCCAGAGCAGCCAAAGAAAGCAAGTGCACAAAGCAGCAAAATTACCCAAGGCAACACCGAACATAATCGACGAACATGCACAACGCTGAGAGACCTCATATCCATACACCTCATCACTATTTGGGACGCTGGATACTCCTTAGTCGAATTGTAATGCCAAGGACAACAAATAACAAGAAATATAACTAAATCTATCAAGTTTGTGCTAGAAATAGCTAACAAGATTGATTGGGTTGGTTGTCTTTCTAGCACCTTTTTGTTAAAATCCCTGACTTCGCTCGTTCAGGATGCGCTCAGCAAACCCATCTTCATCTTTCGGCATACACGCCGGCAAGCCTCACGCACAACAAAGCCCGCCTGATTCCAGACGGGCTTTGCACAAAGCAACCAGCAAATGCCAGTTGCCGCTTGTTGGCGAAGTAAAACTTAGCGCTTTGAGAACTGCGGGCGCTTGCGAGCTTTCTTCAGACCATACTTCTTGCGTTCAACCATACGGGCGTCACGCGTGAGGAAACCGGCCTTCTTGAGCTCAGCACGATAATCGCCAGCCTCAAGCAGTGCGCGAGAAATGCCGTGACGCAGAGCACCAGCTTGACCAGAAATGCCACCACCGTTGATGTTGGCAATTACGTCGAAGTGATCTTGCGTGTCGGTTACCTTAAACGGTGCCTTCGCGATATCAACGAGAGCCTGACGGCCGAAATACTGCAGAGCATCGCGCTTGTTGACGATGATCTTGCCCGTGCCCGGAACAAGGCGAACGCGAGCAACTGCGTCCTTGCGACGACCGGTGCCGTAATACATTGCTTCACCTGTCATGACTAACCCTCCATCTCGATCTTGCGAGGCTGCTGAGCCATATGCGGATGCTCTGCACCAGCGTATACCTTGAGCTTCTTGCCCATGGCGCGACCCAACGTGTTCTTTGGCAACATACCCTTTACTGCGTGTTCAATAACGCGCTCAGGATGCTTTGCCATTGCCTCATCAAAGGTCTCTGACTTCAGGCCACCCGGATAACCGCTGTGGCGATAGTAGCTCTTAGTAGCTGCTTTGGTACCAGTAACGCGGATCTTGTCTGCGTTGATGATAACCACGAAGTCACCCGTGTCTACATGCGGCGTGTATTGCGGCTTGTGCTTACCCTTCAAAATCTGCGCGGCCTTTGCTGCGACGCGACCGAGAACCTGGTCCTCAGCGTCGATCAAGACCCATTCGCGCTCAACTTCGTTGGGCTTTGCGTAATACGTCTTCACTGTATTCCTCCAATAAGTGCTTGTTTGTTTTCAAAAGTGCAACGTGCGTTGGTGCTGGTTTCCTACGCCAGCGCGCTCGGTGTGGGCCTGGACTCCCTCCTTGAACGCTCCTTCGCAGAGATTGCGATTACGGGGCTTTTGAAAGCAACTTTAGAAGTGTAGTTCGTCTTGAGGATAAAAGTCAACGAAAAACCCGATGCAATGGATTGATTTACGCGTGATTTGCACAAATTCAAGCTAGTTCTCAGCTTCAAGTGCCTGCGCAATGTCAGCAATCAAATCTTGCGTATCCTCAATGCCACATGACAGTCGAATCAAATCAGGAGAAATACCTGCAGCAGCCAACTCTTCGTCGTTCATCTGGCGATGCGTAGCATTTGCAGGGTGAAGCACGCACGTACGCGCATCTGCAACATGCGTAGCAATCTGTGCAATCTTGAGATGCTTCATGAAACTCTCAGCCGCTTCCCTACCACCAGCAACGCCAAAACTTACAACGCCGCTTGCACCTGGTGTGAGGTACTTCTGTGCACGGGCAAATTCGCTATCTTCTTCCAAACCTGGATAGCGAACCCATGCCACACGAGGATGATCCCGCAGAAACTTCGCTACCTCTAAGCCATTTTTGTTGTGCTGCACCATACGCAGGTGCAAGCTTTCCAAACCAAGGTTAATAAGAAAGGCGTTTTGCGGAGATTGGATTGAACCCAAATCACGCATTAACTGAGCAGTCGCCTTAGTGATATAGGCACCTTCAAGACCAAAACGCTCCGTATATACCACGCCGTGATAGGTTTCATCTGCTTGCGTGAGACCAGGAAACTTATCGGGGTATGCCGTCCAATCAAATTTTCCCGAGTCCACAATCACACCGCCAACGCTTGCACCATGACCGTCAATGTATTTGGTGGTTGAATGCGTCACGATGTCGGCGCCCCACTCAATGGGTCGGCAATTAATAGGCGTAGGAAATGTGTTGTCCACAATAAGCGGCACTCCATGTGCATGCGCCGCGCAAGCAAAACGTTCAATATCTAGCACGGTTAGCGCGGGGTTAGCAATAGTTTCACCAAAAACCGCTTTGGTGTTGGGTTGAAATGCGGCTTCAAGTTCCTCATCGGAACAATCAGGCGAAACAAAGGTGCACTCCAAACCCATACGATGCATCGTATGTGCCAACAGATTATAGGTGCCACCATATATTGCCGAAGAAGCCACCGCATGATCTCCGGCACCTGCAATATTAAAGATGGCGAAGAAATTCGCAGCTTGACCTGAAGAGGTCAACATTGCCGCAGTTCCACCTTCAAGTTCAGCAATCTTCGCGGCAACAAAATCATTGGTGGGGTTTTGCAGACGCGTGTAAAAGTAACCGGATTCCTCTAAATCAAAAAGCTTTCCCATGTGTTCTGAAGTGTCATACTTCCACGTTGTAGATTGATAAATGGGAATCTGGCGAGGCTCGCCATCTCCGGGGCGATAACCACCCTGCACGCAAACAGTATTGATTGATTCACTCATAACAGGTCCTTTAAGCCTTTCGTAACGCGCCTGATCAAACAAAGCATTTTGGTTATTTTTGCACGCCGCCTATTATAATCAGGCGCCTTACCGTATCGGTAGAGATAAGTTTTCAATAGCTTGTTATTTAGTAATCATATAACCAGGCTTTCTGTTTTTCGCTATTATTACAACAGTCGCAGTGGCAAACATCTCTAGAGAAACAGCTTTGCCACCCTCTTTTTTAAACCACGACAAAGGAGTTTTTGTGCCAATACGTATTCCTGATGCGCTTCCAGCAACCGAAACACTCGAAAACGAAAATATCTTCGTTATGACCGAGAATCGCGCTATGCATCAGGATATTCGTACATTGCGTTTGTTGCTCCTCAACCTTATGCCCACAAAAATTGTTACGGAAACCCAGATTTTGAGGAAGCTCTCCAACACGCCTCTTCAAGTTGAAGTGGAGCTTTTACAAACAGTAAGTCACGATGCAAAAAATGTTTCCGTTGAACATCTGGCAGCATTTTATCGATCATTTGACCAGATCAAAGACGAGCGCTTTGACGGTATGATCATAACGGGAGCACCGGTTGAATTGCTTGATTTTGAAGACGTTGATTACTGGGAAGAGCTGTGCGAAATCATGGAATGGTCCAAGACCAACGTACACTCAACGCTTCATATTTGCTGGGGTGCGCAAGCGGCAATTTATTACCACTACGGAGTAAACAAGCATGCCCTTGATGCAAAGTGCTTTGGTGTTTTCCCTCATCAGGTGCTCAAAACATCGTCACCTTTATTGCGCGGATTTGATGATGTCTTTTTCGCCCCGCACTCACGCTACACCGAAGTAGATGCACAAGACATTGAAGACCACGACGCACTGGAGCTCTTAGCAGTCTCTGACGAAGCTGGTGTTTATGCAGCAAAAAGCCGTGATTCACGCCACTTCTTTGTGTTTGGGCATCCCGAATATGACACCGAGACCCTGCGCTTAGAATACGAACGCGACCTTGCGCGCGGGCTGGATATTGCGCCGCCGGCTCACTACTTTCCCAATGACGACCCAACCCAACAACCCAACTCCACGTGGAGATCGCACGCTCAGCTCCTCTATACGAATTGGCTGAACTACTACGTCTATCAGACAACGCCCTACGATCTCAATCAAGTTGGTGAAGTGCCACAGTCTCATGAAGATCAGAGCGAACACAAGCGTGCTTCCTACACGGTTGTCCCAACAACAAAACGTGCGCCTGGTGCGGCGCCATCGCCAGCAACCAAACGCACGAGTGAGTTTATTCGTCCTGAAAAGGAAGACGATGACGGCTATGATCCATTCAGCGACCGCCCTCCTTTAGCGGAACCGCTCTTTGAGCGTGATCCGTGGGCTTAATCTTCAGTCAGATAAAACATAAGGTCAGCAGCAGTATTAAGAGAATCCTCCTCCACTACCCAGCGATCATCTTCTTTGACGAGATCAAGTGAAACGGTACATTCTGCCAATTCGGTCGTATCAAGAGCCTCTTGAGCATATTGGCTCAGATACTCATATGCCTCCTCTTCCGAAGAAGCAGAGACATCTTCAGGAATAGCCTCAATGAGCGCCATTGCGAAACGAGGTACATCGTAGCTCTCAACATCAATAAGAACCATGGCCGAATCGCCAAAAACTGTAACTACGGGATCAGAGCTATCCACCTTAACGCTTTCAGCCATCCAATGGATGAACTCAGTTGGCTCAATACCAATATCAGAAAGCGAAACGCCTTTAGTAGCTTCGGTAAACAAGTCATCAGCCTGAGATGCCCACGTGTCTACCAGCGCACTATCGTCATCGATGCTCAAAAGTGCGGCTTCGGCAGCATCCAATACCGCCTGCTCATCATCGTCAAGATCGGCATCGGTTGCACTTGATGAGCTTGATGAGCTTGAATTTGAGTCAGAATCATACGTTGAGCTTGAGTAGGTATACTCGTATAAGTCATCGTAGTCATAATTGTTGTAAGCATAGTCAAGAGCAGCAATGCCAATTGCAAACATGGCAATATAAGCAACGAGGCAGACAACTGAGAAGATGATGCCTACAATACCGCAGATCTTGCCACCAGTAGCCTTGCCGTCTTTTCCGCAATCGCGTATATATTGACCAGCCAAAACAATAGCAACAATACCCAAGATGATACTGATGATGATTGTTCCCGAGAACAGGATTGAGCAGATACCGCATACAAGCGCCCCCACGGCCTTACCGTTGTTTTGAGGCTGTTGCACAACAGGCTGTCCGTAAACAGGTACACCTGGTGCAGCGCCATATGCGCCACCATAAGGTTGTGCGGGCTGCTGCGCATAGGGATCAGGCATTGGTTGTGTAGGCTGCACAGGCTGCGCCGGTTGCTCAGGCATCACTGGTTGCGCAGGCTGAACGGGCTGTGCGGGCTGTTCAGGCATTGCAGGTTGCGGCGTTTGCGGAACAGCAGATTGTGGCGCCTGTGGAACTGCAGGCTGAGCCGGTTGCTCAGGCATCACTGGTTGCGGCGTCTGCGGAACAGCGGGTTGTGCGGGCTGCTCAGGCTGTACAGGCTGAGGCACAGTTGGCTGCTCGGGCACGTCGGGGGTCTGTGGGGTGTTCGACGTTTCGTCTGACATGGTAAAACTCCTCTATGGTCGAAACAGTGGTTTCTTGTTGTATTCAAACCAAATTCAGTATAGGTCATTTCGCCCTTATTCCCTACAATAGCTTCTATTTTTAAGGACGAGAAATATCTCTGACGCCGCAAACAAAGCGTTCAAACGTAGAGATCTTACGTACAAAAGCCTTAACGAATAACCACTCCGAATTGTCTTATAATATGCGGCGTTGTCTGAAAAGCCGCTTTTGAAAGGCTGCATATGAACAAATCCACTGCATCAACCGATCAAACCACTCCGCCTTCTCAACCGTGGTTCAAACGATTGTCTTTAACGACTTGGATTTTCATTGCACTAATAGGTGGTGTACTTGTGGGCATTGCACTACAAGGCTCCCCCGAAATTGCTGACACCTACATAAAGCCTTTCGGAACTATTTTCTTAAACCTCATCAAGATGATTGTTGTTCCCCTGGTGCTTTTTTCAATCATTGCAGGTGTTGTTTCGCTTGATGACGTCAAAAAAGTCGGCGCAATTGGCGGCAAAACCGTGCTCTTTTATTTAGCTACAACTGCTTGTGCCGTCACATTAGGCTTGGTTTTTGCCAACATTATGAACGTTGGGGCAGGTTATACGATGCCCACCAACGATCTTTCATACGAAGCCACCACCCCACCATCGCTTATTGACACGCTTGTCAACATGTTTCCGAGTAACTTTGTTCAACCAATGGCTGATGCAACCATGCTGCAAGTCATCGTCATTGCAGTGGTGTTTGGGTTTGGCATGATTGCAGCGGGCGAAAAAGCAAAGCCTGTTATAGCAGTTTGCAATTCACTATCAGATGTTTGCATAGCCATTATGCGTGGCATCATTTTAGTGGCGCCTTTTGGTGTTTTTGGTCTCATATGCCCTGTTATTGCAAACAATGGTATTGAGGTGCTTCGTCCACTTTTATGGCTCATCGTAGTGGCCTATGTGGCTATGATCTGCCAGATTGTCTTTGTGTATTCAGGGATTATTAAGCTGTTTGCGCGCATGAATCCGCTCAAATTCTTAAAGGGCGAGCTACCCGTTATGGGTTTTGCTTTTGCATCTGCCTCTTCAGTTGGCACCCTTCCCATCAACATGGAATGCACCGAAAAGCTTGGCGCATCAAAAGAAGTTACGTCGTTTGTACTGCCGCTAGGAGCCACTATCAACATGGATGGCACTGCAATTTATCAGGGCGTATGCGCTATCTTTATCGCACAGGTTTTTGGGTTTGACCTGAGCTTGGGCCAGCAACTCACCGTTGTAATGACCTGCCTTTTGGCCTCTATTGGTACAGCAGGCGTTCCTGGCAGCGGTATGATCATGCTTGCCATGGTGTTGACTTCGGTAGGGTTGCCCGTAGAGGGCGTCGCACTTGTTGCAGGTGTCGACCGCATCTTAGACATGATGCGCACTGTCGTTAACGTCACCGGCGACGCCGCCGTTGCAACCTCAGTTGATGCCATGCAGAAGCGCAAGACTGCCCGTCTTACTAAGCGCAGTGCGTCCAGCTTATAAGCTTATCGGCGCTCACGTCCTCAAGCGAATACACCGCATAATCTGCAAGTTCGGCAAGCTCGGCATAGGTACCAGCCAAGTCATCATCGTAGACACCAAGCGTGCGATATTCTGCATGGCGAAGTGTGGCAAGTGCATATGCCGCGTCTTCAACACCCCAGGTATTTGCAAGTGATGTACCCATAAGAGCACGCGCATGTTCATATACCGCAGCTGAGCGCTTTGATTCACCAACGTCATCAACTGAAACAATTGCGCAAAGATACGGCGCAAAACCACAATGCTCAAGGGCGGCAACCAAAAGCGGTTTTGGTGTAGATGACGCCACCGAAACTGGCATACCGCGTTCGCTCAGTTCACGCACTAGTTCTCGTGCACCTGGTAGCGCAGTAGCACGCGTGGTATAAAAATCCATCATAGCTTGATGAATCATGCCAACTACGTCTTCCGCTGATTCACCCAGACCAAACCGCTCAAAAAATATGTGCCCCACCTCAGGAATTGAGCTTGCAGCAATCTCATCAATATCAGCAACCGTCAGGATTACGCCCGCGCGTTTCGCCAGGTCATCTTCAACCTCACGCCACACGCCCATTGAATCAATCAGCGTGCCATCGCAGTCAAAGATGACTCCTATCTGATCTGTGGATTCCTGCAACATATACGCTATTCCTTCACGCCATACTGCTCATAATACGCATTAATAGCCGCCAGCGTGTCGTTATTGATAACCACGCGACCAGCTACTTCACGATTGTGCAAATATTCAACAACCTCCGCCATTGACACGATGGAGGTCACCGGGAAGCCGTACTTTTCTTGCACTTCTTGCTGCGCGGTCACTTGACCACCTTTGCCAACTTCCATGCGATTAAGCGATACCACCAATCCCACAACATCCACATCGGCAGCAGCGCGAAGCAATGGATAGGTCTCGTCAATAGATTTACCTGATGTGGTGACATCTTCAACCATGATCACACGGTCTCCGTCATGGAGTTGACTACCAAGCATGTTGCCCGCATCGGCACCGTGGTCTTTTACTTCTTTGCGATTTGCGCAGTAGCGAACCTCTTTACCGTAGAGCTCTTGAAGTGCCATTGCGGTAATAACCGCAAGCGGAATTCCTTTATAGGCCGGGCCAAACACGACATCAAAATCAAGACCAAAAGCCTCGTTAATGGCTTGCGCGTAATAGAGACCCAAACGATGGAGCTGCTCTCCGGTAACGTAAGCGCCTGCATTCATAAAAAACGGTGATTTCCTGCCACTTTTCAGCGTAAAATCGCCAAACTTCAGCACGTCGCTTTCAACCATAAATTCAATGAATTCTTGCTTGTAACGCTCCATACCGCCACCTTTCATAGCGCATTTCACTTTAAATCTGTTGCGTATTAGAGTACTTCAAAACTACCAAATACATGACAACAATCCCTAAAGAGCCTGCAAAACGAGGGCGAAGCTTGCCTTATAATGAACGCAGCGTATCAACGGGCTCACAAAGAATTGCAGGGATCACCATCAACGCTTCAATTGACATCATTGTAACCGCACATAATATGCAAGATTGCCTGGATGAATGCCTCACCTCGCTTGCCGCACAAACTCATTCCGACTTTCGCGTCTTCATTATTGAAGACGGCTCGACAGATCAAACAGCAATCAGAGCACAGAACTTCGCTGAACACGATCAGCGCTTCCATGTTATCTCTACTCCAGGATTAGGCGCTGCCGGTGCCCGCAACCATGGGCTTGCACTCGTTGAAGCCCCTGCATTTATGCTCCTTGATGGCGACGACATTTTTCATCCCACCATGTTGTCCCGGCTCTTATCGGCAATGAACAGCACCGATGCTGACGTTGTTGTCTGCGATATGGTGCAATTTGTTCACGATACCACGCGCCCTCATGCTCACCGTGAGCGCGTTAGAGCGCCGTGGTCGCTCAAAAAAAGCCAGCTTCCTCATTTCGGTTCCGCGGACTGGTTGGCGCACCCCTGGGTTAACGAGAGAACCATCCCGGGCAACCTCTTCGCCGCCTTCATGGGCTGGCCTTGGGACAAGCTCTACAAGACTTCTTTTGTTCGCCAACATGGCCTGAGTTTCCCAGAAGATCTCACCAATAGCGAAGACATGCTCTTTACCTATGAGGCGCTTGTTTTGGCATCTCGTATTGCCGTGGTTGATGAAGTGCTGATAGACCACCGCATTGAGCGTGGTGGTTCAGTGTCAAATTCGCGAACTTCCGATCCGCTTGCTTTTTACGTGGCGCTCAGCCGGATGAAATCCTTCTTAAAAAATCGTCCGCAAAATGCGTGGAAAAGATTGCAAAAACCATTTCTCAACTGGGCTTTTGACTGGACGCTGTGGAATATTGAAACCCTGGGTGAAAGCGATGCACAATCGCGTCTTATCCACCTGCTTCACGACAACGCCTTTGACCTTCTTGAGTTAACCGAACATGATCCGGCATATTTCAGCGAGTATCCGCGTTCGCTGGCACGCTATGCCTCGCTTTTAGACGACGAAGCAGCGCGCACGCCAGGATTTAACCCTAATGCCGGCCCTCTTGGTGCGCTCAATGCGCTTCCTTATGGAGCATTTAAACCGTGGTCACAAGCAAATATCTTTGAGAAATTGCAGATCAAACACCGCATGCGCCAAAATATCCCGAGCGAATGGTAGTGCGCACAAGCTACCATTTATCCGGTGATACCAACCGAGACTTCAGCCAACTCGGACCCGCCATGAATACGCGACCCAGTTTATACGTTCGCGAGCCTGTAATCTCGTCATATACATCGCGAATGCGCTCAAAGACATCCCAGATAAACATGTCGAAGTCCAAACGATCACGCAACTCAAGTGTATCGCGATACGCGCTAACGTCAGTCTCATCAATGTCAAACAAATAACGCGCTGCCACGTGATAGGTGTCAAATACGCGCGCCCCGAATGCATCGCAGAATTCTTGCGAATAATTGCCACCCTGCTCATAGAGCCACCCGCGCAGTGCTTGCGCCACACGAAACAGCCCATCAACATTACGCATACTAAAATGCTGCGTCATGATTGACCCTTCGCGCATACGACGCATATACAAGGGCTCATTCAAAAAGCTTACACGCTTTGGCAGCACAATCATCTGGAGCAAAAAGAGTAAGTCCTCATGAATGATGCCTTCCAGAAAGCGTAAATTCGCTTGCTCAAGCAAGGCTCGTTGCACCGCAAACAAGCAAGCTGAAGGTCGAAACGATTTCGTTTCTTCAAACCGCACGTAAAACTCAGGTCCACTCAAAACTTCATCAATGTTTTCGCGCGTTGCTTGGTCTTCAAAGCGCTCGCGGCGCAAGCGTGCATTTTCATAAAATGTTTCAGCGCCAAAAAACAGCACATCCAACTGATCAGCATCAATACGTGCAGCAAGACGTTCAAGCGCATCATCTACGTAGTAGTCATCGGAGTCCAAAAATAAGACATAGTCACCGCGTGCATGCTCAAGCCCCACATTGCGTACCGCCGACAATCCGGCATTGTCTTCTTGCGCGTACAGCGAAAAACGCTCGTCGTCGCCAATACATGTCTCAATACGCTCTCGCGTTGCATCAGTAGACGCATCATCAATTACCAGCACTTCAAAATCAGCATACGTTTGCCGCTTGAGCGCTTCAAGGCACGCTTCAATATAGTCCTCAACGTTGTAGGCTGCGACAATAATGGAGAACTTCACGCACAACTCCCCCGCCTAGTTGTTATCGGCATCAACATCAATACCAGCTTGCTTGCGCGCATGCTCGCTTGATTTTGTTAACTCCTCATGGGCACGGCGCAGCTTTTCCACATCTTCATCCTTGATCTTATCAAGACGCTTATCCAAAAGCCGCTGCACTTCGGCGTAGTTTTTGCGAATGGTCTTTTTCTCTTCCTTGTCCATATCTTTGCCCAGCTGAGATACGGCAGCCTGTGCGGCTGATGCCATGCGCTGTGCATCATAGCACAACTCCAACAGATTCCTTCGCGCATTATCCTGTGCCGCATATTCATCAGCCTCACGCATAGCCTGCTCAATCTCATCATCAGACATGCGTTTTGAGTCATCAATAGTAATGGACTGCTCTTTGCCCGTATCCAAATCTTTTGCCGAAACGGTTAAGATTCCGTTGGCATCAATGTCAAAGGTAACCTCAATTTGCGGAACGCCAGCGCGAGCGCGCTTGATGCCCTTTAAGCGGAAGGTACCAACCAACTTGTTATCTTTAGCCATCGGACGCTCGCCCTGCAGCACCTTAACGTCAACGCTTGTCTGATACGACGTTGCAGTAGAGAAGATCTGCGAATAATGCACAGGCAGTGTGGTGTTGCGCTCAACAATGCGTGTGGCAACGCCGCCTACGGTTTCAATGGATAGACTCAACGGCGTTACATCCAAAAGAAGCAAGCTATCTGCGCGCACGATACCCGTGCATGCCTCTGCAAGCGTAGCCGCTTGCATGGCTGCACCACAGGCAACGCACTCATCAGGGTTTATAGAAGATGCTGGCTCTTTGCCCGTCAGCGCGCGGACATGCGCTTGAACCGCAGGTATACGCGTCGAGCCGCCAACCAGTAGCACGCATCCCAGCTCTGAGGCAGCAATGCCAGCATCATTGAGCGCAGATTCCACTGGATGAGTGGTGCGCTCTACTAAATCTTTGGTAAGCGAATCAAATGTTGCACGCGTCACCGTTGTTTCAAAATGGAGCGGACCTGTTGCATTTTGCGCCAAAAATGGCAGGTTAACCACGGTAGACTCAACGGAGGACAATTCTTTTTTCGCCTGCTCAGCAGCTTCGCGAACGCGTTGCATTGCAGCCAAATTACGCGTGATATTCTCGCCCGTTTGGCGCTTAAACTCGTCAACTAAATAGTTTGTCAAACGTTCATCAAAATCATCGCCACCCAAATGGTTGTCGCCCGAAGTTGCTAAAACCTCAATAACGTCACCACCAATTTCAATAATGGAAACGTCAAAGGTGCCACCACCTAAGTCATACACCATAACCTTTTGCGGCTCTCCATTATCCAAGCCATAAGCAAGAGCGGCTGCCGTTGGTTCATTAATGATACGCATAACGTCCAAGCCAGCAATTCTGCCAGCATCTTTTGTGGCCTGACGCTGAGCATCGTCAAAATAAGCGGGAACGGTAATAACGGCTTGCGTCACCTCTTGTCCCAAAAATGCCTCAGCATCACGGCGCAGCTTGCGAACAATCATGGCTGAAAGCTCTTGAGGAGTGTAGCGCTTACCATCAACTGCTGCACGCCAATCACTTCCCATATGACGTTTCACTGAGGTAATGGTGCGCTCAGGATTGACTGCTGCTTGACGCTGAGCAACCGCGCCCACCAAGCGCTCGCCATCTTTGGAAAACGCCAGCACAGAAGGTGTAGTGCGCTCTCCCTCGGCATTCGCTATAACCGTAGGTCTGCCGCCTTCTACCGTTGCTACACAACTATTTGTTGTTCCCAGGTCAATTCCAATCGTTGCAGCCATAGCCGTTTCCTTTCATATCAGCTAAGCCTTCCCGCCTAGCTGGATCATCTATTAAAACCCAATGCAGAGTCGGGGAAGCATTACGCATCCGTACTGCGCACAACAGCAAATACAACAGAGGCGCATTGGATCAATGACACCCATGTTAAAGCCACGCGCCTGTCCGGTTTCTTGATAGGTTTGCGAACCAAAGCGAATATATTCCAGCATCTGCATATACTCAGGATTGTCAGGATCCATGCGCGCCGCGCGACGTATCTGCTCAAGCGCCATCATGGAATTACCTGCTAAATGGTGCGCCCATGCGCTCACAAAATACCATCGCGCGTTGCGACCATCACTGGTAACCGCATTCAGTTCATCAATTGCAAGCTTGTACTGACCTGTGTTTATATGTTCAATAGCCTGGCGAACCAACGGCAGATCATGAACCTCTGGCGTGGGTTTTTTCACACCACGTGCAGCTGTGCCTGCGCCCCCAAAGCCGAACAAATCATCAAAATTTATTGTTGTCCACCCATAAGGACCTGCTTGATTGGGGTCTTGATAATCATCTCCCCTATAGCCATAGGCAAAGGGATTATCATGCCCACGAGGATCTGCTCCTGGTTGGGTATACCCACTCTGAGCCTGACGCGCTTGCTGCTGTGCCGCTTGACGACGATCTTGAGCAGCGTATTTATCCGGATTGATAATACGATCATACGCTTCATTAATTTGGTTCATGCGCTCTTCAGCAGCAGGATCATTGGGATTGAGGTCGGGGTGATTTTCACGAGCTTTTTTGCGATAAGCCTTCTTCACTTCATCCAGCGAAGCATTGCGGCTTACTCCCAAAATCTCATAGGGATCTTTAATCACCAGACTGCTCCTTCGCTTCTATCTGTTGGGCGTTATAGTCGTGCCAAACGCCCGCATATACCACACTTTGCAAAACATGCGCATCGCGCTCAAGCGGGAACTTTTCAAATGCTTGCGCCGTCTCATGAGCAAGCATTACCACGTCTTCAAAAGCGTCTTGCGCGTCACTATCATGCAATACAAAAGGATTATAGTTGCCCGAAACCCGATCTTTGTCCATATCCAACAAAGCATCCATCATGTACACAAGCCGTCCAAGCTTCATGCCAAAAAAGCGCAACTCGTCAGCCCAAAAATCATCTCGCCATGCAAAGATTTCAGCAAGTGCTCGCCCAAATGCCGTAGCTGCCCGATCCATCTCCTTTTGGGCATCAGACGCTCTCTCAATGGCGTCAATATCTAAAAGAGCCTGCTCAAGCGTCTCACACTGACGCGGATAGCGCTTGCTCACTTCTTGATAGCGTTTTGATAGCGCTTGTGCATAAGCGCGCTGAGTAAACGATCGATCGTCTTTCCAATCGTCAAGACATTTGTGATAAATCAGTGCCACTGTCATAGCGGCGGCATAATCTACTGCTAACGTATTAACACACACACGTGCTTTAAACGGATGCGGTGCGCAGCGCTTTTGCGTTGTTTCTTCATCAAGTTCATAGAGCGAACCCAGCAGCATTGCCAAAAATGCCATGTCATAGGTAAGCCCAAAGCGCGCTAGCTGGCTTTGATTGTCACCAAGCGCATGGCAAAGCCCGCAATACAGCGAAAGATAGCGTTGCCGTTCATGCTCTTCAAGCTGATCAAGATGAGGTGTCACATACCCAAACATGACTCAGACGCGCGCCTTTGCAATAAGAGACTCCAACGCGTGAAAGCCCTCCATAATGGTGGCGAATGTCTCAGGGGTCTCACCTGCAAACAGTTGCTTGTTTTTCTGGCGAACTGTTTGTGCGATAACTCCCAAAAGCTCGCGTCCCTGCTTGGTGACAAACAACTCACACGCACGCCGATCTTGATTATTGCGCTTCCGTTCAATCAGACCGGAATTTTCTAATTTACGACAGATGGCAGAAAAATTCGTGCGCAAGATTCCTGCGCGCTGCGAGAGCTCCGACAACGTCACGCCGGGCTGCTGCTGCAACATGACCAGCACGTGAAGCTGCTGAAGCGTAATTCCGTACTCCAAACAAACAGGTGCCACGCACTCACGCAGTAAGTTTTTGAGATCATAAGCTAATATGACCAGCTCGCGCTCGAATTCGTCAACATACATAAACGCGCCTTAGGATTTGTGCATGTCTTCAGTTTTGCACTTCGGGCAAACAACGCGCATCATGCCCTTGCCCTTCGGCACCGACAGTATTTGCCCGCACCCTTTACAGCGAAAATAATCAGTATCAGGATGCTCGCGCTTGGTCTTTGCAAGCGAAATTGCCCCCATTGGCTTTTCAAACAAACGCACAAAAGCAGCATTTTCGCGCTCTCGAGCAGCGGTATTGCGAGAATACGCACGAATAATGGCAACGATAAGCAGTACAAGCGAAAGCCATTGCAATAATGCCAAACCTGGAATAAACGAAACGAACATTAAAATGACGCCCAGAATAACCAAAAAATTTGAAAGTGCATCAATACCATGGCGACCCTGCATAATCTGAGCGAGCCGATCTTTCATGTTAGACATTGCAAACCTCCTTGTCAGGGCAACAAAAACGCTCCCTGTCAAAAGCATTTGGGTTGCGGCTAGTTATAAGAATATACCTAATATAGCACACCGCATACCTTGCTTAGACAAAGGAGCGCTTTTATGTGTGACACCCAAATGAGACCGATTGACCTCAGGTGACAGATTGCTCAGTTTGTACCAAATACGGCTGGACGCTTGCCCGTGTTAGTCTTCAACGCGAATAACACTCGGCTCATCGCGCAGCACATCTTCAAGCTGAGCAATCTCGTCCAACACAGCTCGAACGTTAGATTCACGTGCCGTGTGCGTTACATATGCCAAGTTCACAATACCGCCAGATTTCTGACCGCGTTGAATAACCGAACGAACTGAAACATCATGTTTAGCAAACACGCCCGCCGTTGCTGACAAAACACCTGGTCTGTCGGCAACGGTGAAGCGAATGTAGTATTTTGTCTTCAAATCAGACATAGGCACAATGGGCAGATCATCTGTGCACGTACAACCCACGAGCGGCGCAACATTCGCCTGAAGACGACGCGCCATATCCATCACGTCGCCCATGACAGCACTTGCAGCAGGACCAGCACCAGCACCAGGGCCAAAGAACATGGTCTCGCCTACCGCATCTCCTACCACATAAATTGCGTTCATTACGCCATTTACGGTTGCCAGCTGATGATTGAGCGGCAACATAGTAGGATGCACGCGCACATCTATGCCGTCTGGCGTGCGATGTGCAATAGCCAAAAGCTTCACGCAGTAGCCCATATCGCGCGCTGCCTCAAGATCAACAGGTGAGATATGAGTAATACCCTCAGTGAAGACCTCATCAAGCGTAACGCGTGAGTTAAATGCAATGGAAGCCAAAATGGCAATTTTAGCAGCGGCATCAAAGCCCCCGACATCAGCTGTTGGATCGGCTTCAGCAAAGCCCTTCATCTGCGCCTCGCGCAGCACTTCGCTGTAATCACTTCCCTGCTCAGCCATGCTAGTCAGCATATAGTTGGTTGTACCGTTCACAATGCCCATGACCGTCAAGATCTCATTGGAGATAAGACAGTGCTTAAGCGGATCAATAATAGGAATACCGCCTCCGACGCTTGCCTCAAAAGCAATTTCGCGACCAGCAGCCTCTGCAGCCTCCATGATTTCTTGTCCGTGGGTTGCCATGAGCGCTTTGTTGGCAGTTACGACATTTTTCCCTGCGGCCAAGGCACCTAACACCACATTGCGCGCAACGGTGGTGCCACCAATCAGCTCAATAACAATATCAATTTCAGGATCAGAGAGAATCTCTTGGTAATCATCGGTAAAGATGTCGGCAACCCCATGTTCTTCTGCTTGCTCAGGATTGCGAGAGCAGACACGCACCAATTCCATCTCAATGCCATAATGACGAGCGAAGTCATCGGCGTGTTTCTTCAGAATATCAATGCAGCCGCCTCCGACGGTGCCCGTTCCTACCAAACCAAGTTTAATTGTCATGCACGCTCTCCTTAAGCGATAGGTCAGCCTCTATCAGCCAACTCATTACGGTTCAAACCACTCTCTGCTTGAAAGCTATCCTGCTATTATACGTCGCGCGAATAAATATCGTCGTAGGTTTCTCTTCGCGTTGTCACGCGCGCCTGTCCATCTTTTACAAATACGATAGCCGGGCGCGGTTGCCCGTTATAGTTACTTGCCATCGTCTGGCAATACGCACCTGTTCCAAACACCGCAACAATATCACCAAGATCAGGATGTTGAAGTGGCATATCCACCACTACCGCATCTCCGCTTTCGCAATGTTTTCCACAGAGCGTCACGATCTCAGTACGCGGCTGATCAGCCTTGTTAGCAATAGTGGGTTCATAGTCTGCATGGTAAAGTGCCGTGCGGATGTTGTCAGACATTCCACCATCAATAGCAACATACTTACGAACATTTGGAAGCGTCTTTAAGATGCCCACCGTATACAACGTTAACCCCGCGTTAGCCACCAAAGAGCGACCAGGCTCCACTAAAAGCCGCGGAAGCGCAACTTTATATTCAGCGCAATAATCTTTCACTGCATCTACAGTGCATGCCGCAAATTCGTCAATTGATGAGGGAGTGTGCTCTGCAATATAGGCAACCCCTAAACCGCCTCCCATATCAAGCTCTTCAATTTCATAGTCATACTCTTGCTTGATGCGTGCCATCAGCTCAATCATAACCTGCACTGCTTCACGGAAAGAATGCAAGGCAAATATCTGCGAACCAATATGACAGTGAAGTCCCGCCAGACGAACATGAGGCGTTGCTAAAACATCTGCAACGCACGTAAAGGCGAAGTCATTGAGCATGGTAAAACCAAACTTTGAATCTTCGCATCCCGTGCGAATATACTCATGCGTATCAGCCTCTACACCAGGGGTTATACGCATGTAGATGGGCTGTACTACGCCAAGTTCGCCTGCAATTTCTGACACGCGTGCAAGCTCAATGCGACTATCAACCACAATGCGACCTACGCCCGCAGAAATAGCTTCGCGCAACTCTTGCGGCGTTTTGTTGTTACCATGCACAAAAACGCGCTGCGCCGGAAAGTCAACCGAACGAGCACAAGCAAGCTCGCCCCCGCCCGACACGTCTAAGCAAAGTCCTTCTTGCTCTACAATACGAACAACTTCTTTATTCAAAAACGCTTTTGAAGCATAAATGACATCGGAATTCTCATAACGCGAACGAAACGCCTGAAGATAGGTGCTCATGCGGTGACGAAGATCCGCTTCATCCATAACATAAAGCGCAGTACCTTGTTCATGCGCAAGCTCAACCATATCAACGCCACCCACAAACAGATGACCATCTTTTACTTCGGCTGTCATAGGCAGCACTGCACCTAAATCTGTGGTCGTGCGATTATCTGGTTGTTTTGACAAGTCAGACGCAGGTAAAGCCATAGCTTATCCTCCTTATCACCAATGCTAATTCTCTCATCGATTGCGTCACATCTTACCAGCGAGCGTTTGCAACAAGGCGCTTATTCGCAAAAGGCGCGGTAAGTCTAGGCAGGCGGAACCAAGATTCAAGTATAATTGGGCGCACGCTTACAGCAGAAAGGATACCCATGGCTAAAACCGAACCATCACTTGATCAGTGGCTCAAAGAGGCTAAGCTTGACCCTTCCGCCGCGCAATGTGGCATGTATCTTACCCACAATGGCGTTGTGCGCATTACCCCTAAACAACTCGTACGCGAAGGAGTTGAAGGTTTAGGTGAAGTAGCACAAATTGAATTCTCCTATGACGAAGCGGGTGTAGAGGCAGCTGTTGTCGAAGCGCTCACCTGGGATGGCGTTTATTTTGTTCGCGTATGGCTCAATGAAGGCATCCTCAACGTAGGAGACTCCATTATGTATGTTCTTATTGGTGCCGACATTCGCCCACACTGCATTGATGCTTTACAGAAATTGGTTGGCAAAATTAAAAATGAATTGGTAACAGAAAAAGAAATTTACGCCTCTTAGTTTCATGACAAAGACTGTTGTCTGTTTAATTCTGTCAGATTCGTAACAGCACGTTAAACGTGTTGTCGCAACTTCCTCCTCGGGGTTTTCTTGAGCACATTACACCCGTATTGTTTAGTGAAAGCGTCATAAACTCTCGGTGTTACTCCGCTCACCTGAACACCGTGCATCCGGCGCATTGGTGCTTACATTGCCATATGCATGTTGCACACAAACCCTGAGGAGGAGTTATTATGGGCAAACTTAAACGACTTTGTCTCATCGTCTTTCTTATTGCCGCTGTCATTGGCATTGGCATGCTTGCAATTCAATGGTTTTCCTTTGATGCATTAATGCCTACCTATAGCTTTTTTGCCGCCATGCCTTGGTTTTTTACCCTTGAAGCAGTTCTGCTTATCATTGTTGCAATTGGCGTTATATATCTTCTTGGCAAAGCGCTCTTCACTCCTGGCATTGGACGTAATCTTACTATTGTGCGAGATCAGGGCAGTGTTTCTATCACACGTGAAGCATTGGCGTCTACGGTCACCCATGTTGTTGATGCCCACACCGGTCTGAGCGTAGATCGTGTTCGGATTCAAATTCTCAAACCACGCAATCCCTCCATTAACGTGGAAGTTCGCGTTGATCCTGGCACGCATAGCCAACTTGCACAACTTGGCGAAAGACTCCAACAAGAAATCACCGCCGCACTGGAAGCTTTCAGTGGCGCACCAGTAAACCATGTCAAGATAATATTCTCCGGCAATGCCGAAGCAGTAACGCCTTCGTTTACTCAAAACGCACTGGCACATGCTGAACACACGCCCGAACAGTTATCAACAGGTGAAAAGGTTGCTGTTGTAGCTGTTGACAAAGGCAAAAAGACTTCGCAGGTTGCGACAGAGAATGAAATTGACACACAACCAGAAGGTGATCAGCAATGAGCGCTAACACACGTGATGCCCTTCTCCTGTTTCTCGAAAAACATGGTCATGCTCTTGCTTACGGGCTGTTGGGATTTCTCATTGCGCTCTTGATTCTCACCATAGGGTTTTGGCCAACATTACTCCTAAGCGTTTTTGCTGCTATTGGCGTGATTATTGGCACCTACCAAGATGGCAGCGTTCACTTAAGGCGCCTCTTGGCACGTCTTATGAGAAATGTTCGATGACAGAGTCCACGTAAGAATTCCTGTAAGGAGGATGCAATGACAACCAAACATGAAACCGCCGAAAGCAAAACAACTAAACAAGCTACCGAGGTCGAAGAGGTGCAAGCTGTAAGCATTGACGAGGAACCCACTGAAGCCAATGAGCCTGTTTACAAGCTCACTATCTCCGAAAATGTTGTTGAAAAAATCTCAGCAAAAGCCGTTCAAAAGGTTGATGGCATTGTTGCTATGAAAGGTGGTCTTTTCTCCACTATCCAAGAAGGCCTTGGTGGTAGCTCTGAAACCAAAGGCGTCAGCGCCGACCTCCTTGACGACAACTCTGTCAGTGTAGATTTAGATGTCATCTTAGAATATGGCAAGTCAGCTGTAGACATCTTCGAAAGCATCAAGGGTATAGTTGTTGAAGATGTTGAATCAATGACAGGTTTGCGCGTATCTGAACTGGTTGTCAATGTTGTTGATGTCATGAGTCAAGAAGAATACAACAAGAAGCGCAAGAAAACCGATGACGAAGAGGACGAGAACGAAGACGCTTAGAACGGATAGCCACCATGAAACTTTTGGAGTACATTGACCAAAACCTTGCAACCTTTGACGAGTTGCCATTTACTCCACTTGATTCGGCGGCTCTCGCACTTTTTTGTATGGTGCGTTCTGATCTTTTAGTTCCACCGCTTCAAAGTCGTCTAGCCTTTGCCAACGAAGGCACGCTTGTCAAAAATGTTGAGGCGCACACGACAAAGCCTGCACACTTTTTGGATTTTGTACGCGCCGAGTTGTATCCGCGTCTGTTTGTTGGGCTAGAACCTTCAAAGTCTAAAGCACTCATGCTTGCACTTGCAGCAAGCCCACGATATAGAGACATGCTCGTACAAGATGCCCTTGACCTCTTTAATGTAGAGCGACAAACGCAGTTCTTTGCGGTGACCTATATACAGCCTGAATCGTTTGCTTATGTAGGTTTCCGCGGAACTGACGTTTCCTTTACGGGCTGGCGCGAAAACTTCAATATGGTTTTCTCTGAGGTAGTCCCATCCCAATTACAAGCGCTTCGCTACCTTGAAACAATTGCTCCCGACCTTCCTGACAAACTTTATATTGGCGGCCACTCCAAAGGGGGAAATCTAGCTGCCTATGCAGCACTCAACGCTCCGCGCGAAATACAAGATCGAATTGCTGGTGTGTTTTTGCACGATGCTCCTGGTTTTACCGCCGACACCCTTGATCCAAAACTATGGGATCAGCTTGAAGGACGCGTGCATCGCAGCGTACCCCGTGAATCGTTTGTTGGCATGCTCATGAACACGCCCGTAGCATATCGCGTTGTAGAAAGCGATGGCGTAGGCATTATGCAACACAGCACCTATACCTGGGAAGTTGATGAAAAGACCAATGACTTTGTATATCTGGACGCCCTCCAAGATAGAGCGCTTTATAACGCATCAGTATTTGACGTTTGGATGAGCCAATACTCAAATCAAGAAGCAGCTCAAATTACCGATGCGCTCTTTGAAGCAATTGAGGCTTCTGGCGCTCAAAATGCTACTGAAATTTTGTTTGCGGGTCCACACAGTATTGGTCTTATCGCTTCAGCAGCACGACATCTTGATCCTACCTCGCGCAACACACTGCTCAACGCGCTCGGCTCGCTCGCAAATATAGCAGGTGTGGGCATTGGACCGGAGCTTGCCGGTCGCATTACCCACACCTTCAAAAACGCTTAAGTTAAACAGCCTAGCCTGCGAAATAATCAACGCCAGCTTGGAAAATGGGCTGATAAGTTTCACCGGGAACATTCTTGTAGAGACCATATCCTGCACGCTCGGAATGTCCCATCTTGCCAAAGACACGACCATCAGGGCTGGTGATGCCCTCAATTGCCCAAACTGATCCGTTCGGGTTCACTGACAAATCCAAAGATGGTACACCAGCCTCATCAACATATTGCGTTGCAATTTGTCCTTGAGCCGCCATCTGCGCCAAAAGTTTAGGCGATGCAACAAAGCGTCCTTCGCCATGACTAATTGCCACCGTATGAATATCCCCTACTTGGCATCGTGCAAGCCACGGGGAGAGATTAGATGCAACGCGCGTATGTACAAGTCGGCTTTGATGGCGACCAATCTCATTAAAGGTTAACGTCGGGCAATCTTCATCCATAGGACGAATATCACCATAAGGCACCAATCCAAGCTTTACCAACGCCTGGAAACCATTGCAGATACCAAGCATGAGACCATCACGATTTTGCAGCAAGTCACGAACTGCTTCAGTTACTTCAGGCGAACGGAAGAAGGCAGTGATGAATTTCGCCGAACCATCAGGCTCATCGCCACCAGAAAAACCACCTGGCAGCATAATGATTTGCGAATTGCGAATTGCCTCAACAAGCGCCTTAGTACTCTCTGCAACTGCAGCGGGCTCTAAGTTATTGATGACAAGCGTTTGCGCAACTGCACCAGCACGCTCAAAAGCTTGTGCGGTATCAAACTCACAGTTTGTGCCTGGGAAAACCGGAATGATAACGCGCGGTTTTGCAATGACGCCGTTATACGTAAGCGGCATACCACCTTCAAAGGTTTGCGTTGGCACAGCTTCAAGGGTGTCTGCATCAGCGCTGCGATACGGGAATACCGACTCAATAGATCCTTCCCAAAGCTCTTGCAGTGCTGTCAAATCTACATGTTGACCAGCGCAAACAAATTCATAGGCTTCAGTGGTAACACCCAAGCGCTCAACTGAAACACCCGGTACTGACTCCGGCATATCCGCACCTTCTGCCAGCTCCACAACAAAGCTGCCATAAGCGGGCTTGAAAAGCGATGCAACGGAAATCTCATCTTCGCAGATAATGCCATAGGTATTGCCCACGCACATCTTGAACAATGTTTCAGCCACTGCGCCATAGCCCGGCGTAGCGCTTGCCAGCACCGCGCCCTCTTTAATAAGCGACGTCACAAGATCCATAGCAGCATTTTGCGCATCAGCCTGCGCAATAAGCGGCTGCTCCTCAGACGCAGCAGGCGTAATACGAACTACCACATGACCTGCGCCTTTAAATTCAGGCGAAACAATGGTGTCAACCGAGGTAACCGCAGTTGCAAACGACACAAGCGTCGGCGGTACATCCAGAGATTCAAACGAACCAGACATGGAATCCTTGCCGCCAATAGCGCCCACCTGTAAATCAATCTGGGCTTGCAAAGCGCCCAATACCGATGCCATAGGTTTACCCCAACGCTCGGGATCAGTGCGAAGGCGCTCAAAATACTCTTGGAACGTCAGATACATATCACTGCGCGAAAAGCCAGTAGCCACCAAACGTGCAACGCTCTCGACAACAGCTAAATATGCACCAACATACTGATTGGCTTCGCTCAAGTAAGGATTAAAGCCCCATGCCATACCCGAACAGGTAGTTGTCTCCCCCAGCACAGGCAGCTTTGCCACCATAGCCTGCGAAGGCGTAAGTTGCGTCTTGCCACCAAAGGGCATAAGAACCGTAGCAGCACCAATGGTTGAGTCGAAACGCTCTGAGAGGCCCTTATTGGAAGCAATGTTGAGGTCGCCCACCACCGCTTTCATGCGCTCTTCAAGCGTTTGCGAATCATCACCCCATGTCACTGGGTACTCTCCACCAGCAACAACACGCACAGACTGATGCTTAGGAGCACCATTTGATGCCAAGAAATCACGACTTACATCAACGATGGTTTGGTCGTTCCACACCATGCGAACACGCGGTTGTTCCGTAACCGTTGCAATAGGGGTAGCTTCAAGGTTTTCTTCGTGTGCAAGTGCAATAAAGGCATCAACGTCTTCAGCAGCAAGGGCAACCGCCATACGCTCTTGAGACTCAGAGATAGCAAGCTCAGTGCCATCAAGACCTTCATATTTTTTCGGCACGCGATTCAAATCAATGAAGAGACCGTCAGCTAATTCGCCAACCGCAACTGAAACGCCACCTGCGCCAAAGTCATTGCAGCGCTTAATCATCTGACAAGCATCTTTACGTCTAAACAAGCGTTGAATTTTGCGCTCAACAGGCGCATTACCCTTTTGAACCTCGGCACCACAGCTCTCAAGTGATTCGGTATTGTGCGCTTTTGAAGAACCGGTTGCGCCGCCGATGCCATCGCGACCGGTGCGGCCACCCAAAAGCACAATAACATCCCCAGCAACTGGCGTTTCGCGACGAACGTGATCTGCAGGTGTAGCACCAACAACTGCGCCAATCTCCATACGCTTAGCAGCATAACCAGGGTGATACAGTTCGTTTACCTGGCCTGTTGCAAGACCAATCTGGTTACCATATGACGAATACCCTGCAGCGGCTGTAGTCACCAACTTACGCTGCGGTAACTTGTGCGCCAGCGTTTGTTCAACTGGAACGGTTGGATCAGCAGCACCAGTAACACGCATAGCTTGATAGACATAGCTACGACCTGAAAGCGGGTCGCGAATAGCGCCACCAACACAGGTAGCTGCTCCACCAAATGGCTCAATCTCGGTAGGATGATTGTGGGTTTCATTTTTGAACAAGTAGAGCCAATCTTGCTCTTCGCCATCCACATCAACTTTCACCTTAACCGTGCAAGCGTTGATCTCCTCCGACTCATCAAGTCCGGTCAAAATACCTTGAGCTTTCAACCAACGTGCACCAATTGTGCCCATATCCATCAGGCAAAGTGGCTTTTCGTCACGACCGAGCTCATGACGCAAAGCAAGATAGTTCTCAAACGCTGCCTTGACCGCGGCATCCTCAATCTCGATGTTTTCGAGCACGGTACCAAAGGTGGTATGACGACAATGATCCGACCAATAGGTATCAATCATCTTGATTTCAGTAATGGTCGGAATACGACCTTCCTGGCGGAAATACTCCTGGCAAAACTGCAGATCAGCAAGATCCATAGCCAGGCCTCTTTCGGACAAGAAGTTCTCCAAATCAGCGTCGGAAAAGTCCAAAAAGCCCTCAACGCTTTCAACCATTTCAGGTTGTGGCTGATCAAGAAGCAAGGTAGAAGGAAGCGCAAGGCTTGCCTCGCGCGCTTCAATAGGATTGATGACATAGCGCTTAATGGCATCAACGTCAGCTTCGCTGAGAGAACCTGACAAGATATATACGCGTGCGTTACGCACCAGCGGGCGCTCACCTTGACTGATTAGCTGAATGCATTCACTTGCAGAATCTGCACGCTGATCAAACTGACCAGGCAATGGCTCAACGGCAAAGACGATATCATCAACAGGCACGACAAACCCATCGCTTGCCACATCACTTTGCGGTTCACTAAAAACCGTCGGGACACACTGAGCAAAGAGCTCTTCGCCTATGCCCTCAACGTCGTAGCGATTCAAAATACGCACCGACTCAAGGCCTTTTATACCCAAAATATCTTGCAGCTCATGCGTGAGCGCACGAGCCTCAACATCAAATCCTGGCTTCTTCTCAACGTAAACGCGTGAGACCATTGATCCCCCTTTAGGTGTAATCTAAACGCTATTTTGATGCGGTAGTACTATCCTCATTAGCGGCATTCTCTGCTTTTGCCGCTTCTTTCTGAGCCTTTTTCTGAGCGCGCGTCTCTTCTGCCTTTGAAAGCCTAAACCCGCTTCCAAACAAACCGCGCGGCTTAGCTGCAGGCTCTGCCTCTTTTGCTTCAGCAGCTGCAGCCTGCGCCTTCTTCTGCGCAGCGCGTGCTTGCTTTTCTGCAGCGTGCGCCTCTTTGCTCTTCTTTGATTCCATTTCCGCTTGATATTCACGGCGAAGCTTGCGAACCTTGCGAAGATCCACGTAAAGGGCGCCGAAGATGCACAGATAAGCCGTGATCAGCATGCCAAAGGCAACCGCATCGGGCACATGTCCTTGAATGAGCCATGACAAAGCGGTAAAGACCACAGCAGCAATCAAAAGACCCCACCACAAACGCTTCGTGCGCTTAAACTCTTCTGTTGGTGGATTGTAGTATTTACGATCAAGCTGCGCTTGCTTAGCACGCTCAGCACGTTCACGGGCTTTACGCTCTTGTTTCTTTTCCTTCTTTGACTTGGTAGTAGGCTCTAAACGAACTGATGATGCCGCCTTTGTTTTAGGCTTCATGGAAGCGGCGCTTTTTCGCGTCTGACCAAGCTTTTCATCAGTGTTATAACGATCGTTTAGGGGGTTGCGTTGACTCATGATGCTCCTCTAGATACCTCTCTAGCGCACCGGCTCAAACGGTTTGCCGGTGATTTTTTCATATGCTTGAATATACTTTTCGCTCGTTTTATCAATAATCTCTTGCGGAAGACGCGGCGGATTGCCCGTACGATCCCAGTTGGCATTAAGCCAATCGCGCACAAACTGCTTGTCGAAAGAGGGCTGATCGCAGCCAGGCTCATACTCATCACCCGGCCAAAAGCGTGAAGAGTCGGGCGTCAAAACTTCATCAGCTAGAATAACTTGACCATCTAATACGCCAAATTCAAACTTGGTATCCGCAATAATGATGCCCTGCTTCTCCGCATGGTCGCGCGCGGTTTCGTATACGCGAATGGAAAGATCGCGCAGTTTGGTGGCATTTTCTTCGCCAATGATTTCTGCGCAGCGCTCAAAGCTGATGTTCTCATCATGATCGCCAATTTCAGCTTTCGTTGATGGCGTAAAGATAGGAGCCGGCAGCTGAGAAGAGTTGATCAAGCCCTCAGGCAATTCGATACCACAAACGGTACCTTCTTTCTCGTACTCCTTCAGGCCGCTGCCTGCCAAATAACCGCGTACAATGCACTCGGTGGGGAACATATCAGCCTTCTTGACCAACATGAACCGACCCGCCAGATAATCAGCATAAGGCTTGAACTGCTCAGGAAGATCCTCAACATCACAAGAGATGAGATGGTTTTCCACCACGCCATCCAACAGCTCAAACCAGAAGCGCGAAATCTGGGTGAGCACCTGTCCCTTATAGGGAATCTCGTCTTCAAGAATATAGTCAAAAGCAGAAATACGATCAGTTGCAACAAGCAATAGCGAGTCACCCAGATCATACAAATCGCGAACTTTTCCTTGTGCATCAGGCTTGATATCAATGCCAGACATACGCTTCCCTTTCTCCATGTGATCAGTTTTCTGCCAGACAAACCCGCAGCCATGCGAAAATGCCAAGCATTTCTCTGTTTACTCCCTTATAGCTTTCGCTATTATCAACTATTTCATATCTTTTCGCGACTTCCCCCGCGATTTATGTGGTTTGAGGTTTCGGGAAGCATCATCTTGGTAAAGCGGGATGTGAATGGTGAAACATGCCCCCTTGTTCTTGACACCCTCAACCTGCACCCATCCATTATGACGATCCACAATCTCTTTTACCACCGACAAGCCAATTCCAAGACCGCCGCTTTCTCGCGTGCGTCCCGCATCAGCTCTCCAGAAGCGCGAAAATACCATCTTTGCTTCCTCGGGTGAAAGACCAATACCAGTATCAGCTACTTGAATGGCGGCCATGGTATCAGTTGCATACACACGCACAAAGATCCTGCCACCTTCTGGCGTATAACGAACAGCATTCGATATAAGATTTGCGGCAGCCTGACGAATCATATCTGCGTCACCACGTACCCGAACGCCCGGTTCCATCTCATAGGTAAGCGTCAGCCCTGAGTCTGCTACAAATGCCTCATGGGTAGCAACAATTGATTCAAGAAGCTGCCCAACATCAACAACTTCCATCTTGATAGGAGTTGAACGATTCTCAAGGCGCGACAACTTCAAAATTGCATCCACAAGTCGGCTCAAGCGTTGCACCTCAGAATTGACCGTCTCCAGACGCTCTTCGTCTGCTTCAAAAACACCATCGACCATGGCCTCTACCGTAGACTGAATAGCCATAAGCGGTGTACGCAGCTCATGCGCTACGTCGGTCGTCAAACGTCGCTCTAGGTCGCGGTCCTTTTCAACCGAATCGGCCATTTCGTCAAAGGTTTCACCTAAACGCGCAATCTCATCATCACCGTGTAGTTTAGTGCGCGCAGACAGATCGCCTTCTTTGATAGCCTTCGCTGTTGTAGTCATACGATTGATCGGGCTTACCAGGGCGCGTGCGAACAAAAAGCCAATACATGAGGCCAAAACAATAGCAAGACCTGCGGCAAAGATCATTGCTTGGTAAGAATTCTCACGAAATTCCTCGTCAGAGCGTGTAAGAAGCATGTCCGAACCATATACCCATACACGCACTGAGCCAACCGCTACGCCATCTACAACAATGGGACACGTCTCAATACCTTCAGCGTTTGCAGGAGGTGCCAGCGTTCTTCCAGAGCCTGCCATGTCATCTTCAACTTTGACCGCCGCTGAATCATACACAATGCGATGATCAAGGTTGTCAGAAACCAAAATACCAACGCCCGAAGAGGTGCTTTCAGCATATTGGGCAATTTGAATAACTTCAGGACAGTACAGCGTCCCTTCCCCTTTATATACCTTTTCTATGCTTCCCGCCAAACTCTGCGCCAGAGACGACATGTTCTCTTGTGTGTATGTCTGAAAATGCTGTTCCCATACAAACGAAAGAACGCCCAAAGCAATAAGGGCGGTCATAGCAGCAATAAGCGCAAAAGTTGCCGTTACGCGTGTGGTATACGTCAAACGAGCCCACGGCCAGCGAGAATGCTTAGCTCCTGTGGGCTCATGATGTATATCGGAAGCTCCTGATGACTCAGAAGACGGTACCGTTTTTGTTTCAGTTTCTATTTGCGAGGTCACAACGATCGTTTCTTAGCGTACGACGCAAACTATTGGCCAGCTTTGGTAGGATCTTCAAAGCGGTATCCCACACCATGCACGGTATGCAGCCACTTAGGATTACGAGGATTGTCGCCAATCTTGGCACGAAGATTTTTCACGTGCGAGTCAATAGTGCGCTCGTAGCCTTCAAAATCATAGCCGAGAACTTTTTCCACCAGCTCCATGCGAGAATAGACGCGGCCCGGATAGCGAGACAATGTGGTGAGCAGTTTAAACTCAGACGCAGTGAGATCAATCTCTTCACCCGAAACCAACACTTTGTGACCAGAAACGTCAATGGTTAATTCGCCAAATTCAAGTACCTCACGCTGCGGCTCCGAATCAGCATGAACACGACGAAGCAGCGCACGTGAACGTGCAACCAACTCGCGCGGACTAAAAGGCTTGACAAGATAGTCATCTGCGCCCAGCTCAAGACCGATAATACGATCTTCTACTTCACCTTTTGCAGTCAGCATGATGATGGGCACATCGGAATTGTCGCGAATTGCGCGGCACACAGCCTCACCAGGTACGCGCGGCAACATAAGGTCCAAGATTACGAGGTCAAAGTGATGTTTAGAAAACTCTTCAAGAGCTTCATGACCGTCACCTACAGCAGTTACCCAATAGTTCTCACGCTCAAGATAAGCCGTAACCGCATCACGAATGGCTTTTTCATCTTCAACAAGCAAGATGCGACGTGTTTCATTACTCATAGGAAACTCCTTGTTCGGTATAAGCACAGTAATTAAAAGCAACTGAGTCTTGTTTGCGTTTATTGTATCAATTTGTGTGCAGACCTCCAAAACCTGTGCAGGAAATGACACAATAACCACCATGACAACGAAAAGAACTACGCGTGCAAACCACGCGTCTCCTCATAGCACACAAGCAAAGCACACCGCACGGAATACGACTACCCAAACCACACCTCGCAAGCGCTCAGCACATATCCGACCAAGTGCTCAAACACGCACCTCCGCTATAACTGCGGGCGGCATTACGCGCAGGCACTTCGTTTTCGGAGCAGTAGGCATAGGTGCGTTGGGTGCCGTTGGAGGCGGCGTAGCTTTAGCTGCCGCAAAAAGAAATGAAGCTCCTGCTGATGATATTACCGTGCTTGAAGTAAGCGCTGATAATGTCATGAATTCAGATGCTTTAACCTTAGTTGAAGATGCCAACACGCTCATGAGCTGCACGGGCACCTACAAGCTGCCGTATGGGTCGCTCGTCTGGTCCAACAGTGATGATCTTGCCGTTTGCCTCATTCCAACAGAGCAGGCAAACCCCCTCACCCAGGTGGCTATTTTGTCGCTTGCCTCAGGAACCCTTACAACGGTGCTAGAAAAAGCACAGGGTCATGGAGAGGGCTTCGATATTTTCGACGTACGAGCTTCCTCATCAGGTGTTATTTGGGTTGAAGCCGACATCATGGATAACCTATGGCGCGTCTATACTGCCTCTCTTGTGGGCGGGAGTGAAGCCCCTTCGCTTGAGCACATTGTTTGTGTAGCAGAAGGCGACACCGTTGACTGGGAAACGCCTTCTATTGCCGCTGTTGATACGTGGGCATTTTGGCAGGTCATGCCTACTGCCGAGGGCAACGCACGCTCCGAAGATTCCTTGTTGTGGCGAGCAGCATTCGGACAAGACGACACCCAGGTTGTCTACACCTCACACGGACGCATGTCCACTCCGGTCTATGCGCAAACCGATGCTGTTGTCATTGCGCCCCGTGCAGAAGCTGCGGGTGTTTACTACCAACTCACCTGTCTGGATGCTGAATCTGGCGAAACGCGAGATTCGCTCGTACTGCCTCTCAACATGAAGCCCCTCGAAGCAGCATATGGACCAACAGGATTCTCCTTCTCTTTCGATGCGTGGTACACCTACGGTGATGGCATATCCGGGATTGGCACCTACGTGCCTGCAAACCCCGTCCTTGACAGCAATTACGAAAATCAACTGTGGTTTTGCTTCGACCGCACGCCAACCGCTGCCCCAGCGTGGTGTGGTTCGTATTTTATGGTGAAGTCAACAACAGCTGTTTGCGGCGTCAACCTGGACAGTGGCGAGTATTTTGCATTTGATGTTGAAAGCGGATCAGACACCTACGGTGACTATTTAGCCACTTCAGGCACACATACAAATGTGGTCACCTTCGCCAACGTAGATGATACGCCGCTTGAAGGTGACCCCATACATAGTTGCAATGTTCGCGTGTGGACGCCTCTTGCTTAAAAGGTAACGCGCGCTTTAAAACTCAAGTGTTTCCAGGCGCTCAAATACCACGTCAACGCGCGTTAAGAAATCCCAAGGATCAAAGATTTCATCGAGAACTTCTTGCGTGAGATGTGCATCGGGATCTGCCTCAAGGCGCTCACGATAACTTGGGCCATCTACCGCGTTTTGGATGTCTTCCCACACCTTCATAGCATTACGTTGCACGATAACATAAGCATCTTCGCGGCTGATACCCGTATCTACCAGCGCAAGCAGAACTTTCGAGGAGAAAATGAGACCCTTGGTACGCCACAGGTTATGCTCCATCTTTGCAGGATAAACTTGCAGGCCATCAAGCATCCACTGCATCTTTCCGAACATGTAGTCAAGCGCAATGAAGCTATCCGCCAAAGCCACGCGCTCTGCACCCGAATGAGAGATATCTCGTTCATACCACAAAGCAACATCGTCGAAAGCAACTTGTGCATTTGCCTTTACCACGCGCGCTAAACCACACACGCGCTCTGCGGTAATAGGATTACGCTTGTGAGGCATAGCTGAAGAGCCTTTTTGCCCCTTCGTAAAGGGTTCTTCCGCCTCAATAACATCAGATTGCTGCAACAGACGCACCTGCATAGCAATAGACTCAAGCGTTGAAGCGGTTACAGCAAGTGCCGCCATGACCTGCGCATGACGATCGCGTGCCAAAACCTGTGTAGAAAGCGGGTCAGGCGTGAGACCTAAGCGCTCACAGACATATTCCTCAACGAAAGGATCAATGCTTGAATAGGTGCCTACCGCACCAGAAATTGCACCCGTAGCAGCAACTTCGCGCGCCTCAAGCATGCGCTTTTGTGCACGTTTGAGTGCCCATGCCCAGCTGCCAAATTTCATACCAAACGTCATTGGCTCAGCATGGATTCCATGCGTGCGACCCACGCACAACACATCTTTCAACTCAAAAGCACGACGCTTGCATGTTTCGCCAAGAGCAGCAATGTCTTCAAGAATGATGTCAATAGCCTGTACGATTTGATACGACAGCGCCGTGTCACCTAAATCTGACGAGGTCATACCATAGTGAACCCAACGACTTGGTGGCTCTTGACCTTCTTCGATATCGGCATCAATGTATTCAGCCATATTGGTTGTAAAAGCGATTACGTCGTGATTGGTAACTTTCTCAATCTCATCAATGCGCTCGACGGTAAAATCTGCGTGATCGCGAATCCACTGAGCTTCTTCTTTGGTGATGCCGGATTTGCCCAATTCGGCTTGGGCTTCGCAAGCAAGCACTTCGATCTCTTTCCAAATGGAAAACTTATTTTGAAGTTCCCAGATTTCCCCCATTGCAGGTCGCGTATACCTATCAATCACGACTTCATCCTTTCTCTCAATCTGCGCACACTATTATAGAGCGCGAAAAACTGCGCGCACCTCATCAAGCACATCAGAATCGGCAGCAACTACCGCTTTGTCACCACTGTAGAGCGCTGTGTCGGGAGCAACCACAAATACATCATCGCGCGTTGAAACAGCAACGATAATGCTGCCCTCTGGCATGGCTATCTGACTTACCTCTATGCCCTCATCATTTGGATGATGCTTCATTTTGGGCACCACCACCTCAGCAAGCATAACGTTACCATGCGTCAATAGACCCGCAACACTCATAGAACCCAAAAGCGTCTCTTCTTCAATAAGGTTTGCAATCAACGACGTTGAAGAAACGCATTCAATGCCAACCTCTTTAAAGATGCGTTGGTTTTTAGGGCTATTCACACGCGCAATGCAACGAGGAACATTGAATACGCGTTGCGCAATTTCGCACGACACCAAGTTATCGTCGTCTTGGCCTGTGGTAGCAACAAACACATCAGCTCGCCTAATACCAGCATCTTCTTGGTATTTAGAGTCGCATCCGTCTCCATGGATGACAATATAGCGCCCTTCTAACACTTCAGATAGCCTGTCGGCAGTTGCCAAGTCCTCTTCAATGATGGCAACTACGTTGCCACTTTGCAAAAGAACGCCAGCCAAGTATTCGCCAATTTTTCCGCCACCAGCAATCACAATATACATTGGCTAAAACTCCTAATCTTGGATGTATTTCGAGAATGACTCAATAAGCTCATGACGCACACATGCCAAAACCGAGTCTCCGTTATACAAGATAGAATCACGATTCGGAATGGAACTTGCCGAACCGTCACCTCGCTCAAATGCAATGATGCGTATATCATGGTCGCGCTCAAGTTCGCCCACACGAATTGTCTTTTTATCAGTGCTTGAAAGATTCAGCGAGAAACGCAGAACCTCAAACTCTCCAAACGTTTCAATATGGGCACCGTGGCCTGAAACAATCTTTGAAAACACGTCTTCAGCCACCAGCGACGTTCCACACACATAGTCAATACCAAGTTGCATATATGCGCGTTCGTGATCAGGATTGTACAGGCGCGCAATAACATGCGGTACGCCAAATAAACGGCTGGCTACTTCTGCCACCATGAGATTGGTGTTGTCAAATTGAGTAACCGCCGCCACAACGTCACAGTCTTCAATACCTGACTTAACCAAGGTATCTTCATCAAAGCCAACGCCTTGTACTGTAGAACCGTTAAAGTTCCTTCCGAGATTAGCAAATGCTTCTACTCGTTTGTCTATAACGCAAACGTTGCTGCCATTGTCCGAGAGCATGTTTGCCAAGCGCGATCCTACACGACCACATCCGACAACAATAACATTGCTCATAGTGCTCCTTTCACGGGCTCTTACCACTGGGCACTTAGCGTTTCATTCTGTTTGACTATTATAGAACTTAGCTTCCAAAAGAAGGGCTTGCTCAATGTTACTGCACAGTCTTTCTTCTACGACTGCTTCTTCACACCTCAAGAGCACCAAACACGCAGCATGAAGCATGCAATGCACCACACGCCACGCGGCATACAGCGCGCGAAAGCAGGCGTCACGAAGTGCGCCAACAGCCACACATATACAGCTATGAAAATAATTGCATTAGAAAGAAGATTAGATGAGCTGCATCTGAGCGAGCGTTTTGTTGTACCACTCGGTTGCATGCGGCGGGCAATACTTCGCAGCGTTTTCAAGCGTGAGAGAATATCCGTAGCTTGCACCTAAGCCAGCAACATGAGCGTTGATTGCGTCAGACCAGTTTGACCAACTGCTCTCACCCCAGCCCCATGCGTTATAGGGTAAAAAGCAGCTGCCACCCTTTGAGCTTTCCGTATTGGAAATTGCAGGAGAGAAGCGCGGGTCAACGCCATTTTCCCAAGCAGCCAATGCAAATGTGGCGCCTTGACCAGCCAATGCAGATCCAGCCAGATAAGCATCAATACGAGCAGTCCATTCAGCAACGAAGGCATCTTTGCCAACCGACCAATCTACCTCGCTCAAAGAGGTGGTATCTTCGGCGACCACTTCTTGCTCTTGCACAACAACTTCAGCTTGAGCAGCACGTGCTTCCTCTGCTGCAGCAATGCGAGCCTCTTCTTCTGCACGCGCAGCTTCTTCCGCCGCAATACGCGCAGCTTCTTCCTCAGCTTCGATCTCTGCAATACCAGCAGAAATGTCGCGCGGTGCAGCAGATTGCAATGAAGAAGTTTCTACCACAGCAGTATCAGATGCCGAAATTGCAAGCGATGATGGTTCAGAAGATGCAGTGCGGGTTTCAGCGATACCAAAAGAATCGACGCCTTCGGGCGCGCCAGCAACACCAGATGCTACGCCCATGCCAATGCTTGCAACAAGCGCACATGCAGCAACGCCGACAATAGCAACGCGTGCTGCGACGTTGGTTTTTTGTTGTTTGTAACGCTTGTGCGCCACGATCGAACCTTTCCAGTTGGCAAAAAAGTGCACAACACAATACCGCCGAAGCGGTAGACAGCGTAGTAAATTGTTGAGTGGGATTGCTGCCGTGATGGGCTGATATGTCAATTAGTGGTACCTATTGTATCGAAATGAAGCTTTTAAGGCAAAGAAATGTGGAGGGCGCTTCATGTTTTGTTCGCTTGACAAACACATCTTTTGCGTAGTTGCAGGTGGCGCTCATAGCTTCACAAGCGCCACCTTATCGAACGAACCATGAACGTTTGGTTAACGGTCGTTTTAAGCTTATAAGCTACAAACGTTCTACCTTCATACTTAGAATACGACGGCGGCGCATAGACAAAATCTTGAACACATAACCTTGGTATTCAAAGGTGTCTCCCACTTCTGGAACAGAATCAAAGTTGCTCATAAGCCACCCTGCCATAGTCTCATAATCAGGGGATTCTTCAACAGGCCACCCTAAAATCTCAGCATCTTCTACCGGGAAACGCCCATCAATTTTCCAACTTGTTTCACTATAGGTTTCAATAAACGGATTTTCTTTGTCGGTTTCATCAACAATTTCGCCAACAATTTCTTCCACGATATCTTCAACGGTAATCAAACCGTCAGTTCCGCCATATTCGTCAACCACAATTGCCATCTGTTGGCGATTCGTTTGCATCTCAGCAAGCAGCGGATAGGCGTCTTTTGTCTCAGGGACAAAAAGTGCCTCGAAGGCAAAATCAACCGCAGGCACGTCCTCGTCGCCATCCATAAGCGCAGCCATAAGATCTTTGTAGTGCACAATGCCAATGATGTGATCAATATCTTCGTGGAAAATTGGCAAACGCGAATAGCCAGTGCCTTGCATGCGTTCAAGTGTTTGACGTACCGTCATCGTGTCTTCGGCGAAAATCATGTCTACGCGTGGTGTCATAATCTCATGCACCGACATATCACCAAGATCCAAAATCTCGTGAATCATGCGCTTCTCGTCATCAAGAAGTTCTTCGTTGTCGGTCACCATATATTTGATTTCCTCTTCAGAAACCGTCTGACGCTCATCAGCGCCTTTGATGCCAAGAAGACGCGAAATACCATTTGCAGACGCCGAGGTTAACCATACTAACGGTGAAGCAATTTTCTGAAACACCTTCAGAGGTCCCGCAACTGATTTGGAGATTTTCTCAGCATCTGCAAGAGCCATGCGCTTAGGCACTAGCTCACCGATAACAATGCTGAGATAAGAAACAATCAGGGTAATGAGTACGGGCGCTAAACCAGGAGCAATGGCTGAAAGCCACTCAACCCCAAAGCTTGACATCCATTGCGCAAGCGGATCAGAAAGATTTGTTGCCGCTGCAGCTGATGCAAAAAAACCAACAAGCGTGATAGCTACCTGAATGGTTGCAAGAAACTGCCCTGAGTTGCTGGCAAGATCGTAAGCGCGCTGAGCTTTTTTGTCCCCTTCTTCAGCTTCATGCGCCAACGTAATCATACGCACATTTACCAGTGCCATCTCAGACATAGAAAAGTATCCGTTGACGAAAATGAGCGCCAACGTCACGACAATACTTATACCAATTTCCATACTGATTTGTTCAACTCCTTGTGAAGCTTATATGACATATAGGGCAATTGCTAAAAACTGCAAAACGCTGCCAAGCAATACCCAAATATGAAAGATCGAATGCATATAAGGAATGCGTTTGAGCACATAGAAGATACAGCCAATGGTATAGCTGAGACCACCAAGCGCCAAAAGCCAAAGCGCGGCTGAATTCATTTGCGCAATGAGCTGCGGCAAAAAGGCTACTACCGACCAACCTAAAAGCAAATACAGAACTGCTGAAATCCAGCGTGGGCGAAACACCCAAAAAGCCTCGCACGCCACGCCAGCTAAAGCAACTGCCCATACAAAAATGCAAAGATAGACACCGCCCACACTGCCAAGCGTTATGAGACAAAACGGAGTGTAGGTGCCCGCAATAAAAAGATAAATGCAACTATGGTCAAGCACCTTAAAAACGCGTTTTGCTTTCTCGGCAGCAAGCGCATGATACAAGGTAGACATGACATATTCCAAAAGCATAGTCAGCGTATATACCAGTGCTGCAAAAAGATACACCCCGCCACCACGCTCTACAGCGTGCACCACCAAAATAGGAATAGCAGCAATTGCCAACAGAGCACCAATACCATGCGTGACCGAATTAAAAATCTCTTCGCCTAAGGTATATTCGCGAATATTGCGCTTCTTATTCTCAGTGCTTGCAGTGGTTGCAGACGTTTCGTGACGGTGCTCGCGCAGCGCGTGTGCGTTCTTCGGCTTAAATTGCGAAGGCGTCCACGAAGTTGGCAATGTTGAAGGTTGATCGCTCATGTCACTACCCTACCATATTCCGCTGCGGTTGTACCCAGGTAAGCCACGCTTGGGCATCTTCTTCTCGAGCATCAACCAGCTTCACGTGTGTACCACCCACACCAGCAGCCGTTACAGCTGTGATTGTGGCAGTATGAGCCGAACGCTGAAACGGGTTGGTTTTGGTGTAACCAAACTGGATTTTTTTGCGCGGAAAACTGACAACTTCGCGCGAAAAACCGCCATTGCTCACCTGCATAAAAGAACGATTAAACGCAAAGCCTGAGCTTTTTGCCCACAAAACGGCACCAATAAGGTCAAGCACAAAGAGCGTAAACGCTAATGCAAACCCAATAATGCATGCTGGATCCGCGAAGGTCATAAATAGCGCTAAGTCAGGATCATAGGGAGCCTTGGGGGCTATAAACATTTCAACGGCACCCATACAAAGCGCAACTACAACAGCAAGCCAAAAACCACTTCCTTGAATTATGCCTCTGCGAATAAGCGCACGACGAAGAGCAACAGGTGCAACAGGGGTTATCTCGGTAGGTACTCCGGCAAATTCCGGAATGATGCCTGCTAGAATCTCAGGAACTCGGCTCACTTTTACAAAGGGATGAATAATCAAACCCTGTTGCGCAAGAGTACCTTTATTCGTGTCGTCATCTGCTGTAGCCGCATCAATTTTGCCAAGCGAAACCTCACAGTACCCAAAGATCTTACGAATAAATGACTGCTTAATCACAACGCTTTGCACGCGGTCAACATCAACGCCTTGGAACTGATGTTGTAATAGACCATATTCCACTTCAATACGATTGCCGCGCCTACGAGCTTTAAATCCGCCATATGAAATGCATGAGCCAACAGCAGAGAGCACCCAAATAACCAACATTATCGCTACAAAAGCGAATGCAAATACGACAAGAAACTGTGGGGGTGCTGCAAACGCAGCATCAAAAGCGGCATCCTCCCAACTCCCAGAAGCTGGAGAAAAAAGACCATCCATCAGTTCAAAGAGCTGCGTAACTACACCGATAATACCAAACACAATTACGACAAACGTCGTATTGTTGGAAAGGCCTGTCAGAATAAGCTCTTTATTGGACATGCCATATTCATATGACACAGGTGCGATATCTGCACCCATGCCACCAAATACTCCACCAACGCTTTGCCAAATCTCTGCTGGTGCATCCAAAATATTTCCTGATTGCTGTGTCTGCGCAGGAGCACCTGGCGCATACTGCGCGGGTGACGGTGCAGCATACTCCTGTGCTGGTACCTGAAAAGATGCGACCGAAGCCTGCGCACCAGAACCTGTCATTACATACTGCTTGCGAGCGAACAGCTCATAGCGAAGTTGCTCTGCCTGAGTTTTGCTCACATAAGGAATGGTGATAGCTTTGTTATTTGAACCACCTGCAGTATCAATGCTCACTGTGCAAACGCCAAAAATGCGCTGGAATAACGTAGCTCGCTGATCAACTGATTGCACACGCTGATAAGGTACATGAATACGTTGCTTGTTGAAAATTCCTGAATGGAGACTGAATTCCTCAGGCGTAAGCTCATAATACAAATGCTTGTATGACCACCAACGCACGAGCGCACTAATACCTAGGGCACCAACAAATAGCACCAAAACAAGCAAAAGGACACCAAAGATCAAGAAGACTTCGCCGCTTCGTCCAAAAGAAAGCTCAGAGATCACACCAGCAAGCGACGACGCAAGAGAGATTCCTGACGCAACAATAACATAAAACGCTATACGCACGCTTCCCAGCCAAATATAGCTATGGTGGACATGGATTTTTTCAGGCTGTTGTTGCACCTGCGGCTGTGATGTGGGCGGCATCTGATTCTGCGTCTCCATGATTACACATCCTCTTGAGCAAGACGCGCCAACTCAGCAGCACGATCGCGAAGCTGCTCGGCTTCTTCGCTCCTCAAACCTGGAATTTCATGTTCACCAGCAGCCGTAGCAACCGTCACACTTGAAAGACCAAATAAACGCAGAATTGGTCCTTGGCGAGTATCGGTGTTCTGCACACGAATAAACGGAATCACAAAACGCTTGCGCCAGACAATTCCACGTGCGATATCCAAATAGTCTTCACTCACCTCGTAGCGCCAGCGCATATAGCGAATAGGAGGCAAAACAACAACGCACAAAATCATCGTGAGTACATAGATAAGGGTCATAATGCCTACGACAACCCATTCCCAACTGGGATCAGGGTCAACAAGCCCAGCAATAACAAACCCTATTGCACAGCAAACGAAAAGCAACGTGGCACTAATTGCATCATTAAGACGCCAAACTGACTTTATGCGCGGATCAAGCTGATTCAGGGGAAGTGGTTTCATGGATGCCTCCTCAATTATTCAAACCAAGACATTTTAGCAGATTCCGCCCTATTCTCTTTATCCCGCAGCGCCTTGGGTACGCTATACTCAAGGCTATTCCACATGCATTAATGATTTATGAACATTGCATCCTGACAAAGTACTTTCAAGTATCAGGACGTACGGGTAAGGAGTAAACCAGATGACAAATGACGAGCTGATGCAAGCAATCAAAGATGCCATGAAGGCCAAAGACAAGACGCGTCTTTCCATTCTTCGCCAAGTACATGGCGAACTCAAAAACATTGAGGTCAATGAGCGTCGCGACATTACCGATGCCGATGTTGACGCCATGCTCAAACGCACTATCAAGCAGACCAAAGAAACGCTGGATGGGTCCATTAAAGCAGGCAACAACCAAGAGCGCACTGACATGCTGACTGAACAAGTTGCAATTCTTGAGAGCTATTTACCCAAACAAGTATCAGGCGACGAATTAGTTGCACTTATTGATGCCACGCTCGCTGAAACGGGCGCTTCAACCAAAAAAGACATGGGCAAAGTCATGGGCGCACTTACCCAAGCAACAGGTGGCAACTTTGATAAAGCAGCTGCCGCAAAACTTCTCGGTGAAAAACTTGCGTAACGCCTCTTGATCCGCGCGTTCAACCTACACAGCGTCTGAGATCAGTTTTAAAACCAGCAAAAGCGGTGATTCGTGATTCTATCGCGCTTCGCCGCTTTCTTTTATCGCGTCCCAAAGCCTATTTTGCTCAGCGGGCGAAAGATCCTCTATGCGTTTGCCTTGTGCGACACATGCCGCCTCCATTGCCGCCCACCGTGCACGAAACTTCATGCAGCACTGCCGCAGCGCGCTTTCGCTATCAATGCCCATCTTTCGCGCTACGTTGACCAGCGAAAAGAGAACATCTCCGAACTCCATTTCCACATCTTCGACAGCTTTTTTAGGTGTCACACCCGCAGCCTTCAAAGCTTCAGGCAAAGGTGCATCAACATCTACTTTGCCTTTTGCAGTTTTTGGAGCATATTCATATGCTTCTTTCAGCTCCGCTATTTCTTCGTCAACCTTCTCCCATACATCGCTGAGGCATTCCCACTCAAAACCAGCCGAGGCTGCCTTGCGCGAAATTTTTTGCGCTTGCATCAATGCGGGAAACGAAGAAGGAACCCCCTCCAACAGCCCAGATGGCTCCTGGGCGGTTGCCCCTTCGGCAAGCTTAACTTGATCCCATAAATCAAGCACGTCAGAAGCATGCTCAGCAGAAGCTTCTCCAAACACGTGTGGATGTCGGCGCACCATTTTAGCGTTGACATCAGCAGCAACATCATCGATGTTGAATTCCCCAGCATCAGAAGCAATCTGACTTTGCAGGACAACTTGCAACAAAACATCGCCCAGTTCTTCGCGAAGATGAGCAATATCATTTTGCTCAATAGCATCCACTGCCTCATATGCCTCTTCCAGCATATTCTTCGCAATAGATGCGTGCGTTTGCGCTTGATCCCAGGGACACCCATCCGGCGCTCGCAGCGCAGAAATTGTGGCTACAAACTGGTCAAACGAAGGATGTGGTTGCGGATTTGCTGCTAAATACAGAGCTTCTTTGGCATGCGATGAATTCAAAATGTTTCCTTTCGACAACTCAACCATCAGTATAACGGCTTGCGTGAGTGCTATGCTTTCTTAGAACGAAAGGACAGCAAAAATGTCAAACGATCCCGCAGTTTCTACTTCAAACATAGTGCAGCCACGAAGTCATCTTCGGGCGGCGCGGTGGGCGGTTCGCATTAGCTTTCTTTTCGTGTTTGTCGTTAATGTACAATGCGCGCTATCTTTTATCATCTGGCCTGATGCATTCGTTCAAGCATATCAACTTGAGGGCATTTCCGGTCAAGCCGCGGTAGCAGGCATAGGGGTTGCGTTTCTCATGTGGAATGTTACCTATCCAGCAGTGATTTTTCGGCCTGACTCGTTTTTTTCTTTAGGCGTCATAGTGCTCATCCAGCAACTCGTTGGCCTTATTGGAGAATGCTTTATTTGGTCGCAATTGCCCAGCGTTGGCTTTGAGCTACTCAGCAGCAGCATTGCGCGATTTGTGCTTTTTGACGGCGCCGGACTCATTCTTATGGGTGCGGCATTTATATGGTTTTCTTTTATACGCCATCATGAAAAAGCGTAAAGTGAATTAACGAGCTACTCGGTAAGTTAGGAGTACCTATGATTTCCCCCAAGCAAGCAGCGCTTATCATCATTGATATGCAGCATGGCTTTATTGACCCCGCCTCTCCCCTTTGCATTGCTGGCGCTGCTGCAACCGTAAACACGTGCGAAAAAGCGCTTACAAAGGCGCGCGAGCTTGGCATGACAATCGTTCATGTCACCAGGGAATATGCCACGGACGGATCAGATGTTGAAGCAGTGCGCTATGCCACATGGGCAGCAGAGGGCAAACCTCTTTCTGCGGCATGCGCAGATGCTCACTCTGGGGACGAAGTTGCGCCTCTTTCTCCGCGCGCAAACGAGTACTGCATCGTCAAACCACGCTTCTCGGCATTCTTCGCCACGAAACTTGACCTTGTGTTGCGACGTCTTGGTATAACGTGCGTTGTCCTTATGGGAACCACAACACCGAATTGCATTCGCACCACCTGTTATGACGCACTTTCACTTGATTACAATGTTGCTATCTTGAACGATTGCACATCATCGCGCACACCCGAAGTACAAGCTGCCAACATTGAGGACATGCGTGCTATTGGAGCTCACATTTTTGACAGCAAGGAATTCATTGCGCATGGCATTGAGCTTGTTCCTGACGTGCTCAACGATGTGCGTGCAGAAATGATTGAATTTGCTTGTGAGGATTAACGGACCGTATGCTTACTTACCTTGATGCTTTAGACGATGCGCGACTTGATGTATATGCGCGTCTTACCGACGTGGCGCTTCGTTCAAAACTTGAACCCGAACAGGGTATTTGCATTGTCGAATCAGCAAAAGTGATAGATCGCGCGCTTGACGCAGGTTTGCAACCTTGCTCCTTATTACTTGAAGCTCACCGCGTAGAGACGCACAAGGAGTTAATCCAGAGATTTGAAACGCTCTGGCCAGACACACCGATCTACGTTGCACCACGCGATGAGCTTGCCAAACTTACCGGCTTTAATTTGACGCGTGGCGCCCTTGCGGCGTTTTTTCGCCCCCAACCAGAATCGGCAGCAGTGGTGCTTGCACGTGCAACACGTGTTGCCATCCTTGAAGATATTACAAACCACACAAATGTCGGTGCAATTTTTAGAAGTGCTGCCGCCCTTGGCATGGACGCGGTGCTCATAACGCCTGGGTGCTACGACCCGCTGTATCGACGAGCCTTGCGCGTCTCTATGGGTGCCGTCTTCCAGATTCCCTGGGCCTACATTGGCACAGATGTTGAGGGGCCAGGAAAACACGGCAACGTTATACGCGCTGGTGGTTGGAGCGAAACAGGCATTCCTCTTCTGCATGAACACGGATTTAAAGTAGCCGCTTTGGCGTTAAGCGATAACTCTATTGCACTTAACAACCCAATTTTGCAAACCACAGATAAGCTTGCTCTCGTGCTTGGCACTGAGGGCGAAGGCTTATCTGATCACACCATCATGAGGTGTGATTATACGGTCAAAATACCCATGTCACATGGCGTTGACTCGCTCAATGTTGCAGCTGCAAGCGCCGTTGCGTTTTGGCAAGTACGCGCGTTACAACCCTAATTGTTTTTGCGCGCGCGTGAATCTTGTGCACGTGTGGCACGTGCACTGCGAGCAGCTTCTTTCTCGTCTTCCTCGCGACGCTTTTTACGACGGTGCACGCCCTCATAAATGAGCGCAACAGCCACTGCAATTGCGGCGGTGACAATCAAGATCACCGGTGCCTTGTCATAGGCCGCCGACCCTTCAGGAGTAGCACCAAATGCCATCAATGGGCAGCAAAGAACACTTGCAAATGCGCCCGTTGTGGCGGTAAGTACCTTTGCCCGCGCGTTTTTCCCCACCAAAACACTCATCAAACAACCTCTACTTTGCAACCAATACCGGAATCTTTGAGCCTTGGAGTATCTTGTGGCTGACGCTTCCGAAATACTCCTTTATGCCTTCAAGCCCACGATTCCCTACTACGATCAGGTCATATGTACGCTGATCAGTCAGTTTGAGAATTTCAGTGGCAGGATTCGTTCCCGTCAAAAGAAGTGAATCGGTGCGCTTTGCCACTTCATCATCAAGCGAACCTTCAGCTTCTTCGAGCAATGATTCGCCATCAGAAATCATCATGTCCAAAATCTGCGCAAACGCCTGTTTTTGCGAGTCATCCAACAACGGGATAGGCACCACGTAGGCGAGATCCATATGTGCGTCAGGGTTTACTTTCGCAAGATCGGCGCCAAGCGCTAAAGCACGTTTTCCGCCTTCGCTCTCATCATAAGCTACCAGAATTTTGTCGACTGCCATGAGGTGCTCCTTTCAAACAAACTCGCTAGAGCATTTTTGTTAATACCAGTATACCCGCTGATTGCGCCAACCATGGTTGCGATCAGACAACGTATTCGCCTCTCCATACGCCGAAGTCAGACCTGTTTCTCGCAAGAAAGATTACCGAGCCATATCTGTAACGCTAAGCTTTGCGCTACCATAGTCATTAAACCAACAAGCACATCATAAGGAGCACGCGTGAGCATCGACACCGCTACTGGCAACGAAGCACCAGCTGAGCTTTCATCAAAACGAGTAAAAGATATCTTTTCTCACATTGCCAATAGGTATGAAAAATTTAATGCTATCTCAAGTTTTGGTGCATATAAACTCTGGGTTGCGGGCATGATGAAACAAGCTCCTATCAGCAATAATGATGATGTATTGGATATTGCAGGTGGAACGGGTGAGATTACTTTTGCAGTTGCCAAAACCAAACATCCCGCGCACATCCAATGCACTGACCTTGTTCCCGAGATGCTCGAAGTAGCGAAAGCCCATTACGCTGCAGGAGCAGCCGGATCAGTGCCGGTTCATTTTGAGGTTGTTGATGCCCAAGATATCCCTTATGAAAACAACTCATACGACACCGTTACAGTTGCGTATGGTATTCGCAATATGCCGCAGCGCGAGCAAGCACTATCGGAAATGTATCGCGTACTCAAGCCCGGCGGATCACTCGTCTGTTTGGAGTTCTCAACGCCGCCCAACAAGGTGTGGCGTGGGTTGTATCATTTCTATCTGAACCACCTTATTCCCTTTTGGGGTGGTCTTATCACGAAGGACAAAAAAGGCTTTGTCTATCTCTCAAGCTCCATCAAGGCGTTCCCTGACCAGGAAGGCTTAGCAAAACTCATGGAACAAGCTGGTTTTGTCGACGTCACCTGGAAAAACTACACCGGAGGTATTGCGGCTGTCCATGTGGCGAAAAAGCCCGAAGCCATCAACTAGCGCCACCCCATATCACCCCCACGCGACCATCCTGCCAAGCGGATGCCCATATTGATACGCTTACGATCCATGCAGAACACAAGTTCAGAGCGGAGTTTTGACACAAGTTCGTGTTATAGGACAAAAATCCCCTGAAAGCGTTGCGTTTACCGCTTGCTTTCAGGGGATGCCCACCGTTGAGCGCTTTGCTGCAATAGTTAGAGGGAGGGGTGAACTATGCGGACGCGCTCAATATCGAGGAATGCAAATTTTGCACAAAGCGTCTTTGCTGCTTATGCTTATGCTTTTGCCATTTCTTCACCAGCAATACGGCCGAAGCATACTGCGAATGAAACATAGCAACCGCATCCCGGATAGTTGCCCGGCTTGCCGAAGATGTTGCTTCCAACATCGTTGCCTGCAGCGTACAGACCAGGGATAACGTCGCCCCATACGTCAAGTACTTGTGCTTTGTCGTTGATAACTACGCCGCCGTGGGTCTCAGCCATGTTGTCCTCAGGAACTTCCATGTAGCCCTCGTCGTCCATATCCCAGCTATAGAACACATCGTTGTACTGAACGTTGTAGTGATACTGCTGAGCCTTTGCGATCGGATAGTAGTAAGACATCTGCGTCAAGTCAGCACCAATTGCCATAGCAGCCTTAATGCCCTCGCCTACGCAAGCGTCAGACATGTAGCACTTCTTGCCCACTGCCTCAGGAACGAACTTCTTCTGCATCTCTTCGCCAGCGCAGAATCCGCCTGTAGAGAGCATAACGCCCTTGTTTGCCTTGATGTACTCAGTGCCATTTGCGCCTTCTACCTCAACGCCAATGACGGCACCTTCGTCATCCATAACGAAGCGAACAAACGCGGTGTCAAAAATTGATTCGATCTGCTCAGCGCGAGCGTTAATTGCTTCATAGAGCGGCAAGAACAACTCAGGACCAGAGTTTGCCGTGTTGTCAGGCATTGCCTTTGCCCAGTGAGTACGCGGAAGTGCAGTTGCTTTAGAAATACCGAACTTCTCATAGTCGCAACCAGTAGCGTCCAAGCAGCCAGCGCCGCCCGAAGAACCGCTTGTTGCACCCGAGCCGCCTGCAGCGCGAGCATACTCAAAGAGGTCTTGATCGGTGTGCTCTTTGCTCAAGTCCTCCAGCCAGTCAACATTGGCGCCGCAGCGATCAGCGTAAGCACGAGCAATGTAGTCCGGGCAAGCACCATCGGTGCAAGTCATAATCCAATCATACATATCATCGGCAGCATCTTCGTAGCCAAGCTCTTTTTGAACACGCGTGCCAGCACCCATGATAGCGCCACCGCAACGAGCCATAGAACCGCCCGGCAAAGCCTCTTTCTCAACAATGAGAACTGATGCGCCATTGTCAGCAGCCTCAATAGCGGTAGCAGCACCAGCTGCGCCATAACCAAGCACAACTACGTCTGCTTCACGTGCCCACTCAATACCACCAGCAGCGTCTTCACCGGTAGTTGCCAATGAATCGCCTTCTGGTGCAGCAGAGTCAGCTGATGAGCAACCTACCAGGCCAAAGCCCATAGTTGCGCCCAGCAGGCCAGCTCCTGCTAAAAAGCTACGACGTGAAAATTCCTTCTCCATCTCTCCACTCCCTTCCTTGGGTGAATATCTGCTATCAAACGACTTTCCCTTGTCGTGGTAGCCAAGATTTGTGCACGCTTTTATGCGTGGCAGGTGTAGCACGAATAGACATCCGTGTGATGACAAGACTTGCAATAACGCGTTGCTGTTTTATCAACTGCGGTAGTTGAATGCATCTTGTGGCAGCTAATGCACTCAGTTGCAGCATGGTCTTCGTTTTCTGGCAACGCATGCGGATTAACAACTGTACCTTCGCTGTCGGTCAAAACGGTGCATTCGGCAGTCTTCGTTGCAAGCTCTGCCTGATCATGGCATGACTGACATACTGCGTCGTCAACGCTTGTAGTCACGAGCGCAGAAGCGGCTTTGTCGCTTCCCATCTGAGCACCCTCATGAGCGGCAACCAAACCAGCCTCGTCGGCGTGGCACGTTGCACATGCAAGATCTGCATGCTGCGAAGCAGTACACGCTGAATCTTGTTGGCTTGCTGCCTCTTTGTCGTGGCACATTGCGCAGTCGCTCTCAGCGCTCCAGGTAAAAGCAACACCTTGCGAAGCGTCGTCTCCCTGATCATCTTGCTTCGAAGCGTTCGCAGACGCATTGTCACCCGTTTCAGACAAGCTGCGCTCTTGCGGGGCACAACCAACAAAGGCTAGGCATGCCACAAGAACAACTGTCGCGACAATGATGCAAGACATCTTTGTACGAGAAACCTTGTTCACCATCCTTCTCCTTTCCCCTCTGAATCATCTTGACGATTCAATCTCGAAAACCCGAGATGGCGAATTTATACAAAAGTACAAAAGCGATCGTCAACAGAGTCTCAATTTTTGAAAACGGACGCCTTTTCTCTCGTAGACTAAGACAAATGCTCCTATAATCCCCGCTATCGAACTCTTTTGCAACAACGGGGTTTTGAGTCCTATTCGGCCGTTAGAGGAGGGACTACGGACGAGCAGAAAGAACTCCCTTTCGTTTTAACGAACGAATTCCGTGAGCTTTGGGAGACAGCCAACCAAAGGTATGTGAGTTGGGACGATCTTGACCAATTCGCACTACCAAAAGGTGCTACAAAAGAGCAAATTTGGAAGACGCTTACCGCTCTTCGTCGACACGCAGGCGTGCTTTTACCCTTCCGTCCCTTTGTGTCGCAATCAGACGGCAAAATGACCTGGATAACTCCCCCTCATGACATGGAGCAGGCACTTGTCCTTTTGAAAACGCAGGGCAGCTCACAGACGATTGAATATCAAACCTACCAAGCATTACATGAATCTCGAAAACTGAGCATCATCCTCAACGAATTTGTAACCGCACTAGCCATTGATGGCTATAAAGTAGATTTTCACGAAGGACTTACCGGCTACCTCACCCAACGAACGCCGAGCACTGCTGAGGATCAAGCACTCAATACACTCATTAAGACATTTTTTAGAGCGCCAACTGTTCTTGATGAACCCATCACGCCTCAGTATCTCGATCAACTCAACAGCGCATTTCAAGCTGACACTCCCAGCGAAGCAAGCTCTATCATGCTTCCTCAAATTGAAAAAGCGCGCGATAAATATCTCAACCAAGACTACTACACGCCTGAAATCACCAAGCAGACCATTTGCGATATTCTCAATGACCAGACACTCAACCCCATTATTGCTGAGTTGCAGGCCATTTATTTCTTTGCAGGCTTTCGCCCTTATGAACACTTCAACGCCTCAACTGCACTTTTGCTGAGAAGGGTTTATTACGAACGACGCAATCTTGGGCTCTTGGCGAACATGGCCATCTTTACTGCTCTTTCCAAGTGGCAGCATAAAGCCTACAACCTGGACATTCCAAGCCACGAACATACGCTCAATCCGCATGACTGCGACGAAGGGTTTGATGCAACAGAGTTCACCTATTGCAATGTCTTAATTTACGCAAATGAACTTCGCCTTCTTCAACGCAAGATTGCTGCTACCCAAGCCAACATCACCACAGCTTGCGAGAGAATAGAAGCCTCTCCTCTACTCAACGAGCGCCAAAAGGCAATTGTTAGCAAAATGATTGACAATCCCTTTTTCACCATCACCATTGAGCAAGCTGCGCAGAACTGCCGCGTCTCATACTCCAGCGCGCGCACCGATTTGTTGGGCCTGGTTAGGCAAGGATTTTTAGTGCTCGATTGCCCTGATATGGCAAATCAAGCGCAAGTTTTTCGCGTGGGACCAAATACGATTGCCCTGTTGAGCACCGTTAATCCACGATTATTCGATCCGCGGATTAACACCAACCCCGACAGCTAAGCCTCCACGCGCAACATACGATACCCTACCCCCACGTGAGTTTGAATGTAGATAGGATGTGCTGGATCGGGTTCAATTTTTTTGCGCAGTGTTGTCATGAATACGCGAAGCGATGGCAAATCTGACGCAAGCGCTTGCCCCCAAACCTCTTTTAATATGTAGGTGTGCGTAAGTACCTTACCCGTGTTGCGTGCAAGCAAGCAAAGCAGTTTAAATTCAATGGGCGTAAGATGAATCTCTTTATCGTCTACGCAAACACAGCCGGCGGCATAATCTATAGTCAAACCACCATTCCTATAGCGCGGCGCTTCATCAGCACAAGCCAATGAACCAACTCCTTTTGCCGCAGTTGACCTACGCAAAGCTACACGAATGCGCGCCAAGAATTCGTCAACAGAAAAGGGCTTGGTCAAATAGTCATCAGCGCCCGCATCAAGAGCTCCCACCTTGTCAGTATCTTCTTGTCGAGCCGAAACTACAATGATGGGCACCTCTGACCACGAGCGTACGTTTCTTATTATCTCTACCCCATCCATATCAGGAAGCCCCAAATCCAGCACGATCACATCGGGAGTACGAGACACTGCTTTAAGGAGCGCTTGCGAGCCATTCTCTGCCACGTCATAGGCAAGATCATGCAATTTCAATGCGGTAGTTACGAGGTTGCGAATAGCCGCATCATCTTCTACTACTAACACATATCCCGTTGATGCATTAGTCATCTTTGCGCTCCTCTGCATCATTGAGTACATCTTGCATTACGGCTTGATCCACTATGACTGCAGGTAGATCAAACCAAAAAGAGCAACCATGCGGCTTTACGTCCTGGCTGATCAGCTGAGAGCCATGCGCACGAACAATTGATTGGCACAAAGGAAGTCCAAGCCCCATGCCGCGTCTAACATCGCCAATTGCATGGCTTGTTGCAGGTGATGTAGCACCTAACCCTGGCCCGTCATCAGTAACTGAAAAACGCACGCGCGGCGCTCGCGTGGGATCATCAACTTGGGTTGCCGCCACAACAATTGTACTTCCCTCAGGAGTATAGGCAACTGCGTTGTTCACCAAGTTGATCAGCACCTGCATCATCAAACGCGCATCCATCATTGCCATTAACAAATCATCAGAGACTTCAACGCGAATGGTATGCTTTGACGCATGCCTGCTTACATGCGAAAGCGCCTCAGCAATAATCTCGCTAGCAAGCTCAGGCTGCTGCTCAATACGCACACTGCCCTCATCAATGCGCGTCACCGAGAGCAGGTTTTCTACCATCGTCACAAGCCATGTTGCATCTTCATGCATGTCGCTTAATAGCTGGCGCTTTTGTGCTTTTGTCAATGCACCATCATCGTTAAGCAGCATGTCCGCATCACCCGAAATGGAAGTTAATGGCGTACGCAAATCATGCGAGATTGTACGCAATAAATTAGAACGCAGTGACTCCTTTTCAACGCGCACTGCCATTTCGCGACGCTCTCGCACAAAAGACAAGCGCTCAAGCGCTTGACCGCATTCGTCAGCAAGCATAAGCAGCAAGTTGCGCTCAAATGAGCCCATTTCGGTGTCGGCGTCCATAACCACACCCACAACGCCACCGAATCGCTCTTTGCCACGCACAGGAATATACCAGCACCGCGCATGAGGTAGCGTGTCAGTTGTGCGCCCCGCCGGCTCATTATTGGTAGCAACCCAACCGGCAACCGCACGCTCATCTGGCGAAACGAGGATAGATGCTTCCCCATCGCTTTCAGTACCTGCCACATCATAGACCTGCGGATCTCCCACACGCCCCGTATTGTCTGCTTCATAGACTACTACCGGACAGTTTGTCAGCTTAATTACCTGACTTGCCATCACGCGAAAACAATCAGCCTCATTAGCTGCGTTTGTCAGCTCTCGGTTGCTTCCTAAAAGTACCTCGGTGCGATACACTCGTCGCGCAATCTGGGCATTTTGGCGCTTCATGCGCAACGTCAACAACGAAGCCACCAAAATGGAGGCAAACATCATGGCAAAAATGAACGAATTGCTCAAACCATACGAAGCAAACGAAAGTCGCGGCTGAATAAAGAAAAAGTTGTACGCCAACAAGCTTCCCAAAGACACGACAATCGTATAAAAAACACCTTGCGCACGCGTGGCAAAAAGCAACGCCACCAACGTGTAAAGCATAGGCATCACATAACCTGACACACCTACTTCAAAGACAAGAAATCCGCCAAGAGTAGAAAGCGCAACCGCTGCAAGGGCGCGACCAAAATCAGCCAACGTCGGTTTAAAGAGCGAAGACGCTAAGCGCGTACTAAATTGCGCCGGAAAATCTCGCATTGGCACCACGGTAACAACGGTGTTGTTCACACCATTGATCAGGCGCTCGGACAAATTACCTGCATCTCCAAAAATGCGCTGTAAAAAGGCCCCAGGCAAACGGCGAAGCCCAACAGCGCTACCCACCACTAATTGGGTGGCGCCACAAATTTGAGCGTATTGAATAAGCTGCTGAGCAATGTCGTCGCCTTGCAGCATGACTACTTGCGCCCCAAGCTCTTCAGCCATATTGAGATGCTCAGTCAAGCGATGCCGCTCTTTTGCATCTGGACCATCTTCGTCATCTGCATACTCAAAAGCCACCGCAATAAAAGTGGCATAGAGCGACTGCGCTAGATTAGCAGCAGCGCGTATAACCTTAAACGATCCCTCGTCTGCGGTAACATAGACCAGCACGCATTCTCCTGCAGATGCCGTTGGTGAAAGCGTATGATCTTGACTTTGATGCGCCATACGATCCGCCATGCGCCTAATTGATATCTCGCGCAAGGCAGAAAGATTTTGCTTGGTGAAGAAGTGATCAAGCGCAGTATCTGCACGCTCGGGCGTATAAATCTTGCCCGCACGCAAACGGTCAATCAGATCATCGGGCTCAATATCAACAAGCTCCACCTCGTCAGCCTGATCAAATACAAAATCAGGGATACGCTCATGTACGCGCACATGTGTTATTGCAGCAACTTTATCATTGAGCCCCTCAAGGTGCTGCACATTCACGGTGGTATAGACATTAATGCCTGCACGCAGCAATTCTTCAACATCTTGATAGCGCTTTTTATGCCTACTTCCTGGCGCGTTGGTATGTGCAAGCTCATCAACAAGCACTACTTGTGGATGCCGTTTCAAAATGGCATCCACATCCAACTCATGAAGCTCAAGGGAACGATGGCGAACCCGCTTGGTGGGAATCTGCTCAAGCCCCGTGGCAAGTGCCATGGTATCAGCGCGAGTGTGCGGCTCAAGATAGCCAACAACAACATCTACTCCGCGCTCACGCGCCGCGCGTGCTGCTTCAAGCATCCCGTAGGTCTTGCCCACACCTGCTGCGTATCCAAAAAAGACGCGCAAAATGCCTCGACGCGGTGCGCCATTCTCACCTGAAACTTCAGCTCCTGGCGACACAATAGGCTCAGTCAAGGCATCTCCGCTTCTCTTATGGGTGGCTAGAAATTCTTAGAATTGCGGTCATAATATCACACCGTCCAGCATCAAATTGACCTTCACCACGTTGACGCGCGGTGTTCCAAACAAACCGAAAACAGGACGTTGGGTGCACGTTGCCACAATGTCATTAATCTCTTGTTCGCTTAGTCCGGTAGTGCGAGCCAAGCGCTCAATTTGATAGCGCGCAGCAGCCAAAGAAATCTCAGGATCGTAACCGCTTCCCGAGCATGTCACCAAATCACTTGGCACAGGCTCATCGCCGTGTTCCGGATGCGCTGCTCGCACAGCATCCACGCGGGCAGCTACCACCGAAGCAAATTCATCACTTGCTACAGAAAGCGAATCAGGAGCCGACCAAAGCATTTCATTGCCCTGAGCATCCGTTATGGGCTGACCATCAGCATCAGTTAATACTTCGGGATTCATCGGACGACCCCACATATGTCGCTCATCAGAGAACGGTTGACCAATCATAGTGGAATATAACTTGCCATCTGATCCCTCAATCACACTTCCATTTGCTTGTGAGGGCAGAGCAACTTGCGCTATAAGCGTAGATATTCCCAGGTACACCCCGCCCACTACAATCGTCATAATGACGAAGAAAGCCACGGCACGACCCCATACTTTTGCCTTGCGAGAAATGACGGCAACATTAACTTCACGCATTTGAACCAGAACCTTTCTCACATCTAAAACAGACCCACTGCGGCAAGCAGCATATCAAGAAGCTTGATGCACACAAATGGCAAAACCAAACCACCTACGCCATATACTGCCAAGTTGCGCGACAAGAGCTTTGAAGCAGGAACTTCGCGATATTTCACTCCGCGCAATGCAAGCGGAATAAGCGCAACGATAATAAACGCGTTATAGATAACTGCCGCCAGAATTGCTGTTTGCGGATTGGTGAGATGCATGACGTTGAGCAGCTCAATCTCAGGAAAGAGCGGGACAAACAGCGCCGGAATAATAGCGAAGTATTTTGCCATATCATTGGCAATAGAAAACGTGGTTAAGGCCCCGCGCGTCATAAGAAGTTGCTTGCCAATGCGCACTACCTCAATGAGCTTGGTGGGGTCAGAATCAAGATCCACCATGTTGCCAGCCTCTTTGGCAGCTTGCGTGCCGCTATTCATGGCAACAGCCACATCAGCTTGGGCAAGCGCAGGGGCATCGTTGGTGCCATCACCAGTCATAGCAACCATATGGCCTTCACGCTGATAGCGCTCAATAGCAGCAAGTTTAGTAGCGGGCGTTGCTTCAGCAATGAAGTCATCCACACCAGCTTGCGCAGCTATAGCCGCTGCTGTCATGGGGTTATCACCGGTGACCATAACGGTCTTGATACCCATACGACGAAGGTCGGTGAAGTTCTCTTTGATGCCTTGCTTGATAACGTCACGCAGGTCAATCACACCAATGATTTCACCATCACGAGCAACCAAAAGCGGTGTTCCACCTGCACGTGAGATATCTTCAACCGCGCGCTTGCAAGCTGCCGAATACACACCGCCCGCTGCTTCAACGTAAGCGCATACTGCATCAGCTGCACCTTTGCGAATCTCGTGATCGTGATAGTTCACGCCACTCATGCGCGTCGTAGCGGAAAAGGGAATAAACTCCATGGTGCCATCGTTTTCAACCGTTTTATCACCTAAGCCATAGAGCTCTTGTGCAAGTGCCACAACGCTGCGGCCTTCCGGCGTCTCATCAGTAAGACTTGAAAGCTGGGCGGCCTCAGCAACATCACGCTCGGTTGCACCATCAACGGCAATAAAAGCAACGGCTTGGCGGTTACCAAGAGTAATGGTGCCCGTTTTATCAAGAAGCAACACATCAACGTCGCCCGCCGCCTCAACAGCTCTACCGCTCATTGCCAGCACGTTTGCCTTGTTCAAGCGGCTCATACCAGCAATGCCGATAGCGGAAAGCAACGCGCCAATGGTCGTAGGCGCCAAGCATACAAACAGTGCAACCAACGAGGTCAGAGTCAGAGGATTTGCATGAGTACCCTCTCCTGCCACGCTGAAAGAGCTAAACGCATAAAGCGCCATGGCAACTGTCAAAAATACCAACGTCAAGGCAACAAGCAAGACCTCTAACGCAGCCTCGTTAGGAGTCTTTTTGCGCGCAGCACTCTCAACCATGGCAATCATTTGATCAAGAAAACTGTTGCCCGCTTCAGCGCTAACCTCAACAACCAGCCAATCAGAAAGCAGCGTTGTGCCACCGGTAACCGATGAACGATCTCCACCTGATTCGCGAATAACAGGTGCCGACTCGCCGGTGATAGCACTCTCATCAACTGATGCAGCACCTTTCAAAACTTCACCATCAGCAGGTATTTGTTCGCCCGCAGCCACAAAGAAGATGTCCTTTTTCTTAAGCGTAGACGAGTCAATTTCTTGCGCTTGTTCCATAAAAAATCGTACAGGATCTTCCTCGTGCATGCCGCGCGCCATGTCAGCCTGCGTGATTTTATGCGCCACCACGTCTCGCTTTGCAGCACGCAGCGAATCCGCCTGAGCTTTACCGCGCCCTTGTGCTAAAGCTTCGGCGAAGTTTGCAAAGAGAACACTTAACCACAGCACCACGCACACACTTGCGACAAAGATTGGATTTGTTCCCGTTATGCCAACCAACGCACAAACAAGCAAGATAGTGGTCATAATGGCAGACAGATACACCATAAACATGACCGGGTTAGCCGTTTGCAAACGCGGATTGAGCTTAACAAACGACTGACGAATTGCGTCCCATGTTGCACTGCGCGGTGCCACTTCAGGAGCTGCAGGCGCAGAGATTGTTTGTTTCGACATCATCTTGATACCACCAAATCTAACCTAACATCTGCAGCTGACCTGCAACAGGACCTAACGCTAGCGCGGGGAAGAGCGCCAAAGCACCAACGACAATAATGATCAGCAGCAACAATGCACCAAAGAGCACACTATCGGTTGCCATCGTGCCAGCACTTGTTGCCACGTGCGCACGCTTTGCCAAGCTTCCCGCCAGCAAAAGCACGCAAGCAAGCGGGATAAAGCGGCTTGCCAGCATGACAAACGCCAACAGTGTGTTCAAAAATTCCGTGTTAACCTCAAAGCCAGAAAGCGCCGAGCCGTTTGCCGCAGCAGTAGAGATAGCTGCATAAAGTACCTGCGTAAAGCCGAGGGGACCTTGCACATTTAGCTCTTGCGCTGTTTGCGGATCAAGCGCCATTAAAGCAGCGGCTACCAGCGCCAAAATAGGCGTTGTAATAGTTACCAAAGCAGCCATTCGCATTTCAGACGGCCCAATCTTTTTACCCATATACTCGGGTGTACGACCAACCATAAGACCAGCCACAAAAACCGTGAGAATGGCGAAGCATAGCATGGAACACAAGCCTGAGCCGACGCCACCAAAAACAACCTCGCCCATGCCCATGAGCACCAAAGAGACCAGCGTGGTAAGTGGAGTCATTGCAACAAGTGACGAATTGGCAGAACCATTTGAGGTTCCCGTTGCAAGCATTGTCCAGAACGCCGAGCTTTGGACGCCAAAGCGCGTTTCTTTACCTTCCATATTGCCAGCAGATTGATTCGTACCACCGGTATATACTGCGCCATCTTGAGTAAGCGCTGGTGTTGCAGCTTGTTCTGAGATACCAACAATAGCTAAGGCAGCCACAAAGAGCACCAACATGACACCTAAGATGACATAGCCTTGCTTGCGATTGCCCACAAAACGACCAAACGCAAACACCAGTGCAATAGGAATCACAATAATAGACGCGCTTTGAACAACGTTTGAAAGCGGTGTTGGGTTTTCAAGGATGCTTGCACCATTTGCTCCCATATAACCACCACCATTGCTGCCGAGCTGCTTAGGTGCAACCTGACTTGCAATCGGACCGAGCGGCAGTGCAAGCTGCGTGATTTCATCCTCATCCGCAGCGTCATCGGAGGAATCCTCTTGCGCTGTTGCGGCGCTTTCGCTTGCAATAGTTTCATCGTCAAGAGAAAGCGGCTCAAGCAAAGTTACTGACTGATACTCATCAAAAGTCTGCGGAACACCTTGACTTACGTTGACAAGTGTAACTACCAAGCACAACGGCAATAACACATAAAGCACCGCTCGGGTTGCATCCGCCCAGAAGTTGCCCACGCGACCTTCGTCATCATCGTCAGTTACCATGCCACGAAAAAGCGCATACACAACAGCAATTCCTACAGCGGGCGTTACGACATTTTGAACCGTCAAGCCAACAGCTTGTGACAAGTAGCTTAAGGTTTGTTCGCCACTATAGGCCTGCCAATTAGCATTGGCTACATAACTTGCAGCTGTGTTGAGCGCAAGATCCCAGCTCAATGACGGAAGATGCTCAGGGTTGCCGGGTAAGACACCTTGCAACATAAGAATGGCAAACAATCCAATCAAGGACACGACCGAAAATGCAATAACGCAAAGCAAATAGCGTTTCCATGACATTGAACGCTGCGGGTTTGTTCCAAGCACTCGGTAAATCACCCGTTCAACTGGTTGCAATACACGGCCAATACCCGTGCGCTCACCTGCCATAACACGGTTGAGATATCCGCTAAGCGCATAACCGCACGCAAGCGCTAACGCCAACACAATTGCGCAGCCAAACCAGGCTTGTACCGTGGTATTTTGCGCTAAATCCATCATTTTGCACCACCTTACATGCGTATCTCGCGACGTCTTAGACTAGCGACCATCGCCGCCATGCAACAAAACGACCAGCAGATACACCGCACAAGCCAATCCTGCCGCACCAACAAAACCCGTAAGAAATGACATGGTTGCCTGCCTTTCATCTGACGGGATCAGCATACGGCGACACGCATAAATGCCCCATTAAGGTTTTAAGGTGAGTATTAAGATTGTATAAAGATGAGATTGCGAAACACCGATCTTACGATGCGGACTTATCAACCATATCAATGAGCTGCTGCTTTGAATGAATATGCAGCTTCTTATAAATGCTCTTCACGTGCTCACGTACGGTGTTTTCAGAAACGAAGAGGCGCTTTGCAATGCTTGCACGCGTATGTCCTTGCGCTAAATAGCGAAATACTTCACTCTCGCGCTCCGTTAGACGATAGCGGTATGCAAGCTCAGCACAGCGTGCCGCATGAGGGTCGGGCGTTTGATCCGACGCCTCGGCATCCTGTTCATGCTCTTGCGGAGAGGTTGTAGCAATTGCGGAGCTTTGCTTTGCCTGCGGTGTTGCCCCTAAAGCAATGCCGCCCACACCTACTTCACCAGAAACGCTGCTTGTTCCAGCCGCTTCCCAAACCACCTTATTACTGAGCAGCAAAATGGCAGCTATAGCAACAAGAAAAGCAACCAGTACCACGCTGTTCATAAGCGACTGAGCATTATTGCCACCGAGCGGAATGAGCACCTGCCCAATAACAACACCGATGGCGTGTCCCACATCAAGCACTGTCCAAGCCGCCGGAAACAAAAACGAAAGCGAAACGATGGCACGACGATGCGTGCCCACGAGTACTAAAAGTACGAAAACTTTGAGCATCTGCCATGCAAAAAGTGTTGCCGACAACCATACAGAGGCCAGATCAAGCCACACAATATTAAGCAGAATAACCGCCAGTACAAACACCGCAAAGCCTTTTAGCAGCGTCAAAGTTTGTATGCGCTTGCGACCAATTACAAGCACTACCACAAGAACCAAACAAACAACCATGCCCACTATTGCAGTGCTCTCGTTAATGGTGCGCATGTTGTCTTCGGTGCAACCATCCGCAGTTGTTCCCGCAACAATGCCAAGCGCAATGGCGAATAATGCAATACCTGCCGCCAACTTCGCAAACTCTGAAGGGTGCCTTGGACGAATAAGTAAGGGACTTGATTCCAGTGACACTTTTCGCATGCTGCCAACAAAACAAGCAAGCGACCCAACACCTGACAACGATACTAAAACCGGAATACCCAGCTCTGCACCGTTCATGAGCAAGTAGTCAACAAAAATGCCCACGAGCATGCCTGCGCATGCGCAGCACAAAGCATCGCTTCGGCTATAGTTAGCAAGAGCGGTTGCCCAAACATAGGCAAGAGCAGAAACCGAAAAACCCACCACAAGAGCCGCAAGATAGATTCCCCAAAGCGGCAAAAGCGTTCGCGAGAGCAACACAATGGCAATTGTGCTTATCACTACCGCAAGCGCACCAAGTCCAAGCATCCATGTAGGCGAAAATGCTGCGCGATCTTGTTTGTATGACACTAGGCAGAAGACAAGCAATAAACTAGCGCTCACATCGCCTGCTGCCAGTGGTGAAAAACTCATACCCGCCGAAGACGGAAAGAGAAACGAAACCGCCGCATTTTGCCAGGCAAAAAAGAGGCCAAAGCCCACTATAGTCAAGATAGCACGCGAAACTGACATGCTTTGCGTCACGGTTCCCTCCCTTCCCCGAAACGTGCTATGAAATCAAATTACGCCCTTTTTGCGCTGATGACAAGCGATTTTTACAAAACCACCCGTTTGTGGTTACCCCTTTCAAGCTATCTTGAGCAGCGAAAGGCGACAGCAACCAACAAGTTACGAGAGAGCTTGACTGTCGCAAGGGAGAATGACCTCAGGAGGGTTCATGAAACAATCAACGAAGGGCGTATCTCGCCGCTCATTCCTCAAGGGCGCTGCACTTGCTGGCGTGGGCGCAGCGGCAACATCTATGATTGCCGGTTGCGCGCCCACTGCAAGCGGTGACGCACAAAACGCCGAAGATCTTGCTGCTACCGGTACGGGCACCTCAGCATCTGGCAACCCTGCATGGCTTGGCGATGCCCCTGTCATTGACGAAGCAGATGTCGTAAACACCATTGACACCGAACTTCTCGTTATTGGTGGCGGCGAAAGCGGCCTACCCGCCGCTCGCCGTGCAGCCGAGCTTGGTATGAAGGTTGTTGTAATGGAGAAGCAACCTGAAGACACGTGGGCACCCATCGGTTGCGACGTTGGAACAATCAATTCGCAAACCTATCTCAACACAGGCGCAGAAGCAGTAGACGAAATGCAGGTCCTCAACGAGTGGCAACTGCGCAGCTACTGCCGCACGATGCCCTCCGTTGCAAAAATGTATGCAACGCGCTCCGGTGAAGCATACGATTGGATTTGCGAGCTTGCTCCGCAGGAAGAACTTGACGAGTACCAGGTGCTTTATAGTTTCCCCAACGGCCGTAATCGCGTTGCCGTCAACCACTCTGGCTACACTTCATTCCCGGGTACGGTTTCTCACCGTGACTTCAACAACAAGCTTGGTAATGGCGAAAACCAACCAGCTTGGGGTCCCATTATGCGCTACAGCATTGAAAAATCCCAAGAGCTTGGTGCAGAATGGCTCTTCTCTACCTCAGCTCTTGTACTGATTCAGGATGAAGAAGGTAGCGTATGCGGTGCTTATGGCGAAGGTCCGGAGGGCATTGTCCGCGTAAATGCCGACGCCGTTTTGCTGGCATGCGGCGACTTCTCAGGTAATGGCGAGATGGTACTTGCTCTCAATGATGAGGTTCGCCAACTAGCAGAAACTTCCGACATTGACACCTCTGATCCTTCAAGCTTCATGGGCATGGGTCAAGACGGCATGGGTCACAAGCTTGCTTGCTGGGCAGGTGGCGTCATGGAGCCTGGCCCTCGCGCTGCCATGAACTTCGGTAACGGCATGGGCGCCCCTGGCCTGACCGCTATTGGCAATTACCCGGTCTTTGGTCCGGATGGCAAGCGCTTCTATAACGACTCGCAGCTGCAATTCGGCGGCCAAGGGTTCTTCGCCCGCCGTCCTCGTGGCGACATGATGTGCACCATTGCTGATGGCAAGTGGGAAGAAAACATCATGAATCAAGGCTACGAACACAACATGTCCTCAACCACCTGCGCTCGTGAGTGGGATCTGGTAAAAGAGTGCATGGAAAACTACACCACTGGTCCCGATGGCTTTGAGGTCTATGGCTTTACCGGCTTTGGCATGAATAAGTCAAAGATGTATGCCGCAGAAACGCTTGAAGAATTGGCTGACATTCTTGGATATGAAGGCGAAGCAAAGCAAGGATTGCTTGACGAAATTGCTCACTACAACGAGATGTGCGCAGCCGGCAAAGATACTGACTGGGGTCGCGATGAATCGCTCATGACGCCTCTTGATACGCCACCTTTCTTTGGTATGGCTGGAACTGCGGACAAAGGACGCGTTGCTTCTGGTATGGTGCAAATGTCAGGTGTTCTCGTGAACGATAATCAGCAGGTTCGCCGCGTTGATGACAGCATCATCAAGGGCTTGTACGCATGTGGCAACACCGCTGGTGGTCGCTATGCAATCCAGTATCACACCGCACTGGCTGGCAATTCAGTTGGTATAGCAATCACGCAAGGTTACTGCACTGGCGAACACATCGCCCAGAACCTTGAAGCCGATAAAGCTTATGCTGATGAGTACGCCGCAAAGCTTGCTGAGCTGGCAGAACAGCGCGCCAACCAACCACAGGGTGGTCCGCCCATGTAGGCCATTTAGGCAACAAGCTTTACTCCCCTCCACAAAGAGTCGTGCAGCATTTTCTTGCTACACCCTCCGACCCCGCGACAACCCTCCCCTCGTCGCGGGGTCTTTGTATAACATCACACGCTCCTTTGTTAGCAGGCACGTATCATGACCTCTACAGTTCGGCATAATTGACACATTGCGAACCGCCTTCTGGCACGCAGAACTCTAGTATAGAAAGTGTTGCATCAGGCAACCCGCATCAAAACCCGTGGCTAAAGGAGGCATACCATGTCGCATAGAGAGCAATATCAGCATGTAATTGAACTGCAAGAACGCGTTGTTCGCGAAATGAAGCGTTTAGAAGCTGAAGGCGAAGTTCCCTCAGCGCTTGAGCATGCAAAGGAAAAAGCTGTCGCATGGGCAGAGGCTGTTGAAAAAGAGGATGGCAACGACAAGTCATATCGCGAATGGCCGCCCAAGCAGTTCGCACATGAGCTCAAGAAAAATATCAATCTGTTCGGCAACCATGAAGGCACCCAATTTGTCCGCGAATACGAACAGGCAGTTGGCAAGATCAAATACAACGCTGATCACGAAGAAGTCTAAACACAACCACCTGCACCCCAGGCACGACAGCACAACGCTCGCACCTGGGGTGCATCACCGCCTCATGTGCAACGGACGCATGCCGGCAAGACTACAAAAATAATCCGTCAGCACCACCACGATATACACGATCTAATTCGCGTTGTTTTTGTCGCACGGATTCGGTAAGTTCTAACACGCTTTCTGTTATTACCTCATATTCACCGGGATGACGAATATAGGTATCCACATCCCCAATCGTCGACCACATCATCTCTTCGTCCACCGAAAGTGTTGCACATCCAAACGCTAGGCGTCCGCAGACAGGCTCATCACCCGTTGCCGCATGATACCAATTCACAATGAGCGGATTTTCGCCACCAGGCTTTACGAAATCATACGTGGTCACGCGGTCAAAACCATGCTCAACCAACCAAGTTACAGCCACATCAAATAACTCTGCATCACGCTCTTGATTCACGCAAATTAATTCAAAGCGCTCCACGCCAGCTCGGTTTGCCAGTCGAAGGGTACGAAGCAGCGTTTCAGGCGTCTGTCCTGCAATACCAACAGCAATCTTCATCCCTAAACGCGTGATGCTTGCTTGCTCAAGGAGAATGTCAGTTTTGCCCATCTCAGCTTCAGGCGAGCGAACACCCAACACAGCAGCTTCGCGCACATCGGCAGTAAAATAGCGCATCATTACCTGCGGCACCCCGCATGCCCGCAGCTCATTGGTGTGCCCCACCGTCAATCCGGCCGGGTCAGCCGTTGCAAACACCGACGTAGTGGGCGAAAGAGGCAAAAGGCGCTTCAGCCCCAACATAAGTCGCCGAAAATCCTCTGGCGAAAACGAGCTGACCGTGCCGCCACCCAACGTGAGTGACCGAATCTCCCACACAGCAGACTCCTCGGCAAAACTCTCGATATCGCACAAAATGGCATCCACATACGCACGCTTAATAGCCGGATTCACGCCGCTTAAAACCCCGCTGTCAATACCCTGAGCAGGCTTTACTACAAATGGGATGTTAATAAATACGTCAAATGCTTGCATTACCCCTCCGCCACAGCATTAATCTTACGATTCAGCTCAGAACGCACAAAAATCGGCCGTCCGATGGCTTATAGCCTAGCACCATCACCCTCACCCGTTGCGGGGGGTCTTGCATTTTTGCAGGCAGATCAAGCTTTACGACACTTAGTAGGGTTCATCCAAATTAGCATGAGCATAAGCATCTGCGTCAAGACCAAAGAAGCGCTCTTGCGCATACCGATCAAGCGCTACCAGTGCAATCATGCCCGCATTGTCACCACACGCCGACAGTGGCGGCATGATAAGACGAACTCCCAAACGCTCACACATTTCCTCATATGCTTGGCGAAGTCGCGGATTTGCCGCAACGCCACCCCCAAGACAAAACGTCTTCGCACCCGTTTGCTTGAGCGCATCAGTTGCTTTTTTAACCTGTACATCCACAACAGCCTGCTGAAAACTTGCACAAATATCGGGAATATTGAGGGTATGACCAGCAGCTCGTTCGTTGTTGATATAAGTGACCACTGCCGTTTTAAGACCCGAGAGCGAAAAGCGTAGATCTCCTGAATGCATCATGGCACGCGGAAAAGCAATAGCATCAGGGTCACCCTTTGCCGCTTCGCGCGAAATAATAGGTCCGCCGGGATATCCCAGACCAAGCGCCTTCGCCACCTTATCAAACGCTTCACCTACGGCATCATCAATAGTTGAGCCCAGGGTTTCATAATCACCCCAGTCTCGCATGTATACCAACATCGTATTGCCACCGGAAACCAACGACACCACCGCAGGCGGCGCAAAATCCGGAGCTCCAATTTTATTGGCATAGAGGTGGCCTTCTAAATGATGCACGCCAATGAAGGGCACCTCAAGCGCCCATGCTGCACCTTTACCAAATGCTACACCCACTACCAGCGCGCCCACCAAACCCGGCGCATACGTCACTGCTACAGCATCAATGTTTTCCCAGTTCATGCGCGCCTGCTCAAGGCATTCATCACAAACGCCACAGATGGCTTCAATGTGTTTGCGACTAGCAATCTCAGGCACCACGCCACCAAAACGTGCGTGAAAGTCAATTTGCGATGCCACCACATCAGACAGCAACTCGCCTGCTCCATCCACGAGGGCTGCAGCAGTTTCGTCACACGACGACTCAATTGCAAGAATTCGTGGTGAAGGCTTTTTTGTGCCCTCATTTTTGTATGCGGATACCTCAGCACAAGAGAGCGTATTGCCGCCCTTCGCGTCTGCAGCAATATCACGCTCATCAGTCACTTGCGTTGCACGTGCTGCATCAATTTGCAGCTCCATGCCTGCTACGTCGTGAGATGCAATCGGCAACGGACCTTGCATAATCAGGGCATCTTCGCCATCTGAATAGTAGCGAGGTCGTGTCCCAAGTGCGTGAAAACCAAGCGCCTCGTACAACGACTGCGCACCAGCATTTGCCGCCCGCACCTCTAAGCTGCACTCCTGTGCGCCCAAATCTCGTGCATCCGCTGCCACGCGCGCTAAAAGCTCGCGCGCAATTCCGCGGCGACGTGCCTCTGGCGCCACGCCAACCTTAAGAATCTGTACCTGCCCGTCAACAATCCATCCGCCCGCATAACCCACAAGAGTCTGACCCGCAGGCGCGCCACCAAGAGCATCATCGGTATAAGCTGCCCACCACACGCGATCGGGGCGCGGCAATTCGTCCATAACCAGCGCTTCTGACCAGGCATCTGTGCCCATAATCTCGCGCTCAAGCGCTGCCACCTCGCCGGCGTGAGCCGCATCCAGCGGCTTATAAGTCACCCCCGATGCATCAGCACGAGCGTTAAGCACGGCGCTGTCATGCATAGTGGCTCGCTGATCACGGCGAAGGCTTGCCTCAGCAACATCATTGACGCCTGTTGTCAAATTACGCGGATCATTTTTCGCCAGACGAATGCGCTCATTCTCTTCAGCGTCCGACAATCTGGTGTAGACCGGCAATGCATAAGCGGGATTGTGCCGCGCAACATCAAAGGGGTCAGCCTCACCTGAGCGCCACGCAGCCTGAAGTGCAAGCAACAAACCACGACCTGTTGGCGTCCAAAGCTGCTCTTCAGCGAACTGCCCGCACGGCAAAAACAACTCTGCATATTTTTTGAGACCGTCACCCATAAGGATAAGCGCACTTCCTGCAGCTGTCTCCAAAGGCGGCGCACCCAATAAGTTAGCGCCTTCGTCTCCTGCCAACTCACTGGCTGCAAGCTCAGCCTTCACCACTCGGTCAGCTTCAAGTCGCTGAACTGCGGATTCGTTGGCAGTTGTATCTTGCAGCATATACCGAACAGGATAGACTTCCTTACGCATGGCGTCAGCCACCACCGCAACAGATCCGCGAAGCCCCGATGCCCAACCTTGCCACGCCACCGCATCAAGTGTTGAAACGCCAATGAGTGCGACACCCAAGGCAGAAGCAATACCTTTTGCTGTTGCCATAGCAATGCGCACGCCTGTAAACGATCCTGGACCACGACCAACGCAAACACAAGCTATCTCGTCACGCGAAATGCCACACTCACGCAAAGTTTCATCAATACAAGGCAGCAACTTTGTATTTGACGCGCGGTGAGCAGCCACTTCCACTGATGCCACCACGCAAATCTCACGTGTGACACGATTTAAGCGACCCACACCCAGCGCAATCACTTCGTTTGCCGTGTCAAATGCCAAAACGACCGGATCGGCCGTTTCCGTATTCACGTACGTCATATGCAATTTCCTATGCTTTCATTAGGCGTGACTTTGAATCCGTTGCCCAAACGTGCAACAGCTGTCGCGCACGATCACCTATCGCGCGTACCGTAATCTTGCGATCGTTGTCCTCATCTTGACTACGAGCAATAGCAATATCCAAATATGAATACGGCATAGAGTCAAGGAACTTTTCGCCCCATTCAATCACTGACACGCTGTCGCCATCAATCGTTTCGTAAAACCCGATGTCTTCAAGTTGTTCAGGGTCGTCAAGCCGATAAAGATCAAAATGATACAGGGGCAACCCATCAGGTGTGCCTTGATAAGCAAGCAAGATATTAAATGTCGGCGAGACAATGGCATCGCGAATACCCAACGCCAAAGCTAATCCCTGCACAAACTGCGTCTTACCTGCGCCAAGATCTCCTGAGAGCACAATGGTATCACCTTCGTGCAGATACGGGACTAACGTTGCCGCCAGCTGTTTTGTAGATTCCGGCGATGTCGTTTTACGCGTATATGTCAGACTGCTTCCCATACGTCTATCATACCACGGCATCAAACCATCGGTTTCATATGCGAAAAAAGCACGGAAACTCTTTTCGTCTCATGCGGCAGTCTTCAGACATACAGCACGCTGCGTTTTGATGCCTGCCTCAATAATTCAGCGCACTACCAAAGACCAGCTGCACGCTCCGCCGCTTCAACCACATGGGCCATAGTCGTAGATGTGGTCACCGACCCAATGCCACCCGGCACCGGCGTGATGGCTCCCACCACAGGCTCAACGGCGTCAAAATCCACGTCGCCACAAAGGTTGCCTTCGTCATCAAAATTGATGCCCACGTCAATAACTACCTGACCAGCGCTGAAGCACTCCTTGCCATAGCCGCGAGCTCGCCCTGTAGCACACACTACCACATCGGCCGCACGCATCAGCTCGGGCAAATCAGCAGTGCGTGAATGACACGTTGTTACCGTAGCATGGCGCGCAAGTAAAAGCTGCGCCACTGGCTTACCAATGACCAAACTGCGCCCAACAACCACGACGTGCGCACCATTAAGCGGCACCTCGTAATAATCAAGCATCCGCATAACCGCCGCTGCTGTTGCAGGCGCATATCCAACACCCTGACCGACAAACACTGAGGCCAACGAAGCACGCGTAATGCCATCAATGTCCTTTTCGGGCACGAGCAAATCACAAATTGCATTCTCATCAATAAAGGGAGGAAGCGGACGAAAAAGCAAGCAACCATGAATAGTTACATCTTTATTAATGGCTTCAATAGCCTCCGCAAGCTGTTCGGTACATGTTGTCTCGTCAAGCACAACCGAACGCACATCAATCCCGAGCGATTCAGCGCGTTTGAGCGCAGTGCGCTCATAGGATAGGTCGTCAGGACGCTGTCCCACACGCACGATTGCAAGGGTGGGTTTGACGTTCTGTTCACGCAAACGCGCAACACGCAACTCTAAGTCGCGAGCCATTGCATCAACAACAGGTTTTCCTTTTAGCACCTCAGCCATGAAACTTCCTATCCCTGATCATTAAGAGATTTCATCTTTAACATAGGCGAAGAGCTCATCACAAGCTGCGCGGGTGTTTGCAGCCAAAATTGCAGCCTCATCGCGATACCAGTTTGCCTTTGTTTCGTCATCCATAGACTTAGCGTTAATGAAAATATTGAGCGATGCCCCATCAGAAGCGGCACGAGCAAAAGCCACCGCAACGCCCACGTCAGACAGCGCCATGCGAGAGCCGTTGTACGCCAAAAAGGTGGTTTGCTCAACTACATCAGCTACACGTTGCATGATCTCAAGCGGCACATCACACGCCCCAATCAGCGCCGCCTGCAACGCATCGTTTTTCGCCACGCGATCCTGCGGTGTGTCCTTGGGCATCTTATAAGCTGCGGCCAATGGTTCGAAGGCTCGCGCATCTTCATCAATCAATTCAAGCAAACGCTCGCGAAGTACCGCAAGTTTTTCCAACGTAATATATACATCTGCTTCCACCTGGGCATATGACTTTTTTCCGATCGTAAGGTTACCCACCATAGAAGCAAGCGAGGATGCCAAAACACCCACATATGCGCTTGCGCCACCACCACCAGGAGTGGGATCTGCGCTTGCTAGGGACTCAATGAATCGCGTGTCCATAAGACATCCTCCGATTTCTTAAAAATAAGGGCGCGCCTCTCTAAAAGCGCGCCCACCTGGTTTGTCTTGTCTGCTGCTAGAACAAACCGCTGATCTTGCCAGTGTCGTCAACATCAATGCGCTCAGCTGCAGGCACCTTCGGTAAGCCCGGCATAGTCATAATGTTGCCCGTCAGCGCCACCACAAAGCCCGCACCTGCTGAAACTTTTACATTGCGCACTACAATCCGGAAGTTGCGCGGTGCACCAAGAAGCTTCGCGTCGTCGGAGAAGCTGTACTGGGTCTTTGCCATACATACTGGCATATGACCAAACCCAAGCTTTTCCAGGTTAGCAATTTCAGCAGCCGCTTTCGGTTCAAAATCAACGCCGTCAGCATGATAAATTTTCTGCGCAATTGCCTCTATCTTCTCAGCAAGCGACATATCGTCAGTATATGCGAGCGTAAAATCATGAGGCTGCTCACACAGGCGCACAACCTCTTCAGCAAGCGCTACTCCGCCTTCGCCGCCCTTTGCCCAAACCTCGGACAAAGCAACGTTAACACCCAGTTCGCGGCAGCGTTTTTCAACAAGCTGCAACTCTGCCTCAGTATCGGTTGGGAAGCGATTGATGGCTACTACACACGGCAGCTTATACACCTGCGTGATGTTTTCTACATGCTGCAACAAATTGGGTAAGCCAGCGTCAAGCGCCTCAAGATTCTCGTCATTTAAATCAGCCTTCGCCACGCCACCATGGTTTTTCAGCGCACGAACTGTTGCTACTACTACAACCGCATCTGGATTCAATCCAGCCAAACGGCACTTGATATCCAAGAATTTCTCAGCACCCAGATCAGCACCGAAGCCAGCCTCGGTCACACAATAATCACCAAGCGCCATGGCCATGCGCGTTGCCATAATAGAGTTGCAACCATGCGCAATGTTAGCGAAAGGACCACCATGCACAAACGCCGGCGTGCCTTCAAGAGTTTGCACCAAATTTGGCTTAAGCGCATCTTTGAGCAGCGCCGTCATGGCACCCTGCGCATTAAGATCACCTGCGGTTACCGGTTTATCGTCGTAGGTATAGCCAACAACGATGCGCGCCAAGCGCTCTTTGAGATCAGAAATTGACGTTGCCAAGCAAAAGATTGCCATAATTTCACTAGCAACCGTAATATCAAAACCATCTTCGCGCGGGACGCCATGAGCTTTGCCTCCCAGACCATCAACCACATTGCGAAGCTGGCGATCGTTCATATCAACCACGCGTTTCCACGTAATCTTGCGAACATCAATGCCAAGCTCATTTCCTTGCTGAATGTGGTTGTCAAGCATTGCCGCCAAAAGATTATTAGCAGCACCAATTGCATGGAAGTCTCCCGTAAAGTGCAAATTGATGTCTTCCATAGGAATGACCTGGGCATATCCGCCTCCTGCGGCGCCGCCTTTCACACCGAAAACCGGACCCAAAGATGGTTCGCGCAATGCCACTACCACATTTTTGCCTAACAGCGATAACGCATCTGCCAAACCAACAGTAGTGGTAGTTTTGCCTTCACCCGCAGGCGTAGGATTAATGGCGGTGACCAGAATGAGTTTGCCTGGTTCATGAGGCTGATCAACAAGCAGGTTATAGTCAACCTTAGCCTTATTTGAGCCATACATTTCCAAATATGACTCTGGCACACCGGCCACCTCAGCAATCTCAGTAATGTGCTTGGGGGTTGTTGCTTGGGCAATTTCAATGTCAGTTAACATGTCGGGCCCTCACTCTCCTTCTTGTTGATTCCCAAATAATTAATATGCGAAGAAGAGTGTTTCAACATAGCATGAGCACGCAGTAAAGCGCACCTGCAATGCGGTTACCATCAAAGATGTCTCTTCAACGCAGAAACACCAGTATACATGGCAAAACCTTAGGCGTTTGCGGTTGCGGCTAAATTGTGCTCAAAGACCAGACGAAGTCCTAAAAGTGTCAGATTCCGGTCAACCTGGGTAATAGTTTGGGAGTGAGGAGCAATGCGCACGGACAGACCCCCTGTCGCAATGACAGGAGCGGTGTATCCCAGCTGATCAAACACACGACGAATCAATCCATCAGCACGATCTGCTTCGCCATACAAAATACCAATCTGTAACGCTTGTGCGGTATTGGTGCCAATAGCGGTTTCAGGGTCAACAAAATGAATGCCCGCTAGCATGCTCGCCTGGTTAAAGAGTGCATGTGCAGCAGTCTCAAGGCCCGGTGCAATAACGCCGCCGCAAAAAGAACCCTGTTCGTCAATTACCTCAATATTTGTTGCCGTACCAAAGTCAACCACTATCACAGGAGCTCCGTAGCTTGCGCGCGCAGCAACTGCATCAGCAATGCGATCAGAACCAATCTCTGAAGGACGCGGGTAATTGGTAGAAAAAAGCTCTCCAGCAGTCTGCGCCGTACAAACAAGCGCGGGAGTTTTGGTCAGAGAATATGACACCTCATCCCATGCATCGGTCAGGTGCGGAACAACCGAGGCAAGCGCCATACCGCCTAACTGGTCAAACGAGATGCCTTCTCCGTTTAAAAGCGCCATAAGTTTGACCCGCAAGTCATCTCCAGTATGACTTTTGTTGGTAGCAAAACGCCAGCGGTGACAGAGCTCTTCGCCCCTAAAAACACCTATCACGGTTTGAGTATTCCCTACATCAACAGCAAGCAGCATATTCTGTATGTTCCTAAATTAGACAACTGTTTTGCACATATTATAGTAGCAAAAAGCACTTTTTGTGTTACCCTAAAAGCTGCATATAAAACGGGATAGTCGTACGTAACTCTCCTAACGTGCTTCCCGCCAACAGTGCACAGGACATGTGCAGAAGGAAGGCATACTATGAACGAAACCCCACATCGCATCCTTGTTGTTGACGATGAGCCCTCAATCACGGAGTTCGTAAGTTACGCACTGAAAAAAGAAGGTTTCTTTAGTGATGTTGTCGACAACGGAGAAGATGCCCTCGCTTTAGCCAGCAAAAACTCTTACGACTTATTCATCCTAGACATTATGCTTCCTGGCATGGATGGGTATGAATTATGTCGTCGTCTTCGCTCTAAGACCACCGTTCCAGTTCTCTTTTTGTCAGCACGTGACACAGAGCTTGATAAGGTTGTCGGCCTAGAAATTGGTGGAGATGACTACCTGGCAAAGCCTTTTGGCGTACGCGAACTGATTGCACGTGTACGAGCATTGCTTCGTCGTGGATCTGGTGGAGATTTCCCCGGCGCAAGCCATGCGGTAACCGCAAGCAATATCACCCTTGACGAAGACGCCCATACCGCTACAGGCGAACATGGCGAAATTGAACTGACGCCGCGTGAGTTTGAGCTTTTAGCAAGCCTTATGAAAAACGCTGGCAAGGTTGTCTCTCGTGAAGACTTGCTTCGCGATGCATGGGGATGGGAATATCTCACTGAAACCAAGACGGTTGATACGCACATCAAGCGTTTGCGTGACAAAATTGAGTCCGCTGGCTATGATCCTGCATTAGTTGAAACAGTTCGCGGTTACGGCTATCGCTTTAAGGCATAAAGCATTCACAACGTACTCTGACTCACTAACCCCCGACCATGTGTCGGGGGTTTTCGTGTACCAGCCAACCGACCTCCATTTAAGTATGAGTAGTTTGGTATACTTAATTACTTAGACAATCAAAATAAATTCCCCTCCCTATGAAAGAAGGCACAGTAATGGGATGTTGCATTGTTGGATGCGGAAAAGGACTCCCCGCACTTGATGTCACCAATGACGAGTTAGCAACTCTGGTAGATACAAGTGACGAATGGATTAGCACACGCACTGGCATTCGATCACGGCGCATTTCAATTGAAGAATCTTCGCTTGATTTAGCTGAAACAGCAGCTCGTCAAGCTCTCGGCTGGGAAGGCGCGCTACCAGGATTTGAGCAACAAAGCGCTTTTGCGCCCGAAGATATTGATCTTGTACTTTTTGCAACGCTTACCCCCGATGCTCTTTTGCCCAGTTCAGCTGCCTTGCTTCGCCGTCGTCTTGGTCTTGTCAACGCCGTGTCGTTTGATCTTAATGCTGCCTGCTCAGGCTTCGTCTATAGCCTTACCGTGGCCGAAGCACTTATGGCTGCTTCGCAGGCTCACGTTGCTGGCGCATCAGGTCGCAACCATTACCACCGCGCACTTGTTGTTGGCGCTGAGCGCCTCTCGCGCATCACCAATTGGCAAGACCGTAACACCTGCGTTCTTTTTGGCGATGGCGCTGGCGCTGTAGTAGTGGAATGGCGCGATGATGCACCAGGCATTATCAGCAGCTACATTAAAAATGATGATGACACCACGAACTCTTTAGTATGTCCAGCATCCTTTGACTCGTCCTTTGTTTTTGATCAAAACGGTGTGAATGAAATAGCCATACAAGATCCTGCTGCACTTCTTGCCGATGCATCTCTTGACCGTATTGACGAAGAACTTGGTGTAATTGAAGGCGTTGCTGCTGGCGAGCCGCGTCAATCCATTCGCATGGATGGTCAAAAAGTATTTAAGTTTGCGGGAAATGCTCTGACCAATGCTGTACTTGAAGTACTCAATCGCGCTGAACTTACCTTAGACGATATCGCGCTTATCGTCCCTCATCAGGCAAACGAGCGCATCATTAAATACGCTGCAAAAAAGCTGGGCTTGAGCCTTGATCGCTTCCAGATTTCCATTGAGCATCGTGGGAATTCTTCGGCAGCCTGTGTACCTATGACGCTCTCTGATGCATATGACAGTGGTAAGATTTCTCCTGGTGACAAGGTGATTATGGTTGCATTTGGCGCTGGTTTAACCTCTGGTGCTGTGTTGTATGAGGCATAACGACCCTCTTTCAAGCCATACATATTCTGCTTGTTGTTTATAAAGATACGCAAAAGCGCCCCATAAAGGGGCGCTTTTGGTGAAATGCAAAGCGTCTTAGTTAAAAACGCTTTTACCACATAAACAGGGTGTAAAACTAGCGTTCTGGAACAGCCAAACGCACGCCGCGCGCGCAAAATGCCGCAGCTACAACCTTAACAATATCCACCACTACAAAGGGTGCAACGGTGGCCAAAAATGCAGCTTCAGCGCTCACTCCTGACACAACCATATACTGCGCCCAGCCACAGACATACGCAACCGCTACATACAAAAGCGCGGCAATAATATCAATAAGTATGCCCTTGACATGCGATTTCTTTGACGTGTCTTCCAGCAGCTTTTTTGCCGCCCACAAAAAGAGCAGCGCCACGGCCGCGCCGATTAAATACCCCCACAGATAACCTCCTGTCGGACCTGCCAGCACACCAATGCCGCCGCGCATTCCCGAAAACACCGGAACGCCAATAGCTCCCAACAAAAGATACCCGCCCACAGCGGCCATACACTGTTTTGGAGGCAATACCAAAATAGCAAACGCGACTGCGAATATCTGCAGCGTAAAGGGTATCGGACCAAAGGGAATAACCACCCATGCCGACACCGCCATAATGGCAATGCAGAGACCCACAAAGACAACAAAGCGCGTTTTTGAGACTGGTTTTGCTTTTACTTCCGCTGGATTCAGCGTCGTTTTCACTTCTTCTTTCATAGTTCCTCTTCTCTCCCTCAAAACTTACAGGTATTTTCGCCACTCTGAAGCTTGCGCAGGCGTCTCATCTCCAGCGCAATGAATATGAGTGTGGTGAAAATTGAAAGGAAGTCAGCCGCAGGCGTGGCAAAATAGAGAGCATCAAGGCCATCAAGATGCCACGGTAATGCAGGCAGGATATGAGGAAAAATAACCAATAACGGAACGAGAAATAAAATCTGACGCGTAAGCGATAAAAAGATTGACTTAAGAGGCTGACCTGTTGCCTGGAAATAGTTCGCACCAACAATCTGAAAACCAATAAAGGGCAGCATTGCCAATTGAATTTGCAAAGCAAAGCAGGTGAAACTGCGCAGATTGTCGTCAGTCATGCCAAAGAATCCCACAATAGTATTCGGGAACAGATGAATTGTTGCCCATAAAATCACCGCGATACCCGTAGCACCAGCAATGCCGCACCACAGTGTTTTTCGAACGCGTGGATAGAGCTTCGCGCCATAGTTGAAACCCAAAAGCGGCTGCAAGGCAATAGACATACCAATAAGAGGTAGTACGGAGAACATTGAAACGCGTTGGACAACACCAATAGACGCCAATGCACCTTCTGCACCATAAATGCTCTGACCACCATACAAATTAAGCAGATTATTGAGAACAAAGTTCACAACAGCCATGCCAGCCTGCACCGCAAAGCTTGCCAGCCCAAGCGACAAAATCATACCCACAGTGTGAGCTTTTGGTCGCATATAAACGAGCCTGAGCTTCATGGGAACGTTTTTGGTGAAGATAAAGTAATACAATACCGTGGCACATGAAATTGCCTGACCACAAATGGTGGCGAATGCGCTTCCTCGCACTCCCCATCCAAGCACCATCACAAACAGATAGTTAAATGCTGTACATGATATAGCACCAATCACCATAGTTAACAGCGCGCGATTTGGCGCCCCCGTAGTGCGAATAAAGTTGTTCACACCCATGCCAATGCACTGAAAAATAAAGCCAACTGAGATGATTTGGATGAATTCTTGTGCATAAACCCAATTCTCAGCAGTAGCACCTGAAACAGTCAGCAAGCCACTCACCGTTGCGGGAATATGCGCAACAAGAATCACCGCAACCGCAAACATAAGCGAAAGCGTTACGGTATTTCCCAGGGAGCGATTAGCTTCTTCACGATTACCTTCGCCCATCCGAAGCGCGGCAAGCGCATTGCCACCATTGCCCACCAACATAGCAATTGCCATAAATACAGTCATGATAGGCATTGCCACCGTAGCAGTTGAAAGGCCAATTTCACCCATGGCATTACCCAAAAAGATTGAGTCAATCAGGTTATAAGCGCCATTAACAAGCATTCCCAAAATGGAAGGAACAGCAAATTCTACGATGAGTTTAGGAATAGACGCAGACCCCATGCGAGTAACTTTGTCTGGCTTTTGCGCCATTGATGGGTGCTGTGCTGGACTTGCCGTTTCGACTACCCCAGGCTGCTGCTGTGCCATAATGCTTCTACTACCTTTCACGCATGTATCCTGCTCGGAAAACACCGCCTATCTCTTGCCATGCAGATAAAGTACAACCTTTACTGAAAGAGACATAATTTTAGCGTGATCAGAATCTTTCACATCAGAAATTTTTCAAAGCGTTTGAGCTTTGGCGCAGACGGCAAAACTTATGAACACGGTATGAGATGAGCTTCGCCCGAAGCAAGCGCAACCGACGCTCCATCAGGTGTAGTAAGCAGCAATTGACCAGCGCAATCTATGCCACAAACACAACCTTCGCCCAGTAAATTACCCAGACGATCTTCTATTGCAACTGGTAGGTCTTGCAAAGCTGAGTAGCGATTAAAAAGCTCCACGAATGGCTGAAAGCCTTCTGAGAGCCACTGCCTATAAAGCGTTTGAAATGCCGAGAGTTCTGCTTCAAAAACTGCATCAAGTGCAGCTTGAGTACCCAATGGCTTAAGCGCTGAAGCCATATCAGCCACATACGCAGGACGATTCTTACCGGGAATGTCAAACGCCACTTCATTGGGTGCCACGACATTAATTCCCACGCCTACGCAGATTCCCCCCGCATGCGCTTCAAGGGAAATGCCGCACAACTTAGAGAATCCTGTTTCCTTTGCTCTTGCTGATCCCTCTTCTTCGCAGCTCGTTTCACGCGAGAGCACCACATCGTTTGGCCACTTAACTTGAATTGCAGATACATAGGGCGCATCAACAAGCGCTGCAAGAGCTCGCCTAACCGCAAGTGCCACCACCAAGCTCAGTGTTGGTAGTTGCGCCTGATCAACCTCAGGCCTCAAAAGAAAAGAAGCGTACAATCCGCCCTCGGGGCTTGCCCACGCTCTTCCTTGACGACCATATCCGCCCGTCTGCTTTTGCGCACGAACAACAAGCCCTTCAGGCTCTCCTGCCTCAAGCGCTCGTTTAACGAGATCATTTGTAGAGGTAACCTCATCAAAGGTGCGAACCGTAAACATAGCAAATCACAATCAAACGAGGCTTTAGCGCTTATACCTGATCTATCTTGCGTGACCAGCCAACCCGAGCAGATCTCTCAACTGCATCATCTGCTACAGATTTTCCATTGGCTAAGACATGCGTGGGACGGATTTCTTCTAACGGTGCCACTACAAAATCTCGCTCAAGCAAAAGCGGATGGGGCAACGTCAGTTCTTCGTCATCACAAACATAGAGCTGATAATCCAAAATATCCAGATCGCATGTACGCGGTCCGTTTTCTATTTCGCGAACACGACCAAGACTATTTTCAATTGCTTGGAGGTATTTCAGCAGTTCACGCGGCGGAAGGCCTGTTCGCACAATCAAAACCGCATTTACGAACGTGTCCTGCTCAAGGTAATATGCCGGTTCGCTTTCGTAATATGATGAAATATCAATAATATCGGTATCAGGAATGGTGCAAATCCCTGAAATTGCTTGATTGATCATGGCAATCTTACCCTCAAGCTCTTCGCCTGGCTCTGCAACGAGTGCCACATTGCATCCCAGACTTATAAGCGCATAGGGTCGTAAATCTTTGAGCACTTCTGCTGTTTTTGCAACATTGTGCGTACGAATGATGGTAGCCCCTGCTTCGCAAGCAAGAAGCGCTATCTGAGCAGACACCTCATCACGATCAATCGGATTGGGGATGTCATAGTACGCCCCTATGAAACTCTTGCGCGAAACAGCCACCATAACAGGATAACCAAGGCGAGCAAACTCAAAGTAATTGTAGGTAAGCATACGTGTTTGTTCTGCTGTTTTACCAAAGCCAGGACCAGGATCTATGCAAATTCGCTCACACGCAATGCCCGCTTCTTCAAGTCGCTTTGCACCCTCTTGCAAATACTGACTCACCTCGGCAACAACGTCTTGGTAGGTCGGATCATCTTGCATAGTCTGCGGCGTGCCCTGCATATGCATCAGCACGACGCCGCAATCATGAGCGGCAACTGCTTCTATCATAGCAGGATCACGAAATCCTGAAACATCATTAATGATAGAAGCACCAACCTCTAAACACGCCTTGGCAACTTGCGCATGTCGGGTATCCACGCTAACGCAGACGTTTTCTGCCACTAGCGCAATTACTACCGGCAACACACGCTGAAGCTCTTCTTCGGGCGTCACAGGGTCTGCGTTTGGACGCGTTGACTCTCCACCCACATCAATTATGAGCGCTCCCTCATCAAGCATACGATGTGCCTGCTCAAGCGCCGCATCAAGTTCAACATACTTACCGCCGTCAGAAAACGAATCGGGCGTGACGTTAAGGATGCCCATTATTATGGGCATCCGAGCGTCAAAACTAAAACTACCGCAGTGCCAAATCACTCGTTGGTACCTTTCGGGTCATCAGACTCTTTGTCAGCAGACGCTGAATCAGTTGGTTGGTCAGCCGTCGACGTTGCGTAAGGATCTTCTCCTGCAGGGGCAGGCGCCTCGGGCGTTGAATCCATAACATCTTCGCGAACAATCTCTGCATCAACCTGTGCCTGCGTTGGCATATCGCTCAGATCAGCATCCTGTGCTGCCGGCCTATACGGACCATTAGCATTCTGGTCACCAGGCTCTACAGCAGCATCACGCCAGTTCGGATTTGCCAACTGCTCATCACGTGCACGAGCTGCTGCTTCTTCAGCCTCTTTGCGTGCGTTAATCTCATCTTCGTGAGAGAGATATTCATCCCACTCGTTATTGAGAAGTGCCTCACAGGCTTCGCCCTCAACCGTCTCACGTTCCAAAAGCACACTTGCCATGAGATCCATTTGCTCTTTATGGCTTGTCAAGATGTCATATGCACGGTCATGCGCTTCTTTCATGATGCGCGCAACCTCTTCGTCAATACGACGAGCCGTCTCTTCTGAGTAATCTTGAGTATTGCCATAGTCTCTACCCAAAAAGACTTCATGGTTAGGCTGGCCAAAGACCTGCGTGCCAAGCGGAGACATACCGTACTGCGTCACAATGGCGCGTGCCATCTTTGAAGCGCGCTCCAAGTCATTGCTTGCACCAGTGGTGATATCGTCGCAGAAAATCTCCTCAGCAACGCGACCGCCCATAAATACTGCCAATTCATCGCGCATTTCACCAAGGCTATTGAGTACCTTGTCTTCTTTCGGAATAGACAGCGTGTAGCCCAACGCACGACCACGCGAAATGATTGAAATCTTATGTACCGGATCAGCGTGATCTAGCAAGTGGCCAACTAAGGCATGACCACTTTCGTGGTAAGCGATAGTGTGCTTAGTCTTCTCGTCCATGACTCTGCCCTTGCGCTCAGGACCAGCAATGACGCGCTCCATAGATTCGCTTACTTCTTGCTGCGTGATAATCTTTTTGCCACGGCGTGCTGTCAAAAGAGCACTCTCATTCATGAGGTTTGCCAGATCGGCGCCAGTAAAGCCAGGCGTAAGTTTGGCCACCTTAGACAGATCAACATCGCTTCCAAGCGGCTTGTCTTTTGAATGAACCTGCAAGATCTTTTCGCGACCCTTTACGTCAGGGGCATCAACGACAATCTGACGATCAAAACGACCCGGACGAAGCAAAGCAGGATCCAAGACATCAGCGCGGTTGGTTGCCGCAATCAGAACAACCGAGTCATTAGCCTCAAAGCCATCCATCTCTACGAGAAGCTGATTGAGCGTCTGTTCGCGTTCATCATGGCCGCCACCAAGACCGGTACCACGCTGACGACCCACCGCGTCAATCTCGTCAATAAAGATAATGGCAGGTGCAGCCTCTTTTGCTTCCTTGAACAAGTCGCGAACGCGCGAAGCACCCACGCCAACAAACATCTCAACAAAGTCAGAACCAGAGATGCTGAAAAAGGGCACTCCTGCTTCACCAGCAACAGCTCGTGCAAGAAGCGTCTTGCCGGTACCCGGAGGTCCAACTAACAAGCAACCGCGAGGAATCTTTGCACCCATGGACTGGTACTTCGCAGGATTTGCTAAGAAGTCCTTAATCTCTTGCATCTCTTCAACAGCCTCGTCAACACCAGCTACATCAGAGAATTTCACATTAGGACGCTCTTCAAGAGTCTTTTTCGCTTTGTTCTTACCAAAGCTCATCTGTGAATTGTTAGCCTTCTGCATTTGAGAGAAGAAGAAGAACAAGAACAAGCCAATCAGAAGAATGGGCAACAGCGTCAAGAAGATGTCACCAAAGGGGCTTGGCAGTTGCACCTCATAAGGAATATCGGGGTGCTTGGCCATGAGCTCTCCCAATGAGCCATCCACCGTAGCAACATAATTGTGTTCGCTTCCCAGCTCAACCATGTCAACATCGGTTGTGCCCATGCCACCTGCGGCTTTGCCCGTATCAGGATTAGTGACAGTTGCCATGCGTGCATCCAGCGCGCGGAAAGCTGAATTGAAGGCATCAGCCGCAGCAGAACCTGCGGTGATAGCGGGATAATACGTTCCCGACACCGTGCCATCGCCTGCGCTATATACCACGTTGTTTACACGATCCTGTTCAACAGCCTGCTCAAACTCCGACATAATCAAACGGTCGGTAATCTTCGGACCCTCAGCATCCGACAAGCTCATAAACTGCTGACCAACAAAAAAAGCTACCAACAAAAATAAGAGCACTGAAATAATGGTTGTTCTTGCATTTGGTTGTGGTGCTTGCGGTTTATTCGGAATATTTTGTGCCATATACTAAATCTCTTATTCGTAAATCTCGGGTTTCAAAATGCCAATGTAGGGCAAGTTGCGATAGCGTTCTGCATAATCTAGTCCATAGCCTACTATGAATTGATCAGGACACTCGAAACCGGTATACAAACAGTTTATTTCTGCCTGCGCTTTGGTCATCTTTCGCAATAAAGTGACCACTTCAAGCGATGCCGGATTACGCGTTGCAAGGTTTTCCAACAAAAACTGCAACGTCAGTCCTGAATCCAAAATGTCTTCGGCAATGATGACGTGTTTTCCAGAAATATCGGAAGACAAGTCCTTAATGATTCGCACAACACCTGAGCTTTTAACTCCGTTACCATACGAAGACACCGCCATATAGTCCATCTCAAGCGGCAAATCAATTGCACGCACGAGATCAGCCATAAAAATGGCAGCTCCACGAAGCACCGAAATAACCACGATGCCTTCATCGGCGCGATCTGCGTAGTCTTTCGTAAGGGCGGCGCCCATTTCCTGTACGCGTGAAAGGATATCTTCTTCGCTAAAGATGATTTCCGAAATATCACTATGCACGATATCAACCTCTTTGCTCTACGCGAAAGTTAATTCGTACTAGTGTACCATTGCCCCTTTTGAGATGAGAGCCAATCGCGCGAAGCTTGCAACTTGCCATCATTTTTCCATGGGATGGGGCACAAAAATGTCAGGAAGTTCACGCATAAGACGTCCAACTGGCAGTCCAATGACGTTATCCATGTCACCATCAATTCGCTCAATAAGCGAAGCGCCTTCGCCTTGAGCAGCATATGCACCCGCTTTATCAAACGACTCCCCTTTGCGCAGATAGTCGGCAATTTCGTCATCGGTAAGCTCTTTAAATGTAACACTTGTCCTATCAACAAAGGTACGAAATCCCAATGAAATATTCTCTGCTTCTGGTGCGGCCAAAAGCCACACCGATACACCGGTGAGCACCTCATGTGTCCTGCCAGCAAGCTTGCGCAACATGCGTTTGGCATCCGACAAACTTGCCGGCTTGCCAAAGATTTCTCCATCCAGTACCACCACAGTATCTGCACCCAAAACAGCAGCCATTCCCGTGTAGTTCTCAGCAAGAACCTCTTGCACAACCGCGCCTGCCTTGCGCTCGGCCAGCTTCTTTACGGCTTCTTCGGGGTTGGCAAGTAGATCTGGCTCAAGCGTCTCATCAACTGGCGTCTGCGGCGTGCGCACGACAAAAGAGATATGCGCTTGAGTGAGCAAATCGCGGCGACGCGGTGACGCGCTTGCCAGAAATATATCAACTTGATCAGGCATTTCTGGTTGTTCTTGTGCGCTCTTTTGCTCTTGATCTAAGGGGGTGTTTTGTTCGGTCATTGATTTGCTCCTTATAATACTTCATGGTATTTGGTCACGTTGTTCGTTTGGCTGACAACCCTAGCAGATGCTTAAAGCCGTACAGAGCTGCGGACATCCCTCGTTTCACTTACAGGTGAAACCAAGGTGCAACTTATACGCGCTTACGACGGGCCCTAAATGCAGCCATCGGCTCAATTCGCACACCTTGCTTATTTGCACTTACCGCGATATTTCCTTGAATGTTTGTCACGTATCCGCTGTTAATCTGCGCGTCCACCCAGGCATCCAGCACTCCGTCAACAGATACGCTCTCTACGCGTGCATCAGCACCGAGCATCATTTGTAGCACGCGCACAATTAAACGGCGCAAAAGCGGAAGCGGCTGAGCTCCTAAGTCAGGCGCCAAGATGCAACCCGCTGTCGGATCTTGGTCGTCAAGCCAGTCAACGTAGCGTTCAAACAATTCATCCACAAAGGATTCAAGCATATCATCTTCGTCAGCAATAAGATTCATGGAGCGCACCAATGTCTCAGTGAGCTGCGGATTTCTCTCTTTCGCGCGAGGAACAATTTCATGGCGAACATACGCACGGAACCGATCAGTATGTGCATTGGTGGCATCTTCACGCCAAAGCTCGCCATGTTCATCTCTCATGCAAGGCATATCAAGCGCCACGCGTGCTTGCAGATAAGTGCGCAGTTGATCTCTGCTCAGGTCCAAAAGCGGACGAACAACTGGACCGTTTTGGTACAGCATAGAGCGAAAACCACCCGGTCCGGTTCCCACAATTGAGCGCATATAGAAGTTTTCAATGCGGTCATCGGCAGTATGTGCTGTCACGATTCTTCCTGATGAGAGCGGATATGCTTCGTGCATACACATGCTTGCCAGCGCTTCATGTGCTGCAAGATAACGCTCACGTCGGGCCACTGCCTCTAAGTTTTCGCCACTTCTTTTGGCTTCACCACGCACGTCTATTTCACACATAAAGAGCGGTATATCCAGGAGCTGAGCTATCTGAGCTACAAACTGCGCGTCTTGCGCGGCGTCTTCGCCACGAAGCTGATGATTCACATGCAAAAGAGCCAGCGGCCCAATTTTTCCTTGTTCGCGCAGGTCAGCCATTATATAGGCAAGAGCCGCCGAATCAGATCCGCCCGAAACCATCAGCAAACATGGTGTCTCTGAAGACAGAAGTTCGCGATCGTGCATCGTTGATAACGCCTGTTCGGATATGTGTTTGAGAATTGTGCTTGGAGTATCGCTCATGCGTTCTCGCTTTCTGATGGCCTGACAGCTTGCGCCTCGCACGCAGCGAAAGCCAGAGGCAAGTTGGCTGACTGAGATGCATTATGGGTAAGCACCGCAATGGTCTCAACGTGATCGGTGTGAGGAAACATATCAACAGGAACCACGCGCTCAAGGCGATATCCGTGCTTCACCAAATAGGAAACGTCACGCTTTTGCGTGGTGGGATTGCACGAAATATATACCACACGCAGAGGAGCTAGACGCACAACTGAACTTAAGAACTCCTCCGTGGAACCTGCACGCGGCGGATCCATTAACACCACGTCAATCCGCTCGTCACGCTCGGCAAGATCAAGCAAAAACTCAGTAGCATCACAAACGACAAATTGCGCGTTCTCAATGCCGTTATGACGTGCGTTTTCTTTTGCATCGCGAATGGCAGAGCGCACCGAATCTACACCAATCACACGCGCCGCGCCCCGCTGAGCCGCTACCAGCCCAATCGTACCTGTACCGCAATACGCATCCAAGACGGTCTGCGTGCCATCAAGTGCGGCCAAATCAAGTGCTCGCTCATAGAGAGCTTCAGTCTGCACTGCGTTGACTTGGTAAAATGATTGCGAAGAAATTCTAAAGCTCAAATTGCAGAGTTTATCAAGAATAAAACCTGGACCATAGAGCACGCGCTCCTTTTCGCCAAGAATAACATTCGTTTGTCGCTCGTTAATGTTTTGCACAATCGTTGTGATAAATGGACAACGTTTTACCAGCTCACGGCAGAATGCCTTTGATCCTATGAGCGTCTGCGCATTTGTCACAAGCGTCACAAGCACCTCACCTGAAGTATGACCAACGCGCACAATCACATGGCGAATCAATCCTGTGCCAGTGTTTTCGTTATAAGGCTCATACCCAAATGACACCATAAGCTCTTTGATGGTTTGGATGATAAGTTTCGCTTGCGCATTCTCTATCAGACACGCATCAGTTGGAATAATCTCATGCGTTCCTTGCGCGTACATACCGCACAAAATTTCATGCGTTGGCGCATTTCGTTTGCTTTTGCGTGTTTTTGCTGGAAGGCTGCCGCGTGACGATTTTTGGTTTTCACCCCGATTTGAACGCAAGCGCTTGCCGGGGGCAAACGGCGACGTTACCTTGTTGCGGTAATGATACGGCTCAGTCATGCCCATAACCGCTTCAACGCACTCAGGTGCCACAATATCAGCGAATAGTTCCTGGACACTTGCACGTTTTTTCGCCAGTTGTTCCTCGTAGGGAACATCAATATGCTGACAGCCGCCACAAAGATGTGCCACCGGACAGCGCGACTTTGCGTCAACCTGGGCATTCCGCAGGGGTCTTTTTCGCTGCGGTGACGTCTGTGGTTTTCGCGATTTTGATTGCTTGTGATTTGCCATAAAAACTCGTTCATTCAATCCATTTCAAGAGTACACTATAGTATACGCGACACGGCAATGAGGTAGACCGTGTAAAACCGATAGGAGATTCCATGACTAAGTTTTCAAACGTCATTGTTCGTCGACCGGGCAAATCGCTCTGTGACGGCATCACAAGCGCTCCTGAACTGGGACAACCCATTTATGAACGCGCCATCGAAGAACATGATGACTACATTGAGGCGCTCAAAAAATGTGGCGTTGAAGTAACGGTTTTGCCTGCCCTGGAAGAGTATCCCGACTCTTGCTTCGTGGAGGATCCAGCGGTTATTACGCGCATGGGCGCTATTATTACCAATCCCGGTGCTTCAACACGTAACGGCGAGAAGGACGAGATTGAGCCAACAATTCGCCAGTTCTTTGACGACGAACACGTCAAGCACATTGAAGCTCCGGGTACCTTAGATGGCGGCGACGTCATGATGGTTGGCGATCATTTCTATGTTGGCCGCTCTGCTCGCACCAACGAAGAAGGCATTCGCCAATTCTGTGAGATCTTGGAAGGCTGGGGTCTTGAAGGTTCTGAGGTTCCGCTTGAAGAGGTACTGCATTTAAAGACCGGCGTTAATTACATTGAAGACAACAACATGCTGGTATCTGGCGAATTCATTGAGAAGCCCGACTTTGCCCAGTACAACAAAGTTATCGTGCCCGAAGACGAAGCATATGGCGCAAACTGCATCTGGGTTAATGGAACCGTCATTGTACCCGAAGGATATCCCACCGTACTGAAGGCAATCCAGGATTTGGGCTATGAGACGCTTGTAGTTGATACGTCTGAGTATCGCAAAGTTGACGGCGGTTTGAGCTGTTTGAGCTTGCGTTTCTAAACTGCAAACGCGCTTGAACGTGTGGGTTCGCCGTAAGAGCAACCCTACTACCGCACGATCGCATCTTGCTGGTGCGTACACGTACAGCATGAAGGCCAGGCTGCAAAAGCGACCTGGCCTTATTTGTTTCTTGCATCGGCTGCCATTGGCGCCTTCTTTGCCATGATCCACATCATCCCAGTTCAAAGGTTTAAATGACTCGCAATAAGACGTGTACGCTTTTTGTTATCCAACTCGTAACAGAATAATTGCAGACAGCAAACTATCGCTTTTTACTCGATTGGACACACGCGTACTTGCGTATAGTATTCATAGCGAAATGGTTAGCAAAACGGTTGTACACGTTGAGCGAAACGAGTACTGGGGTAGCCAAGTTAGCCGATTATCCGCAAACAGAAAGGAGTCACTCATGCGCTTCATAATTCGTTGGTTGGTTACAGCTATCGCAGTAGGTGCTGCTGTATGGCTTGTTCCAGGCATCGAGGTTATTGGTGGATCACAAGCATGGGTCGGCATTGTGGTGTTCGGGTTATTCCTATCACTCATCAACATTAGCATTAAACCGATTATGCAACTGTTGAGCTTGCCAATTTCTGTACTTACGCTGGGAATTTTCTATCTGGTAGTCAACACGCTTTTACTCTATGTAGCCGCTTGGCTTGCAAATGGAATCTTCCAAGTGGGCTTCATTATCGATTCGTTTGGAAGCGCGTTTGTAGCCTCCATCGTAATCAGTATCGTTTCTTCGATCATGAATGCAATTCTCGGTACGAGCGCAGAAGCGTAAACCGCACCTTTACATAGAGCATAACTGTCAGGACCCCCTTAGGTGTAACTCCCCTCTCCTTCTTCTCCCTTTCCCCTTCTCCTCTCTCTTCTTGACGGTTTTGCTCTTCTTAATAAAATGAGACGCGCCAGCCCCACCGGTGCGTCTCATTTTTTATATGCAGCACGGTGTTTGGCGCAATGCCTTTACCGCGCAGTCTTTACCATACGTTTTCTTTAGAGTGCCAAGCGATAAATATTGGCTGCATCTTCCATGGTCAGCTTCTTGAAGCTGCCAAAAGGCTCCCCCTTGTTAATCTTGAGCGTCGGAAGCATAAACTCAATAGCATCCTCAATAGTATCCTCGGTAATTCCCAGCTCGCCAAGGGTGGTAGGCATACCAAGCGAAGCAAAGAAATTGCGCGTCTCATCAATAGCCGAAAGCGCATCTGCATCTACATCGCCGGTCGGACGCAAGCCAAAGACCTCGCGTCCATAGAAAGCGAAGCGTTCAGGGTTTTCGCTATACACATATTCCATCCAGGCAGGGAACATTACCGCAAGGCCAGCTCCGTGGGTAATCTCAGTATCATAAGCAGACAGCTCATGCTCCATGCCATGAGTAGCCCAATCTTCGTGGCGACCAACGCCCGCATAGCCCTGATGACACAGCATACCGGCCCACATGATATTGGCGCGGGCATCATAGTTATCAGGCTCAGCCAGCACACGAGGCGCTTCAGCACGCACGGTATTCATGATCGAAAGGCACAAATTGTCTGTCACCGGGACAGAGCCAACATCGTCAAAGAAGCGCTCCAGCAAGTGGCAGAACATATCAGTGATACCAGCTGCAGTCTGAAACGGCGGCAAGGTGTACGTCAGTTCCGGATTCATGAAGGCGATCTTAGGGCGCTGACCGTTGTTTGCGTAACCAGTCTTCATGCCTAGTTCGTCATTAGAGATTACCGCATTTTTTGACGCCTCTGATCCAGCCGCAGGAATGGTCAACACCACAGCAATCGGCAAAATGTCAGTGCGCGGCTCTTTGCTCTCGTAAATTTCCCAAACATCACCCTCATAGCAAGCGCCCACCGCAATTGCCTTAGACGAGTCAATTACCGAACCGCCGCCAATGGCACACACCCAATCAACGCCCTGCTCCTTGCATAAAGCAACACCTTCACGCACGAGACCAATCTCAGGGTTTGGACGTACGCCGCCCAGCTCAACCCATGCAATTCCCGCAGCTTGAAGTGACGCCTTAACACGATCAAGTACGCCGCTGTCCTTCGCACTTTTACCGCCATAATGCAGCAAGACCTTCTGAGCGCCGCGTTCAGCAAGCTTTTCGCCCGCTTTGCATTCGGCCTCTTTTCCGAACACAAAATATGTCGGGGATACAAATTCAAAGTTCTCCATGATCTCTCCAGTTCATTCACACCTGCACAACGTATACAAGACGCACAAGTTGCTAGGTAGTATAGCGCACGCGTGAGCCATATTTGCTATGCTTGTTACATGGATCAACAGCCGCAAACATATCAGCAGACCTATCAGGCACACTATGCGCAGCATTTTGCCATCTGGAGCGCCTATCTTGGCAAACACCCTCGCATGCTTGCTTTTTTGCGCGGCGCCAACAAAGCGCTCACCTGGGTGTTTTATCCTGCTTATGGATTGCTGCTTATAGCTATTGCCTGCACTTCTTCACACGCGCTTTTAAGCCTCATCTTTGTTCCGGCTGCTGGTTTTGCATTCGTAAGCTGGCATCGAAGAAAACACAACGCACCACGACCCGCAGCTGCGTGCAATCTCGTTCCGCTGATCAAGCGTGAAGGTGAAGGAGAGTCATTTCCCAGCAGACATCTTTTTTCCGCTGCAACAATAGCTACACTTTGGTTGTGCCGACTCCCCCTTGTAGCCGTGCTCCTTTGGGTGTGCGCAATAGGGCTTGGAGCGTGTCGTGTGTTTGGAGGCGTTCACTTTGTTCGCGATGTAGTTGCAGGTGCACTTCTTGGGCTCATATGTGGCTTAATCAGCTGTGCACTTGTGATGCTGTTCTAACCCAGCGCAACATCAAGAATCATCATCACCAAAAAGCCCGCCATAACCCCAAGTGTTCCAGCGTTTGAATGTTCGCCAAGGTGAGCCTCAGGGATGAGTTCCTCTACAACAACATACATCATCGCTCCTGCAGAAAACGCCAGCATCCAGGGCATATATGGCGTAATTACGCTAGCAAAAAGCACCACTAAGATACCAAATACGGGTTCTGCCAAACCTGACAACGCGCCCATTCCAAATGCTTTGATCGGCTTCATTCCCTCCTGCATCATCGGCAATGATACAGCAGCCCCCTCAGGAATGTTTTGAATGCCAATACCAAGCGCAAGCGCAGTAGCCATGCCAAACATCACCGGATCACCTTCGCCCTGAAATGCAATGGCGAACAACAAGCCAACGCTCATACCTTCAGGGATGTTATGAAGTGTTACAGCTGTAAAGAGCAGCGTAGGGCGATTCCACTTGCTTGGAAGTCCTTCAGGCGCATCTTCTTCGGGATGCATATGAGGTATCACCTGATGCAATACAAGCAAAAACACCACGCCAAGAATGAATCCACCCGCTGCTGGAATCCAGCCAATCTGACCCGATTCTTCAGCACGTTCAATAGCGGGAATCAACAGTGACCAAACCGATGCGGCAATCATGACACCGGCGGCAAATCCCATAAAAATGCGCTGCAATACGCGTGAATTGCGTTTTTGAAAGAGGAAAACTGATGCCGACCCAAGGGTGGTCATCAAGAAGGTAAATCCACACCCAATGCCTGCCCACATTAGCGCTGTTTGCATGGCTGTCCCTTTCATTCTTGCTTAGATTACTTCGTTTATTGTCTTGCTTTGCTTGTTGGCATCCAACTTGACAAGCCTGTCACTTGCGCTGCTAAGAGTTTCAACAACGAACCTTTACTTACTCATACGCACTGTACCTGAACAATTCTCGCAGATATGACACACAGGGCACATGATCAAGATACATTTGTTCACGACCTGGCAATTCCACCAACGAGATACACCAACATGAGGGGCACAGCAACATGTTCGATAGCACAGCAACATGTTCGATAGCACAGAACAAAAAACGGAGCCAAGAAACTTGGCTCCGCGAAAGGAATACCGACAGTACCCTTTGGCTCATTTATCTTTACAGCCTATGCATTGAATGCTCGCAAAAGTCGTAGGAGACTGTTTTACTTGGCGAAGATAGTCAGACTCTCTTGCGTTTTATTCAACTGTCGGACATCGCGAATTGTAACGAGTTTTATCAACTTTGACCACCCCTTTGAACGCTTTTGTGCAGGTGATCAACGAACTATTACCATTACGTAATCACTAAGATAAGTAACTGACACATAATTTAACAATTCGTTACTATGCGAAAATCCTGCAATTATATGCACTTTTGCAAAAGTGGCATCGCTTTGGCTACTCCCGGAGGCGTTGCCTTAATGTAGCTTTCGCCAGAATAATGGTGAAAATATGAAAAAGCGCCGTTCAGATAAACGGCGCTCAAATACGTCTCAGCGGAACAGCCTCTGTTGTACGCTTCAGGAGCAATAACTGCAACCAGCTTAGATAAATGATGCGTACTTCAAGATGCCTTACTTGCCAGCAAGCGGGCTTGGCGTGCTGTAAACACGCGCGAGATTTTCCTGGTCCAGATCGTACAAAGCCTTGGCGTCATCGCCGAAGAGCTTCATGCGCGTTACCATCGTCTCAGCGTTGTCTTCCTCTTCTTGCTGCTCAGCAATAAACCAATCCAAGAATTTCATAGTGCGATAATCTTTTGCTTCTACTGCAGCAGCATAGATAGCGTCAATTAAGCTCGTCACATATTTCTCATGCTCAAGAGCCGCCTCAAGCGGAGCCAAGAAGTTGTCGAACTCTTTGTCCGGCTGATCAATAGCTAAAAGCTTTACATTGCAGCCATTTTCATGCAGATAGTTGCGGAAAATGAGCGCATGATCCATCTCTTCTTTTGCCTGGATCTCATACCAATTAGCAAAGCCTTTCAGCCCTGCCTCTTCGTAAAAGTCTGCAAAAGACAGATAGAGATAAGAAGAATACATTTCCTTGTTGATCTGGTCATTGAGCAGATCGTATACACGTGAATCCATGAGCAACCTCCATTAGGTAATACGTATTTCACATAGTGTTATCATAACGCTCATACATAATTAACCGCGCCATCTCTTACATCTTGCGTCAAATCAGCACACGCCTGAAATGATTCTGTAAGGATCAAGCGCCTACGACGCCGCCCTTTGGCAGCTACAACACCCAAGGAGTCACCAAATGCTTCATTTCGACAGCGACTACATGGAAGGCGCCATCCCAGCAATTATTGAGCGCTTAACGCAAACTAATTTTGACCAAACTGCTGGTTACGGTACCGATGAGATTTGCAAAAGCGCTCGCGACAAAATTGCACAAGCACTCAACGCGCCGGATGCCGCTATCTCCTTTTTAGTCGGCGGAACCCAAGCTAATGCAGTGGTACTTGATCAGATCCTTGAGCCTTGGGAAGGCGTCATCAGCGCTTCCACGGGACACATTAACGGGCACGAAGCGGGCGCAGTTGAAGGACTTGGACATAAGATCTTGCCGCTGCCTTCAACAGATGGCAAGTTGGTTGCCGCGGACGTGCGCGCGTTGTGTGAAGCGTATTTCGGCGATGCAAACCGCGAACATATGGTAGCGCCTGGCGTGGTGTACCTTTCGCAACCAACCGAATACGGAACACTCTATTCGCTTGCAGAGCTTGAAGCATTAAGCGCTGTCTGCGACACGTACGACCTGGCACTTTTTGTTGATGGGGCACGCCTGGGCTATGCGCTTGGTGCACCCCAAGGCAGTGTTGCACTTCCTGATTTAGCTCGTCTGTGCGACGCCTTCTATATTGGTGGCACTAAAGTTGGTGCTCTTTTTGGCGAAGCCGTGGTTTTCCCACGTCCGCAGACATGCCGGCATCGTAAAGGCGAAGACCGTGCTATTGACCAGCACTTCTTCACCATCACGAAAAAGCGTGGAGCGCTCTTGGCCAAAGGACGTATGCTCGGAATTCAATTCGACGAGCTTTTCTCTGCAAATGAAGAAGGCGGCCAGCTTCGATATCTTGAAGCTGGCAAACATGGCGTCACGCAAGCCCAGCGGCTCGCTCAAGCGTTTCGCGAAAAAGGATATGAGCTTGCTATTGATTCGCCTACCAACCAGCTCTTCCCCATCTTGGATGATCAGACGTACGAGAGACTTGGACAACAAGTGAGCTTTAGCTTTTGGGAGCGCACTCCTGATGGTCGCACGGTTACGCGTTTTGCTTGCAGTTGGGCAACGCGACCAGAGGATGTTGATGCCCTCATCGAATTGCTATAGGTTTCGTTTTGTACTTGTGGCGCTCTGTGCTCCTTACCATGACACCCATGCTGTTAAGTCTTGCTTGACTGCATGGGTGTCTACTTTTGCGCCCTCGCTAACCGTGTCGCCGCCGCATGTTTCCACCTTCGTCGCTTTCGTCTGGCTCTCATGCAGTTCTGACATAATTCGCCATCTTTTGTCTTGCAAATGCGCATTTCTCTGTCACATTTATCTCTTTTTTTGCCTCCAATTTTCACCTAAAAATAGCTTTTGATCAGGCTTTATTTTAATCTCTGAACGTGCTAGACTGCCGGCATTATGATTACGCTATCAGACATATCGGCACTTGAATTTTACCGGCACTTGCCACAGCTGACAGTCCACGAATCAATGAGGCGAAGCTGCCAAGATCTTGCGAGTTTTTCTTTAAGCAACACACCGCAAGTAGACACCAATCCCTCGTCAAGATCAAACGGCAAGATGCAGCCTACTAAAAAAGAGCTGGTTTTATTTCTTGCGCGTTATGGACAATACTTTTCGCGACCAATTCACATAATGGTGTCAGACAACGCCCATCGCCTTCAACATCAGTCGGTGATCAATCATGTGTGCACCAAGGTTGATCTTGAGAGTGTTTCGCTTGCTGTAGAACCTCACCTCGCAGTCGTGCGCCCTGAAATCTGTTTCATACAGCTGGCGGCATCGCTTCCGGATACGCAGGCCATCACCGTCGGCGCAGAGCTCTGCGGGGCATACCGGATAAACAACTTTACTGAAAGAGGTTACATGTGCACTCAGCCGCTTACCTCGCAGCAGACGATTAGCAAAACTCTTCGACGCCAACTCCCCCTATCAGGCGTCAAGCGCGCACGTCAGCTCGTGAAATACGTGCGCAACAATTCAAGATCCCCCATGGAATCAGCCCTTGCAACCATACTAACGCTTCCACTTAAACGCGGAGGTCAGGCTTTCCCGACGATGCAACTCAACGGAGCCCTTCCCGTTCCTACTGACGCATACCCCTTGGTCAGATCACGTTGTCTCTTTGCGGATCTTTTGTGGGAAGAGCAGCAGGTCATTGTTGAATATGACGGGATCCTCGATCACACTGGCGCAGAAAAAATCTCGCAGGACGCAGGGAGGCGCATCGCGTTAGAGTCGATGGGATTTACTGTTTTGACGCTCACCAAAAAACAAGTTTATAGCTGGCCATCTTTTTTGTCCGTTGTCAGCTTACTTGACAAGCATCTTGGAATTCGTCGACGTCCATCGAAGCACGATTGGTCGCAACTGCAGCATCATGTTTGGAGCAGTCTACTCTTTCAGCGCTAAGCCACGGCACTGGAAGTAGCGACTCGCTGCAAGTGGTGAGATCGTTGGGGGGTCGCAGGCGCTGCCGGGCCGGGAGCTCGAGCTCAGGGCTGTGGCTCGGGGTTGCGGGTTGGGGTTACGGCTCGAGGCTCGGGGCTCGGGGTTGCGGGTTGGGGCTCGGGGCTGCGGCTCGAGGTTGCGGGGTTGGGGCTGCGGGTTGGGGTTGCGGGTTGGAGCTGCGGCTCGAGGCTCGGGGCGCTCCCAGAACTCGGGGCGATTTTCATACAAATCGGGAACAAACTGCCATCGCCTATGACCTGCGGAAACGTTGTAAAACCCCAGTTCAATAGGGGTATGAAAAAATGGCAGGTTGTGCCTGAAATGTATGAAACCTATACATTTCGGGCAGAACCTGCCACCCCTCGGCTTTCGCACACTCGCGTCCACGCGTGAACCTATACATTTCGGGCGCAACCTGCCACGCAGCCCGGCACATCAGCACATCCGCTCGGCCTGTCCGGCGACAACACCAACCGAGTGCCCTTCTTCGCCTACGCTATCAGCGATGGTGAGCGCGTGAGTGGGCAACAACACCAACCAAGCGCGCTCAATCCCCTACTGATCGTACTCGGCTTTAAGCGCCGCAAACGCGGGCATAGCGCGCTCAATAACCTCAGGCGCAATGCAATAGCTGATGCGTACCCAGCCACCAACACCAAAGCTGTCAGAGGGCACCAGCAAAAGCTCATGCGCCTTTGCACGTTCGCTGAAAGCCTGCGCATCTTCTTCAAGCGCACGCACCCAAAGATAAAATGCACCCTGCGGTTCAACGAACTCGTAACCAAGCTGCGCCAAACCACGCGTGAGCTTTTCGCGATTGGCGGCATAAGCAGCCACATCAGAAGGCACATCCACGCAAGCGGCAATAGTCTTTTGAAGCAACACCGGTGCGCAAACATACCCAAGCGCACGACCCGCACCAGCCACGGCACACGATACCTCGTTCGCATTATCCATCAGATCGGAGACGTAGACATAGCCGATGCGCTCGCCTGGCAACGAAAGCGCTTTTGAATACGAATAGCAGACAAGCGTGCGCGGCCAAATGGTAGGCACAAAAGCAACCTCAGCACCATACGTAATCTCGCGATATGGCTCGTCACTGATAAGATACAGCGGACGATCAAGCTCCTTCTCTTTGCGCTCAAGCAGAGCTGCAAGTTCCTCGAGGTTCTCACGCGTATACACAGAACCTACGGGGTTGTTGGGAGAGTTGATAATTATGGCACTTGTCCGCGGAGTGATTGCAGCTTCAAGTGCAGCAATATCAAGCTGAAACTCAGGCACAGTTGTTGGCACCTCGACGCACCTGCATCCAGCAGACTCAATCCAAACCTTGTATTCCGGGAAATACGGCGCATTAACTATAACCTCGTCACCTGGAGCAGTGAGCGCCGCAAGCGAGATAGCAAGAGCAGCCGCAGCTCCCGCCGTCAGATAAAGGTGCAAAGGATCCGCTGGCACACCGAAGCGCTGAGAGATGCTTTGGGCAATAACGCGCTTGACGCCCGGATCTCCTGCCGCAGGTGAATAGCCATGCAGCGCTACCGGATCGCCCTCTAACAGCGCAAGCATGGTTTCCTTCACTATCTCCGGAGCAGGCACGCTCGGATTGCCAATACTGAAGTCAAAGACGTTTTCTTCGCCAATCTCGGCTTTACGAGCCAAACCATAAGCAAACAGCTCGCGAATAGCACTTGGTTCTGCACCCAACCCAAACATCCGCTCATTGATCATCGTAAAACTCCTAACACACTGGCGAAATTGTTTGCAGCTAGATTAGCATACGGCCAGCTAGTCGTTCTTCTCAACCAGATCAATAACCTCTTGACGGTCGTGGACATCAAGCTTTTTATAGAGATTCGACAGATGGGTGTTCACCGTTCCCGGCGTTACGCCTAGCTCTTCGCAAATGCGCGCATTCGTGCGGCCCTTCGCAATAAGCATCATGATTTCTTCTTCGCGTTTTGTCAGATTATAGTCAAGCGCAATTTGATGTCCGCGCTCGTGAAACGGCCGCTTTCCTTGCGAAATCGGACCGCCCAAAAGCCGCGCCATAGACTTTTCCGTGAAAAGGAACAAGTAAGCGAAAAACAGCAACACCACGCAGACAAGCGTGCAAACAGACAGCAGTCGCGGCGTCACATCCGCAAACGTACGCACCAGGCCGCCCAGAAACGTCCCCGCAAGCGAACCTGCCATAAGCGCCGACCAGCCAATACCAAACGTAAACAACACGGGCAATTGATAGAGGCTCGTGGTGCGCGCAAGCACCACCCAGGCAAGCAGCAGCACAATGCAATAGATACTCAATCCTAAAACGTCCGCCAAAGCCGTACCTGTACTCACAATGGGCACCAACAAAAAGATAAGCCCCATACTAAAAACGCTCGAGCGATAAGCGCCCGCAAAATCAAGCGAGTCGCTTGAGAGCATCGGAGCGCAGATGACAACTACTGCCACAATAGTTCCGATCACAAAAAACCACGGATAGCTTCCGTTATCAATAAGAAACAACGGATCGAAGAGAAGCGCTTGCGCAAACGCGCCCGACCAAGCCAAAACGCCCAACGAAAGCACCGCATTCACCGAAAAAGCTCCTGCACGAAGAGGCGTCGTTGACTGCGTCAACCCCTCTTCGTCGCACCAAATATTAAGGCGTTGATAGAGCACGAACCCGCTGATTATGGGCAGCAGCACGGTGACAGTAATGCTAATTGCAAGCGGAAGCGCAACAGCAATTGCAAAAATTGCCGCGGAGAACAAAAAGGATGTGGCGGTTTTTGCCATAACCTGCAAGATGTTCATGCGCACAAACACCTTGCTCCATCCAAGAATCATGACGCCCACACCCACGCCGGCCACCGTTGATGCAAGAGAGCACCACGGCTGCTCAAATGCGTCAACGTGCTCAATGACAGCAAGCAAGATGCTGCTTGCCGAGACAAGCACAGGAGCAACCCATTGCACTACTCGTCTGCGCATACACCGCGCGAAACCGTTTGATGCAAGCGCCGCTACAAGCAGAACACCAATTATGCCTAAACTGGCGAAACCCATAACACTATTAAAGTGCGTTATGTCGTTTCGAGTTGAATAGTGAATAGAAGTGCTAAAGAAAGTGATGAACTGCCACGCCAGAATTGCAGCAAACCCTAACACACGCCGATCAAATATATCAGCGAGCGTCACATTATTAAGATGAGCACGTATACCACCAACTGCTTCTGTCACGCCAGAAAAGGGTAGCTGCTCTTGCGGCTTATTCGGCACTGAGATCCCCTCCCGATCCTTGCCGTTTGCATCTGCTTTGCTAAGGTACCTTCTCTAAAAAAGGACCGCGTCTCTGAGCAAAGACTTCGAAAAAAGTCTATCAGTTCAAAGGAACGTGGCAATACTACAAAGCGCTTCTCGCGCGAAAAAAAGCTCATATGATCTATATGTATTTCCTGGTCACAATACCTTTTTAGAAATATGCGAAACCTACGATTTTATTCAATACGCAAGACCGATAACCTCATAGGTGTCGCTTGTGCGACCCCTGTGTCTCTTAAAGGGGCTTCTCTAAATGCTTGAGAGAGGGGGCTTAATCTTTAGGGAGAGATAAGCCGCAAAAAAGGTACAGGGACACGAATAAGAGGAGGAGAATTTATGGCTGAATTAACTCGTCGTACGTTGCTTCAAGGCGTCGCCGCGTTAGGTGCCGCTGCAATGCTGGGTGGCTGCACATCCCAAACGCTCACCACCGACGAAGAGCAACTTTCGCAAACCGGAGACAACACAGGCGCAGAGCCAGTTGTTGAAGTTAAACATGCATGGTGCAAGATGTGCGGACCTGCTCGCACTCACTGCTCAACACTATGCACCATCAAAGACGGTCGCTGGGTTCATGTAGAAGGCAACCCCGAGGCCGGCAACAACTACGGCCGCGGTTCAAAGACCTTGTGCGCTAAAGGCAACGCTGCTATGCACACCGTCTATTCACCCAACCGTTTGCTCTACCCCATGAAACGCACGGGCGAAAAAGGCGAAGGCAAATTCGAGCAAATCACCTGGGATCAGGCTATCGAAGAAATTGCCGCTAAGCTCAAAGAGCAAAAAGAGCAATACGGCGCTGAAACCTATGGCGTTTTGTCGCCGCAGTACTACGAAGTACTAGGAACGCTTGGTCGTCGCTTCTTAAACGTTCATGGTTCACCGAACTACCTGCACTCTGCAATCTGTAATTCGCAGCGTATGTTCTCTCGCCTGGTAACTTTGGGCGGTCCAAATCACCTGGGCGCCACCAGCACCGAGCCTGGTCAGCTAGACAAGTGCAAGTTGTTGGTTGCCTGGGGCTACAACTCAGAAAACTCCGCAATCAACCAGGGCAATCCGAACGGTCGCTTGGATGCACAGGAAAATGGTACGAAGGTAATTGACATTCGCCCCATGCAGGAAGGCTTAGGCTCGCATGCCGATTACTGGCTGCCCATCATTCCTGGCACTGATGGCGCTTTGGCAATGGCCATCTTGAATGTCATCATCGAAGAGGATCTCTACGATCACGACTTCGTTGAGAATTGGTGCCTCGGTTTTGACGAACTTGCAGAGCACATCAAGCAGTACCCGCCTTCATGGGCAGCTCCTATCACGGGCATTCCTGAGGAGCAGATCATTGAGGTTGCTCGCGTTATGGGAACCACCAGCCCAATGGGCATCTATATCGGCAACGGCATTGGTGACCAATCAGCCGACAGCCATTGGACGGTTGCTTGCGTATGCCTGATTGAGGCAATCACCGGCAACTTAGGTATTGCTGGCGGTGGCGGTGCTCGCATGGTTATGCCCGAGCCGCTCATCAAGACAAACGATATTGATCTTCTCTCGGATCGTCTGCCTGCAAGCGAAGAAGACAAAACCAATGGTTGGATGGCTGGCGTCTCTAAGCTGGTTGGCCCGGAGACCCCGCGTTGGTTCCAGACCATGGAGACCCAAGAATCAGGCCCAACAACCGCGTACAACAAAGGTATCCAGTCAATCTTGACCGAAGACCCCTTCCCGCTGCGTTGCATCTTGGGTCAGTCATCTAACCCCATGTCAGCAACTCGCCAGCCGAAGACCGTTGCTGAAGCGCTCAAAAAGCTTGACTACTACGTGGTTATGGATGTGGCTTGGAACTCATCGTGCGATTACGCTGACATTGTTTTGCCGGCAACCACGCAGTATGAATCCGCTGATCAGTTCGCCATCAAGAATTCACCGGCTGGCACCTTCATTGGTATCAACCAGGTGATCTCTGAACCCATGGGCGAATGCCACTCTGACTGGCAGTACTACCTGGATTTGGCGGTTGCTATGGGTTATGGCGACGATTTCTGGAACGGCGACATTGACGTAATGCTCTCCGAAATGCTTGATGGCTCAGGCATCACCCTTGAAGAGCTGCGCGAAAAGGGCTACATCTTTAAAGAGCGCACCGATGGTGCCCAGCCCACTGAGCCTGAATACCAGAACTATGAGAAAATGTTCGCCTCCTTGCCCGAGGGCAAAGTACAGTGCGTAAACGAATGGATTGGCGGCAAGCCAAACGCTATGGACACCGGCATGATTGAGCGCCTTCCTGTCTACAAAGGCGCTCCGGAAAGTCTGGATGGCACTCCCGACATTGCTGCTGAGTATCCGTTGGTCATCTCTGACGTTCATGCATATCGCCTTTGCAACCATAGCTACTATCACGACGTACCGTATCTGCGTGAGTTGCAACCGGAGCCGTGGGTCAAAATCAATCCGGCAACCGCAAAAGAGTATGGCATTGAAGACGGCGATTGGATGCTTATCGAATCTCCGCATGGATCCATCAAGATGGTTGCGCGTTACTTTGAAGCCATTAACCCTAACGTGCTGATGACCAAGCGTGGTTGGTGGGAGCCTTGCGAAGAGCTGGGACTTCCTGGCTATGGCGCATTAGACGGCGGCAGCGAAGTAAACGTTTTGTATGACGACAATATGGCCAACTACGACGGCTTCACGTCATCCATGGCAAAGCAAACGTTGGTCAAGATTTCGAAGGTAGAGGGGTAAATCATGGCTGAACAATACGGATTCTACGTAGATACAAGCCGCTGCATCAAGTGCTGGGCATGCGTTGTAGCCTGCAAACAGTGGCATGAAATTGAAGCAGGTACGGTTTCTCGTCGAAATGTCCAAGAGACCGTTGAGGGCACGTTCCCCGAGGTCAAGCGTAAATTTGAGTCTCTCTCATGCATGCATTGCGAAAACCCGCTCTGCCTTGCTAACTGCCCCCAAGGCGCCATTAGCAAGCGCGACGAAGACGGTGTTGTAGTTGTTGACGACGAGTTGTGCATCGGCTGCAAAACCTGCTCAAGCGCCTGCCCGTTTGATGTGCCGCAGTACACAGAAGTTGAAGGTGGCGGCTTCAAGATGGACAAGTGCGACACCTGTCTTTCTATCGGCCGCGAAGACGAGCAGCCTCATTGTGTTCTAACCTGCCCCGTGCAAGCACTTCACTTCGGTCCGCTTTCTGAGATGGAAGAAGCTGCGAAGGCAAAGGGCGGTACACGTCTTGATGGCGAAACCACCCCGAGCGTGTTTGTCTCCTAAGAGTCCAACACCAAGCTTTAACTTACTCCAGACCAAAGCGGTCTGATCCATTCTCAAGACAGGCGTCGCCCCTTCCCTCCCAGATAGCGGCGCCTGTCTTATACTTTGATCTCAACGCATTAACTCACGCGATCAACTCACGTCCAAAAGGAGGGTTTATGAACACCGCTGAACTACAAGAGCTCTTGCAACAAAGCAATCTTGCCTACCATTTCCTATCACGTGCCTTTATTGGAGCTCCTGACAAGGCCTTTATTGATGTTGTACTTGATGAACCGAGCGCACAAGCTTTGTTGCCTGAGTTTTATCAAGAAGCACATGATGCTGACCGTGAAGCTTTGCGCACCGATTTAGCCGCAGACTTTAATCAACTCTTTTTGGGCATGAGCTCTCATCCTGTTGCCCCCTACGAATCTGTGTACACCTCAGAAGAGGGCTTGCTTATGCAAGAGGCGCGCGATGAAATGGTTGAACTGTATAAGCATTATGGTCTAGCCGTTGATGCGTCATTTGATCTTCCCGAAGACCATATTGCACTTCAGTTCGAACTTACCGCGCACCTCTCTCAACTTGCACTTGATGCCCTTGCATCAAATGACGAAGAGAAAGCTTGCGCCTTAGCGGCTGAGCTTGATATCTTTACCAAAAACCATCTTGGTTGGATAAACACCTTTTGCGATGACATCCAAAAGCATGCACGCACAGCGTTTTATTACAACCTGGCTGACCTTACGCGAAAGACCGTAGCGCTTTAAAACGTCTCATTAGACGCATCTTGCGAAGCTTGCAACGAGAGCGCTGCCTCGCCCAGGCGAACAATGCGCTCTCGCAAGTCATCGCACGCACGAAACACAAAAGCCTTACCTTCTTGCTCGCGCACCAAAAAACCCGCTTGCTCAAGCTCCAAAAAGTCAGAGCGCGCCGTTGCATATGCCACGCGAAACATACGCTGATGTGGAGCAATACGCAAAAAGGCATCTGGTTCGCGTACAAGCGATGCCAAGATGGATTTCTGTCGATGATTGATATCCGAAGAGAGCAGCTCATCAATACGGTGATTGAGCCGTTCCAATTCTCCAATAGCAAGCTCAAGCCGATCAAGCTCTTCAAGATAGAGTTGCACATTCACGGCGAAATACGAAGTGAAGTCAAACCCAAAGCCATAATCTCGTGACCAATTATTAAAGACCGCTTCCATCTGCGGTGTGTTGAGTTTACCGAAAGGATAATACCCAACCGGCAGCCAACTCAAGACGGGAAAACCCCACTTGATAGCCATAATGTTGCGAAGCAAAATGCCCACGAGTGTATTAAGAGAGGGAAAGACATCGAAGTTCCAAAAGAACCACGAAACATTAATGATGCGCAATACGGGTCCAAAACGAGACTCGTCTCCAAAATCATCACTGGCGCGTTCGCAAATTGCATCCATGCAATCCTTAGCGCTAGGAGGCAAGAGGCGCTCGTCAAGCTTGCAAACCTCACCACGACATGGCAGATGAGAGGCATCCACGCCCTCAATAAGCTGATAGTACAGCGTCTCAATCAGCCCGTGTGTGATTTCGCGTTCTGCCAAATGCTCAGCCATATTACTCAAGACGAAATAGTTTGAAATAACCCGATCTATATCATTTTCTAAAGGCGCGCCCACAAAGATTTCGTGAATGCGCTCTTCTGACACCGTAATCCGATCCGCCTCAAGCCCACGCGCAAGAGTCTGCTCCAAAAAACGCGTGATATAAGGAGACCCTTGCAGTGTCTGCAAAGACAAATCCAGCGGGAAGTGCGTAGCGCATCGCAACTCCAGCATCTTAGAATCAAACGAAAGCGCACTGGTAGTAACAAACCAAAAGTCCGCATTGCGAAAAGGATCATCAGGTAAAAAAAATGCCGCTTGCTTGCGAATTGCCGTGAGGATCATCCAGACTTCGTCTTTGGTGTAGCCTTCGGGCAACTCGTAATCATCTAAGCTTTCGTGCAACAAAAGCCCCTGATCAGCAACGGTTCGTAATTTGCGAAGCCGATCATCGCACAAAAGATGAAGCAAGTCCTCAGCTGAAATATGATTGATCTTTCGCGCCATATCTCCATCCTCACAGGTGCGCTTTAACTATTAGTGCCGAGCGCTTCTTATTATCAATAAGGGATATTAGTATTATCAAATTAGGATAAGTATATTATCAAATGCGGATATATCTATTATCAATTTTCTAGATATTGATAAATACTGATCAAAAACGTATAGTTATGACCGTGAAACAGGGTCGAAGGAAGCTTCAATCTGCCGCTGTGGGCATCTCCTTGTTTGGGGCTTCCGTAGATCCTTTTTTAAGGGGAATTATTCATAGTTGGATAGAGCGGCTCAAAAACGGAGCGCACGCCTACCAACAAAAAGGGAGCTCCCACTTGGTGGAAACTCCCTTATTCATATCGTAAGAGAGGGCTTACGGATGAATCATCACAAGCCACTAATCTTGTTTAACGACCAAGACGTCGCAACGCATGGAGCGGATCAAGAATGTGGAGACACTACCCACAAATGCGTATTTGATATTCGAAAGACCGCGCTCTCCACAAACAACCAGATCCGGATCAATCGGCTCAATGAGCTGCTTGGCGAGCGTATCAGTCACACGACCAGCACGAACAATAAATTCGACGGATGGGATATTGGGATTATCTGAAGCTTCCGCAAATACCTCCGAAAGTTCTTCTGCAATACGCTGCTGACTCTCAGCGCATAACGCTTCAAAATCAACACCGGACGCCTCATAAGGCACCGAATCAATCACATGCCCGAATACCAATTCAGCATGGTTTCCTGCAGCCAAAGCGATGGCACGTTGTGCAACAGCTTCTTGCGTAGAGCCGCCATCAAGAGCAGCAAAGATGCGCTTATATCGTTGAGCCATGATCCCGTCCTTTCATCGGTTGATCGCCCAAAACAAGTATAACAGAGCATCAGTTGTTCAAACTCTACGAGGAAGTTACAAGAAGCACCAGACCAATTCCCAGCAAGATAACGTAGGTACACTTCAAAAAGCGCTCTTGGCTTAAGTGCTTTTGAAGCCGCTGCCCCAAAAGCGTTGCCACAATTGCCGCTGGAATGCACCACACAATCACGTCGAAGACAGACGAGGTAAAGCTTCCTTGCCCAAAGGCTATACATGCATAGAGAAAATTCAAAACCATCCATACCGCGGAAAGCGTAGCGCGAAATTGCTGCTTATCAGTGATTTTCTGGATAGCATAGATCACCAAAAGTGCGCCACCAGAAACAAACATACCCTGAATAAGACCGGCTAAACCAATTACAATCCAAAGCGCCCACTCAGGCAAAAACCGCTGCTTTTTCGCCAAAAGACCACGTAAGCCCACGACAACAATAAGGGCACCATAGACCTTAAGAAGCGCCGACAGCGGCAACAGCGTATCAAGCCAAATTCCTATCAACACAAAAGGCAGCATAACGCTCACCATTTTTGCCAGCTCTCGCCAATGAATATGCTTGTAGTTAATAAGCGCCAGCGAGCCGCACGCCAAAAAGCCCATCGTGTTAAGTATGGCTACCGAACTGGTGAGCCCTAACAGCGTTGTACCTACCGGCATAGCAAACAGATTGCCTGCAAAACCAGTAATAGCTTGAACCGTATACGCGAAGAAAAACGCCGCTACAAAAAGCGCCTTATCCATATATGCTACAATCCTTATCTACTAACAATCGCTCAAACGGTATCAGATTGAACCCTCACCAGCAACCTCATAGAAGCGGACGGCTATGGCTCAGTTTAGTATCACTATTGCCGGAGACTCAGCTATAAACCTTGTCTTCGGAACCACTATTTCCCCTGAGACAAATGGGGTTATTCGAAGTGCCGTACAAACCCTTGAGGCTGATCCTCTTGACGGAGTAACCGAACTAGTTCCCACGTTTTGCTCTCTGATGGTGCTTTATGACCCACTCGTCATCGGCTTTGATGAGCTCTGCGAACGAGTGCGCGGCAAGCTTCGCAATCTCACATCTTGCACGCAGACAGTCAAGCGCATCGTCAAGATACCCGTCTGCTATGACGAAGAATTTGGACCCGACATGCACACGGTGGCAGCTCACGCACACCTCACGCCCGAAGAAGTTATCGCACTTCATTCAGGCCACGACTACCTCATAGACATGCTGGGTTTCCTTCCGGGTTTTGCCTATCTTGGCGGCCTTGATGAGCGTCTACACACCCCCCGTCTTGCCACTCCGCGCACACGTCTTGAAGCCGGATCAGTGGGCATTGGCGGAGCACAGACCGGCGTCTACCCACTTCCGTCACCTGGCGGTTGGCAGATCATCGGCAGAACTCCGGTGAAACCTTACGATCCTGATCGTAACCCACCCATCTTATATGCAGCAGGAGACTACATGCGCTTTGTCCCTATTTCAAAATCAGACTACTTCACCATTGATGCGCGAGTTCAAGCGGGAACATATGTGTGCGATGTTGTGCTTGAGGAGCGCTAGATTATGGGAGTTACCGTCAACAAGCCTGGAATTCTTACTACTGTCCAAGATGCGGGACGTAGTGGTTACTTAGGTAGTGGATTTTCGCCTTCTGGCGTTATGGACAAACGTGCATTTCGGATTGCGAATTTACTGGTAGACAACCCGGAAAATGCACCAGTTTTGGAATTTGTGCTTGCAGGTCCCACCCTGCGTTTCACCACCAATACCTTCATTGCCATTACTGGTGGAGATTTTTCTCCCCGCCTTGACGGCAAGCCCATAGCCTCGTATCAAGCACATTTCGTGCGACGCGGTCAAATGCTCAGTTTTGGCGCACCTCAAACGGGCATGTATGGCTACTTAGCAGTTGCCGGGGGCTCATTTGCTCTCCCTGAAGTCATGGGATCGCGTTCCACCAACCTCAAATGTGGTATTGGCGGCGTTGAAGGACGCGCACTTACAACAGGAGACTATCTTCGTTTTGAAACGCGCAACTTAGATTATCTGGCAAACCTTGGCAGCCACAAACTAGAAGACGACGCAGGGTTTTACGGCTTTAACCAAGATGAAATTATGCTGCGCGTTATTCCCGGTCCACAAGAATCTCTTTTTAGTGAACAAGGCATTACTACCTTCTATTCACAGGCATATCAAACCACCTCCAAATGTGATCGTATGGGGTATCGCTTGGAAGGACCTGAAATTCAAACCGTAAATGGTTCTGATATTATTTCGGATGGCATTGCACTTGGTGCTATACAAGTACCGAGCCACGGTAGGCCAATCATCATGCTTGCCGATCGGCAAACTACCGGCGGTTATGCCAAAATTGGCACCGTCGCATCGGTAGATATCCCCAAATTAGTGCAGTGCAAGCCGGGTAAATCAATTCGTTTCACCCCTATTAGCGTGGAAATTGCTCAAGAGCTTCTTCGCAAAGAAAAAGAAGAGATTCAAGCGCTTGAGAAAATTGTGCGAAGGCCCTGTTATGGCGGCGCTTCTCCTCGAAAAACAGCGCGGCGCCTCACTCCTATCTTAGAAAAGCAGGCGCGCATCAGCAATGGACACAAACTGTGGATTGAACTTGAAGAAGACCTCAAACATCCCGACAGAATGATCGAGCGGGCATAAAGGAGACGTTATGGAAACCAAAGAGATCAAAGAGTTACTGAGCATTATGGACGAAGGTGACTTAACTGCACTTCGATTTGACGATGGCACCGTTAAGATTGAGCTTGAACGTTCTCGTACCTCGCTTTCATCTGCAGCTGCACTTCCTTTAGCTGAGCGTGTCGGACAACTGCTCAGCGCGCGCGACGACGGCGCAAACGTTACCGAAGGCGTGCAAAGCGCAGCCTTGCCCGTTGACGAAACATCAGTCACGCTTGTTCGCAGCCCCATGATTGGTACGTTCTACACCGCTCCAAGCCCTGATGAGGATCCCTTTGTACGCATCGGTCAAGAAGTCTTAACAGGTCAAACGCTTGCTATTGTTGAGGCTATGAAGATGATGAACGAAATCACCGCACCTGCTCCGGGCGTCATCACCGAAATCCTTGCAGCTAATGGTACGCAAGTTGAGTACGACCAACCCTTGTTCCGTATCTCAACAGAACCCACCGCCTAAATTGTCACTGCGCAGCTTTAGCGCGCATGCCGCCTCTGCATAAACTGCGCAGCACATAGCTTAAAGCTTACCTCTCAGGAGAGATGCATGTTTAATAAGGTTCTCATAGCAAATCGTGGCGAAATTGCCGTGCGCATTATTCGCGCATGTCGCGCCATGAATATCAAGACAGTAGCGGTATATTCCACTGCAGACAAACAAGCGCTTCACACCTATTTAGCTGACGAGGCGGTCTGCATTGGTCCGGCTCCTGCACGCGATTCATACCTGAACACCACAGCAATTTTGACCGCAGCAAAAGGCACAGGCGCCGACGCCATTCATCCTGGATATGGCTTCCTATCAGAAAATGCAACCTTCGCCAAAATGTGCCGCGACAACGGCATCACCTTTATCGGGCCCACCCCGGAAGTCATTGACCGCATGGGCAACAAAAGCGCAGCTCGTCGAACTATGATGGAAGCAGGCGTTCCGGTTGTACCCGGCACGAAAAAGGGCATCCATGACGTTGAGCGGGCCATCATTGAAGCGCGTGGCATTGGATGGCCAATTATGATTAAGGCCTCCTCTGGTGGCGGTGGCAAAGGCATGCGCGTGTCTGAAAGCGAAGAGGATTTCTTCGACCAATTCAATATTGCTCAGCGCGAAAGCGTGAATGCTTTTGGTGACAACACCATGTATTTGGAGCGCTGCGTGCGCAACCCTCGCCACGTTGAGGTGCAGATCATCGCCGACAACCACGGCAACATTGTTGCTATGGGTGAGCGCGATTGCTCAGTGCAACGCAACCACCAAAAAATGATTGAAGAGAGTCCTTCGCCGCTGCTTGATGATGAACTGCGCGCACAAATGATGGACGACGCGGTAAAAGCAGCACGCGCGGTTGGTTATACCTCTGCGGGAACAATTGAGTTTCTTATGGATGAAAACCGTAATTACTACTTCATGGAAATGAATACGCGCATTCAGGTTGAACATTGCGTCACTGAGATGGTTACACATAGAGATCTTATGGGTGAAATGATTCGCGTTGCTGCAGGCGACCCACTTTCTTTCACGCAAAATGATATCGTGCTGCAGGGACACGCCATTGAATGCCGCATCAACGCAGAGATGCCCGAGCGCAACTTTATGCCAAGTCCGGGCGTGATTTCTCAGATGCATCTTCCAGGTGGCATGGGCGTGCGCGTAGACACCGCAGCGTATGACGGTTTCGAGATTTCGCCTTACTACGACTCCATGATTGCCAAGATTATCGTACGTGGACGCGACCGCACCGAAGCAATTGCGAAGATGCGCACCGCCCTTGAAGAGATGGTTATCGTGGGCGTGGATACCAATCTAGATTTTCAGTTTGCCATCATGGAGAACGAAACGTTTCGCGAAGGCAAAGCTGATACAAGCTTTATCGAACGATTCTTAAAAGGTGAAGTGTAATGACACCACAACCAACCAAACCAACAGGTGTGTCTGAGGAGGTATGGACTCAGATGCTTGAAGCAACGCCCGCCAAGGCACGCCATATTATTCGTGAGGGTCGCTATAACGCTCCAACGAGTGGCCTGTGTCCCGGATTTGCCCAGGCGAATCTGATTGTGCTTCCCAAAGAGCAAGCCTATGACTTTTTGCTCTTTGCACAGCGAAACCCCAAGCCGTGTCCGCTTTTGGAGGTCACTGATGTTGGTCAACGCATGACGCAACTTTGTGCCACCAACTGTGATATTGCCACCGACTTTCCGCGTTATCGCATCTACGAGGAAGGCAAGTTGGTTGCTGAAGTGGACAACGTGGCTGACTATTGGCGCGATGACCTGGTGTCATTTGTGATTGGATGCTCATTTTCGTTTGAGAGCGAACTTGTTGAAGCAGGCATAGAGATGCGCCATAACACGCAAGGGCGCAACGTATCTATGTACCTGACGGATGTAGAGTGTATTCCCGCTGGCTCAATGAGCGGCAAGATGGTGATGTCCATGCGTCCGCTTCCGCCTGATCAGGTGATCAAAGCTGTGCAAATTTCTGGCGCTATTCCAAAAGTTCATGGTGCACCCATGCATATTGGAGATCCAGCTGCCATTGGAATAAGTGACCTTTCGCAACCAGACTTCGGAGATCCGGTTGATATATATCCTGGTGAAGTGCCTGTATTCTGGGCTTGTGGAGTTACTCCTCAGTCGGTCGTCATGAACAGCAAGCCGCCGTTTGCCATCACGCATGCACCCGGCTGCATGCTGATTACCGACACCAAAAACGTTGATCTTAAGGGGTAGCTCATGTATAGCATCGACTTGAATTCTGATTTAGGCGAAAGCTTTGGTCGTTATTCGCTTGGCTTAGACGATCAAATCATCCCCCTCGTCTCAAGCGTTAATGTCGCCTGCGGTATGCATGCTGGAGATCCTGTGGTTATGCGCAAAACAGTGGCTCTAGCTGCAAGCGCCGGCGTTGCTATTGGTGCGCACCCGGGGTATCCCGACTTGCAGGGCTTCGGTCGTCGTGATATGAATCTTTCGCCTGATGAAGCATATGCTTTTACGGTGTATCAGATCGGTGCCCTGCGCGGTTTTTGCGACGCGCAAGGCACCGCACTCGCGCATGTAAAACCACATGGTCAGTTTTACAACAAGGCTGCACGAGATAGAGCGCTTGCAGATGCCATAGCACAAGCGGTCCATGATGTAGATCCGCACCTTGTATTGGTTGGCCTTGCAAATAGCCAGCTCATTGCTGCAGGTCAAGCACTTGGTTTAACATGTGCACAGGAATTTTTTGCTGATCGAAACTATACCGACGACGGACAACTTGTTCCCCGTACGCAGCCTGATGCCTTAATTGCCGGCGAAGAGGTTGCTATTGAGCGCGTCATTCGCGCCGTTAAGGAGGGTGCTGTCCTCTCCCATACAGGCAAGCTTATTGAGCTTCATGCAGACACACTTTGTGTACACGGCGATTCACCCAGCGCGCTTGCTTTTGTGCAGAAGATTCGCACGGCACTTGAAGCCGAAGGTATTGCTATTGCGCCTGTTCGCGCTTAAAGTGCTTCGCCGCCCAGATGATAAGCACCTCAACGAGCGGAATGGTGAGAAAAATCCCCCACGCTGGATGAGGTGCATTTAATATGAACGCCATATAGCAAAACCAGGCTGTTGCTGCCAGAGGATACACGCCGCACAAAAACGGCATGATCTTTTTTGTGCGAAGCGCGCCACCTATCATGTAATACAAGGGAACAAGGAAGAACAAAAAGAGTCCAACCCCCCACCCATTAGCAGCAATTCCCCAGATGAGATAGCACACTATAACAACGAGCGGAAAAGGGAAAGAAAGCCACGCGCGCGCAACTGCACTCTTCCTCTTTTCTTCTGATGTTAACCCATCTACAGAAGTTGGGTGATAGTAATAATGCACGTCTTTCCATGAGTCAAAGTGTTTGCCATTAATGGTAACCCCGTTAGCGTTGACCTGAACGTTTTCGCCATTTTTGCCATCGCTTACCTGCACGCCATCTTTCCAAGAGACATGCACCTGAGCTCCCTTGTTGTCTATTACATGCACACCATCCCAGCTCACGTGTACTGAATCTGAAGCGTTGCCGTCCGCGTGCGCCTGCGAATTATTTGTAGCTTCTTCTTCAATAACCTCAGCCTCAACCTCTTCAGAAACATCTGGAGTGCAATCTTTGGCAACATCGCTATAGAGCAGTTTATCGAGCGAGACATTATAAAGCGCCGCTAGAGCAATGAGGTTGTCCGTGTCAGGAGAAGACTCCGAGCGCTCCCATTTAGATACCGCCTGTCGCGACACTCCAATCTTGTCCGCTAATGCTTCCTGCGAAAGCCCGGCATTGCGACGGCGAGCGGCTAGTCTATTGGCTATCTCGAAGTTCATAAGCTACCTTTCTTGTTGCATAGTTTCTTCTTCATGGTGTGACATAGTATCGCCCACATGTCGCTGATTCTAGCGATTTCAGTTGGAATTTTAGCGCAACTATAGGTAGCACGATATTTTCGTCGTACATTCTACCTGGTATTTTACAAAACTTTGGTGCTGTTATGCCTTGCAGGAAGTACCTTCGGTTTGGGTGGCATCCTTCGCGTCAGCTTGAGCTGCTTCGTCTTTGGTGGCGGCAGCAAACTGCGCTGCTTTTGCTGCAAACTCCTGACGCTGCTCTGGAGTCATTGCGGCCATGGCGGTCTCCAAGGCATCCATACGAATGGTTTTTGCCGTATCTGTTGCTTTTTGGACGAGCTCTTCGTTAATTTGCTTTCCCTGCTCAACAGTGATTTCACCTTTTGCAATGAGCTGGTCAACTAACTCTTGCGCCTTTTCGCCCGTCATTGCCATGGCTCCAACACCAGCCAAAAAGACATCTTTTAAACCTTCGCCAAAACTGTTAGACATAATGAACCTCCATGCCTGCGCCTCTTTAAGATAACGGAGCTTTCCTTGTGCTCTTTTGTTTTGCTTGCACCTTTTCTGAGGTGTTCACACAACCATTGTTCAAGCAACCCCGTCACTTTCATAATGCGTGAGCCCATAGATAATATGCTAGTCACTCAACGTTTGTTCGCAAATAGATACTTGCTTGTCATCAAATTCAAATAAGGCGTGGCAAGAAATCAGAGCAGGAAGCACGAAAGACAACTCGAAAGCACATAAAGCAAGTACGGCGGCAGGCGCATAATGCATCTAGACACTAAAAAGCGGCCTGCCTATGCAAGCCGCTTTTTCAGGTAAAGCACAATGTTTGGTGCTCAGCAGTTAGTCGCGCTGCTCCTTACGACGAGCCAAAACAAGTGCGCCAGCACCCACAACTGCTACCGCAAACAGAGCTGCAGCTGTAGTTGCCAGTGGGTCGCCCGTGCGAGCAAGTGCTGCCTCTTTTGCAACAGCAACAACCTCTCCTTGTGTACTTGGAAGCTTGTGCAGCGTCGGGTTTCCTGCGGGCTCCTCGGGATCCTCAGTAGGAAGTTGAGGTTGTGGATCTTCCGGATCTACAGGAGCTGGCTGTTCTGGGTCAACCACATTCTCAATAGGCTCAAGAATAACCTGAATGGTGTGAGCACCTGCAATATCGTCAAAGGTATATTCAGTTACATTCAACAACTCAGGATGCTCAACGCCATCAATAAGAACTTTTGCCACACGGTACTTGATGCCGTCAATCTCACCAACCGTCCACGTTACGGTATGACTTGAACCTTCAACAACTTGTACAGAAGCACTGATAGTACCTGGGCCACCGGTCAGTTCGGTATAAATCATGAACTGCTTTACGGTTCCAGCACCAGTCGTATCAAGCACCGGATAATCGCGTACTGGCAAATCCTCATCACCCGGAACTCGCTTGGTGACCTCAAGTTTCACTGTGTGCTCAATGCTCGGGTCAAGACCCTCTGGCACATTAAACGAAGTGTCATCAGGATCCAGCGGATAGTACACGTCATCAATCCAGATGCCGTCGGGCACATAACCTTCCGGAATCGTCCAAGTTATTTCAGGCGTAGGATCTTTCTCGGTGTTAATAATGCCACCACCAGTGATTTCACCAGGACCACCCTCAACACCTGGAACCACCGTAACATGCTTGTCGTCGTTAACGGTATCAGGGTTGGCGGTTTCGCCATCTTCAGCAAAGTAAACCATGACGCGATGATCATTGCTGATGCCCGTAATGTCCAAATCAAGAGCCACTTGGTCAAATTGTTTTGCGTCAGTCACCTCAGGCTCAAATACCGGATCAGAAGCACGCGTTTGGGCAGCACGCACCACATTTGGAACTGCAGAAGTAGCAATGATGTGATCACCTTGAGTAGCAGTTGGAACCTCTGCGCCCGGAACAACCACGTCAGTAGCGTCATCGACATTTGCAGCATCCTTGGCAACCGCTTCATCTTCTGGAGCTGCAGCAACAGCATCATTTGCTGCGTTCGCATCATTTGCGCCACCAGAAACCTCATCAGCAACCGAAACAGCCTCAGAAACCGCACTTGTTACTGCACCTTTTGCCATGCCTTCTGCAACGCTTGGCTTCTCGCCTTCGGCTGCCACAGTCTCATCAACGCTTGTAGCGTCATCGTCTAACTGGGCATCTTCGGTTGAAGCAGACGCATCAGCAACTGTAGACTCACCAGCAGAAGCACTCAACTTGTCAGCTGAAGCTTTCTTCTGCGAAGGAGCGGAAGCCACTACCGTCTCATCACTTTGTGCCAATTCCTCGGATGTAGTTGTTGCTGCATCACGCTCGTCATAATACTTCACGCCATCGATCTCAATATATGAGATGTGTGAACCCTCTGCCGGCGTACCGAAGATGTTTACGTAGCGCTGGCCCTTATAGAAGGTACGCGAGTTAGAAACCTTACCATTACCGTACTTCAAAACTGAAACGTCATAAAGGACGGGGCGAACGGTCACAACAACATCTTTGTTCTCGCGAATGTTGGTTAGCTCTAGATCACGGTCGTCACTGCCAGCGGCAGTTTTACCATTGACCTCAACGTTTGCAACCTCAAAGACCGCATAGTCAGGACTATTGTAATCAGGAGTGGTCTGGATGACGGGCTCCCAAGCAATGTTGTAACTATCACCACGCGAAATAGTGGTGCCACCCGTAATAGAACCAGGACCACCAACAATCTTCGTCGTGATATTAAGGTCGGTCTGGCTCATGGTAGGCGCGCCTGACGCTGGAGCAAAATACACATCTACCACGTGATTTGCAGCAATGTTCGGGAAAGCATAAGCGCCCGATGCAACCACTTCAGGGCTGAGAGCAACACCGTCAACCATCACGCTGCTTACCAGATAACCTGGTTCCGCATTCCAGGTTGCTTCGCCATAAGAGCCTGCCGTAAGCGTTGCCGAAGGGCTCACGGTGACACCCGAGGCACCACCATACTTGTTCACCGTCACGGTGTAATAGCCTTTCGATGTCTGCCCTGGCAACACCGGATAGTTGGCAAGCGTGACCACAATTTGATGGTTGCCATTAATGTTGGCGAACGTATAGTCAGCAGGCGTGGGTGAAACCACCTTGCCATCTACTTCAACAAGTGCCACATAGGAATTCGGACCAAGCGTCCAGTTGATATCAACATTGGTACCGGGACGAACGCTCTGCGAAGGCGTAATGGTTGCACCGCTTGTTGCCCCTTTCAGCCTGGTTGTTACTCCAAACATATTAGGTGCAGGTGACGGCGAAGGATCCTTCTCAATCACATAATCAATTTCAACTTCAATATCTGTACCGTCAGGGCTTGGATACGTGACAATGACCTTGTACTCGCCCGGATCAGTCGGATCAATCTCTTCTTGGACGGTACCACCCTTTGTAATAGTGATAATCGGGTCTACGCCCTCAGGAATCTTTCCGCGCGGGTCGTCAGGATTGTTAGGATCAGGATCTCCCCCAAGTTCCTTGTCCACAATATCTTTCAAATCGTCTTTCGTGACAGGATCATCGCCACCATCAGGGGTAACCGTTGTCTCAATAATGATCGGATGATCCTTGTTGATCACGTTTGACGGGCGTGCAGTTACGCCAAGCTTGCCCTTCACAAAGCTCAAAACATAGTTTCCGTCTTGCGTCACAAAACCCTTTGACGTACGAGAAACCTTTGAGAAGTTCGGAGTGAGGAGATAAGTTCCAATTGAAGGATCAGCGCGATTGAGTCGCATACCGCCCGCAGTTGCCGAGGTGTATGTCACGCTGCCCAATACGTCAACTAAGCTATCACCAGGAGCCAGCAGGTTGGCAGGCCACGACACCGGCCATGTGTTTTGACCGTCAGTGTCACTCTGAGTTGCTTTCGAAGCATCGAAAGCGCTAGCGTTATGCTTGTAGTTTGCATTGCTACCAATGGCTGCTGCCGTATTGAAGAAAGGAATGCCCGTAATCCAACTGGTTACTTCGCTTCCAAGATCATTGACATAGGTGCTGGCAATCTCCAACGAGCGTGGCAAAATAGTGCCGTTAACCGTCAGTTCGCCATTTTGTAGACCTTTAATCTTATAGTCCGCAGCATCCTTGCCAGCAACCTTCACACCTGTCAGCTTAAGTTCAACATGACCAGCATCTTTTGAGACAAACTCAGCATGCTCAAAAGTAAGATATGCCTGAGCGCCCGCAACGGTTGCATCGGCAATGTTTACCGCACCAGGAACCATATATGGGGTGCCATCATATGTTTTCGCAAAGCCGCGACCTTGCACCTCAGTGGTTGAGCCATCAGCGTTGATGAATTCTCCACCAACGGGCTTGCCTTCGGGATTATCAGGAGTTGGCGTGGGTGTAGCAGGATTTGTCACGTCAATCTCAAGGGGACGAATGCGGAAGATGCTTTCGCCGGGAACGTATTCAACAAGGCCGCCGTGCTGACCATCCGCCTGTTCAAAAGGAGTCTGGAATACGCAATTCGACACAACCTTATAGGTGCCAACATGCGTAGGCTCTGCGTCAAGCTTGATCCAGTGGTCAGGATTATTGCGGTTGCCGCCCTCTTTGAGCTGATAATACGTGCGATCAGGCGTTGCGGGCTCAGTGACAAATTTGCCCGCGGAATCAAGGCCGATAATGGTTTCAACCTCGCCACCATTCACGTTCTCACGAATGTTGAGCGGCTGACCAACGTATACATCAGAAGACTCAGTGGTAAGCGTTTTGCCTGATGGGTCAATGTTGATGTCAACCTTCACGAAAACGTCAACGTTAGCATCACCATCTCCACCAGATGAACCTACGCCACTCTCATCATCGCCTGGCATGCCACCGTATTCGATAACATAGAAGCACTGGTTATTGTTGGCATAGTCATTCCACTGACCATTTTGGCTTGTATAGAAATGAGCGCACATTTCTCCACTGGAGTTATTCGGCTCACCGCTTGCCCAGTTGGTAAACATGGTGCCGCCCTCAGGATCAGGCGCAGCAATTTGTGCTTTCAGTGGTCCGTAACTGACAATCTTGCCAGCTTCAGGTCCTGACACCCAATAATAAAACTCTGTGCTTCCCGTATGAGTGGTGCCAGGAATAGTGATTCCTTTTGTTTTATAGAAATCAGCATAGGTATTTTTTACCGGAGATGTATAAGGATCCCAACTTGTTGCACCCATCCAGCAGTTTTCAGCAATCATGGTATATACATAGTCATGTTCTTGCTGGGAAGTAATAGTTACCAGATAGCCTTGCATACCCATGCATTTTTTGGTTTTGCAAGCTTCGTAAGCGGTTTCCCAATTTACCTTTTGACGAACAGTCTCATAATAATGGCCGTTGCTGGCGTTGTAGTCATATTGCGTTGACACAGGATCAAAACTTGCAATCATGCGCAAGCTTTTCGTAGTAGAACCATCCAGGGTGATTTCAAGGTTTTCGCGCAGATAGGTTGCCCATTCATCTGCCGTAGCACCCGCAGGGACATTAATGGAAACATTACCCGCCTTGCTACCCGCAAAGCGCTCAAACTTGCCGCTTCCATTCAAGTCAATATGATCAGCGCTGGTAATTGCTGAAGTAAATTGAATGGTAATGCCCTTGATTGGACGCGTTGAATTTGACACAACTGTCAAATTTGGAAACTTATACGTGTTTGTCGTATTTCCTTGAGCGTTGCAGCGCCTGCTTTAATCTCAAGCACCACATCTTCCCCCGCGCTTGAATCAGCATATTCTTGCGCATCGTCTGCCCATGCCTGCTGGGACTGCAGCGCCCCTACAGGAATCATAAGCGAAACTGCTAGCAGCAAAGCCAACATGCTGCGCGACAGTTTCTTTGTCACTGTCTCCATCCTGCTCACACCCCTTTGATCATGTTTACGGTTTTAATGTCAGGGCTCATATGCGCGTTCAACGCGACAAAGCTTCGCAAGACCCTCACGAAGCTTCAACCGCGTTGAACGCACTATATAATTAAGCAATATGGTAATGATTCAGTGACAATTTTTCAACGTAAGAATTACGAATGGCGAAAAGGACTTTTGCATTTATGCAGCACGGTCCGGATGTACTACTTTCTCCCTTCCTGCAAAATCTCTCACGCCGAATTCTTGTGTGGCAAACTCATTTGCCACAAAACGCGTAGCACCAAGATAGGGCGGATTTTTAGTAAGCAGACGATCAGCCGTTTGCGCACGTTGAGAAATGCGCGTAGAAGCAGCTGAAACCATGCGCTGCGAAAGCGCCAAAACAGGAGTGGCGGCGCGCACACTTACAGCGCGTGAGGGTTTAACACTTGCAGCCTGCAAGGATACTGGTTGGCTGCTCGGAGCAGAAACAGGAGCGGGTACACCGTGCTCGCCCTGACGACCCTCATACAACGTTGCCGCAACAACGGCCACGATAATCATGGCCGCCCCAGCAAATCCTAAGAGCGAAAGAGTTTCACCCAAGATTGCAAAGGAAAACAGTGCAGTAAAAACTGGCTCACCCGTAATCAAAAGCGAAACGGTTGTTGATGAAAGCACTTTCAGTGCTGCGCTCTGCAACAAGAATGCCACACATGAAGACAGCACCGCCAAAAACACGATGGTGCCCCATGCCGCAGGTTCAATGGCAGCAACATTAACAGGCGGCTCAAGCGCCAACGCACATACCAACGAAAGCACAAATGCCATTCCCACCTGGGTGCCCGCGACAGTTATCGCGTCAATTTGCGAAAGGAGTCGCTGCGAAAACACGATGGAAGCAGCCATAGCAACAGAAGCGATGATGCCGAGTACCTCGCCCGGACCAAACGTGAGCGCACCACCATTGCAGCACAGCATATACAGACCGCAAACCACTGCCGCCTGGAAGGGAATAAACCCGAGCGGATAGCGTTGTTTATTGACAATCGCACCCAAAATTGGCGTAAACACAACCGGGAGCGCTACCAAAAAGCCCACCGTGGTAACCGCGGTAAAACTAAAAGCCACGTTACAAGCAATGAATGAAATTGCCATACATGTTGCTGCTGGCATCCATATACGAACTGAAACACCACGTAATTGACGCATCATCCGCGGTCCAAAAATAAGCATGAAAATGGCAGTAGCCAAACCAAAACGCAACGCCATACACCATAAAGGAGTAACTGAGTCATAAGCAACTTTTGTCAAAGCACTCCCAGACCCAAAGATAATGGTTTGTAAAATCATCGCGGCAATAAAGAGCCATCGTGCGTTTTTGATGCGTTCCATACTACAATTCCTGACTTCGCCATCTTGCATGCCACCTTGCATGCCCCGCTTTGCATTGCGTTATTGGCTGCAATCGTGAGAGTTCGTAAGCTATAAAAGAGCGCACAAAGCTAAACTCCCTGATAAGAGCCATTTTTTTCTTATGAAATCGAGACGATGCTTATACTACTGATGCTGTGATGAAAAGTAAAACGAGATTTTCTTTGAAACTCTTAAAGAATTTCTTATGTTTCCTGTTCAAAGCGATTGTGCATACGAGCAAAAGAGTGAATACTAGAAATTATTCATACCTATCACACCCAAGGAGTCTTCGTATGGCAAATCCAAAATATGAAGCATTTTTGACCATTGCTCATACTGGCAGTTTCAAGCAAGCCGCCGAAGAACTCGGCTACACTCAAGCAGGCATCAGCTATCTCATAACGTCACTTGAAAAAGAGCTTGGCATGACGCTTTTTGTACGCGATTACGGTGAAACAGTTCTCTCTGCTGACGGGCGTGAACTGCTCCCTTGGATTCAGAAAGTGTGTACCGACGAGCGTCAGCTTGCCACTCGTGTGGCTGAACTTAAACATCTTGAAAGCGGATTGGTTCGCGTGGCAGCTTTTACATCAACATCCATACAGTGGTTTCCTGGTATTGCTAAGACTTTTTTACAGATATATCCCAACATTGACCTGAAGCTGATCTGCAACGACGACGAACTTGCCGTCGGTGACGCAGTATGGAATGGAGAGGCTGACTGCGCTTTTTTTGTCCTTCCCACCAAGCGCGATCTTTTTACAATCCCGCTTAAGCACGACCCGCTCTACGTGGTTGTCTCCCCTGATCACCCGCTTGCTCATGCAAAGTATTTTCCCAAACGCGCCCTTGCAGAGGAACCTTATATTCAGCTTATGAGCAATTCTCGCCCTTCAGAAATGAACGAGTTGTTCGCCGCAAATGGCGTCACGCCCAATGTGCGATTCACTGTTGACAGTGACTATGCAGTTATGAGCATGGTAAGCGCGGGTCTAGGCTTTAGCGTGCTGCCAGACCTCATCTTGCATAACCCACCTTTCCCGCTGGCAATCCTCAGTACCGAAGTTGAGTCTTCGCGCGAGATTGCCATTGCTATTCGCTCTCGCGAAACGGCATCTGCAGCCACGAAAGCTTTTTTGGAAGTTGCTCAATCGTGGGTAGCAAAAAATGCCTCCGCCTATCTCTTTAACTAAGATCAAGGCGAAGACATTTACAATAAAGGTGTTACAGGAATAGCTCCAGCTTACTTATGAGAAAAGACCCTGGAGCAGGTTTGCCTCAAAGGCGCGACCTTTTGCGTTGCGCTTAGCGAAGGCAAAGGCTTCTTCCAAAGTAGCCAGCGCAATATCTCTGCGCTCACCTGTTGAGCGACGCTTCACCTCAACTTTGCCCTCAGCAAGACCACGCTTGCCAACGATTACCTGAATTGGCCAACCAATCAAATCGGCATCTGCAAACTTTACACCTGCGCGCTCACTGCGATCATCCAGCGCTACTTCAAAGCCCATTTCTGCCAGATCGTCAGCAAGCTTTTCAGCAGCAGGTTGCACCTGGTCATCGCCGACTGTCAGCGGGATCACGCAAACATGAGCCGGAGCAACCGACATAGGCCACGAAATGCCGAATTCGTCATTATGCTGCTCAACAATAGCTGCAACCGTGCGCGAAACACCAACACCATAGCAACCCATGATAAACGGCTTTTCCTTGCCGTCCTCATCCATAAACGTAGCACCCATAGCCTTTGAGTATTTATCGCCTAGCTGGAAGACCTGCGCAACCTCAATGCCGCGAGCCCCCTCCAAAGGAAGACCGCAATGAGGACAGCTATCTCCTGGACGCACCACCGACAAGTCTTCCCACTGGTCAACAGTAAAGTCTTCGCCCAGTCGAGCGCCAACATAGTGGAATCCATCTTCATTGGCACCTACAACCCATTGCGGGATAGACTCAAGACTTCTATCTGCAATAACATAGGCATCTTCAGGCAAACCAACCGGACCCATTGAGCCCTTATGCAGGCCGAAGCTCTCCATTTCTTCGTCGGTGAGCAGCTCAAAGCCACCAGCTGCGCGCGCTGCTTTGATTTCATTAACCTCGTGATCACCCGGAACAAACAAGACAACCAGCTTGCCTTCATCGTTCTTTCCTGAAAGCGCTTTAACCGTTGATGATTCTGGGATATCCAAAAACTCAGCCAGCTCGGCAATCGTATGCACGTTGGGTGTAGCAATCTTCTCAAACGCTACGTCGTAAACCGTAGGATGTGCAATGCACTCACCCGCTTCGGTGTTTGCCGCATAACCACAGGTGCAATGAACCAGCTCTGCCTCGCCCGCCTCAGCAAGCGCCATAAACTCGCAGGTCACACTGCCACCAATTTGGCCACCATCAGCTTCAACGGGACGATAGTCAAGCCCAGCACGATCGCAAATCTTGCCATATGCTTCACTCATCTCATCGTAGGTTTGCTGCATTGACTCATAGCTTTCGTTAAAGCTATAGGCATCTTTCATCATGAATTCACGGCTGCGCAAAAGACCAAATCGCGGGCGAATTTCATCACGGAACTTCACCTGTATCTGATAAAGCGAAACCGGCAACTCTTTATAGGAGCGCAGTTCGTTGCGCACAAGTGCCACAATAAGTTCTTCGTGAGTAGGTCCTAGGCAAAACTCGTGATCATGGCGATCATTGAGGCGCATTAGTTCAGGTCCGTATGCATTCCAACGACCACTTTCATGCCACAGCTCAGCAGGTTGAAGCGCTGGCATCATAATCTCTTGAGCGCCAATTGCATCCATCTCTTCGCGAACAATATTTTCCACTTTTGAAAGCACTTTTTGACCAAGCGGCAAAAAGGTATACACGCCTGAAGCGGTCTTGCGAATAAAGCCCGCACGCAAAAGCAAACGATGGCTGGCAATTTCTGCATCAGCCGGATCCTCTTTCAACGTAGGAGCATAGAGTTTGCTCATTTTGATGATGTTGGGATTTGTCATAACTTTCCTATCTCTTCCATCAAAGCGTCCACAATGGCATCTTCATCCACCTTGCGAACGATCTCTCCGTGAGAAAAAATGACGCCCGAGCCAGCACCGCACGCAACACCAATATCGGCATCGGCCGCTTCGCCCGGTCCATTCACTACGCACCCCATGACAGCCACTTTAAGCGGTTTGTCCAATTCGGCAATGCGAGATTCAACTGTCTTTGCTAAATCAATGAGGTTTACCTGACACCTACCGCAGGTAGGACAGCTGATAAGTTCAGGATTGCGCCTTCGTATGTCAAGTGCACCAAGCAGCGTCCAACAAGCACGCACTTCTTGTACAGGATCATCCGTCAGCGAGATACGCATAGTGTCGCCTCTGCCCTCTGCAAGCAAAATGCCTAAACCAGCCGCAGATTTAATGGTGCCTTGAAAAGCAGTTCCCGCCTCTGTTACACCTATGTGAAGCGGCACCTCAGGCAAGCGATCACCGAGCAAACGATACGTTTCCACCGTGGTCATTACATCGTGTGCTTTCGCAGAGACAACCAGATCATCAAAGCCTTGTGACTGGCAATAACGAACGTACTGCTCAGCTGAGGCTACCAGCTTTTCAGGCAAAGTGAGATCTGCCCGTGCGGCAATTTCGTCATCAAGAGAGCCCGCGTTTACGCCAATGCGAATGGGAATGCGTGCTGCTTTTGCGGCCGCCAACACCGCATCGGTCGCTTCAAGCCCACCGATATTTCCAGGGTTGATACGCAGCTTTGCCGCACCTCTTTGTGCAGCCTCTATGGCGCTTTGAGCATCAAAATGAATGTCAGCAACCACGGGCAACGGCGAGCGAGCACATACCTGCTCGAACGCATCCAAACACGAACGGCACGGAATTGCCATGCGCACGATTTCGCACCCGGCTTGAGCCAGCGCGTCAATTTGCGACAAATTTGCGGAGACATCATCAGCGGGTACATTAAGCATAGACTGCACCGACACAGGCGCACCTGCACCAAGTGCAACATTGCCCACCATCACCTGATGGGTCAGATCATGGGGTTGTAATGAACGCGACGATGCTTCTTTCGTCACAAATGTTTGTGTCACATTGATCCTTTGCTTCATAAACAGAGGGGCGCCCAAACGCCGCTTAGCGTATTGTAGCGCCCTCTCTCATGTTTCACACGACTTCTCACCAAACAATTAGGTGAGCAATGCCTTTTGGTTTACCAATTTCCAAAGACGAAACGTTGAATATCTTGATTAGCCATCACCAGGAAGAATCCCAAAAAGAGCACCATGCCGGCAACGGAAAGATAGTTAAGCACCTTTGCAGAAACAACTTTCTTTGACACCTTTTGAAAAATCTCAACGACAAAACGCCCACCATCCAAAGGAGGAATAGGCAGCAAGTTCATAATGCCAAGCGACACTGAAATCATGGCCACAAATTCAAGAGCACTCACCAAACCAGCATCAAAGGCGCCTTTCGACATAGCAGCAATACCTATGATGGAAGTTGAATTTGAGATGGTGTCAGCTGCAGTTGCTGGGTTGAAGAGGTTGGCCACCATCTGCACAACCATTCCAATATAGGAAAATCCAAATTGAATAGCATCTAGCGGGGCCAGCACCACATGGTGCATGACACCAGTAGTTGGATGCTGCATATCAACCCCAATAAAGGAGAAAATGATGATAAAGAGCATCATGGCGAACAACAAGTTTACTGCTATACCTGCCAGCAAAATAACGGAGCGCTTCCAAAAAGGTAAACTGCGGTACTGCTGATGGTACTCAGATTCATACAACTCATGGGAGTCTTCAACAAGGATAGGAATGCCTGTTTCGCGCTTTTGAGGAGCAGGTTTTCCAGCTGCTAGCGCTTCACGAATCTCCTTTTTAGAAGGGACATACTCAGGCGTGCGATACGTATTGTATTTATCCTTTTTCGTGGGTCCAAGAATTGACCCCCACTCCACTAATTGTTCAAGCGCCTCATATGCCTCATCATCAGATATACCACAGTCTTGAGCAATGTCTTCCATGTTTGCCGTACCACGGGTATAGAGTGCAGCTAACACAGGCTCAAGATGATCCGACAAAGGACCCGGTTCCATACCGCAAACCTTTGCGTAACCACCGAGCAAAATGGGAGTAACACCAAACTTGGTGCCTCCTTTGGTAAAGCCAATGCTTGGACCTGGCAACCCCAACATAAACTCAGTCACTCGCACGCCAAATAAGCGCGACGCTAAGTAGTGGCCACCTTCATGTATAAAGACCAGCAAGCCTAATACCAGCGTTGCATAAAACACCATAAGCAAAATATCCATAGACACATCTCTCTCGTATATACGATTCACCCCGAATATGGACGCATGCAATACCGCTTTCACCTGAGGTGAAACTCGCTGCGGCACATATACGGAAACAAAAATTCGTCAGAAGTTCGCCTTATTATACGAAGCAATTCTCTTGGGTGTGCAATTCCAGGAAAATCCTATATCTCCCGCGCAGATTATTCACGACTGCTGTCCCATATTAAGGACACTATCAACAAACACGCTCCGTTAATCAAAAGATACGCTCATAGTATGCAATCTATGTGAGATCCCTCTATACGCGCCATGAAACCTACAGGCATCCCACTGCAATCTGCGTGAGATTGAGGTGAATTATTGAGCGAAACCTTCTTGAATTGCGTGTACTTTTTCACGCAGCTGGGGCGTACTATTGGTTCAGCGGATCCGCACAAGTTCTATGCATAAACCCGTTGTAGTCTACAAACCCAGCCGTTTCAAATAACTCACGTCCCAAAGGAGTAGTCTCAAGATACACTTTCTCAATATTTCGAATGCGCGCTTGTTCGACCAGCCACTCCACAACTGCTTGTCCTGCCCCCATACCCCTATGAGCTGGTGTGGTGTAGATGTTTACCAAATAGGCGTTTTTGCCCTGAGGGTTATTAAACGAAGGCAGCTCGCTTTGTATACACATGCCCCCGCATGCCACAGGAATATCATCTTCATAAGCAAAGCAAGCAATGTGTTGCTCTTGTACGATAGCTGCTTCGTAGTAGGCTCTATTAGCTGCTAAAAGTGCGTACATCTCATGATGAGTTGGATATCCCGCCATCTCTTCGAGTGCCGTTTTACGCCATGCCATCAGCTGGTCTAAATGCTCCAACCCCACTTGCCTTACCTTATAGTGCTCCTTGTTACGTGACGTTATCAGTGTGTCCATCAATAATTCTCTCTTTCAGCACCAAAGACAAGCGCGCATAATCTTACTGCTTAGCCATCCTCTACGAAACACACTCGTTAGTTTGCCTGCGCATCGATATAGCTATTGGCAGCCTGACGAGCCCACGCATCTATTGCCTGCAGCTGCTCAACGCTCTCAACGCGTTGTACACCTTGTGACTCATGCAGCTCCATGACCGTCTCCACGCACTCCGCAATGCCCAGATAGCTTCCTTTCTCTGCTAAAAATGCAGCAACAGCAACTTCGTTTGCCGCATTCATAACGCAAGGAAGCGTACCACCAACCTCGCCCGCATGATATGCAAGCGCCAAAGCGCGAAACGTATCTGTGTCAGGGGCTTCAAACTGCAAGGTGCCTAGTTTGGTAAAATCAAGCGGCTCAACCGGAGCTGACCAACGCTGCGGATAAGAAAGAGCAAACTGAATAGGAATACGCATGTCGGTTGTACCAAGATGCGCAATAACCGAGCCGTCAGCAAACTCAACCATAGAATGAATCGCGCTTTGCGGCTGCACCACAACAGCAATCTGATCGTAAGGCATGGCAAACAAATGATGTGCCTCAATTACTTCAAGCCCTTTATTCATCAGCGTTGATGAGTCAATTGAGATCTTTGCGCCCATATTCCATGTGGGATGAGCAAGTGCCTGTGCTGGTGTGATATTGGTAAGCTCAGCGCGCGTTTTGCCTCGGAAAGGACCGCCCGAAGCTGTCACCCATAACCGAGAAACGGTCTTGGCGTCTTCGCCAAGCAAACACTGATAGATTGCGCCATGTTCAGAGTCTATAGGCATAAGTGCCCCAGCAGGACCGTAAAGTGGAGCCTGTCCGTTTGCCCTGCGTAGCTGATCAAGTTCACGCGCCAATGGGATAATAAGATCTCCCCCCACGACAAGCGATTCCTTGTTGGCAAGCGCAAGCACCTTTCCCGCTTCAAGAGCAGCACAACTAGCTCGAAGGCCAGCCGCTCCAACTAACGCATTGACTACTACATCGGCTTCGGGCAACTGCGCCAGTTCAACAACAGCGTCTGCCCCAAACCCCACTGTTCCTTGTCTGCCGCCTTCAACCCATGAAAGCGCTGATGAAAGAGAAGAAGTACGCGCTTTGCTGCCTGCGTTATTTGTTTGCGCAATCCAATTTTTGAGTTCTTCCGCAGATGCAGTTTCTGCCATGCGCTCATCACCCAATGCAACATGACGGACATTAAAAGCACGCGCCTGCGCAAATAGCTCATCAATGCGCGAATGAGCTGCAAGACCAATAACCTTCAGCTCTTCAGGATGTTGCGCAACCACATCAAGCGTTTGTGTGCCTATAGAACCTGTTGAACCTAAAATCACAATACGCTTCATACTTAAAACCTATCTGCGTTGTGTTGAGAAGAAACTATCCCACAAAGGGAATACAGCCGCCAGCAATGAGTAAAATTGCCGCGGTTACAGAAACTAAAAAGAGAGAATCACAGCGATCTAAAAGACCACCATGACCAGGCATAATTGTCCCAGAATCTTTAAATCCAGAGTTGCGCTTAATTCGACTTTCAGCCAAGTCGCCCAAAACGCCCATCAGGCCACTAATAAGACCAAACACAATAGCCATAGGAATGGGCATAACAACACCTGGGACAAATGACATCACGCACCAGAAAAGCACCGAAGCAACTAAACCTGCCACAAAACCTTCCCAGCTTTTCTTTGGAGAAGTGCGCGGCGCAAGTTTATGCTTGCCAAACTTCGACCCAACTAAGTAAGCAAAGGAGTCATTGCCCCATACACTCAAGAAGATGAGCAGCACCAAAACGCCACCCCAAGGATTATCAAGCGACATACGAATCATCAAAATGCCGCTGAGCAACATGCCGCAATAAGCGGCACCAAAAAAGCTCACACCAACGTCAGGGACACGAGCGCGTTGCCAAAAGACATACCAAACAATAAGCGCCAAGAGCAACAAAAGCGTCACAAGCATTGCGCCTGCAAGCCCTAAGAAAAACACACCAACCGGATAGAGTACGGCTGCAATAATTCCCAGCGTTTCATTAGGTAACTTTGCGTCCGAGCGCAACATATAGTAAAACTCACCAGCAGTAATTCCTGCTGTGAGCATCAAAAGCAAGAGCGTTGTCCAATTATTGATAATTACACAAAGCACTGAGACAGTGACATACACAAAACCCGTTCGGAAACGAACTTGTAAATCAGTTGGGTTGCGTAACTTCTGCGGCGTTTTATTGTGGACGGTCTGCTTGATTTTTTGACCGCGCGTGCGCTCTTGATCATCCACCTTACTTCACCGCCCCGAATCTTCGGTCGCGACCTTGATACTCTAACAAGCACTCCAAAAAGGTATAGCGATTAAAGTCAGGCCACAACGCATCGGTGCACACAAATTCAGAATAGGCAATCTGCCACAACAAGAAGTTAGAAATACGCATTTCTCCTGAGGTGCGAATTACCAGATCAGGATCAGGCATTCCATAGGTGTATAAGCCCTCTTCAAAAAGCTGTTCATCAACACTGAGCATCTCTTGACCGCTTTCGGCTTGCAGAACAGCTCTATCCATACACCGCTGGCACGCGCGCAAGATTTCTTGACGTCCGCCATAATTAACTGCCACTACCAGCGTCATACCATCGTTGTTGCGCGTCTTCTCCCACGCCTCATCAAAGGCATCACGCGTTTCTTGCGGCAGCAACGATAGATCCCCAATGGTTCGCACGCACACATGCTCTTCGTGCAAGCCATCCACCTCAGCAAGCATTGTTTTGGCAAATAGGTCCATCAAGCCAACAACTTCTTCTTGAGGGCGCTTCCAATTCTCCGTAGAAAACGAATAGATGGTAAGGTAGCGAACTCCCAGATCAGAAGCACAACGAATCGTCTCACGCACCGCTTCAATTCCCGCCTTATGACCTTTAAGACGATTCAGAGCGCGCTTCTTCGCCCACCTGCCGTTGCCATCCATAATGACGGCAACGGACTCAGGAATGCGCGTAAGGTCTAAAGCGGTCGGATCAAGACCTTCGGGGGGATGAGGGAATATGTAGTCAAGCGGCTTATTCATTAATCTGGAAGAGGTTATTAAAACCGCTCAATTAGATTTCCATTACCTCAGCTTCTTTTTTCTTGAAGAGCTCTTCAACCTGAGCAATATATTTGTCGGTGAGCTTCTGAATTTCCGCCTCAGCACGACGCTGATCATCTTCGGGCAGACCATCATTTTTCACCGCACGCTCAACAGCGGTGTTGGCATCTCGGCGAGCATTGCGAACCGCAACACGCGCTTCCTCTGCATAAGCTTTGCACTGTTTTACCAGTTCACGACGACGCTCTTCGGTCAGCGTCGGGAATGATAGGCGAATTACTGAGCCATCATTGGTTGGCGTAATGCCCAGATCGCTCTCTAAAATGGCATGCTCAATGGCACCCAGCGAGCCCTTATCCCAAGGCTCAATAACGAGTAAGTGTGCGTCAGGAGTCTTTACGCCTGCCAGCTGATTAACAGGTGTGGGTGCTCCATAATAATCAACACGAATACGATCAAGCACCATTGCGTTTGCACGACCCGTGCGCACCGAGGAAAACGCCTCACCAAGTGAGGAAAGTGCCTTTTGCATACGCTCCTCTGCGTTCAGCATAATTTCATCAACCATCATAGGTTCCTTCCCTTTTGATTCTGGCGTTTGGCTCAAAATCTGACAGATAAACGCATCTTTATTCTACCGTGGTTCCGACCGGTTCGCCTTTTAATGCACGCGAAATGTTACCCTTTTCGGTTAGGTCAAAGACAATCATAGGCAATTCGTTATCCATGCAAAGCGAGGTTGCCGTGGAATCCATCACATGCAGACCCTGTGAAAGAACATCCATGTAACTAATGCGATCATAGCGCTTTGCATCAGGATTAACCTTCGGATCAGAGTCATACACGCCATCAACCTTGGTAGCCTTCATCAAAACATCAACATCAAGTTCACACGCGCGAAGTGCTGCAGTGGTGTCGGTTGTAAAGTAAGGATTACCCGTACCAGCAGCCAAAATAACCACGCGACCCTTTTCTAGATGACGAATGGCTCGACGGCGAATATAGGGCTCAGAAACTTCCTGCATATTAATAGCACTTTGTACGCGAGAAAAAACGCCATGACGCTCAAACGAATCTTGCAGCGCAAGTGCATTCATGACGGTGGCAAGCATGCCAATATAGTCTGCCTGAGCGCGATCCATACCCTCAGCTGATCCCGCCAGTCCGCGGAAAATGTTGCCGCCGCCAACTACAACTGCCAACTGAACACCGCCGTTTACAATCTCGGCAATCTGTTCAGCCAGATCATCAACAACTTTTGGGTCAATTCCATACCCAAGATCTCCGGCAAGTGCTTCACCTGAAAGCTTAAGCAACACGCGCTTGTACTGGTAGTCATCAGACATAGGCTTATCCTCTCATACGCTCGCATAACTGATATTAGCTTATGGTACTAGAATACCAATACATCGCACACCTAAAAGACGCCAGACTAATCTCTTTTCATGCAATAGACAAAGCAAAGGGGCAATCTCCTTACGAGATCACCCCTTTGAAAACTTATCAAATGCTCTTTACTTACACACTTGCGTTTGAATCACTACACGCAAGTACACTTACAAAGCATATCTTTTAGCGGTTACCAAACAATCCACCAGAACCGTTTCCTTGTTGCTGCTGTTGTTGAGCCGCCTGCTGGGAAGCTTCATCAGAACCCAAAGTAACCTCAACATCACTTACCTCACCGTTGCGGTTCACTTGCAGCACAACGGTGTCGCCAGGGTTTTGACCACGAACATCAAGCATGAGATCGTCAGCAGAAGCAACATCGCGATCATCGAACTTCGTTACGATGTCACCAGCCTCAAGGCCAGCTGCTGCAGCGCCGGAATCCGGGCTAACTGCGGCAATATAAGCGCCAGAGTCAACTGCTAAACCATAGCGCTGCGCAAGTTGCGGAGTAACGGTTGATAGCGATACACCCAGCTGAGCATGGGTAGGAGTCTTGCCGTCCATAATTTGTTGCGCGATATTAACCGCATAGTTTACCGGGATGGCAAACCCAACACCTGAGTAATTGCCCGAATACGAGGTAATTAGAGTGTTGATGCCAATGAGTGCGCCTTCTGAGTTCACCAATGCGCCGCCCGAGTTGCCCGGGTTAATAGCAGCATCAGTTTGAATCATGTTGGCATACACCGATGCCTGACCAGTGGCATTACCATATTGATCAGTTGAGGCGGGCATAATTTGAGAACGACTTGTCGCAGAAACAATACCTGTTGCTACTGATTGCTCTAAGCCAAATGGGCTACCGATTGACATGACCCATTCGCCAATAATAAGGTCGTCGGAGTCTCCGATATCCATAGGTGTCAAACCACTTGCGTCGCGCGCTTTCACAACAGCCAAGTCAGAACTTGGATCAGTACCCACAACATCGGCTTCGTATTGAACACCTTCAACCGTTACGGTTACCGCATCCGCTCCTTCAACCACGTGGTTGTTCGTCACAATATAGCCATCTTCAGTTAAAACAACGCCTGAACCTAAAGACGAAGCAACCAATTCACCTGAGTCGCTTGATGCACCAAACATGCCCATTCCAGCTGAAGTGTCGGTGTAGACATCAATTGCTACAACAGAAGGCAAGCACTTATGTGCCACTTCTTCAGGCAGCGTTTCGGGTTCTTGGGTAATAGTTGCTGAACTGGAGTTATCTTGCGAAATAAGCGGTGATTGCGAGTTGGTAGCGGGCGCATTGCCAACGTTTGCCTGCCAAATACCAAAGCAACCAAGACCAACCGCACACGCAACAGCTGCACCTGCAAAACCAAGCCAGAACGTCTTTCCGGTGCCGCTCTTTTTCTCATGGCTGTGAACATGTTGCGGGTTAACTACTGGAGGAGTTGGTCCCGTAGGAGCCGAGGAATACTGCGGCATGGTCTGATGAGGCAGCGGCGTTGTGGCGCTTGGTGCCGTCGGAGTAGCAGGCGGAACCGGAGTTGTCGTGTCAGCGGCAGCCGGTGACACCGTTGCGCTTGCATTTTGAACCGAAGCAGCACTTGTCTGCTCAACGTGCTCAACGTGCTCAGTTCCTTCAGGTTTGGGAGGCTCAGGCGAACCGCCTATTTGAGCATTTTTCATTTCTGTCATGTATTCACGCTCCTTATCGTCATAGTGGAGATAAGCCATATTTCAGCCTTCACCACGATTCATAACTCAAGTCATATGGTCAGGTTATCATCCAAAAAATGCGAGAAAATAACTCGATGCTGGATTGTCATAGTTGCGTCATGGAAATACACCAACTGGTGTACAAGCTGTAAACAAACGTAGTCGAAAACTCAGTTTGACTTTGTATAAGCCGCGCGGAAATGAGCGATGTCTTCCTTATACTCTTCCAGCGTTCCATGGGGCTCTTCAATAATGAACGGCACCTGTTTAAGCCATGGATGATTCAACATATGCGCCAGCGCCTCAAAGCCAATTGTTCCCTGACCGATGCGTGCATGCCTTCCTTCGTGCGAGCCTTTGCCGTATTCGCTATCGTTTAAGTGCACTAAAGCAAGGCGGTCAAGTCCAATTGTTTTGTCGAAGGACTCTAAAACGCCATCCAAATCATTCACGATGTCATAGCCAGCGTTCCATAACGCACACGCATCCAGACCAACTTTGATGTGATCCGCAAGGCTGATATGAGACACAACTGCTTGAAGTTGCTCAAACGTTGATCCAATTTCGTTGCCTCTGCCTGGTGCGTTCAGAAGCACCACTGTTGTTGTTTGCGAAGGCGTCAGCGTAGCATTTATGCCATTTGCAAGATCTACAAGCGCATCCTCATCAGACTGATCAGTTGCGCTTCCACAGTGCATGGCATACAGCTGATGAGGCGTTTCTTCCATGCGTGCAAGATCCTCGGCAAAAAGCATTCGCGCATAATCGCGCTCTTTTTCGTCGCCGGCTGCAAGATTCATCGTATAAGAGGCATAGCCAACAATAGGGCGAATATGATGCTTATCTGCGTATTCAATAAAAGCACTCACATCTTGTGGATCAAGCTTTTTTGCGTGGCCGCCACGAGGGTTACGCGTGAAAAACTGGAGGGTGTTCGCATTAAGTGATTCTGCTTCCAAGGCCATGGCCAGATAGCCCTCTTTTTCTGACATGTGGCATCCAATGGTTAACATGGCACTTCCTTTCCAAAAGGTTACTGAAAAGGAGTATAAGAGGGCTTATGTCAAACTAAAGAAGGGTGCAAGTTTTAGTCATTCGTGCGTTAACAAGTTGCAAAGATCCGATTACGAAAGCACAGGTGCATAAGCTGCACGAAGCGCGGCTATCTCCTCGGCATAACCCGATAATTCATCCTGAGGTGTTTCCAGGTAAAAGGGTAAATGGGCAAGTTTGGGATGATTAGTAATTGCCGAGAGCGCCTCAAACCCAATATGACCTTCACCAATGCGTGCATGACGGTCTTTGTGAGAAGCACGCACATTCAAGCTGTCATTGAGATGAATTGCTCGCAGCCTATCAAGTCCAATAATGCGATCAAATTCTTCAAGCACGCCGTCAAGGTCTTCAACAATATCGTAGCCGCCATCCCAAATATGGCAGGTATCTAAGCAAACGCCAACATGCTCATCATGATTGACGCGCTCAATAATGGCCGCTAGCTCTTCAAAAGTACCGCCAATTTCACTCCCTTTTCCCGCCATGGTCTCCAACAAGAGCGTGGTTGTCATGTCTGGCTTAAGCACTGCATTGAGAGCTTCAGCAATTTGCTCAATTCCTACTTCAACACCCTGCCCCACGTGCGATCCCGGATGCATGTTATAAAGCTGACCAGGGGTTGCCTCTTCCATGCGCGCAAGATCATCAGCAAGCGTCATAAGAGCAAACTCGCGCGTTTGCTCTTTGCTTGAAGCAGGATTAAGTGTGTAGGGAGCATGCGCCAAGATACGTTCAATCCCCGCATCGGCAGCCAAAGCGGCAAAGGCTTCCAGATCATGCGGATCAAGCGCCTTTGCTTTGCCACCACGGGGATTGCGCGTAAAGAATTGAAAAGTTGTACCACCAAGAGAAGCAGCCTCGCGCGCCATGTTGGCATATCCTTTTGAACAAGAAAGATGACAGCCAATAGTTAACATTATGCGCGCGAGCTCCTTTTCTATCTGTAATATGCGTCGTCACAAAGACGAGTGGAAACAGGACGATGTCTTGTTGAACCTTTAAGCTTCTTTGTTTGAAACCAGCAACAAAATGCCAGAAATAAAATCAAGGAAGATAAGGGTACATACGCCAAATGCAACGGTATTAGCCTTTGTGCCCTTATAAATGCCCCATGAATGCACGGTCATTGGGATCATCCATGCCAACGGAAAAATAAGAATGGCACAAGCAACTGTCGTAATAAGATTCAAAATGAAGGCTATCAAACGAAGGGTGCGATCGGTATCAGTCATTGCATAAACCGTTCCTGCAGTGGTATATACCGGCGCCGAATAAGGTTGCTGCACATAGACCGGCTGCGGGGCTGCTTGTGGTTGCTGATAGGTTTGCTGTGGGGCTGCCTGCGGTTGGCAAGCATCAGGTTGCCCCTGAGCAGGCGCAGGCGCAGCATACGTGGGTGGCGTATATTGCGCTTGCGGCTGCACAGGCACGACAGGCTCAGCAGGTTGAGCAGGCTGTGGTGTTTCTTGCGGTTGGTCGGTCATAAGTTTCTCCTTCTCTTCATAAACAGTGCGCGCATATTATACGGCTTTCTGTGCAGTTTTACGTGACATCATTCGCAAGCTCACAAGACCTCATATACCTTATAAAAGCGTGAACATACCTCAGCAATCGCCCTAATTACCACTGCTTTAATGCGTCATATCCTTGCTGCGCTCTACGCCATCAGCGAAACAACAAAAGCTGCAACAACAATGAGCACGCATACCCCCAACGCCATTCCATCAAGCAACCCAATGGGGTAGTCTTTGTAGCCGCTTTTACGCGTACGCAGGTTGAATCCGCGCACCTCCGCCGCTATAGCGGCGCTGTTTGTTTTGCGAACCGAGCTCACCAAAAGCGGCACACAAAGCGGCACCATCAGGCGAATTTTCTTGATAATGTTTGACGTGTCGAATTCCACACCGCGCGCTGTCTGAGCTTCCATAATGGCAGACATATCGTTCATAAACACCGGGATGAAATGTACCGTTGATGTAAAGGTAAACGCATATTTATAGGGCACATGCAGCTGCTTTACAGCCGAATTAGTAATGTCGGTCATCTTTGTCGCATAAAAAACCAAGAAAAGCGGAATAGCGGCGGCCATCAGACGCACCACAACGGTGCATGCTGCCAAAAGAGACCCCGTGCCAATATAACCCCAAGGAAGCGCTATAAGTTCAACACCATTCGGGGTGGTCAACAGAATCACCAGTGCCAAAATGAGCGAAAACGCAAATACCGCCTTGCACAACCCCGCCGTTTCGCGGCCAAAACCACTACTTAAAGCAAGGGTTAATGCTAACGCCAGCATAATTAATAAAAACACGAGATTACTGCACACAAAACAGGCAATTGCAAACAAAACCGCACACACAAGCTTCACTGAAGGGTTAAGGCGATGCAGGATTGAATTGCCGGGCACATACTCCAAAAACTTCGCCATTTTAGAAACCTCCTTTTTCAACATCCACCAGCGCACAGACCATCTCGTCTACCGTATTGGCTTGAGCAATTGGCAAAGGAAGCTGAGCGCAATTTTGATTGAGCGCAAGAGAAATCTCGGTGATTTGTGGAGGCAAAATATGTGCTGCTTTGAGCACCTCACTGTTGCGAAGCACTTCAAAGGTAGGTCCATCAGCAACTACTTGACCTGCGGTCATAGCAATTACTCGCTGGGCGAAATCACCCACAACCTCCATGTCATGACAAACCATGACCACTGTTGTGCCACCCTCATTGAGCTGACGCACAATACCCATCACTTTTTCACACTCACGATAATCAAGACCCGTCGTTGGTTCATCAAGGATAACAACGGGCGGCTCCATCACAATAATTGATGCCAAAGCTAACAGTTGTCGTGTTCCACGATTAAGCAAGTAAGGCTCATCATCTGGGTTAAAGCCAAATTGCTCAATAAGAGCATCCACCCGATCAAGCTCAGCTTGCCCTACCTCACCTTGCACACTGAATCCAAAAAGCAGCTCTTCGCGAACCGTATTGCAACATATTTGGCGATCAGGATTTTGAAACAAAAACCCCATTTTGCGTGCTAGCTCGCTGGTCTTGAGCTGGGTTGTTGGCATCTTATCTATAAGCACCTCGCCAGCGCTGGGTTTAAGCAAACCGTTTATCAGGCGCATCGTAGTTGATTTGCCCGCACCATTCGTTCCAACAAATGCTACGAAATCACCGTCGTTGATGGTAAAGCTCACGTCGTGTAAAACGGCAAGGTCATCATCGTATGAGGCTGTTACCTGAGCAAACTCAATCATGCCAAAACCTCCATTAAAGCCTCAGTTGCCTGGGCAACATTGCGCACCGCAGGCCCGCTATAGCAGCCACGTTTTGAAAGCTCATTCATCAGTGTTGTTGAGCGTGGACAGTTAACACCAAGTGCCAAAAGCTCGTCAGAATGCGCGAGCACGTTTTCGGGGCTATCAGCGAAGCGAATGTGCCCATCGTCAACAATAACGAGCATGTCGGCGTAGTCAGAAAGCAGCGCAATCTTTTGCTCGACAACAACAACGGTTGTGCCATGCTCATGCGCATAACGGGCAAGCAACTCAAATACTGCTAGCGACGAGGCAGGATCAAGTTCAGCGGTAGGCTCATCAAGCACGAGCACACGAGGATGAAGCGCAATAACTGACGCCAACGCCACCTTCTGCTTTTGACCACCTGAAAGACTATCAATGCTACGCTCGCGCAAATCGGCAATTCCCATAGCATCCAGCGCTTCGTCTACCCGTGCAGGAATTTCACTGCGCGCCACTCCAAAGTTTTCAAGCCCATAGAGGATTTCATCTTCTACAACGGTTGAAACCATCTGCGAGTCAATATCTTGGCACACACTCCCCACCAACATTGATATATCAGTCAGGGTGCTTTCTACGGTATCGAGGCCCTCCACAAATACTTCGCCATAAAAATCTCCAGGATAGCAATGAGGAATGATGCCGTTGATAGCATAGGTAAGCGTTGATTTACCAGAACCAGCAGCTCCGGTAATGCCTACAAATGTTGCATCGGGAATAGTGAGCGAGACATTGTAGAGCACCGGTTCAATGCCTTCGCGATACTTGAAACTAAAATTATTGAACTGAATCATATTGCATCTTTTCTCCGTAGGGCGGTCGCTTCTTGGTAATCAACAACACACCAGAGCTGCTCATTATTTCTTGAGAACCTTTTTAAGCGGAATGGCAAGAATCTGTACAAATACACAGTTGAACAGCGCAGTTCCTAACACGATAGCTACATACGCTGCCATAGCTACCGCAAAATCACCACCGACTGACACCACATTGATATAGGCCGACAATGCAGCAAACGTAAAACCAGAAATGCAGGTTGAAACAAACGTGGTCACAAGCGGATTAATATCAAGCTTGCCAATTTTAAGAGGAACGCGAATGAACAAACCACAGGCTAATGCGCCTAAAACCTCAGACGGTATATTAAGCAGCGGCGTGGCATTCAGCATGGGAATCTGACAGACCAAACCAGCAATGAGACCAATCACTACTGACTGCGCAAGGTTTGGTCGAATAATGATGATAGCAAGACAATATGCCGCAATAATAAAGTTTGGCTTCATGCCAAACGACGCCAGCAAACTGCCGACAGTAAGCTTAAGTACTGCACCTGCCGCCAAGAGAACTGCAACTAAAATGAGGTCTTGTACACTCAATTGCTTTGTCGCACGCGTCTGAGCAACGCTCTTTGCAGTGCGTCGCTGACCTGCTACTTTACGCGGTTGTTCCGCTACGGTGCGCGGTTTACCAACAATCTCGCGCGGTTTGCCAGCAAGGACTTCGGGTGTATTGGTTGTTTCGGTTGTCATGTCAGGTTCCTTTCTTCCTTTTTCTCTTGACGCGTCTTGCAATTATGCAAGCCAACCAAATCCATTCGCCAAATGAAAAAGGCCTGTCCTTTGCGCGAATTACCTTCGCATAAAGGACAGGCCTTTCGGTCTGCGGTGCCACCTTTATTGATCTTGCTTTATTACAAGACCCTCTCACGAACATGCCATCACATGTTCTGCCATTAACGCAGGCTCACGGTCCAGATACTCGGTTTGTGTTTGAAATAAGCTTGCTGCCTATTTCAAAGTTCAAACCTTTCCCCTTTCCCTCGGCGATCCATTTACTATCCGGCTTCCTACGGGAATCTCAGCTGCGCCCGCTCTCTGTGAGTGCCCATGATAGCTTGACCTTCGCCTCATCGGTTTAGGTATTTGGTTGTGGCGCATACTTTAACATATTGATAAGCATTGGCAAGCGTCATTTCACCAACAAACTACCTACGAGATACCCAAGCTCTGCAAGAGGCGCATTTCGTCCAGCGGTTCACACAAACCCAAGCCTTCGTCAATGCGACGAAATTATGCTGTTGCACAATAATGACTTGCAGGCATGTGCCTACGAGCGTACGCTACGAAGTGAAATATGTTTCAAGATGCATTCGTGGGCTTGCTTACGAACTCACCTCAAGGCTCCTTACGGAGTCTTTCTTAGTTATAGCAAAGGATTACGTATGGGACTTTCGCGCAAACAGATTGTCATGTTGGCTGTGTTGGTATTCGGCACCTTCGTCACCGTTTTAAACCAAACCGTTGTGGCGCCTGCCTTACCTTCCATTATGGATGAAATGAACGTAGACGCAGCCACCGCTCAATGGCTGACAACCGGATTTACGCTGGTAAACGCCATCATGATTCCAATTACGGCGTTTTTGAGCGACCGCTTTACCACGCGCCGCCTCTTCTTGGTATCAATGGCTATCTTTACCGTGGGCAGCGGACTTGCAAGCTGGGGAATCACTTTTGAGGTTCTGCTCTTAGGTCGTTTGGTACAAGCGGTTGGCGCAGGTATTTTGATGCCGCTTGTTATGACGGTACTCATGTGGACGTTCCCAGTGGACAAACGCGGCACCGCAATGGGATTGTTTGGTATCGTTATTGCATTTGGTCCGGCTATTGGCCCGACCGCTGCAGGCATTATTATTGACCGCGCCACCTGGCATGACATGTTCGCCATTATTGCAGGCCTCTCACTTATCGTGCTCGTGATTGGATTTTTTGCACTTGAGCGCGGTGGCGAAACCAACAAAAACGTTACGCTGGATATTTTGTCGGTAGTTTTGTCTTCGCTTGGATTTGGTGGTCTGCTTTATGGTTTATCGCTTATTGGTTCATATGGAGTAAGCGTTGACTCGGCCATTGGAACCATTGTAGGCGCGGTTTGCATTGTGCTCTTTTTCCGCCGTCAGCTGCGCATGGAACACCCCATGCTGCAAGTGCGCGTACTGCAAAATCACAAGTTTTTGGTTGCCACCATCATTGGCATGATTGTACAAGGCGCGCTGTTGGCTGCTGGCATTTTGGTGCCAATCTATTTGCAGTCCTACATGGGCTTTTCTGCAACCGTTTCTGGTCTGGTGTTGTTGCCTGGCGCCGTTATCATGGGCGCTATGGGTCCGATTGCCGGCCGTCTTTTTGACCGCCACGGACCGCGCGTGCTGAGCTTGATTGGTACGGGCGTCTTAACGCTTACCACTGTTGCGTTTGTCTTCTTGGGTCCTGCTACTTCGCTTGCTTGGCTCACCATTGTATACACACTTCGACTCTTCTCGTTATCACTGGTCAACATGCCTATTACCACCTGGGGCATGAATGCACTCAGTAACGAACTTATGAACCATGGTACATCTGTTAACAACACGCTTCGCCAAGTTGCTGGCTCTTTAGGAACAGCAATTATTGTCTCGGTTTCCACTATCGCAACTAACCTGAGCCAGTCAACGCTCGGACAGCCGGCAGCAAACTTCTTTGGCATTGACGCAGCCTTCGCCGTCTCTGCGCTTCTCTGCCTTATTGCCTTTATTATGGTGGCTGTTCTCGTCAAGGATAAACCGGGCGAAGCTCGCACACGCGACCTGGATAACGCGCGCTCTTCTGTACTTGAAGCTATCATGAAGCGCGACGTCTACACGCTTCCCGAAAATGCCACCGTAGCTGAGGCTATGGAGCTTCTTGTTGACAAGAACATCAGCGCAGTTCCGTTGGTTAATGCTGCCGGCGAAGCGGTTGGCTTCGTTTCTGACGGTGATATCATGCGCTATCTCTCAAAACGCAGTGCAATGGTAATGGATCCTGTGGTTATGATCGTGCAGACCATGCAGGCAGATGGAGACAATAAAGACTTCGCTCGCAAGCTTGATGAGCTCATGGGCAAGCCTGCAAGCAGTATTGGTGCGAAGGGCATCATTGGCGTTGATCTGCATGCTGACCTGCCTGAAGTATGTCGTGTGCTCGGCGAAAACCACCTGAAAAAGGTGCCGGTTTTGGACGACGGTCACATTGTTGGCGTCATCAACCGCAGCGACATCACGCGCTTTTCTATGGAACGCTACCTTGAAAATCGCGGTGACGAAGGTATTCCGCGTCACACTGACAAGCACGACCACGACGACCATGACACCACCCTACCGCCGAAACTGGAACATGCCGAGCAAGACTCAGCCTTGGCTGATGATGAGGCTGTGGCAGCAAGTATTTAGTACGATCGTGTTCTGCGAGTGTGTAGGGGCTATTTATTAAGCATCTCGCGAGCATGCGCCAAGGAGGTTTCAGTCACTTCGCCCGAAAGCATGCGTGCAATTTCAGCAGGTCTGTCATCGGGCGAAAGTGCGCGGAGCCTTGTTTCTGGCATGCCATTTTCAGCGCTCAGCTTTTCCACCACATAGTGGATATCACCACGAACTGCCACCTGTGCCAAGTGGGTAACCACAAGTACTTGATGCGTGTCTGCCAAATCAGAAAGCACATCCGCAAGCGCCACCGCGGTGGAACCACCTACGCCGGCGTCTACTTCGTCAAACACGAGGGTGCTCACGCGGTCAGCTTCTCCCAGCACAACCTTGATTGCAAGCATTACACGCGAAACTTCGCCCCCTGAAGCAATGCGAACAAGAGGTCTTGGTTGCATGCCAGCACCAGGCTGGAAGAGAAATTCAACTGATGTGGAGCCTTGCGACGTCCATTGGTTACGAGGCAGTTCAACCACTTCACACGTAAGCTGCGCTCCGCCCATCTCTAAGCGCTTGAGTTGGTTGGTTACCGCCTGCGCAAACTGAGGCGCCGCTATCTTGCGAGCATCGGAGAGTGTTTGCGCTGCATCGGCAAGCATCTCCTCGGCTTGTTCTTGCGCCTTGCGAGCTGCGCTTTCGCGTTCAGCTGCATCATCAACAAGCGAGACTAGTTCTGCAGCAGCATCGCGTGCGGCAATGACATCTTCCATACGCGGACCATATGTGCGAAGGAGACCTTGAAGTGCACTCATTCGCTCCTGATCAGCGGCAAGAGATTCGCTATCAAAATCTATACTGTCGCAGTAAGAGCGTGTTTCACGAGCGACATCCTCAAGAACATAGCTTGCTTCTCGCAATGACTCAGCGCATGCTTTGAGCTGCTCGTCATACGCTGAAACGCCGTCAAGCTCATGTATTGCGCGCGCCAAAAGATCAGTTGCGCCATCTTCGCCAGAGAGCACCTCGGCGGCAGTATTGGTTGCCAGCGCCAGGGCTTCTGCGTGTTCGGCCTTCGAAAGACTTGCCAGAAGCTCTTCGTACTCATCAAGGCGTGGTTGCACTTCGTCAATGCGCTTAAGAATAAAACGCGCTTCATCTAACTTTGCAGAAGATTCTTGCCCGGCCTCAAGCACGCGGGCAAGCTCTTTAGCAGCTGCCTGCGCCTCAGCATAAGCTGTCTGATACTTTTGCAGTGGTTCATGTATTGCTTCAGCTGCCCATGAATCAAGAATTCGCAGATGAGAAGCAGGTTTCATAAGCTGCTGGTGCTCGTGCTGGCCACACAGATCTACCGTGGGTGCAATGAGCTCCGACAGCTGCGTAACGCTTGCCATATGCCCATTGATGTTTACGCGCGACCGACCATCAGCCGAAACGCGGCGCGTAACAACCAGCTCTTCGTCCCCTGAAACTCCCTGTTCGTTTTCTTCCTGAGGTGTTGCAAGGAAAAAGCGCCCTGATACTGAAAGCGCGTCTTCGCCATCTCGAACGGCAGACTTGTCCGCACGCTCGCCCATGAGCAGCTTAAGTGAAGATAACAGCGCAGTTTTGCCCGCACCTGTCTCACCGGTCAAGACGGTAAGCCCGGGCGCCAGCTCAAGAGTTGCCTCGCGAATAAGCGCAACGTTTTCAACTTGGATTTCATCTATCATGGCGCACCTCAGTGTGGGTTCGTTCGCATCGTTAGAATTAGTACTAGCTTATCAGCACTGCATTAAGTAAGTGCTTGTGTTGGTGCTGCTTTGGCAGCTCAGACGGCAGCGGCAACCGCCCCGATCGAGCCACCCTACCGGCAGCAAGTCTTTCGTTTGCAGGGTTTTCAGTATAGCAAGAAGCCCAATGATTGACAGTAGTTTTGTGACAAGAATTGTGGATTAATTCTCAACAAATTCATACTTTGAACTGGTCTTATATTCGTGTTTAACCCGTATGAGATAGGCGATATGTTTTGATGCATCCGCACATAATCTGTCTCTATTTCGCATTTGATTTATAGGAAATATGCGCGAAGCTCATCTGGTTTGCTTCTGAATTACCGTGTAGTTTTAACTATGAGTGTCGTATAGGATGTTTCGCCATGAAAATCATTTTGTACGGACAAACTGCCTGCGAGTGGTGGCTTCGCGCGAAGTCAAATCCTTTTGCGACGCCTTTACAGCATATCCCTTCCCTGGCAAATTGCAGTCCCACGGCAGCTTCTATGGAATATCTTGAGCGCGAATTCCCTTTCTTGCCAAAGCCTTATCATGTGCTGGTTTTCTCTCATGACGACCTCCGCACCTTAGCGCATACGAAAACTCACATCTCAAATAACCGCTCTCACAAGAAGCTTATCCGCGCGATATCGCATGGCATCTATGTCGTCTCGCCGGAGTTGTCGCTTCTCCAGGCAGCATGCAATACCAACCCACACGAATTGATTATGTACGCGTATGCCTTCTGTGGCACTTACGCAATATCAACCCAAGTAGATACATCCCCCATCAACCGCGACCCCCTCACGAACCTTCGCCAATTGAAAAAGTTTGCTCAATCTCATAGCCCACATCAAGGAAGTCGGCTGCTTACAAAAACGCTTCCGCTTGTCTTAGAAAACGCAGCCTCACCACAAGAGGCATTGTTGGCAATGAAGCTGACGTTGCCCTATCGTTTGGGTGGGTTTAACCTCAAGCAACCACAACTCAATTACCGTATTTTGCTCTCTAAATACGCCGAAAAGTTTGCAGATCGTCTGCTCTATATAGCTGACGAGTGCTGGCCACGTGAAAAACTCATCGTGGAATATGATTCAAACCGTTTTCATCTTTCGCCAGAGCAGAAACGACACGACGAAATACGTCGCTGCGCATTAGAGAGAAGCGGCTACAAGGTGATCGTGGTAACCCAACAGCAGGCAAGCAATCCCGCTGAACTTAGAAAAGTTGCAGATCAAATTGCTAGTCACCTCAAAATGCGAATTCGACCGCAGTCTCAACGTTTTCACGAAAACCAGCAACTACTCTTTTCGCGAGAATTGCCTTACTGAAAGTAGAAAAGATATAATCCCAGGTCAGTGTACATATTTGTTTTGGTGTCTATCCGTTTTTATTACAGCGCTGAACTAAAATATGCCGGTTTTTGGCAAAGTGTGGCAGGAAATGTGCCCGATTAGGCGGTTTTTAAAGTATGACCCACCTAATCGGCAACTTTTCCAGCCGTTTTGAGACCCAATCCACCTAATCGGACACTTTTCCTGCCAAAGTTTGGTGTTTTATAGAAAGTTTTATCGCGAGCAGGCGGTCAAAGTGCATAGCGGTCACGTGAGGAAGAAGCGTTTTTCTTAGCTGGTAGCTCCGAGGCGTTTTTCTTAGCTGGTAGCTCCGAGGCGTTTTTCTTAGCTGGCGATTCCGAGGCGTTTTCCCTGGTTGTTGCGTTAGGGGCAACCGATTGCGCAGAGGTATTCTCGGGCGAAACATCCACCGAGGATGTTGCTGGCTTTGCATCTCCCAACTCGCGTTCGCGACGGTGCCACTCCATCAGATAGAGCACGCAATCGGTACGATTCCGTGCACGGAGAAGCTCAATTTGCCGATCGAATGTTTCGCTATTAATAAACCCTGCGCGTGCGAGCTGCTCAACCATAACTACGTCGCCATCTTGCGCAACACGCTCCATTGCCTCGCGTTTGCGATCAAGCAACATTCGGACAAGTGTATCCCGCGTTTCCTCAGCCAGACGAAATGGCGTTGCTATACGATGAAGCATTCCGCCCAAACGATCAGGCAAGTTTTTGCCAGAAGTAAGCAGCTCATCATAGCGCTCAAAATCAAAAGGAATGCCGTCGCTCGGATTGACCAAAAAGCAGCTTAAGAGCTGGTCAGCTGAGAGGTGAACGATAGCACCGGTATGCCCCAAGCGACAAACAGCATACTCAAAGCATCCCTGCCCAATGGAACTAACGCTTGCAGGAATCTCAACGGGAGCCTGTAGCGTACGTGACCAAAAGCAGTGCTCACCAATAGCATGCAACCCCTCTGGCAGCGTGAGCGAAACGGTGCCTCGACAGGCGTTCTCACGCTCAATCATCCGCACGCTATCTGGAATTATGAGCGTTGCAGGCGCATGCGGCAATGCGCGCACGCCAATACGTGTGAGCGGGCAACCCGCTACACTGCGTGGCAAAACCAACAAATCAGTGGGTTGCGGTGGCGCAATGAAATCCTCAACAGCTGCTTTTACCTCTTCGCTCAAAGAAGGAACCTCAGCTCGATCATTTTCGCCACGAATAACTGCCGCCCGAACCGCTGCTGCAGCTGAAAAACGCTTGGACACCGACGCAGGCGCGGGTGGTCCTGCCACCAAAACAGCCTCACCGTTTACGAAGTCATACCAGCATCCATCCTGCTCAAGCGCTTGTTCGCTAGCCAAGCGAACCCCTCTGCGACTCAACTGATGATACGCCGGAGCCTCGGGCGGACAGATCCACACCGCATCATCAAAAGTTTTCGCAATCACCCGCGTTAAGTGCGCAGAGCAACGCACGACACGCGGCATGTCGCACCCTTGAGCAAACGCTGCTGAGCCAATTTGAGCTACATTGGACGCAATAGTTACTTGTTCAGGATAAGGCGAAGCAAGAAAAGCCAGCTCATCACCTTCTTCGCCGCGCTTATAGAGAGAGCCATCTTCAACATAGTAGGTCTCATTACGCGAACTGATGGCATAAGATCGCTTACACAATCGCGGTGATACGCCAGCCAAATCACACACTTGTTCACCTAATGTCTCCAGGTCAGACCCAAGCTGAACACAAGTAGCCGACAACGCTCCAAACGCGCCGGCACCAATAGATTGAACGCTATCAGGAACCACAAGAAGCGAGACACCCACACCCTGAACAAGTCGCCGGGCGAAGGCTTCAGCAGCTACGCGCACTACAGGAACACCCGCGATGCGCTCCGGCAGCACGACAACAAGCCCTTCACGCGCGTCCAACAGCTCAGCAATGCGACGCAGATTGACACCGCAAAGCGCCCAGCCGCCCTCGTCGTGGCGCACGCTAAAAATAGCTTGTAACTCCTGATCAAAAGCACAAGCACTTGCATCTTCAGCAGTGGTAGCAGGCGTGGTGGTAGCGCTCGGCGCAGCGCCGGCAGCGGCGGCAGGAGTGGCAGCAGCAGGCGCGCCGGCAGCGGCAGCGGCTTGTTCTTGTAGTCGCTGACGCACCAGTTTTGCATGCTCAACGAGTTCTTCGCGGCGCTCATCGGAAATACCCATTCCCAAAACGCCAACGGGATACAGGTCTCCGTCTGTACCTTCCTCGAAACCTTCAGCAGGACCTTTTGCCCAGTCCTCATAAGGTTCAAGCTGAGGTGCCCACACTTCACCTTCAATTGCTTTACCGCCGTCTACAACATTGACCTGGGAGATCGTAAGCTCATAGCTCATGTTGCGCACTTGCTCAAGGAGTTCCTCGGTGTTTTCACTTGAGTTTTGATAAGCAATCTGTTTAATATCCATCACTTACTCGTCTCTCATCTGCAGATATAGCGACCTTATGTGAGTTTTGGCGAAGCCTCGCATATGACAATAAAGCGATTAATCAGCACTACCCAATGTCTGTTTACCCTTCATTGAGCACATGCTACACTTTACTCACGATTTCAACAATGGTGCATCACAAAGCAGCCCAAGGAGCAACACATGTCGGCGCATCAGTTCGACTCATACGCTCGCCAAGCGCTCGATATCGCCAAAAATTCTCTTTTGGTGAATCTGCGTTTCATGAACGCTGCCTTTTCACGCCTCAAGCCACTGCCAATGAGCAATGCAACATTGGCAACCGATGGTTCATACATTCGTTATGACGCCCAGCAGCTTGCCCAGCTTTATGCACATGATCAGGCGGAACTGACGCGTACCTATCTTCATATGGTACTTCACAACGTGTTTATGCACCTCTACCCCGGTGCTCACAGTGATGAATTGTTGTGGGATACTGCCTGCGATATCGTCGTTGAGCTTGCCATGAGCGACCTCAATCTGCCTGCCCTTCAGTCTGCACGCGTGCGCCACCAAAGCGCAACCGCCGCACTCGTCAAGGCAGCACTTCCGCTCGTGACAGCAGAAACACTCTATCGGTACTTGCGCGAACAACGAGATGCCAATAACCTCACCGATGCTGACATTGCTGCCATGCGCGAGCCTTTCTTCGCTGACGATCACACGCCTTGGCACACCATGCGTGTTGAAGAAGAAACGGCTCGCAAAAAGCGTGACGAACAAGCCGAAGAGGACCCTGACGGCTCGCGCGCTGATGCCGCTGGCAAAGCACCAAGCGATAACGGCATAGACATGACGCTGCCACCCGAAGCGAAGAAGGCAAAGCAAACCCGCAAATCCCATCAAGCAATGGATTCCGAGGACGTCTTCAAAAAAGATGCACCCGAAGAGGCGCGAGGCGTGCAAGCTGGCCGCTTCGCCGACTCTATCACGCTTGATCGTGCGCGTGACCAGTGGAAAAATGTTGCCTATGAAATGGGCGTTCAACTAGATTCCTACCTGCAGCTTTGGGGCACGCAAGGCTCCAACCTCTCCATGAATTTGCGCGCAGTTACACGAGAGCGCCAAGACTACCGAGCATTCTTGCGAAAGTTTGCGCGCATGGGAGAACAGATTCGCGTCAATGATAACGAGTTCGACTACGTGTTTTACTGCTTTGGACTTGCGCGTTACGGAAACTTACCTCTCATTGAGCCACTTGAATTCGTAGAGGAAAAGCGCATCCGAGATTTCGTTATTGCCATAGACACCTCCGCCTCAACAAAAGACGGGCTCGTTCGCAAATTTATAGAGAAGACCTACTCTATCTTGGCTGACGAAACAAGCTTTTTCGCCAACATGAACGTGCTTATTATCCAATGCGATGCAGCAGTAACGCGGGTCACGCGCATAGGATCACTCAAAGATTTGAACGCCTACATTGACACGCTAGAAATTCAAGGTCTTGGCGGCACAGATTTTCGTCCCGTATTCGCCTACGTAGATGATGCTCTAGCGCGCGGCGAACTCACTAATCTTGGCGGACTCATTTACTTTACCGACGGCCATGGCACCTATCCAAAACGAAAGCCCAACTACGACACCGCTTTTGTTTTCGTCGACGATGGCATTGACGAAGTTAAAGTGCCCCCGTGGGCAATGAAAGTTGCACTGGAAGAAACGATTATCATGGAGGACGACTCATGAACATTCGGCAAGCAAAAGAGCAGATCAAAAATGCAATGCTCGCCTATTTCCTGAAAGACGAATTTGGCAATTATCGCCTGCCAACCGAGCGACAACGTCCTGTATTTCTTTTGGGTGCGCCCGGTATTGGAAAAACAGCAATTATGGAGCAGATTGCCCAGGACTTAGACGTGGGATTTGTTTCCTATTCTATGACTCACCATACGCGACAAAGCGCGCTTGGCCTGCCGTTTATTGAGAAAAAACTCTATGACGGAGTGGAATATGACGTCTCCGAATATACAATGAGCGAAATCATTGCTGCTGTATATGACAGCATGGAGGCCACAGGCAGGCGCGAAGGCATTCTGTTTTTGGACGAAATCAACTGCGTCTCTGAAACGCTTAACCCGGCAATGCTGCAATTCTTACAGTACAAGGTATTTGGTCGCCATCGTGTACCAGACGGCTGGATTGTGGTAACCGCAGGTAATCCGCCAGAATACAACCGCACCGCGCATGATTTCGACATTGCAACATGGGACCGCTTAAAGCGCATCGACGTGGAGCCTGACTACAACGCGTGGCGAGACTTCGCCGTGGAAAGTGGCGTGCATCCTGCAGTAATCACCTATTTGGATATTGAGCGCGACCATTTCTATCGCGTGGAAACCACCGTTGACGGCACGTCGTTTGTCACCGCGCGCGGTTGGGACGACCTGTCGGCCATGATGAAGCTTTATGAAGAGCAGGATATCCCTGTTGACGAGCTTCTTGTTGATCAGTACGTGCAAAATGGCGAAATTGCAAAGCGTTTTAGCGTCTACTACGACCTGTTTACAAAATACCGCGCTGACTACCAGATTGATCGCATTTTGGCTGGTGAAGCCGATGATGTGGTTGTCGAACGTGCCCGCAATGCCGGCTTTGACGAGCGCGTCTCGCTCATGGGGCTTATCACTGACGCTTTGGGCACACTTCTCAAAGAGGTAGTGCTGGAAGATCGTGCAGCAGCATTCATGCATGGAGTACTTGCCGAAATTCGCGATGAAGCCCAAGCCAAACATGCTGTGCGTGGCTCCGATCTGCAGCCGAGCAGCGACCCCTCTTCTTTTGACGTTGACAGTTGTGATGTGCTGGGTCTCATCCGTGCGAAGGCCGCGGACTTGCAGCGTCGACTTGAAGTTGAGCGCGCAGGCGGCTTGCTTTCAGATGAACGCTACGTTGCCTATGAGCGCACGCTTGCGCTTTTAGATCAGGCGATGCGCGCAGAGATTACTGGAGGATCGGGCGTTTCTTTCGCCACCGTCAAAGACCTGTTCGGCCAGATGCTGGATTCTCTTGATAAGCGCATTGCAAAAGCTTCCGCCGCCTTGGACAATGCATTTCAATTTGTTGAGGAAGCCTTTGGTGATGGTCAAGAGATGTTACTGCTGGTCACTGACTTGTCTGTCAATCGCTACGGCATGGCATTCATCAATGATCATGGCTGCGAGCGCTACTTCACACACAACCAAAACTTGCTGTTCTACGAACGCGGCGCCGACCTTGCCGACCGCATTAATCAAGTGAGCGTAGAAGCAGACGAAACTGACCGCTAACTCAAACGCCTGCTCATTGTGTAAAAAAATGCGCCCACCGCAAGGTGGACGCATTGAAGACGCTTAGCGGCGACGCATTACAACATCGTAGCGCGCAACTCTTCATCAGAGAGCGGCGAGAGATAGCTCGGCGGCACATCAAATAATGTGCGACACCCAACCTGTCCCTCCTGGCTCATACGATGCACCGCACGAGCAGTTGCCGCTAAAACACTGCCGGTAAACTCGGGGTTTGAGTCCAACTTAAGCGAGAACTCAACTACATGGTTGGTAGCCCCATCAAAGCCCGTGTTCCCAGATCGAATTACTGAACCACCATGCGGAATACCTGCATGGTTAGCATCAAGCTCTTCTTGGCTAATGAACGTAACAGTTGTGTCATAGTCAGCAAAATAATTCGGCATTGTCACGATAGCCTGTTCAATTGCATCCAGGTCAGCTCCCTCTTCGGCAACAACATAGCACTCGCGTGTGTGCTTCTGGCGCGTGGTTAGATCAGGGTTCTCTCCGTTGCGAACCGCCTCAAGCGCAGCCGGAACGGGCACGGTGTACTGACGCGCATCTGCCACACCGTCAATATTGCGAATGGCATCGCTGTGGCCTTGAGAAACGCCACGACCCCAGAAGGTATAGTCGTGACCTTCGGGCAAAACTGCGCCAGCATAGACGCGTGCCAGCGAAAACAGACCCGGATCCCATCCTGCAGAAATAACGCCAACCTTACCGGCTTGGCGTGCCTGAGCATCAACTTCAGCGAAATGCTGCGGAATCTTTGCATGCGTGTCAAACGAATCAACGAAGTTGTAAAGCGCGGAGCAAACAGCCGTCTGACGAGGCAAATCGTTTGCACTGCCGCCGCACAAAACCAAAACATCAATATCGTCGGTGTGCGCTGACAGCGAGTCGTCGGAATAAACCGGTACGCCTTCAGTGCGCAACTTCAGGTCACTGGGGTTGCGACGCGTAAATACTGCAACCAATTCAAGGTCGTCATTTTGCGCACAAGCAGCCTCAACACCGCGGCCCAAATTGCCATACCCAAAAATGCCAATACGTGTGGGAGTTTGATTTGCCATGGATTACTCCTTCAGTCAACTTTATTGTCTGAAGTTACCTTACGCATTCACTTTCGCGCGCGCAACGCTTGGCAAAATGTTTTCACGTATTTGAAATACAACCCCCACGCCTGTTACCAAATTGACAGAATTTTGATGATATTGCGAAGACGCAAAGCAAGAGTTGTGAAAACCATAGACAAGCGTGTCAACGGCTGGCAAGCTATGCACTCATTATTCTCGGTTAAGTATAATTATGAGGAAATTACCTATGATTACCAACTTTGTTCGTGGTTTTTGCATGGCGCTTGCCGATAGCGTTCCAGGCGTATCAGGTGGAACCGTCGCCTTTCTTCTAGGTTTTTACGATAGATTCATTACCTCCATTGACGATGCTTTACACGGCACACGCCCCGCGCGACTTTCCGCTCTGCGCTTCTTAGCAAAACTTGGCATAGGTTGGGTCGTTGGTTTTGCATTAGCGGCGTTTGCTCTCTCAAGCCTGTTTGAGCATCATGTCTATGCCGTAAGCTCGTTGTTCATGGGATTCATTGCATGTTCCATTCCGTTTTTGGTGCGCGAACACAAAACCGAGTTGCGCAGCACTTCGAGCGCATGGGTCTTTGCCCTTGTTGGATTTGCCTTAGTTGCCCTGGTAACCTTCGCCTCTCCCGTGATTAACTCAACGGTTAATTTGGCAAATGATGCGCTCTCACCTTCTACGGTGCTCTATGTGTTCATAGCTGCCATGGTGGCCATCTCCGCGATGGTACTACCTGGCATTTCTGGATCTACCTTGCTGTTGGTATTTGGCTTATACGCTCCCATCATGACAGCAATTCGCGCAACGCTAAGTTTTGACATGAACTACGTGGCGGTGCTTGGTATCTTTGCAGCAGGAGCTTTTTGCGGAGTTCTCTTGTTCACGCATGTTATGAAACACTGCCTTGAACACTACCGCGCGCAAATAATGTTCTTCGTCATTGGCATGATGGCAGGATCACTTTTGGCAATTGCCCGCGGCCCTCTCACGCTTGACATCCCTCTGCCTGCAATGGATCTGACAACATTTGACCTGGGATTTGCCTTTGTAGGTGCAGCTCTTGTCTGGGCACTCAACTTGATACGCCAGCATATCGAACGACGCGATACGCGCGCAACCACCGCACCTTCCAAAGATAACCTCGCGCAGCAATCAGCAAAAACAACTGGGTCTCTCGTGTCAATTCTCTACACCGCTCGCTACGTCAAAAACGCGTGGCTCAATCCTGCACGCACCATAAAACCACGTCTGCGCTCCTCTCATTTGCTATCATCTCGCATAGCACGCACGCGACTGGCGCAGAATCGTCTTGCCTCTCGCCTGCCGTCTCACTATGCAGAAGACACCGAATAGCAAGGACGCAACCGTATCATGAGAGCTGTCATTCAACGAGTAAGCCACGCAAGCGTAAAAGTTGACAATGCAACCATCGGCAAGATTGGTAACGGATTCTTAATCTTGTTGGGAGTTGGACACGACGACGGCGAAGAGCAAGCGCGCAAACTTTGGAGCAAGATTTCTCGCTTGCGCATTTTTGAAGACGAGGCCGGCAAAACGAACTGCTCACTTGCTGATGTTCATGGCGAAGTTCTCGTGGTCTCACAGTTTACCCTCTATGCCAACTGCAAAAAGGGTAACCGCCCTTCTTTTATTGAAGCAGGTGCGCCCGATGTTGCCAACCAACTCTACGAGTACTTTGTTGAACTCGTTCGCGAAGAGGGATTTCCGGTAGCAACTGGAAGTTTTGGCGCTGATATGGCGGTGGAGCTTCTCAACGACGGACCGTTTACTATTGTCCTTGACACCGACGAGCTCTAACGTCTCTTTAGTTAGGTGGATTGCTTTTTGTTTCGTTGATGAAGTTTTGTAAAGGGCTTGTAAATTCTTCTGTTTTGACCTTATATTTTAGTAATTCCTCTTGTTATAGTGTCCCATTTTTAGTACACTCTGCCCATGGCGAAACGAACTCAAATCACACCTATTCGCTTGCTATTTCACACATCTATGTTTGTTTGACATTACTTTGAACATGCTTCTATAAGGACTGGGCAATCTTTCTAGAAGCAAATTTCCTTGCTTCAAATAATCGTTAGCACGAGCAATCGCACAACAAACGAAAGCTCACTACACGCAGTTAAACTATCACTTGCATCACGTGGCATTACTGTGTGACTGCTACCAACCATCGCACTACGCTCGTGCCTAACTTGAAGGAATGGACAAGGTTATGAAGTCTTACTCTTTGCACTCATCCCGTGCGCTGTCCCGCCTGAAGATCTTGGTTCTCTCAGGCGCCTTAGCGCTTACATTAGCCGCATCGCCTCTCTTGGCTTTTGCGAGCAATACAACAAACAACGCCACAACCAACGAAGCCTTGAATCTCTCTGAGTTGCCCCTGGCGTCTATTGCACATAAAACCGATGATCTGACGTTGTCGGCAGACACACAAACAACCTCGCTTACGGTTTACTACTGCGAGATTATGCCCTTTGATGAATCTATTGATCATCCCTCAAATATGCGTCTTCTCCAAACAAAAACGTTTGACGGATTACCGGTAGGCGAAACGTTTAACTCGTGGGATTACGTGGAAAACCTTGATGGCTACTTTTTCTTTGATGGCTGGGCCGAAAGCTACGTATTGAGCGAAAACCCCGAGGAGAATAATCTTCAGTTGCACTATTTCGCAACACAGAATAACAGCGCAACAGTGAACTACTACATCATGAGCGAAGATCCCACCGACGACTATGCAACTTATCAGTCATTCCAAAGTGATTTGGTTGAAATTGGTGGCGAAAGCATTCTCTTCACCAAGCTTGGCGAATACCAGCTTAACGGCTTGCGCTTCAACCGCCCTGTCACCGGAGAAGATCATGCGGTTGCAATTGATGATCTGATGTTTGTGGAGAGCTTCCCCTCATCTATTCAGGTATCAACCTCCCCTGAGGATAACATTATCAACTTGCTCTATGCGCCCGCCCTCACAACACTGCCAGATGACTTATTGGTAGACGAAGGTAGCACTACGCCACCAGCAGTTGATGACCCCGTCAACGACGACAACTCAGTTGATGACAGCACCTCTGCCGACGACAATGAAGGCGCAGGTGACAGCAACAACGCTGGCGACAATAGCTCAACCGACAATAGCGCCGAAGCTGATAAACCAGCCCAAGACGCACCATCTGCCGGTTCAGGCGAAAGCTCTAACGCAAGTTCTAATGCAGGCACAACCTCAAGTGAAACCCCTAATGCAGCTTCTGGCTCACCCGAAAGAACAAACACCACCAACAAGAGCGAAGCTGCCAATACCAGCACCCCCGCTCACAACGAGGCACCAAACACAGCGTCCGCGATGCCCCAAACTGGCGATTCGCTTGGCGTACTCTTCGTTGCTGCAGTTATGCTCATCTGCGCATCGGCAACAGTTCTGCTTTGGCTGCGCCATCGCCGCAACACCCACCGCAACAAATAAGCGCGTCCCCCAGCAGCAGCTACACTCACCAACTACCGACCCGCTCATCTGAGCGGGTCGGTTTTTATCGTGTGGGCAGCCCTATTCGTCACGGGTTTGCAACCTCATCACCATGAGTGATCTGCTACGATACCCCCATGAAGCATTTTAAGAGCCATACGCACGCACGACACACAACAGCCACACCATCGGGCAGTGCGCCTCAATATCGTCAGAACTACCAAACCACACAATTCCATAACACACTTGCCGAGCAGCAACAAAAAGCGAAGCGTCGCAAATCACTCTTCGCTCTTGCTGTCCTTGTATTGGTGATCATCAGTGTGACCTTAGTGGCAATAAGCGTGTCACAGTGCGGGTCAAGCTCCCTACGTGCGGTTTCTGTGCCTGAGGTGGAAACCTATGTGTCGCCCTACAACTGGGACGGCATGGTTGAACAGGATGGTCGCTTCACTTATTCAGAAGATGGCGAAGTCAAATCTCAGGTAGGCATTGATATCTCTGAACTTCAAGGAAACATTGACTGGAACGCAGTTGCAGCCGACGGTATCTCGTTTGCCATGGTAAGACTGGGCAATCGCGGCTACACCGAAGGCGGCCTGTTTGCAGACGCAAACGCCCAGTACAACTTAGACGAAGCACAAGCCGCAGGTCTTGCGTGCGGCGCATACTTTTTCTCGCAAGCAACAACAGTTGAAGAAGCTCGCGAAGAGGCTGATATGGCGCTTCAACAACTCAACGGAAGATCGCTTGAGCTCCCCGTTGCGTTTGACCACGAATCGGTTGCCGAAGCAAACGCACGCGCCAACAATTTGGATCGCGAAACGCTCACCCAGTGCGCCTTGGCATTTTGCGAGCGTATTGAAGCGGGCGGTTACGACGTCATGATTTATGGCAACCGCAATGATCTGCTTCGCTATAACCTCAAAGAGCTTGAAGGGATTCCTCTTTGGTTGGCGGAATATGACCAACCCCACCCCACCGCACAAATGGACATTGTCATGTGGCAATTCAGTGGCTCAGGAAGCGTTGCAGGCATCAATACGCCGGTTGATATGAACCTGCGCTTTACTGACGCCCTCTAATACGCATGAGCATATCTTTTGCGCAGCGTTATGCGCTCAATGCGCGTTTAGTGCATACGGCACATGGTAGATAAGCTTTTGCATGATATTTGCTCGCACTTGATCTTCTCTTTACATACACACGTCATCCTTTCTAATGCAGGCTTTTAGATGCCTCCTTGCGAAGAAAGGAACGTCCTGCAGTGAATTACCAGCTTCTTTGCAGCTTTGCCCGCAAAGCCTTGACGCTGCTTTTTGCACTCTGCGCAACAGGCGCTGCACTTGTTAGTCTTGGATGCGCACAAACTAACCTCGATACCGAGCCTATTTCGGTTTATTCGCGCGAAGACGGATCGGGCACGCGCAGCGCTTTCGCTTCACTCTTTGGTCTTGAGACTACCATCAACGACAAAACAGTTGACACCATTACGCCTACTGCTGTTGTTACCAACTCAACAGCCGTTATGATGACTTCGGTTGCAAGCGACCCTGCTGCCATCGGATATATCTCTTATGGCTCGCTCAATGACTCCGTTAAAGCACTGGCCATTGATGGAGTAGTGCCTAGTATTGAAACCATTAAGGATAGATCTTATAAGGTCTATCGCACCTTTGCTCTTGTGACCGATGCCCCTTTTGAAGAGACGTCTTCTACTCATAACCAAGAGACAAGCATTCTCAAAAATGACTTTTTACGCTTTGTTTCAAGCGAACAAGGACAAGCCATTATTGAAAGCGAAGGGTTTGTAAGTGCTCTAAGCGATCCCGCCTTGTATGAACGCGCTGCAGCCAGTCAGCGCCCGCATGGCAAGCTTGTCATTGCAGGATCCTCATCGGTTACCGGCATCATGGAAAAACTCTCAGAAGCTTACGAAGAGCTCAACCCAGACGCCTCCATTGAGGTACAGCAATCAGATTCCACTACCGGCATCTCCATGGTGCAATCAGGCACCTGCGACATTGGCATGACCTCGCGTGATCTCACGTCATCAGAAGAAGCAAGCGGCATGGTTGCCACGCCTTTGGCATATGACGGCATTGCGGTAATTGTTAATCCCGACTTTCCTCTTGATGATCTGAGCAGTACCGAAGTTGCCCGTATTTTTTCTGGTGAGATAAAAACGTTTGGCGAACTTCCTTCGTGGCAGCAGACATCCAAACAAAACGACACAACGGGAGCGTAGCATCATGCGTCAATCGTCTTTCAAAGAAACCGCAGCGCGCATTTGCTTTATGGCCGCAGCAGCTCTCTCTATTGTGGCAGTTGCCCTCATCTGCATCTTTCTATTTGCTAACGGCATTCCTGCTCTGGCAGAAATTGGGCTTCCGGAGTTTCTTCTTGGCCAAACGTGGAAACCAACAGCAGATGAGTTTGGCATTTTCCCCATGATCATTGGCAGCATTTATGTAACAGTCGGTGCCATTATCATTGGTGTACCTGCAGGCATCTTTACCGCTATATATCTTTCGCGGTTTGCTTCAAAAGGCATCGCTCGTATTTTGCGACCAGGCATAGAACTTCTTGCAGGCATACCTTCGGTGGTATATGGCTTTTTCGCTCTTATGGTGGTGGTACCGCTCATTCGTACAACGCTTCCAGGCAACGGCTTTTCCCTCTTAGCAGCCGCGTTGATCCTTGGCATCATGATTCTGCCAACTATTATCACCGTGTCAAAAAGTGCCCTTGATGCTGTACCGAAGAATTACTACGAAGGAGCACTTGCCTTGGGTGCCACCCATGAACGCGCGGTGTTTCGCATTATGGTTCCCGCAGCCTTTTCAGGCATTATGGCGGCGGTTGTGCTGGGCATTGGGCGCGCCCTTGGCGAAACCATGGCGGTAGTTATGGTGGCGGGCAACCAACCCGTAATCCCAGAGTCTCTTTTAAGCGGTGTGCGCACGTTAACAGCGAACATTGTGCTGGAGATGGGATACGCCGCTGACCTGCACAAAGGTGCACTTATTGCCACGGGTGTGGTTCTGTTTGTGCTCATCATGCTCATCAGCCTACTCTTTGCCGCCATTAAGAAACGAGGAGAGAAATCATGAGCTCAAAGCTTCTCAAGTTTTGCACATACGCCGGTGCAACCCTGAGCGCTCTTGCACTGGTAAGCATTGTGGGATACATCCTCATACAAGGTGTTCCCCATCTCTCTTTGTCGCTCTTTGCATGGGAATACACTTCTGAGAATGTCTCGCTTATGCCCGCGCTTATTAGCACCCTCATTATGGCTGGGCTCTCCCTTGTAATGGCGGTGCCAGTAGGAGTTGCCTCGGCAATCTACCTTGTTGAATACGCACGCCCAAACAGCCGTTTTGTTCGTATCGTGCGCATCACCACCGAAACATTGCAAGGCATTCCTTCAATTATCTATGGCCTCTTTGGCTTGCTGTTTTTCACCACTGCACTTGGATGGGGACTCTCCTTGCTCTCGGGCGCTTGTACGCTGGCCATTATGGTGCTGCCCGTCATCATGCGCACTACTGAAGAAGCGCTGATGGCAGTCCCGCAGTCACTTCGCCAAGGTGGCTTTGCTTTGGGTGCAGGGCGCGTTCGCACGGTTCTGCATTGCGTGCTTCCTTCTGCGCTGCCAGGCATTTTAGGTGGCGTACTGCTTGCCCTTGGACGATGTGTTGGCGAAGTTGCTGCCCTGCTTTTTACTGCAGGCACTGTCGCGCAGATCCCCAATTTTGGTGGCGAAGGCATTTTCGCGCTCTTTGAATCATGCCGAACCCTTGCAGTTCATATGTATGTGCTTGCAAGCGAGGGGTTACACCTCGGCGAAACCTATGCCACCTCAGTCGTGCTGCTGGTCATGGTGGTTGTGCTTAACATGATCACCCATGCCGTAGCCAAAAAGCTCTCAAAAGAAAGGCTGTAATTTTATGTCTGCTCTTGTGCAATCAGCTCCCCGCGTCATCTTGCCAAACTCTTCATTCCAAGAGTCTCACATAACGATGTCGCCAACCGCTTCTGGAACAGCCCCTTCCTCTTCTCTCTGCGAGCATGTCTCAGTAACAAGCGATAACCCTGCCACACATTCACCATGCCCCGTTCCAGCAAAAATGAGCGTATCTCACCTCAATTTGTACTACGGCTCTTTCCATGCGCTCAAAGATATTTCGCTTGATTTTCCTAAAAACCAGGTCACCGCATTGATTGGACCTTCTGGTTGCGGAAAATCCACACTACTTAAATCACTTAATCGTATGAATGATCTAGTGGAGAATTGCCGAATTGAAGGAACTATCACGTTAGATGACGCCAACATCCGCACCGACATTGGAGTAAATGACTTGCGACGACGCGTTGGCATGGTGTTTCAGCAGCCTAACCCCTTCCCCATGAGCATTTACGAAAACGTAGCTTTTGGACCCAAAACCCACGGCATCAAAAACCGCGACGAGCTTGATGCTATTGTTGAGCAATCACTGCGCGATGCTGCCATCTGGGACGAGGTAAAAGATCGCCTCAAGAAAAGCGCGCTTGGGCTTTCGGGCGGTCAGCAGCAACGTCTCTGCATTGCCCGCGCACTTGCTGTGCAACCTGAAGTGCTCTTGATGGACGAATCCACCAGTGCCCTTGACCCTATCTCTACCGCTAAGATTGAGGAACTGGTTGCCCAATTAAAAGATCGCTTTACGGTCATCATGGTGACTCACAACATGCTACAGGCTGTACGTGTATCAGACAAAACAGCATTTTTCCTTATGGGCGAAATGGTTGAATGCGAAGACACACAAACGCTCTTCACCAACCCCCACGACAAACGCACCGCAGATTATGTAGCAGGACGATTTGGCTAATTCTTTCGGCAAAGCTTCGCGCCATACTTATTCCTATGGCGTCTATGCTACAAATCTCACACAGTTTAAAGAGAGCTCTTACGACCCAGATACACCCTCAGTTACAATGCACACTATGATTTATTACGTTGAAGATGATCCTAACATTGCAGATTTGACGATGTATGCGCTTCGTCAAGCCGGTCTTGAGGTTGTCGGGTTTTCCCATGCAGACGCCTTTGAACAAGCATGCAAAGAGAACCTCCCCGATGCCATCTTGTTAGACATCATGCTGCCCGGAAAAGATGGTCTGAGCATTCTACGCGATCTCAAGACAGATCCTGTGACCGCACACATCCCCGTCATGATGCTTTCTGCAAAATCAGCTGAAATAGACAAAGTTACCGGCATTGATCTGGGTGCCGATGATTACTTGGCAAAACCTTATGGCATGATGGAATTGGTAAGCCGCACGCGCGCGCTCCTTCGCCGTGCTGCCCTTCCTTCTCTCACTGTCACCACTCCAATTCCAGAAAATGCGCCTTTGATCTGTGGCGCTATCAAGCTTGATCAAGCAGCGCATCGCGTTTGGGCAGATGGGGTTGAAGTAATGCTCACGCGCAAAGAGTTCGATTTGCTACTGATGCTTATCGAGCATCAAGATCGCGTGCTTTCACGCTCTCAATTGCTTGAACATGTGTGGGGTTGGGAATTTACCGATAACACCCGCACGGTTGACGTGCATGTACAAACACTTCGTCAAAAGCTTGGCGAAGCCAGCACAAAAGCCGCCGCGCAAATTGAAACGATCCGTGGTGTTGGCTACACCCTCCGAGGCTGATCCTATGGCACGCCACACAACGCGCCGCCGGCTTTCCACTGCCATCTTGGGCACTATAATGGCATACTCGCTGTTCATCATGGTATTTTTTGGCGGCGTCTTTTCGTTTGTTTTCTACTTTAGCAGCGAACATCGCGCCGAAGATCACCTGCAGATGATTGCCGAAAACGCTGCTCAAGCGCTCAATGCCGCGGGAACGCGCACTGACATTTCTGCAGCTGATATGGCGGCAGCGGTTTCTAGTAGCACAGCTACCACCACAGATCCAAACATACTTGCCACCATATCGCCTGAGGCAGATGATCTTGCGCCCATTGACCCTGACACCGACGCACTTGCAATCTTGCATTACCAGTTCAATGAGGGCATTCGCTATACACTCATTGATGCTGATGGAACAGTTCTTTTTGACAGTCAAGGAGATCTCAGCGAAGATCATTCCGACCGACCCGAGGTCATAGAAGCCATCAAAACGGGTAAAAGCGCGGTGGTTCGACATTCAGATACGCTCGGTCAAGATTTGCTCTATGCAGCAATTGAACTTGATTCTGGAAGCATACTTCGCCTTTCTGAGCAGCGTGAATCTGTATTTTCCTTCACGGAATCGCTGGCATTTCCCCTGTTTGTAGCTCTGCTTATCTCGGCTGCTCTTTCAAGCGTGGTATCTCGTCTTATCACGCGTCGATTAGTAGCACCCCTTGAGGATATTGATGTTTCGGCGCCACTTGAGACTGACACTTACGAAGAAATGCGGCCGTTTCTTACGCGCATTGATACACAGAGATCCCAACTCAAAGCACAGAACCAGGAATTAGCACGCGCAGAGAACTTGCGCCGAGAGTTCTCTGCGAACGTCTCCCATGAACTCAAAACGCCACTGCAAGTAATTTCTGGCTATGCCGAACTTTTAGCGTCGCCCAACATTCCTCCACAAGATGCGCAGCGCTTTGCCCTTGTTATAGGAGAAGAGGCAATGCACATGCGAGAACTTATAGATGATGTCCTCACGCTCTCGCGCCTTGATGATCCGGTTCTTGAAAATGCTGGCAAAGAGCCCATTGAACTATTCGCTCTCACTAAAACTGCAGCGGAGGCGCTTTTGCCGCTTGCAGAGAAAAATGAGGTCATTGTTCGTGTGCTTGGCAACAAAACAGAGATTGTGGGTAACCCTACCCTCCTCACGCAGATCATACGTAATGTAATCGGTAATGCAATTGCATACAGCAATCGTGGTGGCGAAGTCACCGTCATGGTAGATAAGACGCTGGTTGCCGAAGGCCTCAATGAAGACTTACCGCAATCCGAAGCGTATATTCGCGTCAAAGATACCGGCATTGGCATTAGTCCCGAGGATCAAGAAAAAATCTTCGAGCGCTTTTACCGTGTTGATAAGTCTCGCTCCAAGGAACGAGGCGGCACCGGTCTTGGACTTGCTATTGCCAAACATGCTGCTGCATTTCATGGAGGCACCATCACGGTTGAAAGCCAGTGTGGAAAAGGCGCTACATTTACTGTGCATCTGCCGCTGAACTAACTATCCCTTGCACGTTCCTGCGCGTGTGGCGACCGCACTGGCATCTGCTGGTGGTGCCAATATTCGCAGGCCTCGCTGACTGTCACCACACGCGGCGGCGTGTGTCGGCGCTCGCACATTTGTCCTGCTCAGATGGCTGCTGGAGCGGACGGAGAAGTGTCCGAGCCCCCCTCGTGATAAAATTTACTATAAAACACCAAACTTTGGCAGGAAAAGTGCCTGATTAGGTGGATTGGGCCTCAAATTGGCTGGAAAAGTTGCCGATTAGGTGGGTCAACCTTCAAAAACCGCCTAATCGGACACATTCCCTGCCACACTTCGCCAAAAACCGCCATTTTTTAGTTCAGCAATGTAACAAAAAGATACGCGGATGCTATGTTGTACCATGCACACAGTGAAATGCTATCTGGAAAGAAATAACATCTGGATTCCCCGAGCAAAAAAGAGCCGAACCCAAATGGATTCGGCTCTTTTGGTCTTGCGGCTCTTACCTTATGAGTGCACCCTTTGGCATGCCTCACTACCCTCTTCGTCATCGCGGCGGCGCTTGATGACGGCAAGCGCCAACAGCAATGCCAATACAGCCAGCATGAACGTCAACATGGAGGTATCGCCTGTCTTGGGAAGCTTCATCAGCTTCGGCAAGTCTTTCAACAGCGGCGTCTCCTCTCCTGGCGTTGCAGGCGTCTCAGGCACATAAGGTGTCTCCGGATGCGGCGTCACAGGCGTATCTGGAGTTATCGGCTGTTCGGGGTCAACCGGCTCTTCGGGTTTGTAGATACCCAAGTCAACCGAACGACCAGCATCTGCATTCCAGCTACCATTCTGGAGCACGGTATACGCATGTCCATATGCATTCGGGCCTGCCGCGCGCGTACCAATTACTGGCAGCACATCGGTTACACCCTTTTCCTCAGGCGTAATTTCACCGAGGACATTCAGATGAGCATAGTCGTTGTCAAGGTTATCGTCAGATCCCACATGGATTGGAATGTATGACGTTCCCTCTGGCTTGTCCATGCGAATGCGATACTCGTATGGTTTGCCCTGCTCATCAACGAGCGGTAGACCATCAAAGCTATATTCGCCGTCTTCGTTTGTCCTACGCTGAGCTACCTGTGTCCACACGCCCTCATGCAAGATGCCGTCATCCTCCAAGCGCTCCAGCACCGGCTCGTCCTCATCTGCACCATCTTCAGCAGCCTCGTCATCAAGAGCGAAAGCACGCGCCATGTGCAGGCTTACCGTCTTCGTGTCTTCAGGTCCGACAGGATCGGTCGGCTCACTGGGGTCGGTCGACTCGCCAGGCTCTTCGGGTGTACCGGGCTCCTCAGGCGTGCCAGGTTCTTCAGGATCCGTCGGCTCCTCAGGCGTACCAGGCTCTTCGGGGTCCGTAGGCTCTTCAGGTGTGCCAGGCTCCTCAGGATCCGTTGGCTCTTCAGGCTTAGGCGTGTCGTCTATGTATTCTTCGATATAGCGCTCAGCAGCTTCAAGCGGCTCGCCCGTACCATCCAGATTTGAGCCTGCAGCACCGTCACCAATACGGCTCTTCCATCCCTGCTCAAGGGCATCAGCAACCGCAGTAGAGCGACGCTCAAGCACCACAGTCTGATCAGCAAGGCGTTCATCCTCTTCAGTCTGCAAACCATCCTGCTCAGGATCAAACCATACATGACCTGAAATCTGTGCAGTATTGAAATGCACTAAACCAGCGTCATTGTTATCCGAAGGATTAATGCCCGCGATTGACCAACGATGACCATCCGGTCCATCAATGAGCATCTCTTCAGCCTCGCCCGGCAATTGCAAAGTAGCCAACACAACCAAGCCATCAGTAGGATCATCAGGCATCATGCGCGTTGTGGCTTCATTGAGGTCAGAATCAACCGTCGTATCGCTACCGACATTAGCTGCAGTCACGCTGAACTCAGCAGGCACCTCAACCATGTTAACGCGATAGCCATAGACCACCATGACTTCCTCGTTATCGATAACCTGCAAACCAGTGGTTTCTAGCTCGTCGAACTTATACGTGCCATCAGCTGCCGTCAGCTGTTCGCGAACATACGCGTCTTCTTCTTCACTATCGTTGAAGGCCGCGTCGTAGACCCACGTTTCTTCGCCCGCATCGTTAACGCTATACCAATAACGCGTCAGCTTCATAGGCACGTTAGCAATGCCGCGCTCACCTTCATCAAAGGTTCCGCTCTGATCAGCATCGTTCCAAACGGTACCAGCAATATAGGCCGGCGAAGTCTCTTTCAAACCTGCATCGCCACCACGCTGCAAGCTCATGGGTCGAGGCGTATCGTAGGTCACGCCGTTGTAGCTATCCTCATATTGGTGACCATCGTCGCTTTGCGCTGCAACACCCACCAAGACATAACCGTCCGAACGAACCGCACCGCCCTCAATGAACTGCTCTGCCAGTTGCAACATGCCGTTCTCGTCACGATATACGTCAGAGTTCGTTCTTATCGGACTGCCTTGCACCTGGAAACGAGACGGCGCAAATCCTGCAGGTGTCGTACCCAGCGTCAGCCTATAACCTGCCAGATATACCTCATCCTCGGCACCCGGCGTTCCATAAGGCACGCATTGGCCATCAGCATCGAGCTGGACGAAGCTTGGCAGATCACCAAAGGTATACACACCCTGTATGTCGGTCATTGCACCACGTGCACCTAAAGGCATAGGCATCACAGAAATCTGCGGCGTATTTGAACCAGCCGGAATGTATCCAACCGAATTACCCGCACCACCAGCAAGAGTGGTGATCATCGTCGGTGCCAATGGCTCACCTGGCTCAACAACCTCACCAGGATTGTCGGGGTCCTCTGGGTTGTCGGGGTTATCTGGGTTGTCGGGGTCGCCTTCCTCACCAGGATCAACCGACGTCCCAGGCTCATCGGCTTGCACCTCAGGACCATCCTGTACAGAAGAGCCAGCCGTACGTGCCGTAATGGTGTAATTAGTAAGCGGGTTCAAACCACTAAATACCAGATTACCTTCTTCGTCAGGACGAACCCACTCAGCATTCTCTGCCGTCGGATCATCAAGCGTGTATTCCCAGCCGAATTCAGCATCATGACCACCCGGCGTACGAACCAGTGTCGCAGTTGTGCCGTCAACATCGAAATCACCTGAATCACCATAGAAGCCAATTGCGCCCTTCGTCAGGATCTTCATGGGCTGTTCGCAATAGACGTAACCATCTGCCGCATCTTCATCAGCGCGACGACAGCTCACCGCAAACTCAGTAGCAGGAACAACACCCATATCGGCAGTAAAGACACCTTCTTCTGCAGGCCATGGAGTTGCATTGCCACCATACCAGGTCACTCCATCAAGGCTGTATTCAATACCTTCAATAGGATGTACAACCGTAATGGTATCCTCGGTTGCCTTCAGGTCACCCACAAGCGGAGCGCCGTCACCAAAGCGCGTGTTGAGAACCCATTCGCCATCGTTATTGAGATAGTACTGCACCAAATAAACCGGCTGACCAGGAACGGCTGGCTCCAGCATGCTGAAGAACGCGTCCGGATCATCCAAATTAGTGCGAACATCGCGCAAACCATCGTAGTTCTGGTCATCCCAAACGATACCCTTAATGGTTGAGGTACCAAACGGACCAAAGCCACCATTCATGCGCGTTTCGTCTACACCAAAAGCAATGTCGAAGGACAAGCCGTTGCCCTCAATACGGTAGTCAGGCTGCGTACCTTCGTCAGCAAGCGAAGCCAAAACCAGACGGCCATCCAGCACCTGACGATCCTCATCAGTGTTGTGCTCACCCCATGCCAGTGCATAGTTGCCGCGATCCGCGTAGCCAACATTTTGCGTGAGCGTTGCGTCATTAATGCGATGTACCTTTGAGTTCGTTGCATCAGTATTACCCTCAGCATCTTCAACCTGAGAGCTCACCAACAAATTAGTAACAGGCAAACCAAGCACGCCTTCTGCGTCTTCGGTAGTTTCACCTTGTACTTCTACGGTGTAACCCAAAAGTGAGTAATCATCAGCATGATCAACAGGATCGCGGCGTGTTGAGACAAGCAAGTTCTCAAACGAGTAGTAGCCATCAGCATCAGTGGTTGTTGTTACCACTGAGCCCTCGCTTCCCAAACCAGCTTCTTCAAGCGTGATCCACTTCTGAGCAACTTCATCCCACAACCACGTGCGAAGGATAACGGTCTTGTTTGCCAGACCTGAACCTTCGTCGTTGCGCAGGCCGTCGTAATTCTTGTCAATCCACAAGTAACCCGAAATGGTCTGGAACGGAACATCCAACAATGCACCATGGTTGTACGCACGATCCGATCCATTTGCCAAGTCGTATTTCACCAAGCCAGTACGTGCAAGGTTAAACGTTTGATCGGCTTCAGAGAGCATATTCACCATGCCGTTGCCCGCAAGCTTTGTGCGACTCTCCTCATCAACACCCAAGCCCTTGTCTTGGTTTGCATTTTGCGAAGGCAGTGCACTTATTTCATTTGCCGGCACCGAGGTGGCATCCGCGGTATCCAGCAAAACGTCATACTCATCATCACCCATGAGATAAGCATTGCGAAGCACGAGGTCAGAGTCAACGGTGAAGTCATCGCCTTGCTGATACTTAGCAATGAGATATGCATTGAGCTTGTATTGCGGGTCGGTCACGCGAACGCGATAGGCATATATCACACCTTGGTTGTCCACGCGCGTCTGGGTAAAGAGGTCTTCAAAGCGATATACGCCATCTTGCTCTTCACCATCAGGACCTATGCCGGTTGCGGTCAGCTGGCTGTGTCCAGCCTCATCAGAACCAACACCTGTTTGATTATCTTGCTCATATGCTTCCCAGTCGCCCCAAGCGGGATCGGGTACCCAATCACCAGCTGCATCATCAAAGTAGTAGCGCTCCAAGGTCACACGAATGCCGTTGCGTCCCTCTTCTGCCTGAGACTTGGGGTCATCAGGATCTGCATCATTTTGGATACCGTCATTGTTTGCGTCAGTCCAAATTACACCAACAATGTCACGCTGCGGAGCCGGTAACTCACCAACGTCGCCACCTGCAACCGTCCGCTCTCCATCTTCGTTGGTGCGCGCCGTCAGCCAGTCATAGGTCACACTGCCGGTCTTTCCAACTGCAACTTCACTTCCCGCTATGCTTACACGAGATCCATGACCGGTGCGAGCATCGGTAGTGGTGTCAGCCAAAATGATCTGGCCTTCATGAGCACGTGTACCTACTGTGCGGTTATTTGCGTTGAAGAACTCACGTCCTTGTAACGGCAGACCAGCACCCGTGTCAACAAAGGTGTCGGACACATCAGAGTCAGTTGCCAGTGACAACGCACCATCAGTTCCTCCATCTTTGTCCTCTTCGGCTGTAGCATGGTAGCGAGATAACAACCAGTGATTGCCATCTTCTACTTTGAGGTTTGCCAAGCGAATACGATAGCCTGCCAAGAAGTGCTCACCCTCGTCATTGGTGTAGGCAGTCGGCAAATTATCAAAGACATATTCGCCGTCTTCGTTGGTCAGTACGGTTACCGTACCATCTTTTGCCACACCATCGGTAACGACAGGAGCCATAACGCCTGTAGCATTGCCCTCCTCATCAAAGGTCATCTGCGAGGTTCGACTATCTTCACCAAAGCGTTCGTTCATGAACCAATGACCGTTAACGCCGTCTTCGTTGGTCCTGCTTGGATCGTAGTACCACTGCGTCATGACAACAGCTTGATCAGGTACGCCAGGCTCATCTTCGGCGTAGGTGCCGTCATCATTTTTCGCTTGCAAGCCATCATAATTATCGTCTTGCCATACGCGACCAGTTACCTCTGAGCGCGGAACCTCAACAAGACCCGCATCCCAATGATCAATACGATTTGCGGTGGACAGGTCATATTGCATGAGCGCGCCACCTTGGCGAATAACCGAAATATACTCATCAGAAGTATCTTCAGTTACCTCACCTGCAACAACGATCATAGAGTTAAACGCCGTCTCGTCACGATCGGTGGCCGCACCGTCCTCGTTAAAGTAGTACGCCAGGCCGCCACCAAATGGACCAGAGATGAGAGCGCGCGAATTAATATCAGAGTCACGCTCTTCGTCGGTAACCATGACGTCGCCCGACTCATTGAGTGTCTTTGCGCTATTGCGCAAGGTCACACCCCAGTCTTGGGAATGATTCTTGAGCAGCGAACGGTCAATGCGAATACGATATCCCGCCAAATACTTCGGCTTGTTGTCCTCTGCCATGGTGGGAGGTGCTTCGGGGTCAGCTACATAAGTGGAAATGCCCTTGAACACATACTGGCCAGATGGCGTAGTTGCCTGAACGAGATTATTAGGCTGCTTATCAGCAGGAACCAAAACCCATTCACCGCGACCAAGCAGGTTGTCGGATGCGGTCGTGCCACCAACATGACCCGTCGGGCGCCACCAGTATTGCTCAAGCGATACCTGCACGCCGCCAATGCCGCTTTCGAGCGAACCTTGAACGCCGTCATAGTTTTCGTCATTCCATACATAGTTGCCCAGATAGCCCTTCGTACCATCAACCCAGCCAAAGGCCAGCTTGCGATAGTAGCGATATCCCAGCCACGTATTGTTGTTGTCTTCCATGACTGCCACGCCTGCAGCGTTTGTGGGTACTTGTGCCAAGAACGGCTTGGTCTGACCAATGCCACCTTCGTAGCGCAAGTCGTTATCCCACACGTTTGAACCTGCTGCCGGGAGTGCCAAAGCATCATCATTCCACGTGTATACCGTGGGCTTCAACAAACGCGGACGCAAGTCTTCGCAGGTAATGACATAGTACTTATCCGGCTTGAGGCGGAAGCTGAATTCGCCATTTGCGTTTGAATCACGCGACGCCTTGTTGCCATCAGCGTCAATAGCTGCCTCGTCTTTCCACGTATCAGTGAGCGGATCGTATTCATGTACAGTAACCCGCATATTTTGCAGGCGAAGCTCGCGCTGCTGTTTGCCTGACGTCATCGGATCGGCAGCACTCATGTCAATGCCAACGTAGTCTAAGACACCATTGATGTCATCGGGATCCTCTTCGGTTTGATCATCAAGCATGTCATCGCGGAATACCACACCTGTATAGGTAACAGGACGAGCAATTCCCACGTCATAGCTGGTTGCACGCGCATCATAGCGCTTATGCACCAAGTCTGGCTGACCAGCCTCGAAGGCATCCTTGTCATATTCAACAGCTTTAACATCAATAGCGTTTTGTGTAGTTACAACCATCTGGTTGTTGTCGCGCGTAACCAGTAACGGGTTGCGTGCATCATCAGGACCGGTGATCTTTGTTGTGAGTGAGTACTGGCAGTATTCACGCGGGAACGTGAAGCGCAGCTTATACTTGCCTGGCTTCAAGTTAGACAAGATCCAATAGCCCTTGTTGTCATAGTAGTCAGACTCGGTTACATAACTATACGGCTCACCAGTTGTTGCACCAATGTAACCATCAAGTTCGTTACGCAGCGGCACACCAGTACGCGGATCAGCCACAACCCATGCATCCTCAAAGTTGGTCAGCTCGTCGTTGCGAAGTACAGCAACTTCGCCATCACGGTTACACGGCAAACCATATTCGTTCAGCAACTCAACCTTGACGCCGTTGATGCCTGGATCTTCTACCTTGCCATCAAAGTTGACGTCTTCCAAGATGTCAGCGGTATGCAATCCGTCCCCATAGAGGCCTGTCCACTGACCAGTCTCATCGTCAACCGTCTTATCGGTAGAGATCAGGAAGCGTCCGTTTGCTGCCTGGTGATAGGTGGTTTCACGACCAAGTGCATCCTTAACCGTGTCACCTAACGTGTCATTTTGCAAGCCATCCCAATCCGGATCCATCCAGACATAATCGCCAAGATAGCCACGATCGTCAGGTGCGTTAACAAAAACACCAGCCTGGCTCACTTCGCGAAGCTCAACAAGCTCATCATTTCCGCTCATGCGACCATTTGTGGTAACGCGCTGTGCGTAGGTATTCCACTGGGTCACCTCAGCCAAACGCTCTGCCAAATCAGGATTGAGGTCTGGTTGAGAAATATCAAGGTTCATGTCGAAGATCGGGTCACCTGTGAGGTTGCCGGTGTACTTCGGCAAGTTGAGCGGGGTGTGTAAGCGATACTGCAGCGTTACATAACCTTGCGGAGGCAAGTTGATGTTGTCGTCGGTGAGCTTACCCCAAACAAAGCGGATAGACTTCAGCAGCTTATCAGCCTCGGTTGGATGTGCCTCAATATAGTCTTTCAGCGTATTGACGTTCACCATATTAATGGTAGTCATATCAGCATCCGTGGCACTCTTTTCACCCATCCAGTTGATGATATTACGCTGCTCAAAGGGGTCTCCACCCATAGCATAGGGCATTGTCATGCCCGCTTCAGAAAGCGGAACCAACTGAGAACCACGTGTGGCAATCGGTCCTACCCACACGCTTGCTTCGCTTCCATCAATAGCAAGCACGCGACCCTCAGGGTTATCTTCGTCACGCGGATCAACCAGAATCATCTCGATAGAATCAAGATCTTGCATCCAGCCATTCCACGTTGAATTACGCTGAACAGGCTCTTTGTTGTTCAGCTGACTAACCTGTGTGTCTCCCACATACGGCATAACATCCATAAATGCTGTGCGGATGTATCCATTTGCCTTCTCCTCGTCGCCACCTTCATTAATGGCATCCAAGGTATAGGAGTAGTCCGAACCTTCAGGTGCTGCTGCCGGGCCGTTTACGTCTTTGTTAAAGCGCGTATTCAGATCTGTAGTGGACACCTTCGATTGGCTGATGGTCTCACGCGTTGCAAAGCCAATAGCTTCAAGCTGCATGGTGATCATCTTTTGGTCAGTCTTGCTATCCAAGTTTGCGTCGAAGGAGTCGCGTTCCAAAGCAACCTTGTTTTTCGACGTCTGAACAGCAGGAACGTAGCCGGTAAAGTTACCGTCTTTGTAGCCATATCCGGTTGTACGCAGAAGTTCTTGTGCCAATGCAGAGTTAGCATCGGAGCGAATGGGCATCAAAAGCTCAATAACGACCGCTTGACCCATGTCCAAACTACCGCGACGAGGAGTGCCATCGGAATATGGCTGACCCGAGAAGCGCCAGTTCATGAACTTGCGATTGTACTTCGACGTAGCAGAAGCAATCTTGTCTTCCACCAAAAGGTCTCCGCCAACCTTTGGATTGGAAAGTTGTGCATCAGATGAACCAAGCTCATCAACGGGTGTTTGCGTCTGCAAGTCATCCGACACATTTACGATGTGATATGTCCACATCGGCGTGGTGCTATTGAGGTTGTGGGCGGGCTCTTCAACTACATCGTTGTAGAGAATCTCCCAAACCGGATCACCGTTCTCATCCATAACCTGATTGCCGTCAGCATCAAGGACCGGAATCTTGTTGCCATCACCATCAAGCATATACATTGGCTTGCCATCAGGTCCAAGCAAAGGTTCACGCGTAATGACAGCATCTGAGCGATAATCCAAGCTCAACGGATGAGTTGACTTCGAAGCCTCTGAATAAGGAACATAGGTAAAGCCATCAGATGTCAAAGCCGAAGCTGCACCGTAACCTTCAATGAAGGGGAACAGCAACGAAATTTGCGGGTTGGTACAGTAGTCAACCTGCGGTTTGCCTTGTACACCTAACGCCTCAGCCTGCTCAGCTGATAAGTTCGTCAAGGTAATTTGATAACGAAGCATGCGCGAGCTGGTGGGGTCGATCGCCAAGTCGTTCGATACCCATGAATATGACGAATTCCAGCTACCAATAAAGTATGACTGCACCATATCAAGCTTCAAGAACGGGAACTCCGGATCGCGGAAGAAGCCCGCACGGTCACGCTCGGTTTCAACGAATTTCGTATCGTCATAGCGCGGTGTTGCACTGACGAAGTGGTTGATGTGCGAAGCGGTGGTCCACTCGGTTGCATCTCCCTCAGCCAACAGCGCAATGCCATCAGCCTCAGTACCGGATGCATACAGATGCGAATTGATGCGCGTCATGTTATAGAGCGGCATATCCGGAATAGGACGCTGCTGAACAGACGGGTCTTCGCTGATGAGCGTCTGACTCAAAATACCTGCGGCATTCTTGGTGATGCTATCAGGCATGACGGTGCCGTTCTTGATGATCTTGTTGCCGTCGTCATCCAAGATGTATTCACCATTTGACATGGTGTAGTATTCCCAACCCGTATTATGGCGGCCAGGATCCACGTCATCAGGCTCTTGCGAACCAGCTGTCGCGTCGATGGTGTCTTGCGATGCGTCGTTGTCCGGCAATGCGTCAACCGCCAAACGGAAACCATGCGGTACCGCTGTGCGATGCGACTCATAGTCAGAATTGATATTGCCGTCTTCGCCAACTGCCTTGATAACCCAACGCACTTGCTTGACGTCTTCGTTGGCACCATTGTTGATCATGATGGTGGTATTGGTCTTGTCAGAGACCTTATAACCTGTGGTAGAACCAACCATCTGCCAGGTGCCTTTTGCGTTGTCTGCCGTATTCGGGTCAGAAATGTCATCTTCGCCGTAGAAATAATCACGGTCAGCATCGGTTCCTGCAAGCGCATAGTTTTCATGATCCTGATAGGTAGAACCATTTTGCTCATCAAAGCCAGAGTTGGTGATGGTGGGATTGGCGGACGCCTTGCGAACATAGACGAATACGCGCAGCTTAGATTCAGTTACTGCAGCTTCGTTCGCCGGAACGCGTTTAGCACCAGCAGTTCCTTCCTCTACCTCATCACCTGCGGCATTGACATACTTATACTCAGCGCCGGGCACTTCCCAAACACCAGTTTGAACACGACGAATGTTAGGCTCAATGCGACCAATTGCCATGTCGGTACTCTGGAATGGCGCATCGGATACCGAAGAGCCACCCGTTGACCAGAAGGGCACTTGCCAATCCACAATAAAGCTGTTCACCGCACCACCAGTATTGATGGCCTGCGTGATATAGAACTGGTTAGAACCGCCATCGTGTCCGTCTTCTGCCAACTTAACGTTGGGGAAGCGCGGGTCTGTCAGCGGCTGACGCAGGATGGCAGTATCAGCGCGAACGCTTGCCATAGGCTTACGTACGCGGAACCAGCCAGCACGTGCAGAGATATAAACGTCGTCATAGAGACTATCTTTGTCATAGTCAATAGCATCGATGTTTTCACCTGTTACCACGTCAATAAACGCGCCGCGGTCATAGTATTTCGTACTTGCGGTCTGGAACAGGGCAGGTTTTTGAGCTGCGAAGTCAGCCACACCATATTCGCCAAGCGGATCAGCCGGGCGCGTATCTTTATACGCCGTCGTACCACGCTTAGATTCGTCAGCATACGAATCTGAATAGGTGTGAGTCCAATCCCCATCACCCATCCATTCAAGCTGACGATCCTCAGAGGTGTAGTAAGCATCCGACATATCGCCATCCCAAGAACGGATGGTATTCATTTGCTCTTGATAGCTTACTGCGCGACCGTCATTGACGGCACCTTCAGTTGCCGTGTCTTCTGAACCGAGGTTATCAACGCGCGTGCGCAACTTCACCGTGATGACGTCTTGATAGCCAAACCAGCCATCCGGATGCACGCCGGCCCAATATGCAGAAAGCAAGTTGTCATGCTTGTCGAATTCCTCGTCAGTTGCATCATCAGGAGCAGCAAGCTCGATAACGATGGTCTCACCTTCATGCGACTTTGACTTGATGGTCTCATCGCTCACAAGATCATTAGGATCATCGCGATCGGGTTTGCCATAGTCTTTGTTGGTGAAGTTATTCTCATCATAGTCAGGCTGATAGGTGATATTAACTGTCCATCCCTGTGCAATCAGCTGTTTTGGCGTGAGCTTCTCATGCACAAAGGTGCCCGTATGCCTATCTTTATAGGTGCGCTCAACGTAGAACGAATAGTCGTCGCCCTCGTAGTTAGCCAGATAACGCTCAAAGACGCTTAAGTTCTCGTCTGCGGCATTATCCATAAGCTTGTCATGATCGAAGAAGGTAACTTCTTTGGGCAAATTAATGGCGAACACCAAGCGGCCATGGTTGATGGCGCCCTGTCCACCAACACCGGCAGTACCATTGGGGTTCGACGCACGAAGCGTTGCTGCAAACCAGGGCGTCTCGTTATACTCGAGCGGCTTTTCAGCGTCTCCCTGCGCGCTTACCGTGCCATCGTTATTCATTACGTTGTTGGCTTGTGCGCCGCGACCGGTGCTACCTGATGTTGGGACGCCATACCAAGCACTTCTTCCGGCATTCGCGCCCGGAAGCTCAGAAGCTGCAAGGGTTGCACTCCACGTTGATTCGTCGCTATCAAGCGGACGATCAGACGGATCCATCTCAACTTCGTAGTTCGAACTGAGCGTCGGTGCCATGAAGCGTACCTTCAAGGTGCAATAAGCACCACCGTCAACATGGGTGGCAGCTGTGCCAAGATTCGCCGCAACAAAAGGTTCTGTCACACTTGCCACATTATTGCCGTTCAAATTATTCGTGGTAGCAGCCGACAAACCTACCTGCGTGCGATAGGTATAGTCAGAAGCGTTCAGACCGGCGTTACCTGCAGGTCCTACTAATCCAACGCTGTTCAGGCCGCTGCCAAAGGTGCCACCCGACTCGGTGTATTTGCCATAGTAGCCAGTAAGCGGGTTGTTTTGCACGCCTTCGACCGTCTGCGTTCCGTCGTTGTAATAGTTACGCGGAAGGGTACCGGTCTGCGTGAAGTAAGAACCGTTGCCGCTTCCGTATGCCGCATGCTGGACATAAGGCTTGTTGAAGCCATCGGTCTCATATACCAGCTGACCTGGGCGGTTTACATCGTAGGTGATGTAGTCTTGCAAGTCGTTATGCAGAACAGCCGAACCGCTATATCCGGGAGGACGACCATAGCTGTAGTGATCTTGCCACGGACCGTACTGATAACGATATGAAGCGATAGGCGCGTCAAGACGCATATCGTAGTTACGATCGGTCACATGGTGGTTGTTGCCCGACGAGGTCTCACCACGATAACGAGCCGGAGCACCCACCGTGTAGGGGTTGCCGGAGATATCAGTGTCAGCCAAGAACTTGTAGCCGGTCATCTTTGAGGTGACATACGTGCGAATGTTACCGCTTGAGCGTGCCGCCTCAGTGTTGTTGGGCTCTTCTGGCCAATCGGGTTCATCGGATACCGCGATATCAAACTTAAACGTATCCATGTCATAGGCATCAATACGCTGCTCATCTGCGTCTGCGTGATCCAAGTCATCGCCATTAGCAATAAAGCGAATGACGAAGCGATATTCAAGGTCTTCGCCCTCTATTTGATACTCGGGCGACACCTGCTCATAGGTAACCGTTGCCGTGAAGTTTTGCTTTTTCCACTCATCGGTTTGGTTGTTGTTGGTTACCTGTGCGGTGTTGCCGCGCTGTGCATTGGTGGACAGGGCAATATCCCAGTCTTCCAACTCAAAGGGTTGTTCAACGTCGACCCACTTACCATACGGAGCGCGCGTGGTGCGATGCACCGGCACAACACCCTTCGGGAGCACCGTTGTAACAACTGGCAGTACCAGTGAGCCTTTTTGTCCACCGTTAGTTGAGTAACTTGCCGTGCGCTGTTCTTGTACCCAATTCTCCCATGAGTAGCGTGCATAGCTATCCCACCAGTAACGATTCTCAACATGAATGTTCAGCTGGCGCGTTGCCGTTTCTGCTGCCATGTAGTAATCGGTTGATGGACCTGAGATACCATTTTCGCCGATGGTATTCCACACGCGAACGAGCGGCTGACGCTGTACGGCTCGCGTGCCCGTCTCGGCATAGATGGTCGTTTCGCCATTGGTAGTAATACCGCCACCTGAACGCATGCTCGGCGCTGTTGCAAATGCCGTGGTGTCAGATGCCGCGGCTTGTTCAAGCACAACTGCAACTGCGTTTCCAAGCGTATTGGCTGCAAAGGTGCTCATCGAAGCAGTAGAGGCTTCTGGCATTTGTGCATGCTCATCAGGATTGGTGTCGGGATCAGGATCAGGCTCGGGCTCAGGCTCGGGTGCCGGCAGTGCTTCGCCAAGCGTTACCGTTGTGCTCTGAGCGTCGCCACCCTCTTCGACAACTGAATTGGTAAGCGTGGTGTCGCCTTCCTGGATCACATATGAGTAGCTCACCTGCGTGGCTTGACCAACCTCAGCACTTTGCAGCGTAAAGGCGACCTCATGATTATCAGGAATCACGACGCGATCAAACGGCGGCCACGGCAGCTCAGGATCCCAGCCATCGGGTGCCGGACCATCAAGCGGCGAAAGCTCGCCGGTACCAGGGTTCTTAAAGTAGAGTTCGCCGGTATCGGGATCTTCGTAGTAACCATCCGGGTAGACCACGTCATCGCGCTCCGGATTCTCAATCACGGTATAGTCAACGCCATCGGCAAAGGTCAAAAGCTCCGCATTGCCTGAGAACGTATCCGTAACCGCAACTTCACCGGTAGCAACGTTGCCGTTATTGGTAAGCGATACGGTGTAGGTCAGCGTGTCGCCAACTTCAGGAGTCAACGCAGCCGCCTCGTCAGCATTGCCTGACGTCTTAGACAGCGACACTTCTTTCGTGAGCGAGTAATCATGATTATCAGCAACGGCAATGGATGTCTTTTGGGACTCATCATCGCCAATTGAGTTGGTGATAAGCGTGTCGTCTGCCTTAATGGTGTAAGCATAGCTTACCGATGACGAAGTGCCCGCTTTAGTGGCCGGCATCGTGATCGTAGCGGTATTGTCCGCACGCTCAACTTGAGTTGCCTCGTCAAAGACCAGGTCATCTACATTTCCTGAGAATGTGTCGATGATCTGCATCTCATCGGTGTCAATTTGACCGGTGTTATTGAGCGTGACGGTATAACGAATAGTGTCGCCAGCTTGTGCGGTGTCAGCCATGTCCGGATCGGTATTAGAAGCCGCCTTCTCAAGCACATAGGACTTGGCGAAGTTGTACTCCATGTTGTTGTCAACACCCGGCTCATCGCTGTCGTCTTTGTCGTATCCGCCGCCTGATCCAGTGCCTGACCAGGAGCTGTCGGTATTCGTAGCGCCCTTGTATGCCAAGCCCCACAAATTATCGATATCATTGGCAACCACCGAGCCCATCGGATTGCCCGTGTCGGTGCGCACCGTGAGGTTTTGGATGGTATAGCCATTGATGGCAGGCATGTTGGGAGAGCCAGACTGCTGCTGGTAGCTGCCTGCTGAAATATGACGCGTGCGAATGGAATACTTGTAGTCCATGCCATAGGGTTGCATGTTCTTATAGCCGGTTGCAGCGCGACCTTCAAAATGATCAACGTCGAAAATCTGATAGTACGCACTTGAACGCGATGGCTCTTCCCCGCCCATAGTGTCATCACCAATAGGCTTGGTGTCAATCGGACGAGTCAAGACACGGTCATACCACGCGCCACTTTCGTTGTTCGCGAACACATGCGATGCCAAGTTAACAGCAATTTGATATCCGTAATCGCCATAGGCGTCAGGGTCGGCTTGGTTGTTGGCACGGTTGTCAGCATTGCGTGCATACCACTTGCCCAGATCCTTGTTGACTTTGATCTTGACTACCCACGGCTGCGAGCTATCGCGATAAGCAGCGTCATGCATGGTCGTGGCCGTTGAGGGGTTATTCGAATAGGTTGACTTCGCCGTATCAGCCGCCAAGTCATCGGTGCTTAGCAGACGAGCATTGCTTCCCTTGCGATACGACGCCGTATCTTGCGATGCTGACGGAGCACGATAGCCCTTGTCTTCGCTTGCTGGAGATTGTACAACCTCAATAGAAACGAGGCTCTGGTCAATTTGCTCCCAGGTTACACCGCTCAGATATGCATCATCACCTTCGCCAGCAGGAGATCCCTTGCCGGTCATGAGATACGCCTTGGCCGTTGCCTCTGAATTCATGAGGGCAGTTAGTGCGTCCAAATCACTTACGTCAATGGAATCCGCCGCATCGTCAGCCATGAACTTCGGCTCAACACCACGCGGCATAATATAGGTAAATTCAATACCGTCCAACGTACGGTCGCCATAGTTATATGCACGCAGTTGCGCGGTGAAGTCTTGGTTGTATTCAAGCGCGGTGGTGTACTGGTCGTTGAGCGTACCACGACGATCACGCAGCCACTGACCTGCATAATCGGTGTCACCCACACGCCACCAATAGCGACCATCAACACCACTGTCATACTTGCGAGCACTCTTCAAGTCAGAGCCTTCAGTTTGCGAAATGAAGTCAGATGACGTTGCCAACCAGGCCTTTTGCAGATGCACACGCGTCTCTGACCACACCAGTGGCGTCTCAGATGCCCAGCGTTCGGTGCGGTTGGTTACATCACCTTGTGTACGCGGTTGCGTGACATAGGAATAATAGGTGCGCAGCTCGCGGTTCGTGAAGGCAGAACCACCGTCGTTTGCGCGCGCACTTGGACCTTCGTTAGCGCTTCCGCTATCCCACCAGTTCTCATAGCGGGTATTTGAAGGCAGCAAGTCCATGCTTTCAGCAACGCTTCCACTAAACGGACGCGGAGTATAGCGAACCTGCTGATAGTTACGTGCGGTACGGATGTCTTCGTCCATAAAGACGATGCGCGGGTTGCCGTATGAGTCGCGGTTCTGACCACCATTAACACCCCAGTTATTCACATCCCACCAGGCGTAATAGTAATTGATATTGGTTGCTACACCCGGAATATAGGTAAGCGAACCGTCAAACATCTCCCACGTGTCAGTCTGCTCTGGCTTGTCGCCTGAGAATGCTGCATCCAAATGGAGCGAATCGAGATCCATCATGACCGAGCCATTATTGACATACGTTGCCGATGACGCCTCATTGTTTAAGCTGATTGCGCCGCCATTGAGCGGGTTGATGCGTCCAGCAGCAGAGTTGGAATAGGCGTAGTCATAGTAGTAGTACTCACCCATGCGCGGGAAGTATGCCGGCTCAAGCCCTGTGTTGTTGAGTGAACCAGTGCCCGTGCCGCTTCCAAGCTGGTTATAAACCTGTGGCAGACCATCCAATGCAGAGCGCACCGGATAGTACAACTCGATAGTGTCGCCTACTTCCATGCGTGTGCTACCAGGAGTTGTGTCGTCCACAGGACGCGTTGCTTCGTCTTCGGGCGTGATGATCGAACCACCTTGACCAGGCGTATCAGCCTCCCACGAAATCTTAAACAACGTATAGGTAGTGCTGCGCGAAACATCTTTTGCCGTGGGGTTTAAGTCGCTAAAGATACGATATGAACCAGCACCGCCAGAGGTGTAGACCATTGAGCCGCCAAAGTCAGGCTGTTCAAAGTCAGTATAGGTATCAACCGCTTCAACTTTCAGATGCATTCCGGTTGTGCGGCTTGCCAACACATCTTTACCGTTGCGGTCTTTCCAGCTCACCGTCACTTTATTAAGTAAGTAATCCGCATCGATCTCTTCAGACTCATCTGTCTTGAGGTAATCGACCGGAACGAGCTCATAGAACACCGGGTTGAACAGTTCGCCCTCCAACTGACGAATGCCTGGGTTGGTGTTCTTAGGCACGTTGATGAGCGTGTTTTTGTAATAGAACTTCTCGCCAGGAATGTAGCCCGTCTTTTGCGCTGCATTGTTTGCATAAGGCGTTGCTGCTTGCTCTTCTGTTTGGAAGGTCTGCGTCTGGAATTGCATAACGGGCGTGCGACGATAGATGACGATGTTTTTCGTCTTCTCTTCGTCTTGCTTGGTACGCCAAACGCCATGCTCTACCGCCTCGGTATCGCTGCGCGTTACCGCACCACTTGCAGAGGCTACATTTGCAGCTGTGTAGTAATCAAGCGAGGTAGACTCGTCATGATAGTGAGTAAAGGCAGCATCAACTGCAGTTGCGGGATTCCAGCTATTCGGCTGCTCAGAAGAAGTAATCGCAGCGGTTCCAGGACGTGTGTCAGAATAACGAGCAACGCCGACCAGCGCAACATCTTCAAGCAGATAATCGCTTGATCCGTTGGCTTCAGTTGCAGGCACATCATAATACGTCCAGCGAATACCCGTAACGGTACGGAATACGTTGGCATTTGAGGAGTGACCCTCAGGAGTTGCCTCAGGAGTTGATGAAGCGCCATACTTCGCCTCAAGATCCTCATAGCTGACCCACGCACCTTCGGAATTCGCCAATGCATCGGGTGCGCTTTGCGCTAACGCGTTGAGCAATTCTCCCTGATCAGGCTCATCACCTGTTGCCACATCATTCGGTGCCTCAAAGAGGCTTTCTTCCTCGGTGGGCTCAGGTATTTGATCACCATCTATGAGCGCTGCTGCTGCCATGGCTGCTTCGTCATCCGAAAGCTTCGCCAAAGCGCCATGCGTTTGCACATCTGCGGCAGCCACATTCCACTCAGCGTCATAGTATTCAATCTTGATCGGAGGACGACCTGTTTGGGTTGCTCCCGACTCATCGGTATAGGTGAGGTTTTTGCTTGCGGGCATATCGGTGCGGTAGCGAAGCGCAACCTTTTGACCACCCTCTTGCTTAACCGTTGTATTGCTTGCAGCGATATAGGGCTTCTCGGTCAACTCAAACATACGAAGACCAGCCGGATCTCCCCCGTCATTTGAGTTGGTGAAACGAACGGTCACACGCACATCGTTGGTGTGCTGCGTATAGTTCTTAATGCCCGTCACCGTAAGTTGTGCTGGGTTACCATCACCGTCAGCCTTTTGGTTGGGGTTCGTCAGCGTATTGGTTGTGAACTGAGCATCCACCGTCACTGGCTTGTTCGTGTGATTGTGGAAACGCGTCGTTGAATATACGCGGCTCGTAAGTTGTAGCTTGCCATCAAATGCCAGGTTGCCCTCATTAAGCGAGCTGTAATGAATAGGACCGACGCCTGAGCCATTTGACGTGGTATCGGTGTGGTAACTCGTCTTGTTGTCGTAGTCACTGTAATAGTTATACACCGCTGAACCATATACGCCTTTGAGCACCGAACGATACTGCGTATAACCATGCAGCGGACGAGGTGCAGCATACAGCGTTGCGCGAACGTCTTGTCCTTTATATGCCGGCTCGTTGTCGGTATACGCCTCGTTGTCGGTGGTGTTGTAATCGTCAACCGTCTCAAGCTCATCGGTCATTTGAGTAATGACGCGAATATACACTCCGGTACCAGGTTTGATCTGGCTTGCCGTAGGATTGTTGGCATCATAGGTTGAAACCGAGAACAGCAGGTTACGGTTTTCTGCCATGCCCTCAGTGTTGCCCGATGCTGCCTGAACAGAAATCACATCTGCACCTTCGCCATCAAAAGCGCGCGAGGTGAGCGTACTTGTCGGATCGTAGTAAGACAAGTCTGTCTGCGGCTCAACCTTGCGCTTAGAGCCACCTGCGGCATCGGTCAGCCATGCTGTCACTTCGTGTCCGGTCGTATTGCCCGCAACACGATTACCAGCGGCATCTTGCGTTGCTATTTCCCAACCAACGATGCGCTGACCCTTATTGGCCTCAAAGCGAGCATTGAGCTGCTCAAGAGGCAGCGCCGCTCCCGAGCCAGCAGGGGTGTTTTGGTTGGGCTGAGCACCCATATATAAGATGTATTCTACGTAGTCGCCTGCGTACAGGTTACCATTGGTGATGTCGTTAGCAACACCAGCATCTGGATTGTAGCTTTCAGGCGAGGTCAACGATGCATCGTCTTTGTCGTAGGCAAACACCGTGCGCTTTGTACCATCTGCATTGGTGACGGTCTTGCCGCGCGTCACGCTCGTCTCAAGCAAGCCCAAGCGATGATACATGTTGTAGTCTTGCGTGCTAGCAGGCTGCGTCTCAAGCTTGTCGAAGTTCGGGTCTTTGGTGGACACGTTGGTGGAAGTCAGCGTGTTGCGACGCTCCCACGGATCAAAAGCGTTGCCATCTTTGCAGAACGTTGGCGTGGACGAAGTGTCCCAGTTGCCTGCATCAAGATCGGTGGTTGTTGTCTCAGTGGCACCTTTGAAGTTATCAACCGTACGATCAACATAGACGCCATCATAGGCAAATGTGTAATCAGGCACGGTATTAGCCGGCAGGGTGTTGCCTTCTTTGTCTTTCAGTACAGCGGTGCTGCTTGATGTTGCACTCCAATGCCACTGCCTGCTCGCCGAGAGATACTCACCCGAGTCCAGCATAGTTTCAGGATGAGCGCGGTCAGCGTTGGGAGACTCAAAGCGGAATGAGAACTTTGACACCCACGGTTGAGCATAGGTGTGGTTAACGCTGGTATCAGCTGCCCAACCGCTGCCATTGTCAGGCAACGTATTCGTATCTTCAACTGCTTCGTATTCCACACCAGAAAGACCGAGTTCTGCGTAATGGTTGCGCAGATATTTCTCCAGGTCAATGACGTAATCTCCCGCATGAGATCCGGTGGACAGAGGCTTTTCGCTCAAGATGCCTTCGTCAATCATCTGCTGCCAGGTTAAGCTGATGGTAGGCGTTGTGGAAGCTGAACCATTGAGCCATACCTGCAATGCCCCTGCACCAAACCACAGCGCATCACGATCCGGGTCGGTGGTTACGAACTGCGAAGGCATATAGATCTTTTGCAGACGGAAGCTGTCATTAAGATCATTGGTTAAGGTCACGCCAGAAATATGCGTAATACGCTTTGAGCCATCAGCGCGCTGATCGCGATCCGCGATGGTCTTGTCGCGGTCTTCGTCGTTCCAGAAACGAACCTCATACTCTGCCAAGTTCGGCTCTTTGTTGTCGATCTTGTAGTCATACATATCGACGTCGTTATCATTTCCGTTCTTCGCACTCAGATCATGGCGATAGGCAAACGGAATGAGGTAGCCGAGATAGTACGCATCATCGGTGTAGCGATGCGGACGATCCGAGGTGTAGTAATCCGCACGCCAATTAATAGAGTTGTGCGGCGTCAAAGGCGAATCGTTATAACGATAGTACGACGAATAGATATTGTTCTTAGCGTCGCGCGTACCATCGTTTTGTGCCATGCCACCATAGGGGTTTGTTGCGCTTTGCGGACGCGGATTGATTTGTCCTTTATAAATGTAGGGGCGACCCATGAGATAGAAGTCCGCTGCCGCCTCGGCTGCGTCCAAGTCGCATTTTTCGCCAGTAATTTCTGACGTGGTATCGCCATTGCCGACATAAGGACCCAGATCAAAGGTGTAGCGCTTGACGAACTCGTTCTTGTCCAACTCAACAGTAGCCGGCTCTGCGCCCGTGCGCGTATAGCTTTCAGTGCCGTCAGGGTTAGTCGTTGACACACCAAATGCGTTCTTGATGTCGGTTGCTTCATTTTCGTCGAGACGACCAAACTTCAAATAGAAGTTGTTGTCGCTGCCCGCATGAGCAGCCATGTAGTCGATACCCTGATCGCTGATCTTGGTCAGCGCGAGCGAATCTCCCGAACCAGTTTGCAGATATTGGCCATCGCGCTTGATAACAATGACGCGCGTAGCCCCTTCGGCGTAATCAGGAATTGCATCCGGATCGGACGGATTTGCATTCACGGTATCCCACTTTTGCGTGGTGAGCGTGATAGAAGCATTGTCATAGGTCTTTAAATGACGCCATACTCCAGCATTCGGCAAGAACTTAAAGCCGGTGGACAAATAACCGTAGTATTCCAAGTCTGCATCAGGAAAACACGTTGGCAAGGTGTCAGTCAGCGTCACCCTATCAGCAAACGAGACATACGTATCCCACCAGTCGTCTCCCTCTCGCCAGTCATAGGAGTTATAGAACGTATCGAACTTGTTGCGAATATTTTTGCGATAGAACGAAATGGCGTAATGGTAGTCGTCTGCAAAACGAGCATCCTCGTAACCATAGTTACCAATGCGATTTCCATAAGCACCTGCAGAGTTAACTACGGTGTCTTTGCGAACATAGTTACCATCTTCAACAATAATAAAGCTCGAATTTGAGATGAGGTGACGCATGCGTGCCTCATGATGCAGATGGCTCCAGTAGTCACCATAGCGATGGTAGTCTTGATATGCCCAGTTCGATTTCACGCCGCTGGCATTTTGATTGTTGGCCTTCGTATAGCGCTTTACCGCCTTGTGCTGCGGACGAACATTACCGCCCTCATCTTCGCCAACTTCCATCGTGATTTCAGTTTGCGAATTAATGCCACTAGCAGCGGTGATGCGATACGTACGACCGGTTACCTCAAAGGCCATGTTGTTAACCCAGCTTGCCCAGTCGCCATTTGAAATGCCATACCAGGTACCATAATCGGGGTTGCCCTCAGCTTGCCATGCATCGCCATTTGCATCAAACGTACCGTCGGTAAAGAGGTTTTCGGCGTTGGCAAACTGGTTTTGGTTGATAGACACATCATAGGTGATCGACTTCACCGGATTGCCAGGCTCATCAGGATCGTTGTAGTCTTCGATACCATCTTTGCGTGCATACGCATCCTCAGAAGCCGAAGAGCCAAAGCTGGCAACAGGGTTGCCGTCTGCGTCAGTCTTGAGAAGATTTAAGCGGAAGTACTTCTGGCCATTGATGTCGGTCTGCTTAGAATAGGCAGAACCATCTGCCCACGCGTCGCGGATTTCCTGCTCAGAAACGTAGAGTGTCTTGCCGTTGGTATAGGTAACCGTAATGCCTTCAACATAAGGCACCGCGGCAGAGCGAATCTTGACATAGTATGCGTCGAATACACTTGACGGAACATTTTGCGTCACGTGCAAAAGCGCACCAGAGTTGTAGGTGAACGAACCAACAAAGGGCATGCCTTGCTGCTCGTTGTGTCCACATGACCATTCAGGCGCATTTTGCTGCGGAGCATTATTGACTTGTCTGAAGTCACTCATGAGCGAAACTTGAGACTTATACCCCACTTCAAGCGCAGCGTTACGCTCACCATCGCAACCATTCGATGCGTTGGTGTGACGCCAATGGCAGCTGTCGTTGGAACCTTGCGTGTAGCGGTTAAAGCGATCGGTTCCCGAGACACCCGAGCCGTCGTCATAAAGGCCCGCACGGCTAACCGCGTCAAAGTACATCTTCGAGACATAAATATCTGAGTCGTCAGTGCGAACTACGGTATAGGGGTTGTTGAGCACTGGTGTGCGCAAACCATTTAGGTAGTTGGTTGTGCGTGCGCTCATGACTTCAACGGAAGCGAAGTTGGAGTCATCGAATCCGTCAAAGATAATGTTTTGAGAGCCGTTGCCTGCTGCACTGTCTTCAAAATCCATGTCTTTCCATGAATGAAGCTCGCATGTTGTCAGGTTCGCAATGCCATAGTGATAGATGAATTCTTCGCCAATTTGCAGACCCTCATCGGTGACAAGAATCTCATCAAAACGACCATCTGGATCTTCGCCAGGCGTAATCGTTGAGCTTTGCACCTTAAACGCGCGCGGCGTGCCGCTCTTTGGCGTGTAGTCATCAGAGGGCTCAAGCACAATTTTGCGCTGCTCGGTATTATTCAGATCCGGATAACCCGTAAGCTCAATAGTACCCACGGTGCCATTTTTGAATGTCTCAAACAACGAAGAGGTCACCGTGATCTTGGTGGTATGGAAGCCGGTCCAAGCGTTGACGGTTGTGCCGTCAAATTGAGCGACACTCTCCCACTTCAGCGGCATCTTAACGTTGATATCGACATCGTCGAGCGTTGAAATATTGCGCTCGTTTTCAACACGCGCCCACATCTTGAAGTCGCGGTCATAAGGCACCGTCACGCGGGTGCGATTGCCGTCGGAGTTTGCAGAGTTTGAAGAGGCATAGGTGTCGGTGTAGTTGTTTTGACCATACTGACCAAACGTATGCAGCTCAAGGGCTGGGCGGAAAATAACCAGCGAGGTCAAGCGGTTAAACGAATTCTTGGTGTCGAATTCGCCATTCTGCTTAATGGTCATACGCGCATTAAGGTCATTGATATCAGTTGAGCCAATGCGCTGATACCACCAGTTCGCCGTACCCTTTACGTCAACCTTTAGCACCTTAGCGGCATCAACCGGATCAATTTCGTCATAGACCAAATCAACGCGCTCAAGGTACAAATCAGACACCGATGCGAACTTGCCACTAGCAAGATCAACCGTTGCCGTTCCGGTGCCGTCCGCAGCAAAAGTAAAGAGTGCGCGCAGCTCATCTGCTGTAAGGGTAACGTCAGCTACCGCATTGTCGCCCGTTGGCGCATGCGTTCCATCAGCAGCACGGAAGAAGAACTTCGCTTCTTTAAACGCACTCGGCTGACCCGTTTCGTTCACCTTGGTGCCAAGCGCAAACAGACCCTGATCAAAGGTGATTTGCTTGGACCAGAAACCGCGAACACCTGCAACGGGAACATCCAGATAGTCGCTCAAGCTGAGCACGTCTAAGCTCACAACTGCGTTATCGGAACGGGCAGCTGCCGGATTTTTGACGGTAAAGGTGTAGCCCACGCCTTCTGCATAATTGGCAATCTCAACATAATCGCCGCTCGTGGACGTTGCACCGTTGCCGCCTACCTTCGCAGAACCCGGATTGGGACGCACGCCTGTGGGCTTAGTTGCCTGCGCGGTAACTGTTGCGGCAAAGGGCTGAATATGCATGGTGGTGTTGTTCTTGCGCAACATGTTTGAGCCATACTCATTGGTGGTTGGGTATGCAGAAACATCTGCGGTTACGCGCTCGTTGAAATTCGTTCCATGTGTATCAACGCGACCTAGCATATAGACAACTGAAGCGGTGTTGTTCTTCTTGACCGCACGGCGACGCACCTGCGTATAGTGCACGCGCGTCGTTTTGATCAGCTTGCCCGGATACAATTCGTCAAGCGGAATATTCATGGTATAGACACCCGAGCCAGGAGTTGTCTCGGTCAAATAGCCTTTTGCGACAATGTCGTCCATGGTCAAACGGCCAACCGGCGTAATTGCGGCATCTGCATCCGCATCACCTGTGAGCGTTTGGGTGTTGTCGTAGAACTCAAGATAGTCAACAATGCCATCGCCTTGCTGCATCCAGCCGTCATGAGTTGATCCATCCAGGTCGGTAATTTCGCCATAGTGGAAGTCATTCATGCGCACGGTGTAGGGAATGAAGCCTCGAACCACCGCGTTGCCTTCTGAGTCGGTGGTCTCAATCATGTCATTGATGACAATATCCATGTTGTAGTTGCGCATGAGGTAATCGGAATCATTTTCAAGCGCAAATGAGTACCATGCCTCTTCGGACTTTTGGTCGCCCCAACGATATGGCATACGCGTAATTGACGTGGACGTATCGTTGTCGTTGGTGTAGGTGCGCGTTCCGTCGTTATAGCCATAATTTGCTGTAACCGTCGGACGAATTGGCACATACATGCTCACCAACGTGGCTTGCTGCGTGTGCGTCTGGTTGCCAGCGTTAAGGCCATAGTTGGTAGCGAACGTGCCCGTCATAACAATGTCTTGCACGCGCGTTGGCGTACCATTGATTTCGACAAAGGCATTTTCGCCAGCTTCAGGAGCATTGCCATCGAAGTAATTGAGATTCAAAACTATTGACGAGAAGAATCCGTCACGCCACAAGCTACGCGGCAAAATAACATCGCCATAGGTTGGGTTATCGGTGCCATCAGATAGTGTTGGGTTGTTGTCAATATAGCTGCGAAGTTGGCTTTCGGTCAGCGTGACCGTCAGCGGCAAAGCTGCCCCGGCAACAGTCGGGTAATACGTGATAACCGCATTATCGATGCTTGCGTGATCTAGGAGCGCTTTGCTGATGCGCACTTGGCGCGTGGTAAAGTCATCTCGCAAATTAGTAAGCGGATCGGTCTGCGCCAGGCCTGCCACGGTAAACGTTGCCGGCTCCATCTTTGACTTAGAGGTGTTGGAAACATAGAAGCGCCATCCAGCATCTGGCTCTTTAACAAGCGCTTCTTTGCGCTGCTTCTCATAACCAACCGGTGCGGTTTGATAATCACCGTTATAAGTAGAATATGCGCGCGCAGTAACCTGAGGACGCGTCACTACCGGATTAAATGTTGCCGAGGAAATTTCGCTTTCATGCGGCAACGACATGAATTGTCCTGCACCTGCAGTAATCCAACGACGCTCACCATACAGCGTTTGAGCCGTATTAGGATAGGACTGGTTCGCCACGCGCATGGTACCAGTAACTTTAAGCGAACTTGCTATGGAAACATTTTTCGGCAGCGGAGACTTATAAACAAGGCGGAACTTGCCCGTGAATGTCTTTGCAGGAGTCTGGCCTGCCGGATATGATTTGCGCGGAATAGCTGCGATGCCGCGTTCTTCGAGCAACTGAGCAATGCCTTTTGCAGACGTATCGCCATTCATCTGCGCTGAGTCTGGGTCGTTGTGGCCTAAGCGATATACCACGCTATCAGCAGTGCGACTCACTTCAACCGGAAGCGTCAGCGTCTCCCATGAGGTCTTACCCGCTTTGTCGGTTACCTCAAACTGAACAACTTGGCCAGCAAGATCGTACCAGTCTGACAATGACGGGTCGGCAGCCGTTGGCGTTTGCGAAGAACGATTAACAGTAATGTCTAAGCCTTGAAGTTCGAAACCAGAAGGCAGCTGGTCAACCAGCTCTGCACCGAAGGTCGTATTAAGATCACGGCCGAAAAGCGGCACATTTGAACCGTTTGAATTCGAGCCTTCAACCACGTATGAAACCGGATAGCCCAATGGCGCTTCAGCACTGAGCGCCATTGATCCTGTTATAGGATTCACAACATATTTACTTTGTTCGAAGTTCAGCTCGGTTGCCTTGAAGGTTGAACTGACGGTGGTTTGCTTCGCCCAGGCATAGTCGTTACCTTCGCCACGACCACCGAAGTATACGGTTGCCGTCGTGCGAAGCTGTACCGGTTTATAGCTAATGCCCGACGGCGATGTGGGATCATATTCGCCAACAAAGTTAGTTGTGAAGGGCAATGCGATAAGGAACTTCTTGCTGTCATGAACCTGATCAGCCGGCGTTCCTTCAGGGGCAGCTTGCAAAACTCCACCCATGAAATTGTGCGTTTTGTCGTTCTCGTTCGCTTCAGGATGGATGATGAGCGACATCTGTCCATCTTGGCCAGCTGTCGTATAGGTAAGTTTTTGCAGCCCTAGTTCGTCAGCATTATGGAAGTCTTCCATGTCGAGCTGATCATAAAGGTCCGACTGGGCATCGGTGATGTCATAGACCAAAATACCGCCTTGCTTGGGCATGCCTGTGTACGTCAGACCAGCACCAATTGAGGGGCGATCTACCTTCGACACCGCACCGGATGGATCCATGGACCACTGGCACACATCTTGCGTGGTCATGCCTTCGCCATAGTTGAGCACTGCACTCGGGAAGTTGAAGATGAAGCCCAGGTAATCAATTACTGAGTCGGCACTCTCAGAGATGTTTTTAACCTCAACCTCATATGCCATGTAGTTGTAGCGATCCCATAAAATAGGCTCGCTGACGCATTTAATGGTTGGCGTCCAGTCAAGGTTAGTTTTGATATAGGTTACGCGGCGCGAAGAGCCGGTTGACGACGCAGCGCCTGGCTGGATGACTTCGTCAACACGCGAAGTGGTAGTTTCGCCATTTGCATTAGTGTAAGCGCTCCACTTTACACCCTCCATGATGGTGCCGCCGGTGTTTTCTGGGATGTTACCCATAAAGCGTACATTCATGGTGAGCGGGCCGAAGTTACGCGGCATGCGATAGTCGCGGTTGGGTCCGACATAGGTGAACTGGAAGCGACCCGTCAACGTGCCACCCGGGAAGAACGTGTTCAAAGTGGCATAGTTGGTGATGTTCATGCGCAGGTCTTCAGAGTAAAGTGCCCAGCGCTGGTCGGTAAAGAAGTCCGAACCGATAGTGGCCGTCAGGCGCTGGCCGTTGTTGAGCGGGTTGCCGCCGGCGCTTGCCTGGTTTTGATCCCATTCTGCCTTGTCGTAGGTTTCTTGCATGACGCCGTTTGCGTCAAAATACAAGTACGGAATATAGAGCGTAAAGACAACCGCGTGACGAGCCTGCTCAGCAGGAACGTCGCTTGAGGTGCCCAGGTAGCCATCGGTGAAGCGCGGCGTTGCGTCCATCGTGACGGTGGGCGAATCAGTGTCTTTGATCATGAACATGTTTGAGCCCAAGCTCTGACCACCACCAGCAGTAGCCGTCAAGTTCGGGTCGAGAAGACCGGCAACCGAGCCTTCTGCCAACGGCATAATCATGCCCGAGGCATACAGCGGCTTGGGAGCGTTGGTCTCATAGAGGAAGGTTATGAGCGAATCGTCCAGCTCAGGTGTGTTGTTCAACAAGCCATCTGCGGCAGCTTGTCCATACAGCGGTGTGTTCGCAACACCAGGAAGCGCACCTCCCACGGTGCCGAGCACGGATTCCGGCGAAAGCGTGATTTGCTGCTGAGTATTGTCGGGGTTTGTGGTCTCTATCGAATCGGTGCTACCAAGGTCTGCGCCCGGCTCTTCGCTGTCGTCTCCGTCTTCGCCATCGTCGGAGCCATCGTCGGAGCCGTCACCCGAGCCGTCACCCGAGCCGTCGCCGTCAGCCGCCGGCGTGTCAACACCGCGCGCAAACGAGATGCCCATCACGCGATGGTCGGTCAACGAGAACGTATGATTCTTGATTTTGACAGAAGCCTGAACGTCAAAAATAGCTTGTGCAGCTTTAAACTGCTCCGCATTCGTAGTCTTTTGTTCCAGCTGATCAGCACTATAAGGCGCCGCTACATAGAGCACGCGCTCCGTGCCTGCCGAGATTGCGCCGTCACCTCCGGTAAGCTGAAGTTGCAAGCGAGCATCCCCTGCTACATGGTAAGAAACAGGACTCAAGCCAAGCTCATCAAAGGTTGCAGCATCTTTTGGATTGAGGCTTGCCAGCTGCTCTTCGGAAAGATCGGTTACGTCATACACCAACACGCCACGTTGCCCCGGCACGCCAACAAAGGTCTCTTCGTCTCGAGCTTCTTGCGAGGTGTCAACGCTGCCATCGGACAAAGTGTTCGCTTCTGGGGTGTTGTCTTCGCTCACCTTAAAAGCCATCAAATCTTCGAGCGTCTGGCCAAAAACGCCACGCCAATCCGCCGGATATGCCACGCTCAAAGCCACTGACTCGGCTGCAAAACCATCCTCAGGAACTGCAATGTGAACAAGATGCTGCGCATAGCCCAGACCATCAGCAAACGTAGGTTCTTCGCCAAAGCGCTCAACATCAAACGTTGCCTTTGCGGTGGTTTCGTCGTTTACCAGCGCAAAAGTTCCAACGCTCTTGCGAAGGATCGTGCCATAGAGCGTCTCCGGATTCGGATTTTCCTCTGTTGCTTGCGGCGTAAAGCTGTGAGCCTCATAGCCGAACGAAACCTCAACCGCTTGGTCTGCGGGAACGTCGCCCACCAAGCCAAACTCGAAGTTCGGCAGGCTTGCTTGTGCGCTCATTGCGCCCGGTCGAGCATTCGGTGCGGTTGCATTGGTGATGGCGGTTTGTGCATCAATTGCTTCGCCATTTTCGTCATACGTTGGTTCGCCCTCGTAGCGCAAGACGATTTTGCCCGACACGCCTGCCTGCAGATCTTCTTTGGTCAACTGAATGTAGCTGCCCTCGTGCTCTTGCCACACAGACCAGCCTTCAAAAACATCGTCAGCAAACAATGCTGCGCGCATTGGCGCTTGCACGCCGCTGTTGGAATCAGCCGCCGGATCAAAGCCGCGCTGCAGCTTCCAGCTTTCCTCCGAATAGGTAGAGGCCAGATTGCCCTCGGCGTCAGTGTAGAGATACGGGATGTCGAAGGTGAGAATAACCGCATCGCCTTCAGCAGATCCGCCCAAAACGCCACCCTCAAGCGACTCGAGCAAATTGCCAAGCTCGTATTCTCCCGATACGTTTCCTTGCTTCACGTAGAACGTGCCTTCGTCGCTGATAGGAGCGCCAAAAAGCACCAATGACGGGGTGAAGCGGTCATCGATGTCTTCAGTATCTTCGCTTACCTGAGGGAGCACGCGATCAGCCGAAACTAAGCCCTCAGGCAAGAGCGCCTGGCGGTTTTCCTCGGTGTCTTCAACCGTTGAAACTTCAGGTTCAGAGGCGTCATTTTTTTCGTCCTCAGAAACGTCAACAGCCGCCTCGTCGGCGGCATCCGCTGCTTCATCTGGGGATTCAGCGTCGTCTTCATCCACTGGATCATCCTGCGCTTTCGTTGTGAGCGCATCTGTCGTGCCTGGAAGCGCAGGTATATCTGCTGCGGGAACCGGATCAGCCGACGCTCTATCAACAAGCGGCGACAGCCCTGTTGTGTCAAACATGGTGACTGCCAGAAGCACTGACATCACCACCGATAGCGCACGCACCCATGGTCGCGACCTAAAAGGCATGGCGGCATAAAGCTCATCACCAAATGGCGATGCGCCTACCTGCTGCGCGGCACGACTCTGCTGCGCGGCGCGCCCCTGCTGCGCCGCTTTACTCTGCCGCGCGGCTTGATGCGAGCCACTTAGCGTCTGCCCTGCTTTAGCTTGGCGCGAAGTTGTTTGTTGTTCCGAAGATACCTTGGCATTCTTCATAATTGTGACCTTTGTCCAGCTTCTCTTCGATGAGAACAGTTTCTGCACTCATCCCAACACGCACGTCGGGTTGTTATGTGCGCTAAATTTTCAATGTTCGATGGTACGTTTTTGCGGCATGACCTGCTATTTATTACAGCATCAGTGGCGGCTTTATAGATTGCCCATTCCGACAACAGTCGTCACGCTTAGATGCCTCGCCTCATCGAGCTTTTGCTTTCTCAAGCAACTCGCAGAAAGACCCCTTAATAACTGCTGGGCAGACAGATTCATTCCCTCAAATGAATTATTCATCCCCACCTGCGCATACACAATTATCGCAGAGTAATCCATACGATAGCGAAAGTATATCTTTATTGCTACAGAACATCAACCAATTGGCAACACTTTTTCGGCATTTCACCTGATTAATTGACCTATTCACTTAGTTTTCCCAGTTCAGCAATGCTCACCATCGAAATGTAATGTTGGAGATTTTGTAGCATATATGAAGAATTGCGTGAACAAACAGCCTGGCCACGCTGCACCTGCCCGCCGGCGCGCAACCGCGCCCAACCGCGCGACCAGGCATTATGTTGCAGCTCATTTCGTAGCCGCCAAAAAGCATCTAAGAATTTGCAGGTTTTGGCTGGAAAAGTGCCCTCGTCGGTGTTTTGGGCGCCGAAATCAAGCGAATTTCCCCGACAAGGGCACTTTTTAAACCAATTTTTCATCAGATTCCCCGACAAGAGGCCTTTTTCAGCCAAAACTTCGAAATTTGCTACAAAAAATCACTTCGCGAACTCTTGAGTCTCCTCCAACCAGGCTTGCGAGGCGCGGTCGGCATCCCGGCTGGCGTCCGGCATGCTCTCGTAAGCGACCACGGCAAAAACCGCGCGCGCAACACCCCAAAAGCAAAGGCGAGGCCGCTGTGACCTCGCCTTTATCTATCATCCTTGTAAATGCGCGCCATGTGAACTTACGTGCAAGAATTCAAATGCATGAGCTTTGAATCTAGCACTCAAGATTCTTAAATGCCTCAGGAACTTCTTTGTATCCCTTGGATTTAACTGCACCAATGATCAGGCCAATTATCAACCAAACTACACCTACCACATAGGTCGGTATGTCAAAACCAGTGAACACAAACACCAAAATGGCAATGCCAAGGAACGGGCAGATGAGATACTTCAGCCAGTCGCCAAAGGTGTTGCGCTGCTTCTCTTTCACGAAGAAGTACAAGAACACTGCGAAGTTCAGCAGCACAAACGAAGACAACGCACCGAAGTTAACGAAGCGTGAAAGCATAACCATGTCTCCAAAGAATGCCGTCACGATCAGTGCCAAACCACCCAAAACGAGCGAAGCAACCCACGGGGTTTGATACTTCGGATGAACCTTGCCAAAGAAGCGCGGAATCACGCCGTCGCGACCCATGGAGTACAGCAAACGAGCTGATGCGGTTTGCGCATTCATGATGTTAGCGATACCAACAGCAACGATGTTTACCACCAGCAAGATGTTGCGAAGTACCACGCCACCAGCTGCTTCAGCTGCATCAAAGAAGCCAGTCTCAATTGAGATTGCCTCCCAGTCGGGCTGGATCAGCGCTGCGACATACGTCTGAGCTACGAACACAACAACCATGATGCACAGTGCGATGATGATACCCTTGCCAATGTTCTTTTCGGGCTGATAGGTTTCCTCGGCCAGCGTTGACATGCCGTCGAAGCCCAAAAATGACAGGCACGCAATAGACACAGCCATCGCAATAAAGTGCGCGTCTACCTCGCCTGCTTTCCAAAGCGGGTCAACGGACAGCTCGCCATAGCCGCCTCCGCCAAGCACAAATGATGTGCCGATTGCAATAAAGGCAATGACTGCCAAGATCTCAACGATAAAGATGATCCAGTCAATACCTTTCGACATGGAAATACCGCGGATGTTTACGAAGGTGTTAAACACGACGAAAACGATAATCCACAGATACCACGGACTTCCTGGCACGAGCGCTACACCCCAGTTTGCAACCATGACCAGCAGCAATGCGGGAACAAAAACGTAGTCCAGCAAGATAAGCCAGCCAGCAATAAAGCCAACATGAGGGTTAATACCGCGCTGCACATATGAGTACACTGAACCCGCAATGGGGAACTTCTTCGACATCCACATGTACGAAAGTGCGGTAAAGCTAATGGCAATAAAGCCAACGATGTAAACGAGCGGCGTCATGCCGTGGCTGTTTTGCTGGATCTCGCCGTAAATGGACTGCGGGGCGATGATTACCATGAACAGCACGCCATACAAAATGACGTCGCGCAGTTGGAGCCCACGCTTGAGCTCCTGTTTGTAGCCGAAGGCCTCAATGTCTTCTCCCAGGCCTATAGTCGGCTCGACAATTTTGTCCGCCATGGTTTCCTCTCTTCTGAGTTGTGAGACAAAAATGATTGTTCGCACAAGCACACACGCGAACCATCACAAGGAATGGCAAATTATGACTGAATTTCGTGTGGAATTGCGATACTTGCGTACGCGTTAGCCCACTAATGGCGAAAACTCGGGCAATTTCGGCGTTCCGATGCGCAGACTCAGCTGCACTTCACACGGTTTGCACCCTTGGCTGATTTCGACATCGCTTTGAATTGACATGTACATATAGGTGTCAGCTGCCGACCAACCAGTGGCATTCATGAGCAGACGCTGCATTTCTTTCGCCGCGCACATGACAGCCTCGTTGTACTCTTGCGCGCTTGCGTTGACATACCACTTGCCCGCAGGGCCAAAGGTTTCAAGCACCGGCCAGTGCAGCTCGAAGTTTTTAAGCAGCGATACACGCACGGTGATTTCAGCCGGGATCTCAATGCCTGTGCCACATAATTCGCCATCGCCCATTGCGGCGTGCACGTCTCCCATCTGGAGTAATGCACCTTCTACGCGCACGGGAAGATACAAACGCGTGCCTTTGGTGATAAGCTTGCAATCCATGTTGCCGCCATGGCTGCCCACGTAACCATCAATTACGTCTGGGCCGCTGGGAGCACAACCAATAACGCCAATCATGGGGTTAATGGGGAAACGCACGTTGTTAAACGTTGCCATACCACCTTCAATTGCAACCTTTTTGGTCTGATACGGCATGCCTTCAAACAGCGGACCACAATGGTCATCAGTGGCGACCGTGCCAACAGGGGCAACGTCAATGTCGAAGATATCAACCACCAAAACGTCGTCCGGAACCGCGCCTTCCACAAACACCGGGCCTGCTGCAGGATTTGCGTCGTTATATCCATACGAGAGGTCAGCCATGGTGACCTCTTCGCTCGTCAGGCGATTTGAAAAGCAGTCGAGCGTTTTAAACATGAGCACTTCGCCAGGTTGTGCGGTATAAACCGGCTGGTTATCCTTGGAAAATGCATAGACTTGTTCGGTGATTACTTGCATAAGAGCCCCTTCTTTGTCATGACAAAGACACACGCGTGTCTTATCGTGCGTTCATTGTACGCGCTTTGGGGCACATGCAAGCGCAGGCTTCGCAAGAAACCAGCCAGCGTGCTGGGTTGTTCGTCATGATTGCATAAGGGGCAGGGGAAGTTAGTGCTGCTTTGCCGCTTTCATACCGTTGCTGGTCAGCAAGTCAATTGCGAGGTCGCTCACACCTTTAACGATAAGCAAGATGCCAAGCACCATCACAAATGTCACGGTAGCGCCGAACGGATTCATAATGATCACGATGCCACCAATGGCCACAATGGCGCTTACGACAAGCATCGGAATCCATGCGCTTGCAGGAAACGCGCGCATTTCATAGGAGCGTACCGCATCAACAATGCCGCTGATCAGCAGGAAGATTCCCATGATGAGCGAGAGAAAACCGCCGACAAATTCGGGGAATATGAAAACGAGCAAAGCGCCCACCAGCCACGCCACGCCGGTAATAAGGATGGGGGTTTCGCGGTATTTGCTTGAGCCGCTGCGGAAGTAAGAAATGAGCGTGATGATGCCAGTGATAGCCAAATACGCGCCGATAAGATACACCACCGTGAGCGTAGCTGTTGCAGGAGAAATCAGCAAAAAGACCCCTAAAACGACGCAGAGAATTGCCTGGATAATGGCATTTGATCGTACTTTGGCGAAGAACTTATTCATAGCGACCTCCGTTTCGCAGTTCATGACTGTGTTGCGTTCCGGGTTATGAAGCCACGCTGGATTGACTTGCTGTTGCACGGCGCACTCTGGCGCGGCACTTGCTTGGAGAAGCAACCTCAGGCGGCGAAACTCGAAACGACACCGCGCGTTACGAGCGTGTAGCAACGCGCGGAGCCAACTTCATTATGAAACAGGTGATCTTTTAATAGCTTGCGGCTCCATCACCTTATGACAACGGCTTTCTTACGACCTCGACAGCAAGTGACGCGGAGGCGGACAATGGGCAGTGCGGGCAACGGGCAATGCGCGAGGCTTCCCCATCGCCTGCGTGCGTGCGCGATGTGTGCAGTTTTATGCTGAAAGCAAAAAAGTTCTTGCATTTCGTCTTTGTGTTTGTTAACGTAATTTCTTGCCCATTAAAGGCATACATATTGCGGGGTGGAGCAGTCTGGTAGCTCGCCGGGCTCATAACCCAGCGATTTTGATAATTGAATAACCAGAAATTTCTTAACAGTGCGGGGTGGAGCAGTCTGGTAGCTCGCCGGGCTCATAACCCGGAGGTCGTTGGTTCAAATCCAGCCCCCGCGACCAAGCATTCACAGGTCAGTCATTTCGATGGCTGACCTTTTTGTTTTACAAAAGATGGATTTTGAGGGGTCGGTGCAGATGCGGTGCAGATGAGCGCATCTACTTGTGGCGAATTATCACCAAGTTTTTTTCATTTTGCGTGTTGGCTGAGAACAGATCTCCTATGAGCTGCGCAGCCTTTCCTATGGGCTTCGACCGATGACTCGGCGCGATATACCTATGCACAAGAGGCCTTCGATTGCGGGAGCGAGCGTGACTTCTAGCATGCCCTGACCATCGCTGCGAGCAAGCCGCAGGTGAATCCCATCATCAACTTGCTGGGAGCCCTACCTGAATGGGACGGAGTTCGGCGCGTAGGAACACTCATGCAGATGTTCCTTGGTGCTGCAAGCGATGACTATACGAGCGAGGTGGAGCGCCTTCTCATGGGAGCAGCGCTCGCTCGCACCTTCGACCAAGACTGCACGTTCGACTACATGCCCGTGCTCATCGAGCATCAGGGAATCGGCAAGTTCACCTTGATCCTAAAGCTCGCGCTCGATGGCAGGTACTTTATCGATTCCGTCTGTGGCATTGACTCCAAACAAGCGGCAGAGCTCATGCAAAGAAAGTGGTTCGTGGAGCTGCCGGAGATTGCAGCCATGGCAGATGATATTCGACGATGACGTGACACCAGCGACATGCGCCTATTGGTTCTACATGTTCAGGAACTGCATGACGTTCGATCTTACAAAGCTAGACACCAGCAGAGCCGTGAGCTTAGCGTATATGTTCTACTACTGCAGCTCGTTTTTCAGCCTGTTTTTGGATAGCAAAGATACGAGCAACGTAACCAACATGAAGTACATGTTCTACTACTGCACGACCGCTACAAGCCTATCCGTCCGCAACTGGGATGTCTCAAACGTGGAGGATTTCACGGAGTGCTTCCGAGGTTGTAGCTCGCTTGCGACTATCGCAGGACTGGATACATGGTGTATCGGCAGAAGATGCAAGACGATGGAATCGATGTTCAATGGATGCCAGAAGCTCCAATCGGTGACGTTCGGACGTTGCAACTTCTGGGACCTTGAGAGCATGGCATACATGTTCCAGAGGTGCTATGCGATTGAATACATAGACTTCAGTAAGTGCGAATGGAACTGCCTTCTGGACACCATAAACTCGATGTTCAACGGCGGCTTGAAGCTGACGACGATCTACTTCCCTCCTTATACGACGATAGAGGGTGCGGAAAACGGCAAAACACCTTCTACAACTGCAGCGTGCTCAAAGGAGGAGAAGGCTCGGGATTGACTGTGACTACAGCGACGCAAGCTGAATACGTGAGTGGAAAATATGCCCGAGTTGATGGCATGGGAGGAAGGCCTGGCTACTTCACGGCGAAGGGCTGATTTGTGACGCGATCTTAACCTCTTCTTTGATGTATGAGAATCAAGAAAAGGGGTTTGGGGATGGATGTAGAAATCCTCGTAGTCACAGGCGTGACGATCGTGCTAGACATCGTGTTTGGCTTCGCCGGTGCGTGGAACAGAAGGACATTCAATCCGAGAATCTAAGAAGCGGTCTTTGGCACAAAGCTGGGTTCATCGGACTGATCGTGCTTGCCTATGTGATCCAATATGCAGCTGGGCGTGTTGACCTTGGCTTTGAAGTGCCGAGCGTGCTTGCGATATGCGTCTATATCATCGTTACTGAGATCGTGAGCGTCTTCGAGAACCTGTGCGCGCTTAACCACGAGCTTGTGGCATCGCCCTTAGGAAAACTGTTCAGCCAGACGCCAAAGGTTGAGGATGCCGAGAAGCTTGCAGCTGGAAATGGCGGTAAGTAGACATGGCAACATACATCGGGCAGGCATCCTGCGACGAGAACGTGCGCTATGTAGAAGGTCAGGCTGGAAACCAAACCGGCACGGAGCTGAACACCCGAGCTGCATATCTCTATAACTGGCATAGTCTAATACGTTTCCGAGACCCTGCGAAGGCACTGAAATGCGGGCAGGCTATGGCTGCAGCGGTTTCCAACATGAAGAACGGTTACGACCAAGGTGAGCGGAATACGATCCTTCCGCTAGCGCGGGCTGCTGGCTGGGGCTTGTCGAAGATAACAACGGCGTGCGAGTGCGACTGCTCCAGCTTGGCTGGCATATGCGGAATAGCAGCGAGGATCCCCGAAAGCTACATCTACAAGGATGGAAACCTCTGCTATACGGGTAATCAAGTTGCATGCTTCGAAGCAAGCGGAATAGTGGATGTTTATTCAACGAGCGATTATGCGAACTCGACTGTGAAGTGGCAAGTCGGAGATATTCTCGTATCCAACAGCCATACAGTGGTAGTTGTGAGTGGAAATGCCCCGAGTGGAAGCGGAACTGCGACGGCGGTATCAGGCGATATTGATGAGCTAGCGCAGGTAGTGATAGCCGGACGTTATGGCAACGGCGATGCAAGGCGTGCCGCCCTTGGCGATAAGTTTAACGCTGTGCAGAAGCGCGTGAATCAACTGCTTTCTGGGACAGTGAGTGCAGCTGGAACCTCGACCGGTGTAGCACGCATCATCGCCGGTGAGTACAAGGTTGTGGCATCAAGCCTGAACGTAAGAGACAAGCCGAGCCTATCAGGAAGCAAAGTAGCATCATATTCCTACGGCGAGCATATCTACAGCATCGCTGCCGATACAGTGACCGCTGACGGTTATGTATGAGCGCACTATACCGCCTATAGCGGATCAACGAGGTACATTGCGGTAGGAACTGCCGATGGAAGCGTGAAACATCTCGTGAAATTATAAAAACCTCCAACTAAGTTTTCGTAGTTGGAGGTGAATAAAAAGATTCGTTACGGTATAGCATCTGTACTTTACATATCAAAATTTAGATGAGATTCACTTCTTCAGAATTAAACAACCTCAAAGATACAATATTTATGGACGCCGGTATTGGTGGAAGCATACAGTGATGAATACATACCGCTAGTAAGTTGCTCTGTATTAACAATAAAATAACCTTCTTTGGTTTTCTCTAATGGTAAGGTCATGAAGTTTTCTGTATCAGCTAAATAAGCGTGTTCGCTTAAATCAATAACTTCTTCCTCGAATTTAGTGCCCACATATGTGCCAATCGTGAAGCTTGTTGGTTCTTTGCTAGAAACTGTATTTGAATCTACATCCATCTCTATGCCAAGCGTTAATAAATAATTTGCAATTCTTTCATCCGTATCATCACCAGATAGAGTAGATACTTCGATTCCATTGATTTCATCGCATATAGTCCAATTTACTGGATATTCTGATGGAACATACTCTTCACCGATGATTTTGTATACACGCACACCATCTTCACTTCCATAAATATCATTATGTTCCCATATGCTGGTTGTAACGAGTTCTTCGCCAGCCGATTTATCAAGAACGGCCATAGGACCTTTGTATTCTTCATCTTGAGTTAAAGGGTTAGGCCCTGAAAAAGTATCTGAATCGAGTGAAAAATATTCATTTCCTCTTTTGATAAACAAATCATTGGAATATTGATAGCTACCAATGGCTAACATTTCATCCAGAGTCCATGGGCCATATTCACCATCATCAGAATCATCTTCATCTAAGTCTATTTCTTCATCTATAGATTCTGGATCATCATTAGTTTCTGTTGAAGAATTACTGCTAGTTGAACTGCTAGTTGAACTGCTATTTGAACTTCCAGGCGAGCATGCTAATAGAGAAACAACCATCAGACAAGAAATAAACGCTATTAAAAGAATCTTGATTTGGCTAATAGATTTCATTAACTTCTCCTTTCTTTGGCGAGACAACTGATTTACAAATGCATTATCAGTGTCTATTGAATTCAATACCTTTAAAAATCAATTTATCATTATCGAAATAGTAATAGCGTTCTCCATCAGACAGAGCTCTTTCTTCTATAGCATTCTCGTATGAGCGATATTGCTCTGACCATGAAGGAGAAGTCATACGTAAACGATCACCAGATTCAATTGTATATTCACCTTGGGTTTCTACAAATTGAAAGCCATCTCCAGAACCAGCAACGTCAGTTTCTTCCCAAGTGCCATCATTGTTAAAGGCGATTGTATGAAACGATTGATTGGTATCTTCCCAGTACCCAACAATGGAAGGTTTGCTGCATGAATTAAAAAGGAACATAACAAGTAGAATGATGACAATAATCAAACCAACGAGATAAAAATAGTTGCCTTTGGTTAGTTTTTTAGTATCTTGCTGCATTTTTAACTCCAAATCAGATATAAAGCATTGCTATGTATTAATAGCATGTTTATATATGGCAAATAAATGCTCACATTATATCCAATAAAGCAGAAAGCCTTACATGTTATTATTTAGTTGCTCCGCCGAAACCAAAATAGGCGTACGTTTCTTAGCTGCGAATGAGGCTAGTCGGCTCAGCTAGAGGCATCCGGAGCATGACGGAATTCATGACGGAAAGATGCCGAAAGAGGCGTTTTAGAGCGTTATGCGGTGTTGCTCGGAAATGACATCTGACCTGCGGATTGTTTGAAATTGTTTTGAACCGTTCTGAGGATTTAATGTCCTCATAACCCGGAGGCCATAGGTTCGAATCCTGCCCCCGCGACCAAGCATTCATAGGTCAGTCATTTCGGTGGCTGACCTTTTTGTTTTACAAAAGATGGGTTATAGGACAAAAAACGTGTCTGAAAAATTAGTGTTGATGCAGGTCAGCACCCATTTTTAACCCCAATTTTCTCTTTTTTTGAAAAAATCCACTCGGACAAAAAACGTGTCTAATCTTGAAAGTTTTTCCAGTTGAGCACATATAAAAGAGAGAAATATTCTCTCTTTTTAAGGTGTCTACGATGAAGACCAAGATTTGTCCAATTTGCGGGTCTAAAATGAAAAGAAATGGCTTTAATAGCTCTGGTCGTCAACGCTGGAGATGCAAAGGTTGCAATAAGAATGAAACCCACAAAAGAGACAACACTGCTGAGCGTTTTGAAGAGTTCTTAAAGAGCAAGCTCTTGGCATTGCGCGGGAGATGCAAAAACGGCACGACCAGATGGAAGTCTCCAGCTTGCTGCAGAACGCAGTTGATGGGATCGAGCCATTAGAGGGCAAGCATCGTGTGGGAATCTATGGCGTCCAGCGTGCCTATCGAGTGATAGGCGAGCAAGGAAGCGTTGCCAACGTTGCCACCTCCTACCCATGAAAGAATCGAACCATCGAAAGTGCAAGATGCCATCCAGGTGGCAAAAGAAGCAGCAAATGACCGAGTGATTTTAAGGCAATCTAAGCGCATGCATCTCACAGACCGACGCAGGTTTCAAAAGGATTGCTCGGACGTCTGAGAAAAGAGTAGGGGCAAATAGCCTATTGTGTAATACCGAGCGCATTTTCGCTCGTCATTCCACTATGGATTCCGCTTGCCGGGCGAGCCGTGCAAGCGAGCTTCGGGCAGAGTTCGAACCTTGTGGCAACTCCGAAATGTTGCCACCGCGGATCGTCCGGGTCTCTGCCCTCAGCGGGGGATCCCCCGCGCCCCTAGAGAAAGGAACAACCATGCTAGAGGAGAAAACTCACACGATCACATGTCGCCTCGATGAGGCTGACTTCGAGAAGCTCACAAGCGAAGCCGCGGCATTGGATATCAACACGAGCGACTACATCAGGTTGCTGACACGATTGCCGGTGGAGGTCAAAGCCGGAGGTGACCCTGACTCGTACATAATCATCGAACCAAAAGCTGTATCAATCCTAGATTACCTGATCAGGAAAAACGGGCTCCTACTAAATCAGGCCATCCATTCGCTCAATACCATTGCGCTCAAGATAAACCATGAAAAGCAGATCGATGCCGAGATGGCCGAACAGATCAAGAAGGCACTCAAAGACGTCGAGGCAGTTGACGCGAAACTTGCTGATATCAAGTTGGATACCGAAGCGCTCGTTGAAAAGAAGATGCTTTTCTTAGATAGGTATCGACAGAAGCCGAAGCGTCATAGGAAGAGGCAATCGCTTTCGGTAGCTTCAACAACCGAAAGCTAAAAGACAAGAAAGATTCACGGCCGAGAGTCCTGCGTTCGCAGGACTCTTTTTCAGAGAAAACCGACTAGTGTTATTACGCGTCGCAAGTAAGTACGCATCCATTTTCTAGATCGGGTTGGGAGGGTATAATAGTTGCAGATGTATTGCAAAACGGTTTACTAGCCGAAAGGGTCGTCATGGACTACGCGGAACTTGTCAAATCTGAGGCATGCCAAACAGATATTCAACAGTACCTAGCGGATGGCGAGACAACAGCAATCACGATACGTTTACCTAAAAATCTACGCGATGCTGCGAAAGAAGCAGCCGCGATGAGAGGTATGGGATTCAGCACATTCGTGAGAATGTGCCTTATCGAAGAGCTCAAGAAGGGACTGTGAAATGGGCGAAAACGAAGTAGAAGTAAAACTGAACTACTCAGATACGCCCTCTCGAACCATTTACGAGGTCATCGACTGGTGCCGCGAATCTTCGGAAAGTGAGCGCGAGAAGGGCGACAAGTTTGAACGTGCTGCACGCTATTACCTCCTGAATGATCCACTTTGGTCGGCAAGATTGGAAGATGTGTGGTTATGGAAGAACGCGCCAACGCACGATGGCGCTGACATCGGAATAGACCTCGTGGCTAAAGATGCTGAGGATGGAACGTATTGGGCGATCCAGTGCAAATGCTATGACGAGGATTCGACCCTTGACTACAAGACGGTCTCAACGTTCTACGGTGCGACTGGTAACAAAGATACCTATGGCCACAACATGCTCATCTCGACTACCGAGAATCTAACCAATCACCTGGACAAGGTCGCAAGCGAATGGGATACCGTCAGGGTATTTCCAAGCCAGATGGATGAAGCTGCACTCGACTGGGAGCCTTTCTTAGACGGGAAAGCTGCTACACAAAGGAAGACTTTCGATCCACTTCCCCATCAAGAGAGAGCCATAGCCGATTGCATTAAGGGCTTTGAGGGAAACGACCGCGGCAAGCTGATCATGGCTTGCGGCACCGGCAAGACGCTGACTTCCCTGCGCCTTGCCGAAGAGATGCTGGAGGCTGGTTCGTACATTCTCTTCCTGGCACCTTCGATCTCACTTGTCGGACAGACAATGCGAGCCTGGGCGAACCAAGCACGAGTGCCGATACGCTGCGCTGTTGTGTGCTCGGATGCAAAGGCGTCGGATGCAGGTGTGGATGCATGGGAATCGTCCTTATCAGATATCCCATATCCGGCAACCACCAATCCCAAGGCGCTTTACGACCAGATGAAGGAACCACTTGCAAACGGCTTCAATGTAGTATTCAGCACGTACCAATCGATACAAGTAGTATCCGATGCTCAAGATCTCGGATTGCCGCCCTTTGACATCATCATCTGCGATGAGGCGCACAGGACAACAGGCGCGAAGGACGCAGGGACATCCAAGCAAGAGCAGACGGAGTTCGTTAAGGTTCATGACAATTCGATAGTCTCTGGCAAGAAGCGCCTGTACATGACGGCGACCCCACGCATCTACGGCGAGACTGCCAAGAAGAAGGCGAAGGAAGAGGACTACGTCATATCTTCGATGGATGACGAGAGCATCTTCGGCAAGGAATTCCACAGGCTCAAGTTCGGCGAGGCTGTGGATGAAGGGCTGCTGACCGATTACAAGGTGATCGCGCTTACCGTAGCCGAGGATGCTGTGAGCCAGATCTACCAGCAAGCCATGGCAAACGATGAGGGGTTCGAGATACCGGATGCCGCCAAGATCATAGGCTGTTGGAAAGGACTAGCCGGAGAAGGTGATGGGGGAGCTGGGCATGCGCTTAAGAACGCGGTAGCGTTCTGTACGACCATCGCAGAGTCGAAGCGCATCCAGGAGTACTTCAAGCAGATCGTGGATGCCTACATCAAATACGAGAAGGAGCAGGAGAACGATACCCCGCTCCTTCACTGCGACATCGAGCACGTTGATGGCACCATGGACTCGGCGGAGCGCAAGGCGAAGCTGAAATGGCTGGCCGAGACAGAGGATGCAACAGCTGATGGCGAAGAGGTATGCCACATCCTCTCGAACGCGAGATGCCTGGCAGAAGGCGTGGATGTGCCGAACCTCGATGCAGTCATGTTCTTACAGCCCAAGAAGTCTGAAATCGACATTACCCAAGCAGTCGGGCGCGTCATGCGCAAATTCGAAGGCAAGGACTACGGCTACATCATCCTGCCTATCGTCATCCCAGCTGGCATGACGGCGGAGGAGGCCTTGGACGCAAACGAGCCATTCCAGGTTGTCTGGGACATAGTGAAATCGCTCAGGAGTCATGACGAACGATTGGAGGCGCGTATAAACGCGCTCCCCTATGACAAGAAGGATGGGGACAAGAAAGACGATGACGTGGTGACTATCATCGACGTCACACCGGAAAGCGACGGGGATACAGAAGGCGATGCGCCGTTAGATGGTGACGGAGAAGGCGTGCAAATGCAGATGCACTTCACCGAGCATGAGCTGCAAGAGGCGGTCAATGCGGTCATCGTCAAGAAGTGTGGCAGCAAGGTCTATTGGGACGATTGGGCAAAGGACATTGGAAAGATCGCCCAGCGTCACATCGAGCGTGTCGGCGAGCTTGTGCTCGATGGCGGTGAAGCGTCCGACGAATTCCAAGCTTTCCTGAAAGGTTTGCGCGATTCCCTGAATGAGGGCATATCAGAGAAGGAAGCTGTTGAGATGTTGGCGCAGCACATGATCACGCTGCCAATCTTTGACGCGCTGTTTGGGGGTTCGGAGTTTGCCAAGAGCAATCCGATATCAATAGCCATGGAAGGTATGGTTGATACCTTACGTGAGTACAACATCGAGACGCTTGAGGAGAGACGTGAGCTTGACGAGCTTTATGCGAGCGTGAGACGACGCGCCGAAGGCGTGAAGACCGATGCTGGACGCCAGCGCATCATCAAAGAGCTCTACGAGAAGTTCTTCAGTCAGGCCTTCAAAGCGACATCGGAGAAGATGGGCATCGTCTACACGCCAAATGAGGTGGTGAACTACATCCTCCATGCGACGAACCGCTTACTGCAGAAGGAATTCGGGCAGAGTCTAGCTGATGAGGGAGTGAACATCCTCGATCCGTTCACTGGTACTGGAACTTTCATTGTGAATTTGCTTCAGGACGAAGAGCTCATGCCTTTGGACAAGCTCCCGATGAAGTACAAGAGCGAGATCTGGTGCAACGAGATTCTTCTACTGGCTTACTACATTGCAACCATAAACATCGAGTATGCCTACCATTCACGCATTCATGGAGAGTACGCACCGTTCGAAGGCGCAGTGCTTACGGATACCTTTCAGATGTACGAAAAGGGAGATCCGCTCGATCTTGAGATGTTCGTAGATAACACGGAACGTATCTTGCGTGAAATGGAAACACCGATTCATGTAATAGTCGGTAACCCTCCGTATTCATCAGGGCAAAAGAATGCAGACGACAGTAATCAAAATACGCAATATCCAACGTTAATCGCGAAGATTAGAAATACGTATGCGGCCAAGTCGATCAACGGCTCAAAAAAAATGGCGCTATATGATTCGTATATAGAAGCATTTAGATGGGCATCAGACAGAATCGGTGAGCGAGGAGTCATTTCGTTCGTGACCAACGGAGGATGGCTTGATGCACAGGCAATGGATGGATTCAGAAAATGCCTAGTTGAAGAGTTCAGCTCAATCTATGTTTTTAATCTTCGAGGTAATCAGCGAACTCAGGGCGAGCAATCACGTAAAGAAGGCGGCAAGATTTTTGGATCAGGATCACGTGCCCCTATCACTATTACTATGCTCGTGAAGAACCCATCATCCGAAGAGCATGGAACGATACACTATCACGACATCGGAGATTATCTCGATCGCGAAACCAAGCTAGCAATAGTCGCATCTTCAATAAACGGTGAGGGTTTTGAGTGGGATAGTATACAACCAGACAGGCATGGTGATTGGCTAAACCAACGCGATGAAAGCTGGTACGATTTTGCGCCTCTCGGCTTGTCAAAGCTTAAAGCACCTAGAGGGATATTTGAATTATGGTCATCGGGGGTAATTACGCATAGAGATACCTGGATGTACTCGTTCTCGCGCGATGCGCTGGTAAACCAAATTGAAACTTTAGCTAGTTTCTTTAATGAGCAGATTGATAAACACGGATCAGCTATTTCATCTAAAGATGAAGTCGAGAGAATTGTTGAAAAAGAACCTGCGAAGATTAAGTGGGACAAGAAGCTGTATGATCGCGTTTATGAGTCTGAGAGAATTGAGCCTGTAGACGCAAGTATTACGAAATCCGCATATAGGCCATTTTGTAAAGAATGGCTTTATTACGACGACACAATCAACTGGAGCCATTACCAACTGTCAAAGCTCTTTCCAACTATAGAGCATGAAAACATTTATATAGCTTTTACGAATGGCGATAAATCAAGCCAGTTGATATCAAATCTGGTGCCAGATTTACATTATGTGGGAGATTCACAATGTTTCCCGCTCTATTGGTATGAGAAGAAGGACTCACTTGGCGGAATGTTCGCAGATGAGTCCGAGGAATATATCAGACATGACGCGATTACCGATGAGGCACTTGAGGTTTTTCGGGAAGTATATCCGCGAGCCTTTGATGTGCATGACAAGTTCAAAGCACGTACGAAAGCGAACGGCGGAATTGAGCTAACAAAGGAAGACATCTTTTATTACATCTACGGCATCCTCCACTCACCTGAATATCGCCAACGGTTTGAGGCCAACCTCAAGAAGGAACTGCCACGAATCCCGCTAGCTGCAAACTTCCGTGCGTTTTCACTTGCGGGAAGGCGTCTGGCAGAGCTTCATCTCAACTACGAGAGCGTTGAGCCCTATCCTCTAACTGTTCGAGGAAATGAAAAGAATCCCGGGCGCGTAGAGAAGATGAAATGGGGTAAGTGCAAGGATCCTGAAACCGGCAAAAAGGTAGATGACTACACGACGCTCATCTATAACGAAAACTTGGCTTATTCGGGAATCCCAGAAGTTGCCAATGACTACAAGGTCAATGGCAGAAGCCCGCTCGAATGGATGATCGATCGCTATCAGGTAAAGATGGACAAGGCATCAGGCATCGTAAACGACCCCAACGACTACAGCGATGACCCGACTTATATCAGCGGCTTGATTCCACGACTAGTTACCGTAGCCATGGACACAATGGACATCGTAAACGGTTTACCACCACTGAATGAGAAGCCACAGCCTGCTGACTGGCCGTTCGCGTGGAAGGTGAGCGAATGAGCGTTAGGATGACAATTGCTAAGCTCGCACGGAGGGTGAATAGCTGGTGTATGAAAACCAGTGATGATTTTGCGGACAAATCCCTAAACGCCCTTACACCGACTCGTTTGTCAGACGAGGAGTACAAGCTCTACGAGAAGGAGTTTTCTTTCGTTTTTCACAATCCAAAGATTCGAAACATTGCTTTGATGGGTACTTATGGCGCTGGCAAAAGCACTGTTATGGAGACATGGGATGAAAAGCAGCTTCTTGCTGGCGATGGCCACGAGAGCACCTTTATTTCGCTAGCCCATTTTCACGGATCAAATAACGAAACCAGTGCAGTAGAAGGTGAAATACTTAATCAGCTAATTCATAAGACCAAACGTAGCCGGATTCCAAAAAGCAGGTTTAGGCATACGCAAGACGATCGCAGAATCTTTGATTTTATTAAAGCAACGGCCTGCGTAGGATATGGCTTATTAACCATTGCACTTATTACATTGTTGATAAAAGATGATATTACGTTTCCTGAAAATGTTGAAGGATTTGCACAACCGATATGGATTGCCATATGCGTATGGGCAATTGGGCTAGTTGCAATTCTGTACTCTGCATTCCGTCGAGACAAAACAGATAAGTTTTTGCGACGAATAAAGCTATTCGGAAATGAAGTCGATTTATTTGAATTCGACAAGAATCAGGCTGAAAAAGACGGTTCTGAATCGCACGATCCAATATTCAATAAATACATGGACGACGTCCTGTACCTGTTAAATAATTCCGGATCCGATGTTTATATTTTTGAGGACCTCGATCGTTTTGATGATTCGATTGAAATATTTGAAAAGCTTCGAGAACTTAACGGTCTCGCCAACGACTGTAGATTGGAAAAGCTTAAGCCCTTACGATTTTTCTACCTAGTTCGAGAAGATTTATTCGAAACACCAGAAGATCGGGTCAAGTTCTTTGATTTCATTATCCCAATCATTCCTTTTTCAGATCCAGATGGAAATTTTGATGAACTAAGAAGCGGTTTGAGTAATCTAGGCTTGAATGTGAGCGATTTATTCACCTATGAAATATCTTCTTTCATTCCCGACCCCCGTGCTTTAAAGGACATTGTTAACGAGGCAAAGCATTACCAAGAACATATTTTTCACGACAGTGATAAGCCTTTATCCGAAAGCGAGGCTGAACATCTTGTAGCAGCAATTGTTTATAAGGTTGTTTTTCCAACTGATTTTTCAAACTTTCAACGTGGAAAAGGTTTTGTGTCAGAGCTTCTAAGAAAGCGTGAAATTCTGATTGCTAAGCAAAGGCGCTTGCTAGAAGCTGAGAAAGAAGAGCTTTCATCTGCGATTCGCGAAATAGATGAGAAAAATCAATTTAACTTGGATGAGCTGATTCTCACAAGTTATTTTGATAAGTCAAATTTCACCAGGTTCGGAAACGCAATATATAACGCAAATACTACAACAGAGGTTATCAAAGCAATTAGAGATAACGATCAAGCAAGCAAAAAGCTAGATGAGGTAATTGAAGAATATTTAAGCGACGAAACTAATTTAAAGCGTTACGGAGAACCGAAAGAATACCTAGACAAGCGGAAATCAGAGTATCTTGCAAGAATACAAGAAATAGATGACAGACTATTGCACCTAAGCTGTAGCACACTAGGCAAATTACTGGTAGAGTCTGTGGATGATGATGTCTTCGTTATCGAAGAAAAAGATTTGGAAAGAAGCGCTGACTTCAAAGATTGTGAAATTGGAACTGTTCAGCAGAGTCAACACTTTTCGTTATTAAAGCATCTTCTGAGCACGGATCTCATTGATGAATCTTCATTGAGATTCATAATACGTGTCCGACCAGGAGGACTATCTCTTGCCGATCAGCGAAATCTGGCAATAATCCAAGGTCGAAGGCCTATTGATCCTACATATGTTTTCGATAAGCCTGGCGATGTTCTCATGAGAATACGCGATGAATTTCTGATGGTTCCAGGCGTCCAGAACCACTCGATTCTTAAAGAAATACTTAATAAAGAAGAAACGGACAAACTTTCGAAATTTGTAGCAGGTCTTCAACGCGGAGATCATGCTGATTTCTTTCTTGGTTATGTTGTTTCCGATCAATTCATTCCCAGTGTTTTTAGTGTAATAGAGAACGATTTCGATAACGAAGCAAGCATTGTTCTTGCCGATGAGACTGCCTCTTTCGAAGACCGTAGAAACTTTGTCCATAAACTTATGTGTTACAAAGATGATTGGAACTTGGATGCGACAGAAAGCGCCCTTGTTGCGTTTGCAAACGCCGATCCCGAATTATTATCCGTAGGCGATACATTGTTGGAGGGGGTCAGAAGAAATATTGACAAGTTCGTCCTTTCTTTGTCTGATATTGAATTTGAGACCGCGGACAAGGGGCTCCTTAACATTGTCTATGAGAAATCGCTATATGAGCCCAATGCTGCATTAGCGATGAAATGGGCTGAGAATCGATTCCCCTACCATGTCGTAAATAGGCATTCAGCTATTTCCATCGTCTACTCACTTTCCGACGAGAAGCTCCATGAATTTGTGGAGGAAAACATGGAGACTTTTATTCTCTCCATTATTGATGCTGACGACTCTCCTTTATCTGAATCAGAAGATATTTTAGCTTGGGTATTGAACACATTACCAGATAACCAAGAAGCGGCCGTATCCTTTGTAAAGAGATTAGAGAATTGCACGTTTCAAGACTTGAGCCGGATTAAAGACCCAGCGTTTAAAAGAGCTCTTTTGCTGTTTGATATCCCAGAGTTTTCTGAAACGAACATACTTGATTACTTCTCTGCATGCGAAAACGTAATCGATGACGCATTAGCAGGATTCATTCAAAATCATCTTAATTCCGAGGAAGACATAAAGGTCGTAATAGACGCGCTGTCAGGCAACGAAGACTTCGTCTGGGCTGCCGTCGTGAATTCGAACTTAACTGATGAAAACATCGGAGTCCTTTTATCTGGCGAAGGCTCTGCTGCTCTGGCCGAATTCAATATGGAAGACTTGGGGCAGTCGCGGGTTGCTGTCGTACTGCAAGCAAAGCGTATTTTTGTTACAGAAAGCAACGCGCAGTTTATTCGAGCGAATTATCCGAGCTGTGAATCACTCTTTGCCGTCTCGGATATCGATGCGTATCTTAAGCTTTTTTACGCAGACGACGATGCCCTGGAATTCGACGAAAGCGTTGGGCTGAAATTATTTGAGTCTGATCAAATTACCCCGTCTAAGAAAGTCGAAATCGCAAAACTATTCACATCGCCTATTCATCTAAATACTTTGTATCCTGACTTGCTCAAAATCGAGATTATCAATGACCATTTTGATATCGATGATTTACCTCAGCTTCTCAATGAATTTGAACCTGGAGGTAAACTGCTGCAGGAGTCGATTAAAAATAAAGCCGTTGCAAGAATTAATGAGATAACTGCTCAAGAGATACCTATACCATCTGGACTCTTTTGCGAAATCCTTAGGGACCCAAGCTTTTCTGCCAATGATCGATTGGAACAAATAGCGTTTCAGTTGAATCTTGGAGACTCGTTAATCACAGACCGTGAATGCGTCCGAAAATGCTTTGAAGCAGTGGGAGCTCAAGATTACGTGAGGCTTCTTGATGGGAAGAAGATAAGTGTCCCGACGGATACTTCTAACAGTAATGTCGTCAGAGCTTTGATGAAGCGCGGTATGTGCAGTGAAAAGACTGAACAAGGGGCTAACGGGTACATAATCATTTCGCCTAAGGGGTACGAGCGCAAGTAGTCTTTTTTAGTTGAGGAAATGGAGCTCTAATGGCTGAAGCCATCAATGACACGCAAATTGTTCTATTCGAGTCATCGGATGGGACCATTGCTCTTGATGTATCCACCGATATGGAAACAGTTTGGCTTAACCAAGATCAAATGGCACTTCTATTTGACACGACAAAACAGAATGTGAGCCGTCATATAGGTAATTGTTTCAAAGAAGGAGAGCTGGACAAGAACTCAGTTGTCAAGGAATCCTTGACAACTGCGACTGACGGGAAAGATTACAGGGTCAAGTATTATGATTTGGACGTCATAATTTCTGTGGGATATCGGGTCAAATCGCAACGCGGAGTCGAATTCAGACGATGGGCAACAGACGTTCTTCGAAGGTATATTATTGAAGGCCGTGCTGAGAATGAGCGAAGGCTAAAGCAGCTCTCCCAAACCATTGCTCTTATTGAGCGTGTTTCTGACGAGTTAGATACTAATCAAGTACTTGAAGTGGTCAAAAGCTATGCATCGGCGCTTGATCTTCTTGATGATTACGATCATCAACGTGTCGAGAAACCTACTGGAACTAGTTCGGTCTATATTCTTGAGTATAGTGAGTGTATGGAGCTAATCAGGGCTCTCAGGTTCAACGATGAGAGCAGCTTGTTTGGCATCGAGAAGGACGACTCGTTCAAAAGCAGCATTGCGACGATATACCAGTCGTTCGGCGGACAGGATCTCTATCCCTCTGTTCAAGAGAAGGCAGCCAACCTTCTGTACTTCATTGTGAAGAACCACTCCTTCCACGATGGGAACAAGCGCATCGCCGCTACCGTATTCCTCTATTTCTTGGAGAAAAACGGCCTCCTCTATAAAGATGATCAGAAGGTCGTAAGCGATAGCGCCCTTGTAGCCACAACCATCATGATTGCAGAGTCGAAGCCAGCCGAAAAGGAAATCATGGTTTCGCTTGTTATGAACTTTCTCGTATAGAAAGATATTTGTCAAAGGGTATACAACTGAAATTTCGTAGGGAGAGAAGAATGCTAAAAGACTGTGATGCATTTTCGTCCATAGAAAACACCCTTCGTGAGGTCGGAACACTTGATGCATTCGAAAAGGAGAATGGTGTAATTCTTGGGCGTGCCATGATCGTCGAAGGCGAAATACCCGAGGGAGTCGTAATTAAGGGCAGCGGTAAGCCCCAAGCATTCATTTGCACCTTTGATTTCTTTGATTGCGAGATGGGAATTGCACTGGATGTGGTTACGAAGGAGCCTATGAGTGGAATCTGGATCACCCCTCAAATAGAAGACGCAGAACCGCCCACGGAGGAATGGGTGGAGTTCTTTATTGATAAGCTAATGGGAAGCGTATCTAGCAAAGGAAGCTATGGCACACCCGTATATTCGTTCGTGAACAATGAAACTGATTTAACTGTAATTCCCACAGAGTCTGAGAAATAATGATTAGGACAGACGCAGCACTCAACCAGGATGAAATCGACATCCTGAAGGCCTTTGAGGGGATGCAGCTCAAATCTTACGAGATGAAATGCGTTGGCGGCAACGATGCGTGGAGCACGGTGCGCCTGCATTTTGAAAGCCGGGCCATAGACATCGTTAGCTCAATACAGAGAATTTCTGAAGATGACAAGGGCTCGTCAGACGAGTTCAGTGTTCTTAGGGTTCTCGAGGCGTCGCATGAAACGCCACTCGTACCTGATATGCCAGGAGAGACGGTCGTAAGAACAGTCGACAAAGTCGTGGTAAGCTTCGCAATCGCTAATGATGTTGTTCAATATTATTCGGGTGACGTACAGGATTCAGAGATCATCTACACTCAGGCGATACTGGTTGATCTTGGTAATGGTTTCATTTGCATAGACAAGGAGGCCTGGTTCTCGGAGATCCTATTCGTCAAAAGCGGAAGTGACATGGGAGAGCTAGTCAAGGATGACTCTTCGAGTCTAGAGATTGATCCTGATGAAGACCCTGTTTCTCGTATGGAGTATTCAAGCGAGATAGTGAAGCTATAGCCTTGATACCCTGTCTTTAACTATACATTTCTAAATGACCTCCAGAACCCCAATATGGATTAGGGGTTCTGGAGGTCTGGGTGCAGCATCTACAGATCCATCGATTTGAACATGTCATCGAGAGAGTCATAGCCAGGATGACCAGAGGCAACAAGCTCCTCGGTCTCCTTCAGTGCCTCAAGAGATTCTTTATTGGGTTTGGGATATTCAAGATTCAAGGGAATCCTCTGCTCCCGCACAATCTGACGATAGAAGGCGCGGGTGACAGAAGACAGATCGAACCCGAAGTCTTCGGCGATTGATGCTGCTGCTTGCTTGGTGGCTTCATCCACTCGAACGGTGACTGATGCGGTAGTCATGATTACCTCCTTATTTGTAAGACAATTATATAATCATGTCTTACACATAGTAAGTAGATACCGGATGCATTGATTGTGCCATTCAGTCATGGCATTATTTGATCAGTGGTCGAATAGGCTACTTCCAAGCGCCGAGGGCAGTCCTCCGGCATTCTTTTGTTCCAAGAAACCTACCTGCACCATACGGCACTTATTCTTCATCAAATGTTGCAATATGATGCAGAATAGAAAGCCATGAGGCAGAAAGAGAATCCGTGCCGCATTTTGATTACAACGATCCGCTCAACTTGCTAACTCCCGATATCGTGAAGAAGATTGCAACGCTTCGCGAATACAAGGGGAAGCAGGTGTTGTATCTAGAGGCACGTCCTGACGTGCTAGAAAAACTGTGCACTTCGGCCAAGATTCGATCGGCAGATGCTTCCAATAGAATCGAAGGAATAAGCACTACAGATAAACGCCTCAACGAGCTCATGGCCAAGAAGAGCGAGCCAACCAGCCGAGCAGAACGGGAAATCGCTGGCTATCGTGATGTCCTAGCCCTTATCCATGAAAGCTACGAGCATATGCAGCTCACCCCGAACGTTATTTTGCAGATGCACGCGATGCTTCATCGCTGTATCAGGAGCAATGGAAGAGCTGTGCGCAAGCTATGCTATGGGTATAGAAAGCGAGATCGTAGATTCTTTGGTTCTCATCGCATGATTCGTATTACGACGCCCTCGCCGCAAGTTCGAGAGGTTGGAATGAAGGAAAGGCGGATTATGCTCCGTTCGTTAACTACCTTCTGGGAATAGAAATAGCGGTGTACGCCGATTTCGAATCGAAGGTATCGGGTTTGCTCAGCGGATCAAAAACAAAGGCTGAACGAGTGGAAGAGTGCGTTGAGAACTCATTGGGTTCTATCAAGAAATCAGACATCGCAAGGGAATGCCCTGATATCTCGGTTACGACCATCGAGCGTGTGCTCAAGAAGCTCGTAGACGATGGCAAGATCGAAAAGACTGGAGGCGGCCGCTCTACCGCATATGTGTGGGGCAAGTCCCAGTAGAGGCTAGGCGACCAAATTGCCCGAACCTTCTGAAATTTCTACGAGATGCCTAGAAACGAGCAGCCAAAAGGCGGTACCCCTCATCCGAGCGCAAAGCGGATCCCGTGCCCGCAATCTGCATGATAGGCGTAACTCTAAACACCAGCTCAACACATAGTTTTAGTTACCTTACACCCCCCTAAAGGCCGCTCATATCCCGAAAGCCGGAGGTTCAAATCTTGCCCCCGCGACCAATACGTTCTTTTTCCCAAACTTTGGCAGGAAAAGTGCAAGCCGCATGATTTACAACGCTCGAAGTATAATAGCCACACGAAAAGTAAGGCACTCGGCACTCAAAACGCAAGCCGAGAAAGAGGCAAAACGTGGGGGCGGATATGAGCGCAGAAGCAACCGCAGATAGCATCGCAGCAAGTGAAGATGCAGGTCAAATTAGTCAGGCAACAAAAGACACCATAAAAGGAATCCTTGCTTGCTTAGCTGCTGGTAAAAAACCGTCACTTATGGCGATCTCTCAAAGATAATCCAGGACGCTTGCGGACGCTTTATCCACCCCTTCAATGGGTTTAATGCCCACCTCGAAAAAATTGCGGTTTATCTGCATGCACATTAGTCGCCGCACGATTTGCAATAATTCACGAACAGTTCAGTGATCCGCCAATTACTCTTCATATAGCAGTGAACCTGCCGTGCCTAGCTCCCTTTTTGGGATGCAGAGAGACGGCTTGTTTTAATCGCGCTGACCTCGATCACTTTGTTCCTCGTCTCTCCCGAGGAGGTTAAAAGGTGAAGGTTTTGCGTTTCTTTATGTATACTAAACGTCAAATGCAAGCTATCGCTAGGTGGGTGTAAATGTCGCGACTTAAAACTATGACAACGCAATTCATTGATGGCGATCCTAGTGGGGTTCGAATTTGCAGATGCACGCTATCAACCATGACAACAGTTTTTATTCCGAGGCCACTACTCTGCAGTGCTAAAAAAATTCCAGATCTACCAATGCGCGGCGTTTACTATCTCATCAACGATGAGGACGGGGTTATTTCTCGCATTTACATCGGCCAAACTCAACAAGGCATCATGAGACTTGATGACCATAATTCAACAAAGACATTCTGGAACAAGGCGATACTATTTCTTTCTGATGACAACCAATCATTTTCTCTCGACAACCTAAGCGCACTTGAGAAATATGCTATTGAACAAGCTACCGAATCCAAACGCTACACCATGGAAAACAAAGTTAACCCTCGCTACACAATTGACCAATATCAAAAGCCCACAATTGAACAAATCTATGACGAGATAGCTTTTGTAATGGGAACATTTGGATATCAACTTGAGAGCCGCGGGGATGCAATGACGGACGCTGTAGTGTTTTACACCTCACGCCGCGGAATCATAGCGCATGGTATATATACCGGTGAAACATTTGACGTACTGGAAGGATCTCCCGTAGATTTAACCGTAGCACCTAAGCTTAAGCGATATGAAATGCTGCGCAATAATCTTCTTGCATCAGGGGTTTTGGTTGACGACGGCAAAGTGGCGCACCTCACAAAGACGATTTCATTTTCTTCGCCAAGCGGCGCTGCTGACTTTATACTTGGCGGGTCGAATAATGGATGGATCGAATGGAAAACCAGCGAAAAGCAGACGCTGGATTCTCTGTTCAGAAACTAACTCTCTTTCTGTCGATCAATGAAATTACAAGTTTTGTCGCTGAATCTTCATACCAAGTGCAACGATGTCGAATAAAAGACTTCGTACGGGGTTTTGTAGTTTAGGCGCTTGCGTGGCCTGTGATTGAGCTCATCGTACACCATCTATACCTCTTTGGAGGTTACATTGTTGAGAGAGCAACCTTTAGGGAAGTACTCACGTAAAAGCCCATTAGTATTCTCATTAGTACCACGTTGCCAAGGGTGGTATGGCAGTACAAAGTAGACTTCGGCACCAAGAGCATCACTTGCACTGCGATGATCAGCAAACTCTTTGCCCCTATCAAGGGTTATCGTATGGCAAGGCTTATTTTTAAGTGTTCTTACCATAACCTTTTTAACTGGCTCTGCGCACTTTGATGATGCCTTTCCTCCCACGAGATAGCCGCTTTTCCTATCAACAAGCGTAACAAGACAAGCACCGGTTCTTCTGCCTGCTACCGTGTCGCCTTCCCAATCTCCAATCCGAGATCTCTCTTCTACTATCTCTGGACGCTCTTCTATGCTGTGGCTGATTATTATGTTCCCACGTCGTTCGTCATTGGGGTCTTTACGCCTGTGACCTTTGTGTCTTAGTCTGCATGCCGCTTTGTGTCCCCCTATCAAACCATTAAGCAACCCCAGAGCAATGCCGCGATAAATGGTGCTATCGCTTACCGCCGATCCTCCTTCAAGGTATAGCCGTCCCTCTATTTGCTCAGGTGACCAATGATGTTCCAAGAAACAATATGCAACAACATTAAAGACATGCGGATTATCCAAAATGCGAGGCTTGCGACACTTCCGACGCCTACGCATATAAAACTTTTGTGCAGCTGAAGCTCGATAGCGCAATATGTTGTCTTCAATACAGATCATATTGCGTTTTAGCTCTCGTGAGATGGTTGATTTACTTCTACCAACTGCATTTGCAATTTCTGCTAAAGAATAGTCATGTCGCCAAAGACACATTATCCTTCACTTGAAGTAGTAGGACAAAACTCCATCAGACCAAGTAAAGAAGCTCCTGCCTTTGTTCCTTCTATGTTTACCGACGTGTCTATTTCAGACGGCCAGCACACACTCATCATCGACGCAAAATGCTATGGTCGCATTTTCTCCATGAACTACGGAAGAGAAATACTCTCCTCAAGCCACATTCGTCAGATTTATTACTATGCTACGCACACCGGACCGGGCAATAATGTTTCAGCAATGCTCATTTATGCAGGCACTTCCGAGCAAAGTCTCAACGATTTTTGGGATGATAATGGCTACCAACTCGGCTGCAAAACACTATGTCTCAATACGGAATTTGCCGAAATTGCCGCCGAGTTGGACAGCGTGATTATCAACGCATTTGGGTATGTAAAGAAGCGCTGAATTGCACTGCCCGTTTGCAATTCAGCCCCTGAGAACCTTCACTAAGCAGCCGCTCTCTTGCCCTATGTCAGATCAAAGTTGAATACCTGACCAATGGGTTCAGTTACGCAAAGATCAGCATTTTTGTCTAACGGCGTTGCAGCAAGATTCACTACCACCAAATGGTCTCCCGCAAAGTATCGAACAAGCCCCGCTGCAGGATACACGTTGAGCGAAGTGCCGCCTATAACCAGCAAATTCGACGAGGCAATGGCCTTTGCTGCCCGTGTTAAATCTTCATCATTTAATGGCTCCTCGTACAACACCACATCAGGTTTGATGATGCCGCCACACGAACACCGCGGCACGCCATCCTCAGAAGCAGCGCGTGCATCCAAGAGCTCGTAAACAGAAAAAGATTTATTGCATGCCTGGCAATAGTTACGGTGGACACTCCCATGCAATTCAATAACGTTGTTGCTGCCCGCAGCTTGATGCAGTCCGTCAATGTTTTGCGTTATAACTGCCTTACAAATTCCCTGAGACTCCAATTGAGCCAGCTTGCGATGACAGGCATTAGGCTGCGCATCAAGCGCCAACATCCTATCGCAATAGAAATCAAAGAATTCTTGTGGGTGAGCTTCAAAGAAACTGTGGCTTACCATTTCTTCAGGAGGGTACGGGTACTTCTGTGCAAAGAGACCATTTGAACTGCGAAAATCTGGAATGCCGCTCTCAGTAGAAACGCCAGCTCCTCCGAAAAATACCATCTGGCCGGGTTTACATTGCGCAATCCACTGTCGAAGCAGCGCAGTGTTTTCGCTCACATTTTCTTGAACCTTCACCATGACAATCTCTTTCGTTTGTGCAATGAATGCCTGTTTATCTGTTGGCAGACTACAAATAATGAATATCACAAAATAGCGCTTGCACCGAGCCACCTCACTGTCTCAGTGCTTTGGTTTGAACTGCACCTCAATAATTCTTCCTGTTCCCCTGTTCCCTTGTTGAGAAGACAGTTGTTTGCTTTTTTCAGGCTGGATCGCCTGCTCCTTAAACCTTTTCTTACGATCGAGTATGTTTTGAAGCTTTTGCACTTCTATCTGCTGTTCGGTCGGCACATACTCAGGATCAATACCAATGCAATACTGAGGAGGTGTATTGACGATAGCAAAGTAACCACAATCGCAATATTCTGTAGCGTGATCCCGCTCACCATTATTCCACTCTTCTAATCTCAAAGCGTTACATTTACATCTTGGACATATGCGTTTTTGCGCTGCCAGCGCCTTGAGGTAATTATTAAGAGGCATTTCTTTCCTCCATCCTGCGACGAAACGTAGCATCTCCTATGTCTAACCATCTTATGTCCGTGCGTTTGCTGGTCATATTCTTACAACAGCGCTGATCGTGTTTGCCAACATTTCATTTGCAACGTCCAACAGCTTTTATCCTGCACGCTTTTTGAACTGTTTTGCTTTACAGATTACAACACATCGTAAACCAAAATTGCTGCTGCACGTGTCCCATAGATGTACCTTGGTTATCTATCTTTTTTGCAATAATCCAACTCGTTTTGTCTTGCACAATCGCGCGAGGAAGGAGAAAGAAGCAAATGCACAGCATGAAGACTTTTGTTATTGCCTTTGTGGTTTCGTTTATATTTTGGCGCGTATTGCGCTATATGCGAAATAGATAGGCCAGTCAATAGGCTTAAGTTCGAGCTCAATCAAGGGTCATTATTTTTTGACTAGCAAACTAGGATGATTCGTTAACGCCGCTTCGACGGGATTTCTTTTTACCCAAAGCGACAGCTAACCGACCATAATCCCATCAACAAAGAAGATACTATGGCGGTAACACCTATTTCAGGCGAACGTGAAGCATGCGCGGCAATATATACATCTCATGGGTATGTAGGAAGCAGCAGCTTTTGACTACCAGTCAGGTTGTCGCTGTTCCAAAACAGAAGAGCAGATCAGATGCTAAAATTGGAATTACACAAGTGGCTTAAGAACAATGCAGAAAACTACGGTTTTCATTACAGCAGTAAGAAGGTATAAAAATGCCAAGAATAAAAGGTCTAGCAGACAATTACGACTATATAACTGCCGAAAACGCAATTAACGCCCTCAAACAAGGAGATAAAAAGTGGCTTGACGTTCATGAAGACGAATATATCAAAGAATATGCGTCTCAAGAAGACTACGAATACTGGATGCAAGAACAAGCAAAGTACCGAGATGCTTTATAGTCCGATCGCAAATGACACTCATCAACCCCGCTTCGGCGGGGTTTCTTTTTGTCAAGCGACACCTACCCAACCTTGTGCTCGTTGCAAAATCTCAACAAAACGGCTCATCCATCAATCGCCCAGAGAAGTGCGGCAAGTTTGACTGCTAGCCAGATTGCCACTGCTCCAAAACTCATGCTAGCAATTGTCTTGTTATTTGTCCTATAGCGAAAAACCACCCCGAAGGGTGGATACTATTTGAAATCGTTTGTTAGACCGATACTTAAGCTTGAATATGCCACCCTTCCCTTTTGAAGGAGTTTCCGTTTTCATCATAGAACTCAGGCTCGGCATAAAACTCATTGTATGAATCTATGGCCTCTTGCGGCGCTTCGTCAGTTAGATGATAGCCGCGTCCATCTTCGAAAAAAACATCCTCTATGCCTTCTTTTTGTGGAGTAGTAAACCAGTTTTCGTTTTCCATAAACAATGGAATTAAACGCATTTTTCTCACCTTATATCCTGTTGTTCTTTAACCACTTGCTCCATTGCTTTATTTTGACTACCAGTCAGATTGTCACTGCTCCAAAACAGCTTAATCGTATTAATGACTTTGCCTTTTAGTGTCTCTAACTTGTATTTTCACGAAACGAATGAGCCAGCTAACCTCTGGTTTGACGACGCCCCATGCGGCTTAATGTCTTCCGACCACTCCTTCTCGTAGCTTATTCGTAAGCTAACGGAGCAATTTTCAAAGTGATGCACGATTGACTGTTCATCATGTGTGCTGCCAGTAACTACTCTTGCGTCTAATACTTCGTTTAAGCTTTCCAGTTCAGAAAGAAATTAGCATGCTAAATCTATGTCGCGTTTCATAGTTGCTCCAAGCAAAAAAGCCGATCGTAGCTAAGCGGCTGAAATATCTCTTTGCATTTGCATAAACCCTAGATATAGCCTTCTTCAACTAGAGCACCCTCATCAACACAATCAACAAAATGCGTCATATTGAAGCATTCCCCAGTTTCTTTCATTATTGCAATAGGAGAATCAAAGCCTCCGATTGATAAAGAATCCTTTATGCTGAATAAGTATGCGTTTTCATATTCAGTGCAATAGTCATATGCGCTATTGTGTTCTTTTGCTAGTTTGATCGCTTCGTTTTTTGTAATCATCTTCTCCTCCTAATTAGGATTGTTTAACAAAATATCTTGCTCTATCAGAAATAGCAAATTGTCAGTTCACACCACATTAACCGAAGCTGTATCAACAAATTTGACTACCAGTCAGACTGTCTCTGCCCAAAACTCCTCGTGCGTCGGGATTACCGTCACGCACAATCTTCGGTAGTGATTGTCACATAACCTGAACAAAAACCGCGCCGAAACGGGGCTGATTAGTCAATAGAATCAATAAACTCTCGAAACTCTTTTGGTGGCAATATTCCGTACCTCCAAGTAACGGGTGCGTCGTTTGCTCTTGCCCTCTCGTCATCAGATAGAGCAAACCAAGATAAAGGAGGCATAGGCTCATGAGAAAAGTTGACGTGGAAGTTGTCCATCATCGCTTCCATCTCGGGAGTTATTTTAATTTTATTCTTCGCCATACAATTCCATGACTTTCAACATATTCGTTCATGACTACTTCAGTTGCTTCAACAGATGACAGTTTACATTTAGTCATAACTATTTGCTACGCCGCGATCAAAGCTTGGATACCAGCCAGATTGTCGCTACTCCAAAACTCATAATGGAGACGATAGAGCTATTGCTCAAGAAATCGAACAACAAAAGTTTCTACATGGAATAGGTAGAGTGCTTTTCATTAACAAAATGGGAGAAGTTATACCGATATAGAAATAGCCCATGGCTCCCTATTCAGAGCGTCACAGGCTATCTAATAGCTTGATTCTATCACCATGCACGTCGCTATTTCAAGGGCAGAACGATGTATCGTTTGACTAGCAGTCAGATTGTCGCTGATCCAAAACAGAAGAGCAGACAAGATGCTAAAATTGGAATTACACAAGTGGCTTAAGAACAATGCAGAAAACTACGGTTTTCATTACAGCAGTAAGAAGGTATAAAAATGCCAAGAATAAAAGGTCTAGCAGACAATTACGACTATATAACTGCCGAAAACGCAATTAACGCCCTCAAACAAGGAGATAAAAAGTGGCTTGACGTTCATGAAGACGAATATATCAAAGAATATGCGTCTCAAGAAGACTACGAATACTGGATGCAAGAACAAGCAAAGTACCGAGATGCTTCATAGTCCGATCACAGACGATACTCATCAACCCCGCTTCGGCGGGGTTTCTTCTTTTTGCCAGGCGACGCCTACCCCACCTTGTGCCCATTGCAAGAGTCCAGCGAAGCGGCGCATCCATCAATCGCTCAGAGAAGTGTGGCAAGTTTGACTGCTAGCCAGATTGCCACTGCCCCAAAACTATACGCCCCTTATTGTTAATTTGCCTGACGCACCGAAAGGTTACGCTGGGCAAGAAAGGAAACCGCAAGCATGCCATAAATCCTTGCAGATATATTATATTGACGTGCCACATACAGTAAGAAAGCCACCCAAAGAGGTGGCTTTCCGATACTCTTATGCTACCTAGGATTTCGTCAACATAAAGGGGGTCGCCCTATCGACTTCCTACTTCATTTACCCTTTAGTTGCTCCGTACATCTCTGTCGAATCTTCTTTGACTTCCTTAATGATAATCAAAGCTTCATCCGGAAGATCGAGCTGCTCAAGCTTATTCATCTTCCTTATCAGCTCCTTACAGAACTGACTTAGCAGGGTTTCGGTTACTGACATATCATCTAACCTTTCGCTCATGGTAAGGCTCCTTTCTCCTTAACTGGTGACTATATTTTAAAAAAAATATAGTCACCAGGCTAAGTCTAATTATTCTTGATTCTTTTCTATATCTTCCCTGATCAGCTGCTTAATATACACATTAACTCCTGTTATAGAATCTAGATGATCAATAATATCTTTATCCTTTTCTCGATTACATTGGAGTGTATAACGCTGAGTATGTTCTTTGATGAACTTCGTTGTTGCCTTAACTTGTGCAGCTGTTACCATTTTCCCTCTTTTCTCTATATCTGAATAATATCAACTCAAAGGTTTTATATCGCTCATTCTTCCGACACGTCATTTACTCATTTCCTCTAATCTGCTAAATGGGGTAAAACGATACCACCAGTAACGATGCGTAATAGCAATACCTGTTATTGGGTTTCTTTTCTTGTTTGGCAGTCAGATTGTCGCTGCTCCCGCCATTAGGAATATGAAAGACCGGAATACCTTCAAAATCGCACCATTGAACCACTGTGGTTTGTTCTTTCGTTTCGCTCATGCCCTTATTGTAGTCAGGTGTAGCCAAGAAAGAAAAAGCCCGTTAGACGGGCTTAGAATAAAAGTCAGATGAAGTCTTCGCGTCTTAGCTCTGGATTGAAGTGCATAGGCTCTAGGCCCATAGCTTCGATTTCTTTATCTATGGCGTCTACCGCATCCTTCATATGAATGCCATTATCAACAAGCTCGATGACAATCTCTCTTTCAAGGTTAAGACGCTCCAACTGCTCTTCGGTGAGCTTGCTCTCAGACTCTTCAATTGGCATCCAATCGTTTCTTTCTGGGAACATCGCCCTGAGCTGAAAATAAACTTTATTTGTGTCAGCAAAAATGCTCAATTTTTATACCAAATCTTTCTTCGATAGCGTTCAGTAACCCAATTTCACCTTTATTACCAAAGGTGTTCTTGACAGTTGGTTTGACTACCAGTCAGATTGTCATTGCTCCAAAACATGTTGACCAACGCGGAGGGTGTACGCGCTGAATTGTCATGGTACGATTGTAACCGTAATTTTTACGAAGAAAACTATGGCATGATTATTGAAGACCCAACATTTAACGGTTATTTGATTGTTAGTCATTACTAAAAAGGGGGAGCGCAATTATGCAAGCATTAAAAATTACTGGTCAAGTACTCAAACTCATATTGACCGCGATTATTGTAATCATCAGTGCTTTTATCGCTGCAATTTTTAGCCTAGCCAAATCATCATAATTCGCCAACCACACAACAGTTTGACTACCAGTCAGATTGTCACTGCTCCAAAACTGAATATAGAGCCTATTTCATTTGATAGTAAGGTTGAGAAAGCTGCAAGAGGTTATAAACTATCCCCCTGGGATGCAACTGAATGAGTAATGAATGAATATAGTGGAAGTCATGGAATAATATGGCGAAGAATAAAATAAAGATAACTCCAGAAATGGAAGAACTTATGAATAACTTTCGCATTAACCATCCAGAGAGCGACATGCCGCCATTGTCCTGGTTTGCTTTATCGGACGAAGAACGAGCAAGAGCAACTGACGCTCCTGTCACTTGGCGTTTTGGGATATTACCACCAGATGAATTAGACCGTATTCTTGAAGATGTTTAATAAGCAAAGAAGAGCATGACTGTAATATCCAGGTGTCGAACGGCTTAACTACCAGTCATATTGACGCTGGTTCAGAACGAGGAGGATAGATGACCAACGATAAAATATATCGGTTTGACGGCGATACGCTGCCGAAGTATGCACAATCCGCGATAGATCAGCTCAAGCGTGGCGACTATATTTGTTTCAAGATGACCGCAGATGATTTTATTAAAGAATACGCCAGTCAAGAAGACTACGAATACTGGATGCAAGAAAAAGCAGAGCACCTAGAAGATTTGTAGTTCAGTCACGAATCATACTCATCAACCCCGCTTCGGCGGGGTTTCTTTTTGCCCAAAGCGACACCTACCCCACCTTGTGCCCATTGCAAAAGCCCAGCGAAGCGGCGCATCCATCAATCGTTCAGAGAAGTGCGACGAGTTTGGCTACCGGTCAGATTTTCACTGCTCCAAAACTATTATCACGACGGAGACGATATAGCAATCGCAAAAGAAATTGCTAGACAAAAGAAAGAGTATGGAATAGAAGAAGTGTTATTCGTTAACAAAAACGATGAAATTGTACCAATATAAAATAACCCGCAAGTCCCTATTCAGAGCCAGACGGGTTATCTAATGAATTAACTGTATCACGGTTTACACCGTTAATTCAAGGGTAGAATGCTGGTCTCCAAAACCAGAAATCAGGGTTCAAGTCCTCGGCGGTGTGCCAATTTCAGAATCAAGCGCCTACACCAGGCGCTTTTTTCATGCCCAAAAGGGCACCTACTCACGGTGCGGGAGGAAGCCGCACCCCAATACGCGCTAGGGCGCGGGGAAGGGGCAGAAATGCCCGAAGAAATTACTCAGCAAGAGGAAAACGAAAACCAGCCCGCGGGTGGCTCTCAAACATTCACCCAGGAGCAGGTAAACCAGCTTGTGGGGGCAGCTCGGTTTGACTACCAGTCAGATTGTCATTGCTCTAAAACATGCTGAGCTGTATAAGATCTGGCTTAGAGACTATCAAGATAAGGAACTTCCTGTCGATTTCGACGCAGAGCGCACTGCGAATATTGCGGTAAAATCGACTATGCATGATTGGCTTGTTGTCAATTCCGAAAGATTTGGGTACTTGTATAGATTTAAGGACATCTAATGACTAGGCTAGATGGAGACAAAAGTAGGGAAACAGTGACGCGCATAATAGAACACATTAGATCGGGAGAAACCAAGTGGTTTCCTGTATTCGCTGATGAACACATCAAAGAATACGCATCCCAGGAGGACTACGAATACTGGATGGAGGAAAAGGCGAAATACCTCGGCACCATCTAAGCATATGCAGTTATCGCCAATTTGAACCACGCTTCGGCGGGGTTTCTTTTTGTCAGGCGACACATCTCCCATAATTCCATCATCGCGCGAGACAGCGGCAACAGTCTCACATCGCCCGTGTGAGCGGCAATCACATACCGAAGCGCGCAGAGAAGTGCAACGAGCTTGGCTACCGGTCAGATTATCACTGCTCCAAAACCCCACTGGGGCAATGAAGATTATGTATTGTCGCGAACAGTCGCGATGGTTGAGGGCAGCGTCCCGCTCAACCCGAACAGCTCAATACGATACTAGTGCTTTTGCTGACGCTCCATATCTTCGCGAATAAGCTGCTTAATGTAGCCTGCCTTGTTCTCTTGGCTTTCAATCCATTCCAAAAGATCGGATTCGGTGTTGCGATTAAAAGCTATCGTCATCTTGCGTAGCGCCTTGGCTTCATAGCGTTTATTTGCGGGATAGTACGTCATTACGAAAACCTCCAAAAGTTGTATAATACGTGGCAGGCGGTCACCCCGAGGCAACGGGGACGGCTGCTTGGAAATTGGAAAAGCGTCAGCCGTTCCTTACCGCAGGGGCGGCTTCGCTATTTCATGGCTTTAAGAGCCACAATCAGCATAAGTAGTTTGACTACCAGTCAGATTGTCACTGCTCCAAAACACGGAGCCCATAAGTTAGCCTTCCTCAAACCAAGCATGAAGCGTCGCTAACTCCTTCTTAAGTTCTTCAGGGGCGTCGGCTTTTAGTTCTCCGTCATCGTTATAAAACATTTTCAAGAATTTAAGAGCACCGTATTTGTTGTTCAGTTCCTCAAATAATGGCATTGCTGGAGGTTCCCCGAACCAGGTAGTCATGATAATTATTCCTTAAGCTTCGCAAACACTAATTGGGTTTGACTACCAGTCAGATTGTCACTGCTCCAAAACAAACAACATGATGCATCTCCACGATACAAACCTCCTGTTGTAATCAATGGCTATGCTTTGATAGTCGTAGCCAAAAACACCCCGAAGAGATTACATGACAGTCGTAGAACTTTCATAATCAAGTTCAATGGGAAGTGGCTCTCTTTTATGAATATAATAAGGAACAGATGGCATTCCTGCTAAATGTCCAGTTTTTTTGTCTATTGCTAACGGCGAAACACCAGGAACAATAAACCCTTCAGCGTTCTTCAACCCAAAATACCAGTACAGATTGCCTTCGCTTATTGACGATATATAGAAAGCATCAGAAATATGATTTTCTGCAATTTTTTTTGCTCTGTCAATAGTAATCATCGTTGCTTCTTTTTGTTCTCATCGCAGTAGTTGCTGATGTTTTTATTTAGCTCTAGGTTGTCTATTCGAGAATACATTGTACCACCAGCCATTGAATAGTCGAAGTAATGTGATGCGTCATCTAGGTTTATTTGTGGATCCATAAACATAATTACGCCATTAACGTTTTCTGCTATGAAAGCGTGCGAGATGCAGTTGTCCGTTTGACTACCAGTCAGATTGCCACTGCTCCAAAACCACGTGTACCAACAGGAAATGATACCTGCGAATTCTGCATCATGCTAGCTAGCCGCGGTTTTGCCTTCCTTAGCAAACAATCGGCAGGGAGCACAAATCACTATCACCCTAATTGTGATTGCCGAATAGTGCCAGGTTTTGAAGGTGAAACACAGGTTGAAGGTTATGACCCTGATGCTCTTTACCAAAAATATTTAGAGAATAAGGAAAGAAAAACAAAAAAGCTTATTACTAAGGAAATAGGCGCAAAACCATTAGAAAAAGAACGTGAAGTTGCAGAGATTCTTGCTATTCACCGTGGATGGAAAATCAAATTTCTTAAAGAGATCAATGAATCACATATTAAAACACCTGATGTTTTAATAGATGGGGAAACATGGGAAATCAAAGTACCAGAGAAATGGAATGGAAAAACTATTAAAAATCAATTCAAGAGAGCAATTGGCAAAGGAACACCAAACCTTGTTATCAGTGGAACAAAAAAACAATGCATTAGTTACAGACATGGAGTCCTACGTTAAAGAAATCTTTGATAGTAACGAATATTTAGAAATAACAAGTGTTATGTTAGTTGGATACGACAAGGCTATAAAACTTATGCACAGATAGAAAAAGGCGCCCAGACACCGGTGAATAAACCCCGGTAGGAATCGCCTTTTATGTTGCCAATCATATCAGATAATTTAACAAAAATATGTACACCGCTAATTCGAGGGTATAATGCCGGTCTCCAAAACCAGCTATCGAGGTTCAAGTCCTCGGCGGTGTGCCAGTTTTAGAATCAAGCGCCTTCACCAGGCGTTTTTTCATGCCCAAAAGGGCACCTACTCACGGTGCGGGAGGAAGCCGCACCGTGATACGCACTAGGGCGCGGGGAAGGGGCAGAAATGTCCGAAGAAATTACTCAGCAAGAGGAAAACGAGAACCAGCCCGCGGGTGGCTCTCAAACATTCACCCAGGAGCAAGTAAACCAGCTTGTGGGGGCAGCTCGGTTTGACTACCAGTCAGATTGTCACTGCCCCAAAACCGGCTAACGCTCGTATATAACGCGAATACGCTCGTGCGACTTTTTGACGATCCTCAGCAAGCGTTCGCAACATTGTTAAAGCGTCTTCAAGCACTTCTGCGCTAGTCTGTTCTATGGCCTCTACGGTTGCCATGATTGCGTCTAATGTAATTTGTGTATTCAAAAAGGACTCCCAACAAGAAAAGGTTCGCAATTTTGCGATACCTCTCCTTGTTTTTTGATTCCCCCCGACTAACTATTTTGATTACTTGTCGAAACGCCTAAACGTTGGTTTGATGATCACACACTCGCGTTTCTGCTCGTTATCGCACGTGTCCTCTGATCGGTGATAAACTGTCGTTTCCTGGTCTTTTACTTTCTCGGTCGCGTCGTGATTTAGCGACTTAATAAGCAAAGCCTTGAGCACCCTCGTCAGTTTTTCGTCTTCTTTGTCGATAACATACGGATTATAGGTAGGGTCATTGCCTATACACGCATTTTTTGGCGCATAAACATAATTCGAATACCCGCACTCGTAGCAAACCTCCACTCCCCAATCTCGAACGCCCTGTCCGATAGGCAGTATCTCCAATTCGTTTTCGTGACACCTCGGACAAATGCGTTTCTGCTCGGCTAAGTTTTTCAAATAGTTATTAAGCGGCATTGTATTCCTCCATCCTGCGGCGAAATGTAGCATCCCCAATGCCTAATCGTCTGGCAGCTTCTCGCTTGCTCATCGTGTTTGCTTCGACCGCATTCACCATTTCTAAAAACTCATCTTCGTCTATCGCAAGGCGTTTTCGCCCCTCGTGGTAGTCAGGCTTTGTTTGTTTGGCTACCGCTCTAGCCGATGCCAAACGCTCGACGATCATATCACGGTCATATTCAGCCATGGCAAACATGACAGTTAAAATCATTCGACCCATAGGCGTATTTTCAACAGTTCCCATATTGAGCACACGCACGATCACGCCTTTGTCTACTAATTCACGAACTGTCACGCAACCTTCGATTGCCGTTCTTGCGACACGGTCAAGACGTGGTGTCACCAGTTTGACTACCAGTCAGATTGTCACTGCTCCAAAACAGTCAGATGGGTTTTACCGCGCTTTTCAATTACGTCCACAGGTTGTTTATTACGTCCTGCCACACACACCTCCTTTCTGTGATACAAAATAAAAAAACCGCTCAAAAGCGGTTTTTAAGTGAAATAAGTAAGATATAGAAACCTATCGATTCTTTTTTATTTTATCGACAACTATACATCCTATAAAGGTAATAATAAATACACTAGCAAGATACAAAAAAGCTTTTACTATAAAGTCAGGAAATCCGAACTTGCACCAAATCAAAAAAATAAAGATCGCCGTTAAGATAAAGAACCATTTGATCATTGATTCAATCATATCGCTAAGTTTTTGAAACATGTTGTTCACCCAGCACTTTCGCGGCTGTCTTTCTGGTTTTTGTCAAAGTCTTCTCGCAGCAGCTTCTTTAGATATCCGCCCATTAATTCTTTTGACTCACTAAAGCCCGAAAGGGCTTTTTTGTTGCTCCGACTCTCTCATGCGATATTGCTACAATATCATGAAAACAAGCAGCTCGTTGGTGCTTTTATGGGACAAGCTACTTGAGTTTTGAATCAACTCGTCTTCACTTCTCAGCTTTACCGTTTTTGATGAGCTTCGCCCCACGTGCAAAGTTGATCCAGCACCACCATGAGAGACTCTCCCAACTCGGTGAGCGAATACTCCACCCGAGGAGGCACTTCTTGGTAATCGCACCGAACAATTAACCCATCAGCCTCAAGCTCTTTAAGATTTGCAGAGAGCGTCCGATCAGTAACTTTTCCCAGGTAACGACGCATTTCATTAAAGCGCACTGGCTGGTATTCCATCAAGCAATACAAAATAGGCATCTTATGTTTGCCTTGAATGAGCGACAACGTGTAGCTATATCCCGTCCCCTCGAAATATTCGCCATCAATAGCGCGCACTTTCGCCATACCCTACTCCTGACCTTAGGCTTGTTGCAGCAGCGCTTTGCAGGGCCGCTGATACTATCATTCAAGACAGTACTAGTCTTCATTCTAGCAATGCAGGATACTCAAAATTGCAACAAACTCAACCGAAAGGATAAGACCTATGGCTTTTAAAAACCTCGGAAGCGCTGGCGAACTCTTTCCTCAATCAGTATTCATCATTGGAAGCTATGACCAAAACGGCACGCCTAATGCCATGAATGCAGCATGGGCTGGCGAATGTAGTCGTCACGAAATTTGTGTCAACATTGGCAACCACAAGACCACAGCAAATATCGTGGCGCGGGGTGCGTTTACGGTAGCACCGGCCGATGCCGCACACGTGGTGGAGGCTGACTACTTTGGAATTGCATCAGGAAACGACACGGATAAAGCCGCCGCGTCTGGCATGACTTTTACTCAATCAGAATTTGTGGATGCGCCGGTCATTGAGGAGTTTCCGCTCACCATGGAGTGCGAAGTAACGGCCATCCAAGGAGATAAACAGGGTGCGCGCATCGTCGGTCGCATAGTGAACACGCGCGTAGATGAATCTATGCTTGACGAAGAAGGCCGCGTTGATTTCGACAAAATGCGCCCCATAGTTTATGACTCTACTCGCCGTATCTATCGCGTAGTAGGCGAAGAAGTTGGTCAGGCTTGGGGCGCAGGAATGACTCTCATGTAGTGCGCTTTGAGTCTTTAGTTTGCAAACGCGGTCGGCGCCATGAGCACTTTGCCCGTTCCACGATACACGTTTACCAAACCTTCGCCCGAAGCTGCTGATCCCAACAGTGACTTCGACGAACGCTCCACCGTAAAGTTAAGCGAAGACGACCAAGCAAGTGCTTGATTGCCATCAATTTTTAGTGTGTCGTTATCAAGGGTGATCTCAATAAGCTCTTCACGTGGACAGGGAGATTCCAGTGCTAAGGCGCCGTATCCGTTAATTGAAAGATTGAATAAGCCTTCGCCACCAGCAACCGCTGACGAAATATTCGAGCGCATCACAATTGAGTGCTGGAGGCTTGAATAGCAAGCCAAAAAGAGCCCGTCATCAAGCACAATGCTATTACCCCATTCGGCAACATCCAGCAAAATAATGTGCTTATAGGTGGGTTCTAAAACCAAAACGCCAGAGCCTTTATATTCAGGTTTCACAGCGGACTCACTAGTCACCGCACCGCGAACCATCTTTCCCAAAAAGTCACCAGCGCCTTTAACGCCAGAGGTCAGTTCAACGTCGCCTACCATCCACTGCATGGCACCGCTTTGCACGGTAACAGGCGCTTGCGAAAGATCGCAAATTACCTGACGACGACGAACATTCATCTCAGAACTAAACCATGCTGTGGATGCTGTTTCGGGCATAACTGACAAGTCGCGCTTCCATTCAATCACCTTAAATGCGCCAAGCTGACTGAGTACAGAAACATCGTCGTTACCCTCAAAGTTGCTTATTTGAAACATACATCCTCCTATTACTCTTTTGTGTTGATGTATCTCTTATGAGCGCAGTCATTATATTCCTCTGCGCCGATCAAGAGAATATCAGAGCATAAAGAAACACTTTGAGGGCATTCGTGCCTGTCTTTTGAAGCGGTTGTATCGAAGATGAAACGGGCGGCGCAGGGAGGGAATGCGCCGCCCAATGAGTGATCAAGCGTACAGGTGTAAACGAGACTTACTTCGTGCCCAGCACCTTACCAATGGTATATCCCATCAGGCAATTACGCGTGTGTGATAAGCAGTTCAGGTTATGCGGGTAGGTGTTATAGAACATACCACCCGAAACGATACCAGCTGCATACAGACCTTCAATTGGCTGACGATCAACTTTGAGCACCTGACAGTCAGTATTAACCAACAAACCGCCAGCCGTGCACAAGCCGTCCGCAAATTCCTTCGTTGCATAATACGGCGGCGTATCAATAGTCATCATCATAGAACCAGGCATATCGAAATCAGTATCTTCGCCCGCAGCACACATTTCGTTCCAGTGTTCAATCGTTTCCACAAAGGTATCTGGGTCTACACCCATTTGCTCTGCGAGCTCTTCTAAGGTATCAGCTTTAAAGGCATTTTCGCTTTGAGCGGCCGCAATCCAAACTTCTTTGGGACCATAGCACGACGAGCTTGGCGTCCAAATTTTGTCAATCTTGGTATCAAGCGCACTGTCAACAATATAGAAATCGTAGGTGCCTGGTTGATACTGAATTGCCATCGCTAACTGGCCATAAGGATCGTATTCAGGCGTAAAACGCTTGCCTAAATTGTTCACGCGAACAAATGGCATAAGCTGCTCAGGGTCAAGCATAATGGGCTGCGGGAATTCGTCCTCAGCAGCACCAATTGCAATGCCCATCTGCAAGCCGTCGCCCGTATTACCAAAAGCACCCGTCAGCCAAGCACCCGGTACACCACGCGGACGGCAGCGTTCTTTGAGCATCTGTTCATTAAACTCATAACCACCTGTTGCCAGGACAACGCCTTTTGCGCAATTGTATTGCTCGTATCCATCGGCGCTCTTCACGATAACGCCAGTAACCTTACCCGATTCGTCAGTTACCAACTGACATGCCGGAGTCTCAAAGCGAAGCTCAACGCCTGCATCGGTCAAAAATCCTGCCAAGATATCAGCAAGATCACCTGGCGCGTACGGCAAATTCAGTGATGTGTTCCACGAGCGACTCAATGCCGTTGGATCATACTGCTCGCGAAAATCAGGAAAGTCCCCTGCGGCAAACGTGAGCGGATAATCGTTAAAATCTTGGTTATCAAAATGGCTGATATACCAATCAACTGCTTCGCCATTGTTTTCAAGATAATGCTGATAAAGCGTCATGTCTGCCTGGAAAGAGCAGCCAATCATAGCGTCTGACATCCACTCTTGTGTGTCATATTCCATGCCCCAAAACTTGTGAAGCTCAGAGTTGGTGCCTCCGATTGTCGCGGAGTTATAGTTGCCGCGCGTTTGTTTTTCAACAGCAACCGTCTTCAAACCATGCTCGGCGCACGACAGCGCCGCGGCGTCGCCTGCTGGCCCTAAACCGCATACGACAACATCAACATCATGCGTCGCAACAATTTCGTCTGCAGAGATAGGCTCGGCCACGAATGCGATCTTACCTTCGCCCGCAGAGCCAACGGTAACTTCCTCTACAACAGGCCATACTGCTTTCGCAGGATCAGTGGTCTGCATGCTTGTGCTAGCCGCAGCATCACTTACGCTACCATCCGCAGCAGCACTTGACGCTGCCTCTTGCGGAGTTTGCGGAGAGCAGCCCGCCATGCCCGCAGCAGCTACTGCACCAGCAGCCATCATACCAGCCAAAAAGCCACGGCGGCTCACCCCTTGTGAATGCGTTTCTTGCGTCATGTGTTCCCCATTCTTGCTCATAAGTAACTCCCTCCATTTCGTATGATGTTTTCGCGCGACTTACCTTAGTTCGCGCTGCCACATTGAGGCGGAGTTTGACATGTCAGGAAGGGATCAGCCATCTACCGAAAGGGTAGATTTTTACAAAGCACCTGATCAGAAAGGCATCTTATTAAAGACTTTTTGAAATGCCGAGTTCACAGGCATGCCCTTGCGCTACTATTCATATAAGGAGGGAATAACAGCATGAAGACTCATCAGGCTCACATGAAAGCCATTGGTGGAAAACGCTCATGGGCAACAGTCATTATTGGCTCAAGCGCACTTTGGGCATGGGGGTTTCTTGCTTACCTGAGCCCCATCTTCATTCCCGAAATCTTGCCATCAGAAACTCTCTTCACTGACATTAAACTTGAGATGGGCTTCTTCGTATCGCAAGCAACCGTCGTTATTTTCGCAGCTTTTTTGCTGCTAGCAACACGCAAATATGCGCTCTCTGTTGGGCGCGCTACCCTATTTGCTTGTGCGGTGTTGCTTACTGCGGCAACCTTTTCGCTTCCAATTACCCTCGCCTCAAACAATCTCATCTTGCTTATTGCTTGCGGTATTGCGAGCGGCGTTGCAGCAACAATTCTTGGTGCAGCTTGGGGCACGCGGTATTCGCTCGAATCGCATGATGTTTCCAGCATCATCCTTCTGTCGTTTCTTGCCGCATATGCGCTTTATCTTGTACTTAACGTCTTACCTGCTCATGTTGCAGGAATCATTGCTGCACTGCTTCCCATTCTTTCATGGCTGTTGTGGCTCAAAGACGCGTCCGCTCGCCACGACAGATCTCGCGAGGTGTTCCCTCAGCCACATTCAACTGAACCACAATCAATGCCGGGCGAGGTCACGGCAGGCATTTGGGAATCGCGCATTTTACCTTGGAGGACTATCGGCATTATCGTAGTAGCATCTTTTATTGGAAGCACCATCGCCTCTCTCATCATGGGCACATCCTACGACGATGCTGCAAGCCTCTTTCCTGGAGGTATTGCTGTATGCAGCTTTATAGCGCTCATGGCGCTCATCCCGTTCACTGCAAGCCGCGAGGCGTTCGCCGTTTCTCAGCTCTACCGCATTACCATCACATTCACGGTGGTTGGGCTGATTCTGATCATGATCCTTGGCACGAGAGGCTTGGCTGTTGGAGGCGCTCTCATTCAAGGATGTGCGATTTTTTTGCAACCGCTCATTTATGTAATCGTCACACGTACAACAAGATCTGAAGGCTTGTCTCCACTCCTGTCTTTTAGTGTTGCCCAAGCGGTTATTGCTGGCGTCTTGCTTGCTGGCAACTTATTAGGCAAGCTGCTTTTTACGTGGTTCGGAGCTTATTCGCTGGTGCTTGATATCACCTGCGGCGCAAGCGTGCTCGGCCTCTTTTTCATGTTACTTGCACTTGTTCCCAAACGCGCTACACCAAGCGATGAACCTGTTGCCTCTTCGCCCTCCGGCACAAGTACGCCACCCCTTGTTGACGAAACAACCTTCGCGAAAATGCACGGTCTTACTGCCCGCGAAACAGAAATTCTTGGCTATCTGGTACGCGGTCGATCTTTGCCGTACGTAGCAAATGAGCTGTTCGTCACAACTGGAACTGTAAAAACCCACGTTCGACACATCTATGCAAAAACCGGCGTAAACAGCAAGCAGGAACTTTTGGATGCGGTCGAAAAGTTTTCAGACGGCGACCAAGAGATGCCAGGAAGTTAACAACACCGGCGCGACCTGCATTACGCGCGTGATCACCCTGCTGCGACCTAGGAAGATGGCGAAAATGCGCGCACCGAGCTGGTGGTCGCACTGATCAGACGCCCCCGGCCGGGCTGGTGTTCACCCTGTTCAGGCGGCTGTCGGAATGAGCGGTGTGATAAAACTTTCTATAAAACACCAAACTTTGGCAGGAAAAGTGCCTGATTAGGTGGATTGGGCCTCAAAATGGCTGGAAAAGTCGCCGATTAGGTGGGTCGTCCTCCAAAAACCGCCTAATCGGGCACATTCCCTGCCAAAGTTCGTCAAAAACCGCCATATTTTTGTTCATCTCTGTAACAAAATCGTTGCACCAGATTTGCACCAGCTTTGCGCAGGTTTGCACAGACCTGCACCAGTCTCGCGCAGACCCACACAGCTTTGCTCAGATTCACACAGTCTCGCACCAGTCTCGGCAAATTTCGCCCTATTTTGCTGTTGTCGCAGGTCAACCCCCATTGCCGTAAAAGAAAGGTGCAGCTACCTTGTGAGCTGCACCTTTCCGAGCGAGGCACGAAGAGCCTACTGCTTTATATTGCTGTGCGAACCGCTATGCGCACACTAGAAAATCCACGGTTGCACGATCGTGATCGGAAGTGCTGCACTCACAATCAGCAGACGAAGCACAAAGCCACCAATCAGTACACCAAGATCAGAGAATCCGCTGATCATCTGCCCGGTACGAGAAGTCTCCATCTCGTGACCAGCAAACCAGAGCATCCAGCATTCAAGCGCAATCGGAATAACCAAACCGATCGCAATAAAGAGCACCCAAAACGCGATTGCCCATGAGCCGCTCAGCAACGTCATGACACTATCCCAGCCAGCTTGCGAGGGGTTTGCGGCCGTGATAAACAGCAGCGCCATAACCAGCACGATCTCAACAACTGGCAGCCAGAAGTGAAACTTCTTCAGCGACACGACAGCGTTAAACTCAGCTGGCGCCACAAACACACCAGCCAACAGTACAGCAGCCATACCAGTTGACATAGCAGATACCAAAAACAGAATCGGCAGTATTGCATTGTTCCACAGCGGGAATCCTTGGCACACACCCAGCAAGCAGCCAGTGTATACGGCCACACAAATGCCCATGATCATGCCAATGATATCAAGCCATTTCGGGCTTTCTTTGTGCATGAAGTCCATGATGAGCACAATAAGTGCAACCACCACAAACACCGCCAGGAACACAACACCCCAGGTCATAACGGAGCCAAAGTTCGTCAGCAACAAAGCGAAACGCAGCGGGTGCGTAAATCCTGCGTAAGCGTCAGCCATCAACAAGCACAAGCCAATGATGACTACAACTGGCGCAATAATGTGCCCCACAAAAATGAGCTTCTTGCATTCCGGATGGCGGAAGCGGATAAATACGGATGTGACGAAGGCGCCACCACCCAAACCAGCTAAGAAGAGATACCACGCAATGATGGATCCCCAAATGGGTTCGTAGGTCATCTCAATCACCTCACGTAATAGATCTTCGCGCGCGTTAAATCGCCCGCAATCGGATGAGCATCGCGCTCAACAATTGCCTTCGACAATTCTGAGTTCGGATCATCCAAGTCTCCAAAAATACGAGCATGCGTCGGGCAAGCCTCTACGCAGGTACAAGACGTCGTACCGTTTTCAGTTTGCACCGCGCAGAAACGGCACTTATCAACAGCACCAGTCTTGGAATTGCGCACGCGCACCTGATAAGGGCACGCAGACATGCAATACAGACATCCGATGCATCGACCCTGGTCAACCTCGACAATACCATCAGCACCCATATGCGCAGCACCGGTTGGGCACACACTTGCACAGGGAGCATCTTCGCAATGCATGCATTGCAGCGGCACAGACTCTACGCTGACCGTCGGATACGTTCCGGTCTCTTTGTGCTCGTAGCGAATAAATCCTTCATCGGGCAGAAGATCGTTCTGCCTCTGACACGCCGTACGACAGCTATAGCAGCCAATGCATTTGGTCGTGTCGATCAACATTCCATAGCGTGTCATCATGCACCTGCCTTCGTTATCGTGACCATGCTCTCCTGCAAAAGCGGTGCGCCGTAGCCGGTCTCAAGGGCAAATGGTACAAAGCTTGCCTGACGAACACCTAAGTCATTCGCATTCTTTTCGTCTTCGTTTTCAACACCATAGTGGCAAGCCATATAAACTGCCGAAGGCTCAATCAGCTGCGTAACGTGCGCGTTGAGCGTGGCGGTTGCATGATCATTGGATATCGTAACCTTGTCGCCTTCTGCAATGCCTGCGCGCGAAGCCTCGTCAGCATTAATCCAAATGCCTTCCAGGTCGTACTCTTTGGCAATGTCTGCAAGCGGCGCTAAGTTGGTTAATTCGGTGGCGAACAACAGCGCCTGATTTCCTGTTGTCAGACGATACAAACCTTCGGTCTCATCTGAAGCAGTGGGAGCAACCCATACCGGGCAAGCGCTCACGCCAGCAGCATCGGCTGCAGCACTTACGCACTCAACCTTGCCACTTGCGGTCGGCCAAGCACCAGCTTGTACCTCAGGTGCGGCAACGTTACAAGAAACCGTACCAACCGTGCAAGCGCCATCGTAGTTGGTGCCCAAGCAAGAGCACAACGCCTCTGCAGCTTCTTCAACCGTCTGCGGGAATGGTGTAGAAACACCAGCTGATTGTGCCACGGCGGTCATAATATCAGCTACTGACCAAGCATTATCAACAGCCGGCTCAACTACTGCAGACGACACTGTTACAACCGGCGTCTTTGCGCCTGAGACCACAGGGATCTGAGCGCTTTCGCTCCACTCTAATTCGGGAAGCACATAGGTGCACTGCTGCGCCGTTTCTGTCATGATTGGCGTCACTGCCACCGTGAGCGAACAAGCTGCCAGCGCCTGTTCAACATAGGCGGGGTCGGGATATTCAGCCACAATATTTGCATCCACCAAAACCAGGCCGCCTACACTGCCATCATGTGCAAGGCGAATAAGCGTTGCAGCTGATCCGTCAACTGCCAGCGGAGCTTCGGTTGCCGTGATGTCGGTTGCGGTAGTTGCAACTGGAGCAAAAGCGCAACTTGTCCAGTCAACAGGGGCTGCAACATATGCGCCGCCCTGAGTATTCCAGCATCCCAAAACGGTGTTTGTAAGTGCAACCGCACGAGCAAGTTCGCCCGTGTTGGCATACGAGCCACCAAACATTGCCATCCAGGTCACGTCAATACATGCGGCCGGCGCTGCATTAGCCAAAGACTTCGCAAGTGACACAATTGCATCTGCTGGGACGCCGGTTATTTCAGCTGCCCATGCAGGCGTATAGTCACTCAGAGCAGCTTTCCACTCAGCAAGACCTTCCATGGTGGCAGCTGCAGCTTGATATAAAGCTGCGTCGTTAAGCAGCTCGTGCGCAAGCGACAATACAAGCGCAAGCTCAGTACCAGCGCGAACGCCCATAAACTCAGTGGCCAAGCTGGAAGATTGGCTCAAGCGGCTATCTACCATCACAATTTGAGCGCCAGCCTCTTTTGCGGCTTCCAATCCTGCCACTGTTCCAGGGTCAGGAGCGTCAATAACACTTGCGCCTAAAATGACAAGCACCTTCGCATGAGCATAATCAGGCTCATAAGCGCTATAACCAGTGGCCAGCGCTAATCCTGAAGCAATTGAACTATTCGCCGCAGAAGCACTCACGTAGCTGTTCGGGCTTCCGAAGGCCGCCAACAAACGCGTGGTATACCACTGCGCTGTGGAGGTACCATCGGTAATAGCAGCAATTGCTTGTGGACCTTGGTCGGTTGCGATGGTTTTGAGATTCGCAGCAATCTCAGTGATTGCGGTATCCCAGTCAATTTCGTCATAGAATCCAGCTGCATTCTTGCGAAGCGGCGTGTTGAGTCGTTCTTCAACCTGAGATGCGGTTGCAGAACCAAAGCCACGCGCACACAGCGTTCCTGCAGCATACGGATGGGTTGAGTTGCCGATCACTTTATCCAAGGATCCGTCAACTACATATGCGGCATATCCGCACTGTTTAGGACAGGCGCTGCACTGCGTGTTGACAACCGAAGCGGTATGTTCGGCGGCTTCCGCAGCGTCCGATGCGCAGCCATACAGTGACGTGCCCGATGCTGCTAACGCAGCAGTGGCAGCACTGGCGGCTACAAATCCACGCCTGGTAATTGCCTTAGTCATCATTGCTCTATCCTCTCTATTAGAAGGTATATCGATTGGCGAATTCGCCTACGACAAACCTTCGACGAGGGTGGCATCTGGAATCAGCGTTGCGGTTGAAACAACTCCGTTATCCAGTACCTTTTGTGCAATGTCTTCCCAATCAACAAACTTGATTGCACCGTTGGGGCACTGCTCGGCACAACGGCCGCATGAGATGCATTTGGTTGAAGTGCCTGTTTGTGCATTTACGCGCGGCATATTCCAAGGGCATGCAGCGGTGCACATGCCGCAACCAATGCACACTTCGTCGTCAACAACACGTGCGCCTGTTTCGGGATCAGCATAAATTGCATGAACCGGGCAGTACTTTGCGCATTGCGGGTCAGCGCATTGCAAACAACCTTGCACGGTGAATTGACAGTCAGCAAAAATGCCGCCGCCGGTTCCTACGCCTTCGCCGAAGTTATAGTGCTCCCACACATGAACGCGTGAGATTGATTGCTGGGTAACGCCATCGTTTTTCAGCGTGCACATCATTTCGCAACGCTGGCAACCCGAGCAACGGGCACGGTCGGTCACAATCATCTTTGTTGGGGTGGTACGCAGATCAATGCGTCCAGAGGCAATGGCTTGGCTGGTTACTCCCCAGGAAGCCAAGACGCCACCAACTACCAAACCAGCAACGCCGCATCCAGCCATAGCAAGAACTGATCGACGGGTAAAGTTTGAGTGTTTGGGCTCTGCCTCAGAAGTAGTTGCAGAAGTGTCAGTTACAGGTGCAGTAGCAGCTGTAGCCTTCGCGTCAGAAGCTGCTGTCTGCGCAGCTGCTTCAGTAGTAGTAGAAGTCGTAGAAGCCTCAGAAGGTGTGACCTTTGGCTCTACCGATTCATTTTTATGGGTGTCAGTCATCGTGAACTCCCCTCGCTCTAATATTTCGCTCAGTAGAGAACTCGAGATTACTAACGCCGCGCAACGATGAGCATATTAACCATCAATGGAGGGTTTGTGTACCCTAATTGAGGGGTTTTTGAAGACGTTTTCTCCCTGCTTGCTCTTGGTAAAACTCTCGTCAACGATTCGTCATATTTTGTCCCCTCATTTCGGGGACGTACCCTGTTTTCCCCTCATTTATAGTACAAAGCAACGACAACTCCAGATTACCGACGTGCCGCGCAACAAAGAGCACACGAAGAGATTTGGAGCTTCATCATGGCAGACACGAAACTGGACCCGACCAAGTCGTATGGCTGGACCGGACGCATCCTGAGGGTCAACCTGACCGATGGAACCATCACCACCGAATCAACCGAACCTTATAAAGACTATATCGGCGGTATGGGCCTGGCGAATAAGATCATGTACGACGAAGTGCCCGCTGGCACCGACCCGCTCTCTGTTGAGAATAAAGTTGTTTTCGCCGTTGGTCCGCTGACTGCATCAGGCGTACCCCTGGCAGGACGTACAACTATTTGTTCACTTTCAACCTATACCAAAGACCATCAAGTTGTTGATGCTCACTGCGGCGGTATGCTTGGCGCTGGCATCAAGAAAGCTGGCTATGACGCCGTTATTTTGGAAGGCGCATCCGACGAGCCGGTATATCTCAAGATTGATGACGACGATGTTGAAATCAAGTCCGCTGACAAAGTATGGGGTCTTGGCACCCGCGCCACCACTGAGGCGCTTTCACGTCGCGAAGGCACGGACTTTTGCGTTGCAACTATCGGCCCCGCTGGTGAAAACCTGCTTCCCTATTCCTGCTTGATCAACTCACGTAACCACTCAGCCGGTGCTGGCTTGGGCGCCGTTATGGGTTCAAAGAAAATCAAGGCGCTGGTTGTTCGCGGTACGAAGCCTATTTATGTAGCCGATCCTGAAGAGTTAGCGAATTTGTCTGACTACATGCTTCGCGATATCGTTGGATCAAACAACAACCACGTTGTCCCGTCAACTCAGCAAGAGTGGGCTGAATACTTCGACAAAGGATCACGTTGGACCGCTCGTGATGGTCTGTACTGGGCACTTGCTGAAGGTGGTCCCATCAATACCGGCGAACCTAAGCCAGGCGAGATCAACACAGTTGGCTATCGTTGCATGAAGTCAACAAAGGACGACGGTCCGGCTGCTGAGCAATACACCATCAAGATGAATGGTTGCCACGGCTGCCCGATCCACTGCTATTCAGACATGCGCGTTGGCGAAGTTGCCGCAGATGGCGGCTACGAAACCACCGGTAATACGTGCGTACCAAACTTCCCCTTCAAATATATGATTGGCATTTTGGGCGACAACACCACTGTTAAAGATGATAGCGAAGAATCCCTCATTTGGAACCAGGTTATTGGTTCTACCGTGGACGACTTGGGTCTGTGGTGTAACTATGCACAGCTGTATCGTGATATCGCTCACTGCTATGCAACTGGTGTTTTTGAGCGCGTTCTTCCTGAAGAGGAATACAACTCAATTGACTGGGATATGTTTATTAACAATGATCCTTCAAAAATGCCGGCTTTGCTTACTAAGATTGCTCAGAACGACTCAGAACTTGCTTATGTTGGACATGGCACCTATGTATGGACAGAGCGCTGGGACGACACGAAGTGGAATGACACCGTTGCCTCTTGCATGATCAGCCCGCGCGGCTGGCCGGTGCACCATTCACAGGAATGCTTCGGTCAGGTTGGCATGCTCTACAACACGCTGTTTAACCGCGACGACATGATCCACTCAGCTGTTAACCTGCAAGGTTGCGGCCTGCCTATTGAGCTTAAGAAGGCAATTGGCGCAGAAATCTTCGGTAGCGAAGAGGCGGTTGACCCCGATAAGGACTACACGCCAATGAACGAGTACAAGGCGAACTTTGTCTGGTGGAGCGTTGTCACCGACGTGCTTCATGACTCGCTGACCTTGTGCAACTGGGTATGGCCGATGGCTATGAGCCCGACAAAAGAGCGCGACTATCGTGGCGACCTTGATCTTGAAGCGAAGTTCATGAAAGCCGTTACGGGCGAAGAGTACACCACAGAAGAGCTCTACAAAGCTGCTGCAAAGATCATGACGCTGCAACGTGCAAACACCGCTCGTGGCATGACTGACGAAGCCGGAAACATGGGCACCAACGACTTCCGTAACATTCACGACGTGTATACCGAGTGGCCATTTACGAAAGATCCTGACATTGAAGTCTTCACCGAAGGCACCGACAAGATGGACAAAGAAGACATCCAAAAGGGCTTGACCATGGTATATGACTGCTTTGGCTGGGATCCTGAACTTGGTTGCCCCACAGCAGAATGTCTTGACTACTATGACATGCCCGACGTCAAAGAAGACCTGGCAGAACTGGGACTTTTACCTGACGCATAATATTTCGCCCTCCAGCACTGACCCCGCATAAGGGTCTCCCGAGAACCCCGCCTCCATCCCGAGGGCGGGGTTCTCGCTTTCAGTGTCTCAAAATACGTATGCAAAGATTATTCGCTATATGCTTCCAGGTATTCCAGAATCTCTTGACGCGAATGCATGCCGCACTTGCTATAGATACACTTAATGTGCGTATGCGCTGTTGACGCGGTAATGTGCAACTCTTCGGCAACTTTTTTCTGAGTGTGCCCCAACGCATACAGCATAAGCACATCCATTTCGCGGTCTGACAGCAAGAACTGCTCGCCCATCTGTCGAACGCTTCGGCGCATTGAATCACTCAGGGTATTTGGCACTGCAAACTCTTCGTTTACTCCAAACGCCACTGCCGAAACTCTGCTCTCTTCTTGGCTTATGCTGGCGTCGGGGTTTATATCACGCACTTCATCTTCAACCTCTTGCACGCGAGAATCCGCAAGAGGCGTTGTGGGTGAACATCCTTCGGTGCACTTAATACAACGCTGCGCACGCGCCAACATCAATGCCGCATAAGCTGCCTCAAGGTCAGCAGATCGCTGATCAGCAGCCTGGCGCACCGTTTCAAGAAGTTTCTGTTGTGCCTGTTCAAGCGCTTCGTTGCTCAGTTCCATATCGTGTTGCGCCTTCGCAATCACTTCAGCTTTTTCAGCCTCGCTTCGCTCTATATCAAGCGAGTATTCACCGCGTTCAGCTGCAAGAAATTGGATCAAAACAACCAACGCTGAAAGCAGAATCAACGCACTCAACAAGGAGTTTATAAACAAATCATTGCCTGCAAGAGGATAGATATAGAGAAGCAACATGCGAGCCACCGAGCGCGATCCAAAACAGACCACCCATCCAACAGCCGCATAAACATAGGGGTCTCTGTCACCAAAACTGGTAAAAGCAATGATGACATAGAAGCAATATGCGCAGATTAAAATGTTGAGGGTGTTAACGGCAACCGCGCCAATCTCCCACTGCTGGTCAAATGCGCCAAAGAGCACGAGCGACAGAGATGCCAGCGAAACCATAATGACGACATAGCAAATGGTCATTGCACGTTCTCTGCGTCGAACAACCAAAACCAGCATGAACGCACATACCAGCAGAGACGACACCATATAGGCAAACCGCGTCGGTGGCGTAAAAGCAATTGGCAGCCCATCAGGATAACCGCGCAGAAAGCCATCAACAAAGCTCAGAACACCTACGCCAACCGTACATGCCACCAAAAAACGCGTGTCCTGCATTCTGTTTCGTGCGAAGGTGAAAAACGTGCGTGCGCGCCCGTGTGATCTACCTGGCAGCATTTGTCGATGCTTTTCTGCTGGTCCCATCAGGATAAATTGCGACACAATCAATACTGCACCAATGATGTTTTGCACGCGAAGTGGCGCGAATGAAATGGCATACACCAACACCACACTGACCATAAAAGCACAGAACACAAAAAGCGCCGCTGTCACTTCATCAGAGCCACGCAAGCTGCGCAACCAGTAAAACATGCAAAACGACAGCGCCAATGTGGATACCACGCTCAGCGCGAAACCTTCGCTTAAAAGGGTACCGTCAGTGCTATCTATCAGCGACAACGCAATTGAGCATCCCGCGGCAAGCGCCACGCTTATGCCGAACAGCACGCGAACAAAATCCGCAGAGAGCTCTGATCGGGAGCGCCCAAACACCACCAGCAGAATACCCAAGATGACACAAACAACCAGCATAGCGCCATCGGTAAAAATGCCATTATCTGTTGACGAATAACTTCCATAGCACGCAACTATAAGTGCAGTTCTGGCACATACGATGCCTACCAGCATCGGCCAAAACACCTTTAGTCGCGTAGTAATACCGCTCCACACCGCATTCATATGCGCTCCTCCACATCCAGTATTGCCTTCGATAGAACATCGGGCACTGGAGCCGTCTATCCTCCCCATGCAAAGACAAGCATCTTCATAATAATTCATTCATGTACGCTTATGACTACAAGTGTCGATTTTGTTACTCGCGTCTTACATCGCCGTCACCCTTGCCCGCGCCGCCGGCATCACCTTCGGCAGCCGCGTGCCGCCGGCATCTCCCGCCTTGCCGCCACCCTTGCCCGCGCCGTCTTCGCCGCTACATCGGGGCGTGTCTAACAAGTTTTTTAAGGTTACTAATCCGTTTCTCAACGTCACCTGAAAGAGGGTAATTGGAGTGGATTTGTCATGGTATCTTTTCGCCATGAAATACGTTATTAAGCATGCGTATACATAGAAGGGGCTGATCATGAGCGAAGGAAGAGATATTTACCACGAGCTTCCGCAAAAGGTGCTACTCCGCACGGCGGACGTGTATCAAACAAATGTCGATAACGGAGTTGTGGGATATTCCGATACACTGCTTGCCATAGTGGCAAATTTCAAAAACAACGGCATCCCTGAGGGCGCCAATGCTCAATCCATGGTAGGCAAATCAAAACGCGGCGAAGTTGCCTTTCGTCTGTTCGCACGGATTAATCCCGAGACACGCATCATTGAGGCTGCTGGATTTAAGACACGCGGATGCCTTGCTATGACCGGTTGCGCAAGCGCGGCGTGTGCGATGATTGAGGGCAAAACCCTTGATGAGGCGCTTACCATCACAACCGAGGACATTCGTACAGCAGTAGACGGCGTGCCCGCAAACAAGGCTAACACGCTTACGTTTGCGGTGGAGGCAATCCGCGCGCTTGTTGGAGATTTCTGGGTGCGCTCTGGTGCGTCGCTTGCAGAGCTTGACGCGATTGTTCCCTGCGATACCTATTCTGTTGCTTGCCTCATGTGTGAGCATTGCTCGCTTCGCGATATTCGCACTGATCTGCTCATGGCAGACTGGGATGACGAAGAAGCAGCGCAGCCCGTTATTGCCGGTGGTGAGCAGGCATGAGCGAAGAAGAAGAGATTCGCCAGGCAGTTATTGAGCTTTTAGCTGCTCAAGAAGCAGGTGAAGACATTTCCGAATTGCTCCCACAAGTTGATGGAGCAAATACACCTCTCAGTGCCGATGAAGCAGACGTAGCCGAGGCTGACACTCTTGATGTTGACACGCCCGAAGCCCGCGCGGCTGCTATTGCGCACGCGCTTGACGTGGCGCGCGCATATTCGCAGGCAAGCAGGCTGCTCACTCCCGCTGATTGGGAAGCATGCGGAATCGTGCCAAGCTTTATGACGTGCGAAGATCTTGAGATGGAAGTCTATGACCATCTCATGGAATACCAACAGGCTTGTAACTTAGATCAGTCGCTTGCGCCATTAGAGCCCTCATCATCGGAAGATGCTGCTGGCGAAGCTTCTAGTGTTTCACCTGATGGCGCCCACAATGCTCGGCGGCGCGTAAATCCGCATACTCATTCTAAATACTCGTCTTCTCCAGGCCGCGCAGTAGGAATGTCAGGCTTTAAGCGGCGCGCAAAAGCACCTTTGGAAGTTGCAGAAGAGGACATCGCGCCCGAGCCCGAGCTTGAGCCAGCGTCCGACACCGCGGTCAAGCCAGCGCCCGAGCCCGAGCCTAGTCCCGCACCCGACCCTCGCGAGAGCTACCCTGAATGCATCGACATTCGCCTCCTCATGGGCGCAAACAGCTATTATCTCTACGATTCGCGCGTCATGACTGACACCTATGCGCGCTGGTCATACCTTGCTGCAGAAAATGACCCTGTTGCTGCCTTTATTGAATGCGTCCGAGATGAATCGCGCACCTACCCTCGCCCTATGGCCATTACCAATCTTGCAAATCCGCCATTTCTTATGGACGCCGAAGCAGTAGAGGCTGCATTTGCAAGCGCGCTTGATCAGGGACGCGCCGACGACATTGAGCGAATTCAGGCAACCAACGGGGATGTCTACTTTTACTCTAAAACCTACCTCACGCCAACGCGTGCACAAAGCCTCGCGCAATATGATGCGGTCGAACGCGCCTTCAACGTGTAATGCCGCCAACTCAAACACGCATACTTCGTATACAAAACGCAGCGGCTGTTCATCCACGCAGAAACAGCCGCTGCATCTCTCTTGTTTATAAAACTTTCTATAAAACACCAAACTTTGGCAGGAAAAGTGTCCGATTAGGTGGATTGGGCCTCAAAATGGCTGGAAAAGTTGCCGATTAGGTGGGTCGTCCTTCAAAAACCGCCTAATTGGGCACATTCCCTGCCAAAGTTCGCCAAGAACCGCCAAATTTTAGTTCATCGCCGTAATAATAACGTTGCACAGATTCGCCAGCTCGTCGCCCTCATTCGCCAGATTTCGCCATACCCCCAGTTCAAAGCAACATTATGTCGAAACAGGCGAACGCGGGCAGCAAAACTGCGGCAGCTAGGTTGTCGCTACAAGTCTGCTGCAACAAAAAAGCCAGCCAAGGAAACTTGACTGGCGTATCTTTGAAAATGGTGCGGGCGAAAGGACTTGAACCTTCATGGGGTTGCCCCCATACGGACCTGAACCGTACGCGTCTGCCAATTCCGCCACGCCCGCAAATGCTTCGCAAGAACACGAAAAGCGTCGTTTATCTTATCGTACTTACCTTAACGAAGCAAGTACTTTTATTCATATGCGCAGATTTCCTCGCGCTCACACATGTCCGGACTTGTCTCACTTAGCATCTGACCTGCGGAGATAGCAGGTGCAAGCAGCAGCGCAGAGGTGACCGCCAACAAAATGAGATTCACCGGCTCGTTGGTCACCAGTGAGGCTGGAATACCGTACGCCATCATCACCGGACCAAGATAGAGGATGTCGAAAACAGCGTGCATTGCCGCTATAGACCAGAGCGATTTCGTCTTGATATAAAACGCCGCCATGATGAATCCAAACAGCGACGCTTGAATGAACTTGATAAACGTCTGAAGTTGTACCATCGCATAGGGCGAAGTCACGCCCGCTATTGATACATGCAAGAACCCAAAGAGTAACGCGGAAAGAATTGCAGCTTTGAATTTGGGGTTCGTAACCTTTCCTGGCCATTGGATGCGCGAAAAAGCGTTAATAACCAGCACTCGGAACAGTGCTTCCTCAAAAATGCCCGTAACCAGGCAAACGCCGCATACAACAAACGTGCGCATAATGAGCACGCCCTGGTCAAGCCCGCGCAAACTGCCATTTGTCACATAAAAAGTCACCAAGCCGCTAATGGCCGCAACCAGCAACACATATATCACCCAACGACCAAGCACCCCTGAAGATGCAGGTTTTGCCAAGGCTCGTTTGTCTGAAAACTTTATGATGACCAGCAAAATTGCACTTAAGAGCAAACCTTGAAACAGCGACCATACAGGCGTTGAAGCAGGAATGGTTTGAAACACAAACAGCGTCAAAACAAAAGCAACAACAAACGCAAGAAAGGGGTGAAGAATGACAGCATGAGCAGAGGGCGAAGAAAACGCTTGCGAATTTTCTTGATCTTTAATCATGTCAATCCCTCAGATATACCGAGCGCTTTGGTGCATTTTGTTAGTTACACGTTGTTGCCTGAACGTCGTCTATCAAGCAGCATGAACTACGACAAATTTAGTATACTTTGACACTCGTAAACAATTGTGAACGTCACAAGGAATTCCTATAGTTTTGGATCTCACATGACCAGTCAACATCTCTCGCAAGCATCTACTCCCCAAAAAGGTCTCTCTTCTTTCGCGCTTAAAATCTTCGCCATTGTTGGCATGACATGTAATCATGCCGCGTACATCTTTAACGCCTATCTCCCCTTTGAGGTGAGTTTCATCTTTTTTGCCATTGGAGGCATCACGTTTCCCACCATGGCATTTTTGCTCGTAGAGGGCTACAAACATACGTCGAATATTCGCAAATACGCGCTAAGGCTTTTTATCTTTGCCCTTATCTCGCAAATTCCTTTCAGCCTCTTTTTGGTGGCGTTTGAAGCAAACGTGCTTTTCACGCTGCTCCTGAGTCTGCTTGCAATGCATCTCTACGACCACATGCACAATCGCACGCTTTTCTGGATTGCGTTTGTGGGTATCGTAATTGTGACTTCGCAATGCGACTGGGGCATGATCGGCCCAGTTGTTGTGCTTATCATGCACGCGGTTCCTCATAATAAAGAGCGTATAATTTTTGCCATTCTGCTTATTATCTTCAGCATTGGGTTTCCCTCATTATTGGCATACTTTGCTACGCTTGATCTGGTACAACTCCCCTATGCGCTTTATGCCTTTGTTGGTAGCGGCATGTGCATTCCGCTCCTGCTTGCCTATAATGGCACACGCGGAAAACCCCTCAAGTGGTTCTTCTACGCCTACTATCCCGGTCACATTTTGGTGCTCGGCTTAGTAAAGTTGCTCGTCTTCGGTTTGTAATTTAGAGCAATTAATTCGTGTCAGAAGAGGCGGCAGGAGATTTCCAGTCGGCACCAAGCACTACCAAGAAATCGCCATCAAAAGCAAACGTCCCGTCGTTCAAAAATAGCGTTCCGCATCCAAGCTTGCGCTGTAATTCTTGCGCCAACTCTTGATTTGCGCTTGCGCCATATATCACCATCGTTTGCGGATAATCAAAACTGTCAGCGTTGCCCGAATCTACCCGATAACCCATCTCTTGAATGAGGCCAGCAGCTTCTTCACCTGCACCATTGATGCCGTTTCCATTACGTACCGTAACCAAACCATTGCGCCTAAGAGAGCCATCGGGATTCAAGCTTGAATCGCGCCCCTCAAACTGTCCTGTTCCTGAATCGGCCAAAATGGTGCCTGATACCTCATCAACTATGTCTTCTTCTGTAGGCGGCAGCCCCTGGTCAACACGGCGCATCATCTCTGCCCATGCTTCTTCGTCGGTAATCTCATACCAAATGTTGTTGATATATTCTGAAGTAGTGGGCTCCATTGCGGTATACATGCTCGTTGACGTATCAAGTCCTTGCATTGCCTGAGCAAGACCGATGATGTCAGTCAGCGACAAATCAGTAGTGACATAATTTGAGAGCGTCTGCACAGTGCTTGTCATGGTCACAATGTCTGATGACAGCAGCTTTTTGGCAATTGCGGAAAGCACTAAACGCTGATTTGCCGCACGATAAGAATCGCCATCTCCCATTTCGTCATACGCATGGCGCGAACGACACAGAATGAGCGCCTGATCACCATTGAGCGTCTGCAAACCAGCATCCAAATGTCCGCCCGCATCTGCATCATCAATGGTCATAGGCACATCAACTTCAATGCCGCCAAGCGCGTTGACAACATCGCGAAAACCGTCAAAGTTGATCTCGGCATAGTGCGAAATTGGCACTCCTGACATCTGCGAAACTACCTCAACACTAAGGCTTGGACCTTCAAGCGCATGGGCAGCGTTGAGTTTCTGATAGCCGTATTCGCCCATATCAACCATCGTATCGCGATGGATGGATACCAACGTAACTTGCTTGTCCACCGGGTCAATTCGCGCGAGCATAATTGAGTCAGTACGATACGCTTCGCCAAAATCTCCCGATTCATCGCGCTCAGCAGAACCATCGGTTCCCATGAGCAACATATAAAATGGCTCATTTGCCATATCGGTTTCAACTAAAACATTGCGAAGATCGTCGTCTACACCCGCGCCAAAATTGCCAAAAATGCCACCGATGTATCCGAATGCAGCAGTAGCAGCAAACAGCACGACAGCCAAAGCAGCTGCCGCAATCACAACAACCTTTTTGCGTCGTTGAGATTGGCGCGCCACGTACTGCTTGCGACTCATGCGCGGTGTCGGCGAAACACGCGAAGCTTGCGCGTCATCCCCTGCGCTACGCCCTCGCGCATGTTCTTGTGAATGCGCTGCCGAACGCGCAGATTGTTGCGCAGACTGACGCTCTGGGCGCACCCGCCCTACTGATTCGCCATACTGCTCTTGAGAACGAGTTCGTGAATAACGCGATGCAGGAGTTTGCGATCGCGAAGACATACGACGCGTTGCACCCGCATGCTGAGGCATGGGCGCATCGTCATGGGCATAATAGTCTGATTCATTGCTGCGTTTATAGTCCATGGAGGTATTTTGACATGGCTACACGCTTCCTTGCAAGACAAAGCGCCTATCTCTGAGAAAATCCCACAGGCGAAAGGAGTCGCGCGAACAGCCTTCGGTCACGTTGCGCTCTGTTTTTCTGCGCCCCTATGCACCCAGCTTGGCCGCCATAGCAGCATTCGCCGAAAGCTCAGCCGCATCATCAAGCGGCGCAAGTGGCTCATGCTTAATGCCGCTACGACGCGTATGACGCTTGAGTGCCTCGGTCAACAGATGGTCGGCTATCTCGGGGTTTTTCGCAAGCAAAGGACCGTGCAAATACGTGCCAATGAGGTTTTTATAGCGAACGCCATCGGCATGAGTTTGTTCGTTGTTGCCGCATCCAACCGATGAAGTAACCTGCCCGAACGGCTCTACTCCTTCGCCCAAATAGGTACGACCAGCATGGTTTTCGTAGCCAACAACCGGATGGGCTGCCAAAGGCGACGAAAGCGCAATGTTGTTGGTAAGTCTGTCTGCCGAAGTACCCGGTCGTCGCGTGGTCATGTCAATCAGCCCAAGACCTTCAACTGTTTGACCGTCCAAAAGCCACTCATGACCAAGCATCTGATAGCTGCCACAAATAGCAAGCAAGGGCCCATCATTTTCCACATAGTCTTTAAGGTCATCGCGCATTGCAACCACATCAGCAGAAGCAAGGCGTTGCTCTCGGTCAGGGCTGCCACCCATCATGACAAGATCCACCTGCGCTAAATCAATGGTGTCACCATGCTGTACGCGAACAACCTCAACAGGGATGCCGCGCCAGCGCAAACGCTGCTCAAGTACGCGTACGTTACCGCCATCACCGTAGAGGTTAAGCAGATCTGGGAACAAATGCGCAATGACAACAGGGTTGTCCGTAGGTTCCTCAACTCCGCCCGCCGCTGGCTCAACTGTGCCCGCAGCTGCTGATGGGTCGGAAGCACTCGCGGCTAGCTCCACAGCTGACTCAGCTGTACTCGTGTCCGCTGCTGCAGCTTCAAGTGCGGCCTTAACCAATGGCAACGACGTATAGTTTGCAATCACGTAGGCATTGTGCGAAGTGGGCAGCTTCTGCATGCGCGCAAGCAAATCCTCTGCACTCTCAACAACATCAGCATGAATGTCGGCATACTTCAGGCGCACTTGCATATCTTTACCTCGAATGCCACCTGCGAATACTTGCATGCGCCCGCTGTCTGCCAACTCTTCAAAATCAATATCCCACAACCACGACACATCACGACCGTCGGCTTCTTTATCATTAATGAAAAAGGCGACTACTTTAGGCTGATCATCTTGTGCCACAATCTTGAGGTTCTGATTGAATCCCGTGGGGTTTTTCGCCAGATTAAGCAAAACAGTCCGTCCCGCAATATCAAAAGTCTCAAGACGACCATTTTGTGGATTGAACGCGTCAATGGCTTGCTGAATTGCCTTCCCGCTGCAGCCCAGCAACTCGGCTCCAACAGCAACCGCCAGCAAGTTATACACCATATACGCACCATTAAACGGCGCACTAAGTGATATTCCTGCATTGTTTTCGCTCGGACGCACTACCTCAAATGCCACATGATCAGATGCAAGCTCTACATTCTCTGCAGCAAATTCAAGTGCTGGCCTGCTAAAACCGCAGCTAGGACAGATATATTCGCCCAGCTGTCCATATTGGCGAAAATCATACGTGAACATGGTGGAACACCGCTGGCACATCGTAGCATCAGTAACGGTATTCTGCGCAAGTCCCATGGACGCACTGACGCCAAATGCAATCGAAGGGGTATGCTCACGACCGACCGCCTGTGCTGCCTGCTCGGCAATGTAGGCACAAAGTGGGTCATCAGCGTTGTAAACCAAAACGCTTTTGGGCGAAGACGCAAGTGCACCCACAATGCTATCTTGAATTCTATCTATCTCACCGCATCGATCTAACTGATCGCGGAACAGATTGAGAAGTACGACATAATCTGCTTGAAGCTGCGGCAACACTTTCGCCAGCCACAGCTCATCGCTCTCAAAGACACCCCAATCAGCATGACCCGCATGCAAAAGCGACGTTGCAATGCCCGAATCTAAATTTGCACCCGTGCGATTGCAAACCACACTCATTCCGGCACATTCAAGCACATCAGCCAACAAGTTCGTCACCGTTGTTTTGCCATTCGTGCCCACAACGACAACAGAACCGCGCTCAAGTTTGCCACGCGCATCGCCAATCACTTGCGGATCCACATATAGTGCAACTTTGCCGGGAAAGTTTGCTGCCGGCCTATGGAAAAGGTGCTTTAAACCCCAGGTTGATGCCGCACTAATAACGCGCGCACCCGCATATCGCAGTCCCATGAACGTTATGTCTCCTTATGACTTAGAGCCCGTCAGCCTCAAAGCGCTTCTTCGGCGCTTTTTGGCAAATGGCGCAACTCAATGCTATTTCCTTGGTAATTTTGCCAGCCTTCACCAATTCGTGCAAACTCTTATCCATAGTGCGCATGCCTTCTGAGGCATTCACACCAGATGCTACCTGTTCAATTCGGACGTGATTGCGCCAATAACCAGCTCATATGCTTGTTTCGTTTGTTCAAGTAATGCAGGAGCCGCATCTCTGTTGGCGGGGGTTCCTGATTCATCCAGACGCAGCGCATCAGCCAACGCAGCGCTGGCCTCATACAGGGGCGTAAATCCCAGATCTCGTCCCGTACCCTTCATCGTGTGTGCCGCGCGAAAAGCCTCTGCGGTATTGCCTGATTCCCATGAGTCCAGCAAAAGCTGATAGCTGGTATCCTGCAAGAAGATGCTCATGAACTTTTTGATGCGCTCATCGGTGAGTAATCGCCCGCGAACACCCTCCAGGTCTCCGCCAAATTGCTCATAGCAGCTTTCAAGCGACATACACACGTCTCCTTCCTCTAGGCGAAACCTTTCTGCCCGTCAGTTTCGCACCCTACGCCTCAGACAGATCAATAGCTGACAGAGCCGTATCTTGTGCATCAATTTCTTCGATCACATCTTCCATATCCTCGAAGAACGCATACTGCCCCCGACCAGCGCGTTTTACTGCATATAACGCCTGGTCAGCATGGCGAAACATGGTATCGTAATCCGTTGATTCTCCCCGCGCAATAGCAACTCCCATACTAATGGAAATCTCAAATCCTTCAAACGCACCGCCAATAGAACCATAAATACGTGCAATAGGTGCACAGGGATCCGTATTGAGTTCCATGAACATTAAAAACTCATCGCCACCTACACGAGCCACAATATCATTAGTGCGAACGCTGCCTTTTAACTGCCCAGCAAGGTGTTGCAATACCTGATCACCAAAGAGGTGGCCCCGAGTATCATTGGCCTTTTTGAAATTATCCAGATCAATGAGCATAAATACAAAGGTGTGATCTGGATGTGCCGCCATGCGCTCAGCAATTGCTTTGCGAACATACGCATGATTCATCAGTCCCGTAAGATGATCGTGTGTTGCCTTGTGCTGCAGCTCAACCATGTGCTGGTGGCTCTCGTGGATATCTACCATTTTTCCGATAGAGCCCGTGTAGACAGGCACGTCATCGTTTGACCATATTGCATGCGCCGTAAAGTGATACCAGCGCAACTTACCATCAACCATTCCTTCAAAATCCATACGAACAATTGGATCATCAGGCGTGGTATTGCGAAGTGCATCGTGAACTAACTTGAGCAGTTCTTCGCCGAAAGCTCCAACAATGCGCTTGTTATGATAGGGATCCATAATGACTTGTTCACTGTTGAGTTCGCTATGACCCCAGTCTGACACCACCATCATGGGCGGATTCTCGGTATATTCATACTGTGTTTCGTTAGACATTGAGGCAAAAAAGCGATACTTCATGCGCTCATATTCCAGCATTGAAAGCGTACGCGAAGACGCGGCAACGCATTCAGGCCGCGCAACGCTCTCAACAATGCGATTAACTGTGCGATTTGAGTGACCCGTTAATGACGTACTGTCCAACTGTCCGCGAATCTCTTCAGAGCACTCTTTGAAGCATTCCAGCAAAAATGGGTTGAACTGACCACATTCGCCATTCAAGATCATCTCCATTGCCTTTTCATGCGAATATGCGTCCTTGTAAACACGCTTACTGATCAATGCATCATACACATCAGCCAAAGAGACCACTTGCGCTGAAATGGGAATTTCATCACCTTTGAGGCCATCAGGATATCCGCGGCCATCATAACGCTCATGATGCCAACGGCAGATTTCATAGGCCACCTTTACCAGAGGTTCATTTTGATACAGCGCTAGATCATCAAGCATTTGAGCGCCAATGATGGTATGGGTTTTCATGCACTCAAACTCTTCATCAGTGAGCCTATCCGGTTTGTTAAGCACCTCATCAGGAATAGAAATCTTGCCAATATCATGTAAAGACGATGCCATGGAAATGAGCGATATTTGCTCTGCGGTCAGGCCGTATTGGTCGGTGCATTTTGCAATGTAGTTAAGCAAAATGTCGGTCATCGTGCTGACGTGCAGAACGTGCAGGCCACTTTCTCCATTGCGAAACTCGACAATTTGGCCAAGAACCGCAACCATGAGGCTGTTGCCTTTTTCGCGTTCGTGTATTTGATCTGCAACCATACCCACCAACGCACGATGTTTAGCGTAGAGCATGAGCGTGTTTGTCACGCGGCGGCGGACAATATTGGCATCAAAAGGCCGGCTGATAAAGTCAGTAACGCCCAATTCGTAAGCGCGCTCAATATATGCTGAAGCCTTTTCCGAGGACACCATAATGACGGGAATCTCTTTGATCCAGTCATTTTTGTTCATGACGGCTAATACTTCAAAGCCATCCATCTCGGGCATAACAATATCCAAAAGCACCAGCGAAATTGCTGTGCCGAGCGACTGAATATACCCCACGCCTTCAAGACCGTTAGCAGCCTCAATAATGTTATATTCTTCGCCAATCATGTCCGCCAAAAGCGCACGATTCATAGCAGAATCATCTACGATGAGAACAGTTTGTTTTGCATCCGCGGCGGAGTGCATGAAAACGAGCCTCCCTTAATAACTGCGCATATATGTGAGCTATCTTGTTTCCCCGAAGCCGCTCTTTTTGCTGGAGCCAGGCAAACCGATCCGGCATCATGCAACGCAATTTCAGCACGAAGCCACCCGAGCCATTCACCAGCATTACTCCTGATGCAGTATAACCTATGACCTGGTGACTTGTTCATAAATAAACCCCGCTAACGGCCTCACCGCAACAACAGATGCGCTAAACGTCAGCCACGCTTTACCCCCATCCATCTAAGCGGACGCCTTTCCTGCCAAACCTCACGAAATAAGGGATAAAAAGAAAAAGGCCAGCAAGCAAATGCCTGCCGACCTTCAAAATACTCTGGAGCCAACGAGCGGATTCGAACCGCTGACCTACGCATTACGAGTGCGTTGCTCTACCAGCTGAGCCACGTTGGCGCAAAGGCGCTTCAATAAGCGCGAACATGAAGTATACCGAATCGCTTGCAGACAAACAAGATACAATCGCGAAATCATCGCAAGTAAGCGCTCAGCACCCAGCGTGAGTTACGTCACGCGCTTCTAACACTCATCAGGATTGATCCGATATCCAATTCCCCATACCGTTTCAATAATGAGCGGCTGTGTTGGATCGTCTTCAACTTTTGCGCGAAGCTTCTTGATGAAAACCGTGATGCTGCTCGTTTCACCCACAAACTCTGGTCCCCATACCGCTTCAACCAGCTGCTCACGCGAAAACACCACACCGGGATTATGTGCCAGCACCGACATTATGTTGAATTCCTTAGGCGTCAGCGGAACCACTTTCCCATCCTTGAGCATGCGATGTTGCCCCATATCAAGCTCCAGACGACCAAGGGTAATCGCGCTGTTAGACGAAGGCTGAAGTAGTTGCATATGAGCTCGTCGAAGGAGTGCTTCGATATGCATGAGCAGCTCACGCGGATCAAAGGGCTTAACCATGTAGTCATCACCGCCAGCGGCAAACCCGACGCCTTTATCAACAATGTCACCTTTTGCGGAGAGAAAAATAACGGGAGTAGTGATGCCTTTTGCGCGCAGCTCTCTGCATGCTGTAAAACCATCCACTTTTGGCATCATGACATCCATGATGACGAGATCAGGCTTGCATTCTTCAATAATACGCAACGCCTCCGCGCCATTTTCGGCGTAGGCGAATTCATAGCCCGCATCCACCACCATATCTCTCACCAGTCGCTCAATGCGAGGTTCGTCATCAACAAGTAAAATCTTCATCGCTTTCTCCCTCGTCAAGAGCAACATAAGGTATGCGTACCGTGAAAGTGCTTCCCACTTTCACTTGACTTTCAACCGACACGCTTCCTCCATGCAGCTCAGCCACATTTCGCACCACAACAAGACCGAGTCCTGTTCCTCGATAGCGTCTATTTGCTGACTGACCAGCCTGTTTGTAAAGTTCAAATACTTCGTCAATATCCTCAGGCGCAATCCCCATACCGTCATCTACAACTTTAATCACGATATCTTCGCCATCAAAAGAGACCGCCAGCTCAACTGAACCACCGCGGTGAGTATACTTAATAGCATTGTTAACAAGATTCTCCAGAACACGGCGCAGCTTCTCCCAATCTGCCATGGTTATAGGAACATCCGCCCCAACACTAGTGCAAAGCGCAACGTCTTTGTTTTGCGCAATGGGCTCAAGCGAGCGCTTCACAAGACCCACCAAATCAACAAAGTCAACTGGTTCAGGAAGCAGCTCGTCTTTTTTCGCCGCGTGTTTTGAAATTGCCAGGATGTTATTTACCATCGACAAAAGCAACGTTGCATTCATCTCAATCTCACACACCGCGTCGCGCGTTTTAGCGTCAAGAGTATCGTTTTCAGACAAGATGCGCGCATATGCCAAGATAGACGTAAGTGGCGTGCGCAATTCGTGACTAACAATGGCGAAGAACTCGTTTTTGTAAGCAACCTCTTCACCGAGCCGATCAATGGCTAGCTTGAGCTCCCGTTTCTGGTAGTTGAGCAGGTCGTTCAAGACCATGAGATCCTCGGTTTTTTCGCGAACTTGCCCTTCCAGGTCATCATAGAGCACCTGCAAATCTTGCGCCATTTTGTCGAAATCGCTTGTCAGCTCAGTCAACTCATCGGGTTGATTCATAAACTTTCGCTTGGTGTTGAGCGCATAATTAAAGTTGCCCTCGCCCACTTTTTCGGCTGCATTGCGCAGCTCATCAATGGGTCGCAAAATGATTTTACTCGTCACAAAATACACGCCCGCAAATGCTGCCAACATCATACACAGCACCATGATGACCTGCTGAATGACGCTCGTCTGTACGCCGCTTTGATAGATATTCATGGGCTCGGTAATAGAAAGAGCGCCGCCAACTTCGCCAACAACCATACCCTCTTTTGGGTATCCATACTGGTCAAGTTCACCCACCGGCTCCCCGTGACATTCCAAACACGACTCGGTCACGTAGAGCGGCTCAGAGTAACGAAAAACGCTTTCGCCATCTGCATTCTTTTCAACGCGCCAGTATGCTTTAAGCGTAGAATCCGCATTGAAAGCATCAAGCGCTGATTGCTCAAAGGAATCGGGAGCGTTTGCTAACTGACGAGGAGTTTCATTGGTGAATCGAATGGAATAGTCGGTCTCAGTTGTGAAGAGCATCGAAATTGATTTCGCGGCCACCACGCACACCAAATGTTTCGTGCGAAACGTACCATCCTCTGCACGATTGATAACATTTTGGTTCATATCAACAAAGTCCCACGCCGCGCGCATTTCCGCGGCTAACACCTCCGCTTTTTCGCGCGCTTCTGTTTGCACCTGTTCATTTTGCAGATAGACATTCCAGGCAATATCAATACCCATCAACACCACCATGATGGCGGCAATTGAGAGAAAAATCTTAAATCGAATGCCATAGCGAATTGCCCTGATGGGCTCATCGCTTGTTGCAGGTTTGTCGCCCCTCACGACTCCTCCTTCGCCTATCTTTGTTATTATCACTGATCTTTGTTTCTTGGCGAAAGACCCCAACACGAAGGTAATTCTTTTTTAATATTTGTCACAGTTTTTTAATACAAAGTTATGCACCAAAACATTGAGTCGTTTTCGCCCAGTTGCCACAATTATCCCAACAAGTGGTACTGGAATACTGAGGAGGTTCCAGTCCAACACTTGATGAGGGTGTTTCTACACGGAGGAGGAGAGTTCTATGACGAAACGTTCTTTGAACAACGTCGCCGAACCAAAGCTGACGCGCCGCACATTCGTAGGTGCTGCAGCAGCAACCGCTGCTGTCGTTGGCTTAGCTGGCTGTTCTGCAGCCACCGACCAAGGCGCTACCGATGCGTCTAAGGGAGAGGGCGATTTGCCAACTACGGGCGAAGATCCCTATGCAAACGCAGAAATCTTCTATTCAACCTGCCCGCCCGAGTGCCAACATCACAATCTCAAGGGATATGTCGTTGACGGCAAGCTGGTAAAGGTTGAGTCATCTGAGCTCAACGATTGCGCTGCGTGTGCACGTGGTATTGCTCGCGCATACATGACCAACGATCCCGATCGTCTTACCGTACCGCTTTTGCGTGACGGCGACAAAGGTTCGGGCAAATTCAAAGAGATCACCTGGGATGAGGCGTTTGATCTGATCCAGGAGAAGTTCGAAGACGCCATTGCCACTGACGGCGTAGAGTCCATCTGCTACGTGACAGGATCGGGCAACTTCGGCGCTATGCATGGTCCAGTTGCCACGGCGTTTTTCGCTCACTTGGGTGGCGCCTCAACGACTGTTGGTAGCTTGTGCTGCGCAGGTACAAGTGCTGCAATTACGCCTATTTACGGTCAGCGTTTCTTGGATACGCGCAATCAAATTGAAAACAGCACATACTGCGTGATCTGGGGAAATAATCCTGCAATCTCTAAGCAAGGTTACTTCCAGCGTTTCGAGAAAGTTGTCGAAAACGGCGGCAAATTGGTGGTAATTGACCCGGTTTACACCGAGTCAGCCGCAAAGGCAACCGACTGGCTGGCTCCTTGGCCTGGCACCGATGCTGCGCTTGGTTTGGCCATGCTCAACACCATTATTTCCGAAAAGCTCTATGACGAAGAGTTTATGCTTGCACATACCTGCGCAGCATGCCTCGTAGACAAAGCAACGGGCGAACCAGTCCTGGAAGACGCCGAAGACAAAGCGTCGTTTGTGGTTTATGACACCACCAGTGGCGAAATTGTTCGTCATGACACCGCAGGCGCAACCCCAGCACTCACCCTTGATGGCTTGCCTGAAGCTGACTCTTACAACACCGAGTTTGAGCTGATTGCTGCCAACGCAGCTCCTTGGACAGCTGAAGCAGCCGCCGAAGAATGTGGCGTTGATGCTGCAGATATTGAGCGTATTGCTCGCGAATATGCGCAGGCAGAACATGCCATGATCATCCAAAACATGGGTGGCTTTATGCGCACTGAGAATGGCACCTATGCAACAGCTATCGGCGCATATCTTGCAGCTTTCTGCGGTCAAGTTGGCCATATCGGCGATGGCGTTTCTGACGCAGGTGGCATGAACGAGGTTAAAACTGGCACACCTATTGAGGTTCCTAAACTTGACCACGAAGTTCCCGCAATTCCACGCTTTAAGTTTGGCGAGGCAGTCCTTAATGAGGATCCGCTCAAAGTTAACGTGCTTTGGTCGATGACGGGCAGCCCGATGACCCAATGGCCAAACACCAATATGGTTCGCAAAGCGTTGGAGAAAATCCCCTTTGTTGTCACCGTTGAGCACTACATGACTTCAACCGCACTCTACTCTGACCTCGTGCTTCCTTGTACGGGCATGTTTGAAATGGAAGGCGTGCTGGCAAATGCTCGCTCACACTGGATTCAGCTTGTCGAAAAAGCTGTTGACGGTCCAGGCGAATCAAAATCTGACTTGGAGATCTTCACAGAACTGGCAAAGCGCTTTGGCTTTGGCGATGCCTTCGACGTTCCTATGGACACCCTCATCTCTAATGTTCTTGAGCCCACAGGCGTTACGCTTGACGAACTCAAAGAGAAGAAGGCTATTGACGTGGTAGGTCCAGACTACATCCCCTACAAGGATGGCGAATTCTTGACCGCTTCCAAAAAGGCCGAGTTCTGGGTTCCGGCGTGGAAAAAGGAAGGCTTCGACCCGATTGTAACCTACACCCGCTCTGAAGAAGACGCCCGTAACGACAATGAGCTTGCTCAGAAGTATCCGCTCTTCAGCGTGCAGCAAAAGACCTATCGCGGCGTTCACTCAACCTTCCACGCCCTCCCGTGGATGGACGAAATCTGCGACACCGAGGCACACATTCTCATCCACACCGACGATGCAGATGCGCGCGGAATCAAAGACGGCGACAAGGTTGTAGTATTCAACGATCGCGGTGAGCACCATGGCGTTGCTCGCGTAAATGGCCTCATCAAGCAAGGTGTTATCGGTCTGCAGAATGGTTGGTGGGAGCAGCAAGGCGGCTCTTCAAGCCACGTAACAAATGACAAGTGGAAGACCCTTGGCGGAACCCACTGCTGCAACCAGACCCTCGTTGATGTGAAGAAGGAGGCGTAACATCATGGCTATCGGTTTCTGGATGAACAACAAAAACTGCTATGGCTGCAAAACATGCTCCATTGCATGCAAAAGTGAAAAGCAACTTAACAAAGGTGTTTTGCTTCGCGAAGTAACCACTATTCGCCAAGACGACCCCAAGGCATTCTCGTTCATTTCCATGTCGTGCAACCATTGCGAAGAACCGGCATGCCTAGAGAACTGCCCCGCGGGAGCCTACAGCAAGCTTGAGGATGGCACGGTTCTTCAAGACCACAGCAAATGCATTGGATGCAAGACCTGCGTAAGCGCTTGCCCTTATGGCGCACCCAGCTATGACGAGGAAAGCTCCACGACGTTTAAGTGCGATGGCTGCTATGATCGTCGTCAGCGCGGAGAAATGCCAGCATGCATCAGCGCATGTCCTGGTGCTAATATCGCACTTGACGAGATGGACGCATTGCAAAGTGCACACGAGGCAGATATTGTTTCTGACACCGAATCAGGCACTAACCCCAATTTCGTCATCACCGTTGACAAGGCGCTTTCTGACGAGCCCGACGATGCGGTTGTAGCTGATCAGAAGTAATGTGCTGCTAACGGCATAAGCACAGGCTTATTCGCTCCCCAATGTCATCCCTCTGGCGTTGGGGAGTTTTTTGTTTGGCGCATTTATACACCACTACAATCTTTCGTCGTTTTTCTGGCGATGTCGTATCACGATATTTCGCCATACCACATATGCGCCCAGCACAAACGCTCCAATGTAGCCCAGCACGCCCAAAACGGGCACGCCTAACAACTTAGGCGCCATGTTCGTGGTGCACAGCATTGATGAGCCCACAAATAAGCCCGCAGAAATCAGCGCCATGGCAATGGTTCCGCTTACGGAATACAACGCCGCCAAAGCATTTGCCGGAATCTCCAGGTCAGCACCGACAGAAATCTGCCCGCGATTAAGCATCTGAAGCGTGTGCGATGCCTGCGTTGGCAAGCGCGTTAATGACTCAGCAGATGAAAGAGCTGCTATCGTCAATTCGCGCGCCTTCGCCTCTATGGTTTCAAGATTCAAATCATGGCTGCGCACATGGTGAGAAATGATCTTGACTATGCTTTCTTGCGGCGCAACTTCAACCAGCACACCCTCAACGGCAACCATGCTGCGTGCCAGAAGAGTAAATGCTGGCGGTAAAGACATGTTCTGCGTACGAAGTAATTCCAAGATCTGCGTGAGAACTGCGCCTACATCAATATCAGCAAGATTAATGGTGCTATAGAGCGTAAGCAGATTCGCCAGCTGCTCCAAGAGCCGACCATGATCAACTTCGCCATGAGTGGTAGAACATGCCAATAGTGCTTCCATAACTGCGAAAGCGTCGTTTTCAGCAGCGGCATGCATCATGCGCATGATAGTTCCGCGCTCACTGGCATTAAGCGTGCCCACCATGCCCAGATCAATCCAGACAATAGTGCCATCGCGCACCAAAATATTGCCTGCATGCGGGTCTGCGTGGAAAAAACCATTCTCCACCACTTGTGTAACGTAGCTCTCTGCCAGTGTGTGTCCCAATTGCGCCGGATCAAGCCCCTCAGCACGAATAGCCTCAAGATCATTAATCATTGGACCTTGAACATATTCCATAACTAACACGTCATCAGAACTGATAACCGGAAACGGTCGTGGACATTCAATACCAGGCTGATCTGCCAAAAGCCGACGAAACTTTACTAGATTTTCAAGCTCAACGCAGAAATTAATCTCTTGTTTGGTGGTTCGCTCAAGTTCATCTACAAGATCCATGAGCGACAACTTGATGCCGTCAGTAGTATTAGTCAATCCAACAAGCGCAACCACATGGCGAATAAGCGCCAGATCAGAAAGCATCTTTTCAGCCACATTTGGCCGACGCACCTTCACGGCTACCCACATGCCAGGCACGAGGATATCTTCAGAAATAGGTGCGTATTCGCCCTTCGCATTGCGCGGACCACGCGGGTTTTCAGCAATACGCGCTTTGTGCACCTGCGCGATAGAGGCCGATCCGAGCGGTGTCGGCTCAAGCACATCAAACGTTTCTGTCCAGGGATGTCCCAACGAGGCATTGAGCGTTGCCTCTACTGTTTCAAATGGCATTGGAGGCACGTCTGCACGCAGCTGCTTGAATGCATCAGCATATGCTTGCGGGATGATATCGCTTCTGTTCGCCGCAATTTGCCCCATTTTAACAAATGTTGGCCCCAAGTCCTCCAGCAAATGCGTTGCCTTTTCGGGTGTTAGACCTGAAAAGACATGGTATTTGCGCACGATATGCTCAATTTCATGAAGGCGTTTTCTGCTTTCGGTACCTTTATCTTGCCGTGATTCGCGCGCAAATTGCACGAACTCTTTTATGGTTGGCATAAGGCACCTCCTCAAGTTCACCTTTGAGACTATTTCTCTTATACTCTAATTACTCTATCAGCTACAAACCTATTGTTTAGCACTCCGCTCAACAGTAGTTGCTTAGTTGTAATTTAGTTACGCGATAGACAAGTTCTCAAAGAACAATTGAACCAGTATCACAGGGGGAAGTAACTGCATGGCAATAACACGCATCAAAGCATCTTCATCCGCCGGCTACAAAATCATGCTCTTGGTAGCAGCGGGTATCTGGGGCTTAGGTACTGTTGTAATCAAATCAACGGTAGATGCGTTTCCCCCTTCGTGGATGGTCGGCGTACGCTTTACTATTGCAGGCATTCTTTTAGGCATACTTTCACTGCGTCGAGTGCGTTCTATTGACGCATCGCACCTGCGTACTGGCACTATTTTGGGTCTCTTTCTCTTCTTGTCGTATTGGGCAAACTCAACAGGACTAACCGACACTACCGCTTCAAATAGCTCGTTTTTAACCACGCTTTATGTCGTCATCATTCCGTTTTTAGGTTGGCTTATCACTCATAAAAAACCCACCGCCTATAACATTGTGGCTGCATTAGTGTGCGTTGCTGGTGTGGGATGCGTCTCTTACGCCGGCAGCAGTGGTTTTAATTTGCGTTTTGGCGACCTTATCACGCTTCTTTCGGCGCTCTTTTTGAGCATTCATGTATTGCTTACGGCAAAATATGCCCCAGGTCGCAATATGACACTTCTCACTGTAATTCAATTTTTAGTTGCAGGTATCTTAGGCTTTGTTGTCGGCGGCATCACCGAGCCAACGCCCAATTTCACCACGCTTTCTACCGACACCTTGATTAATCTCGGATATCTCGGGATTTTTGCTTCATGCATTGCGCTGCTTTTCCAAAATACCGCTGTTGCACACGTTGACCCAGCGCCCGCATCGTTGTTCTTGGCTACCGAATCAGTTTTTGGCGTGAGTTTTTCTATTCTCTTTTTGGGCGAAGTTCTCACCCTTCCGCTCTTTATTGGGTTTTCGCTCATTTTTGCCGGCATCGTGATCAGCGAATACTTGCCACTTCGCGCAGAAAAGCGCGCTGAGCAATGCACCTGCGACGCCGCAACCACCGACACTTCCACCGCCGACACCACGTCCCCTTCTGCGCACGCCACATCCGGAGTGCTGCCCGAGCAGCTTGCGCCTGTGGATGTTGAAGCAGTTTTGGGCGAACTAGAGAGCTAACATGCGAACGCTCATATCTAAGGGGCTCGCTGAAAACGGTGCTGTTGTTGCAAGCCCATCCACTCCCGTTGCGGCATAAGCCTGTGCGTTGTCCGGGTTAATTCCTCCTGCAGCCACCAGCGTTACATGCGGGTTAATCTGTCGAATAGCTTGCACAAGTGCTGCCAACTCTTCGACAGGAATCTTTTCCAGCTGAATGCCGTCAACACCGGCTTTCACCAAACGGAGTGCCTGTTCAGCATTAGCTTCCACAAAGAGCTTCTTTTCCACGCAACGCGTTTTGATAGAGGGGATTTGCTCCAGGAAAGCATCAAAGCCGCCAAGAAACGTCATATGATGATCAAAAACGAGCACGGTTTCTGAAAGCCCGAGCCTATGAGGAAATGCACCGCCTATCAGCACGGCTTCTGTGAGCAGGTCTTTTACACCTGGCATGCTTTTGCGGGTTGTGAGAATTTCACAGCTGGGGTTTCCGCGATGTGCAGCCTCAACCATCTCGCGTGTTTTTGTAGCCACGGCCGAGAGATGATCGAAAGTGTTAAGACACACCTTCCACGCCACGTGCAAATCTGCCGCGCTCCCCTCAAGTGTCATGAAAGTTTTCCCCGCAACAAGAGTTTCGCCATCTTCGCAGGAAGAAATTACGCAGCATCCAACCTGCTCAGCTATGTGTTTAACGACTTGCACACCAGCCAACACGCAATCTTGTCGCGTATAGAATTCCATTTTTCCACGCTGAGAATCAATGCCTAAAACCATGCTGGTCAGATCAATGTAGGGCACATCTTCGGCAATGATCTGCTCAATTCGAGCATGAGGAATTCGTACCATGGGGCTCTTTCTCTTTTCGTCAACTGAGTTGGTCTACTGCTTACGACCGTCACATTCGGCCGCCACACTTGGCTACCTCAAATTCACCAAACTTTGTAAATCATGCAGTATTTTATGCAAAATGCCTAGTGGCGCAAAACCTACTGGAGCAAAGTACATACGTAACAGAGTGCGCCCATACAAAAAGCCGACACGCACCAGTTGAAGAGGATGATGGTGCATGTCGGCACAGGACAGGAGGCCGAGGGGATACTTCGACCATCTATCGTTCGAAAATATCTCCGTTAAAGCTTTGACGCATGGTCTGCAAAATCTGGTGAGGGTTGTTGCGCAACTCAACCGCACGCGGATCCATAACATAGCGATGCACGTGCCCCTCCATCACAACCGACGTCTTGACGCTATCCAGCAAAACTATGGCATCTTCAGGGCAAATATCGCGGCAACTTCCACACTTCACGCAGTCAGCTGGATAATGGTTGATGCCTATCACGCCATCAGCTTCATCGAATTTGGTAAGCGCTCCAGTCGGACAGAACGTCGCACACATTCGACATGAAACGCATTTGGCGCCATTGATGACAACTAACCCCCAAAGACGCGTATTAAGGGTCTCATCTTGCGCTTCACCAAGATCAGCCAACGCATTCAGCAAACGCTCGCGCCTGTCGGGCAAAAAGTGCGGAAGCGTACCATCTTTCATAACGCGCATCGGCGCCGCGCTTGAAGCAGGTGCACACCTCTCTACGCCCGCTGAGGCATCTTCCATCCCATCAGCGCGAATAGGCTCGCATCCAAGTTGCACATCACCTGTGGAAAGCATCTCCACCTCCATGCGCGCAGCACTGCCCCACGCCACGAGCAGATCGTTCGCTGTCTGCGCCACCACATGCGCTGTGGCAAGCCCATGCTTTTGTTCGCAGTGCTCGCACGATCCGCACACACAGCGAATGCGCTGCACTCCTTCACTAGCCAGTGCAACCACAACCGACTCGTCAACGCGCCCCAAGCACACCACACGCGCAGCATTATCAAGCTCTGCCAGATGAGCTGCGCAATCGGACTCGCCAACCACGTCAAGCAGCGGCGTACACGCAATTACCACTTCGTCACCACAGCGATGAGCAAGGCACTCAGACAGCAACATTGCATCTGTGGGATTTCTTGCTTCAAGGGCGCACGTTGGGCACACCGTCGCACACGTCCCGCACCCCACGCATTTCTGCGCGTCAATAACCAGTTGACCATCCACCAGCGAGATGCAGCCTGACGTACACGCATCGGCGCACTTCAAACATGCCACATTGCGATTGCGAACCTTTGCGCATCGCTCTTGATGAACCGCAATAGCAACTCCATCAATTGCTTCAAAGGCACCGATGATACTGCGATTTGCTTGCCCGCAGTTAGTCATCTTACTCACCTGCTTTATCAAGCGGGCTGAACGCTGCCTCTGCACGCCGCTCGGCGCCCTGGATACCCTCAAGTACATCCTGCTCAGCATCAGCAAGTGTCACTTTGTGACCCGCGCGCACCAAAAACGGCATCGAAATTGCCTTGGTCGGACATGCATCAATACAGGCTCGACAACGCGTACAATCTGCCATCGTGCGTTCGCCAAATTCAGGATGGCGAATATTAATGTCAGCCTCACAAGCCATAGCACAACGGCCGCATGCGCTTTCTTTGGCGGTTTCTAAGCACTTACTATCATCAATGGTGGGAACCCACGTTTTAGAAAAACGCGAAAACAAATTCATCAGACCTGCCAACGGGCAAAAACGCGTGCACCACTTACGCAACAACACCAACTCAACAATTAAGAACGCCGGAATCAAAATTACCGACCACGTCATATCGCCCGCTGAAAACAGGCGCCACACCACCAAAACAGTCGCAAACGTCAAACCCACCGGGCAAACCAAGCAAAACACCGGAAATCCAAAAATTGCCGTGGACAACAGCGCGCCACCCAAAACCGCATGGCGGCTATCCAACTTACCATGTTTAAAAGGCTGGCACCCTCCGCACGTTTTGCACGAATGCGTGCACTGAGCATCTGCGTGCTCTGCGTTTTTGACTGCAACGCCGCGTGCCTCAAGCTCTTGGCGAGAAATGGCTAACATTTCATCATGTTTTGCCTGCTCAATCTCTTTACGCTTTTTCGGAGAACGAAAGAATGCACGAATGCGATCAAACACTCCAACCGGACATGCCCAAGCGCAGAATGCACGCCCAAGCACCACAAAAAACAAAATCATTGCAACTAGGCTTACCACCGCACGCGGGATCATCGTCTTAGTTGCAATCATGGTGCCCAAAGCGCCAAGCGGGCAAAGCACCGAGAAATCATCCCAACCAAAGCCCGAAAGCGTACCAAACGAAACGCCGAAAATCAGTCCGGCAGCCAGTACGACAAAGATACCAACCGCAATAGCGGTACGCAGATTTTTCGTCTTCATGTAAGCCCCCTTATTCTGCCTCAACCGGCTCAACGATAATGGCACGATGCGTGGCACCACTTACAATTGAACCTGCCGATAACGATTTGCACACTGACTCACATGCACCGCATCCATTGCACTTATCTGCCTCTACATACACGCGCGGGTTTGTATCAGTTCCTTCAAGACGAATTGCGTCATATTTACATGCGTCATAGCAGGCACGACAGCCCGTATCACGAAATGCTAAGCAGCTATATTCATCAATCTTGGCAATGCCGATGATGACGTTGCCACGTTCACCAGTCTCAGGATTTCCCAGCACTGCATCGGCAGGCAATTGCAAAGCATTCGTGGGGCACACCTGCGTACAAAGGGGCACGCCACCATTTTCTTCGCGACAAAAATCGCAATAATTTGCCGAAAAGTCCAGCTGAGGAGAGCGCATTCCTAAAAGGCCATCCTCAATAGTTGCCGGAACAATAATTTTGCGCGGGCACGCCTCATAGCAGCGCTCGCAACGAATACACGCGCTCACTAAAGCTGCTTCATCTTGTCCTCCGGGCGGGCGATTTACCGGGGTGTGACCCACATAACGCAGGGCACCCAATCCCAAAAGCGCAGCCGTTGACCCCACACCAATAAATAACGAACGACGCGACACGCTCATAGGCTCATGCGCGCGCTTTTCAGACGGCGTCGAAGCAACCTGCTTGACGTCCGTATCCTTTTGCTCGGTCATATGCTCCTCCTCTTCAAAACACACACAACCAGACTGACCAGTAGCTCAGTGAGCCAGATCCACATTGACCAGCTTGAAAATCCATGAACAACGGGGCTTGTCGTTGAAGCTATGTGCGGAGCAAGAATAAGATCAAGCCCCGTCTATCATGAGTTTTCAAAACTCTGTGGCGAACAAGGCACCGTGCAACCGACCAGAATTGCCAAGCGCCTTGTTCACCTCACGCTCTTCTTAGTAGAACGGCAGCGCGCTAATTGCCACCATGTACAGCAGCGCACGCCAGATAAATGAACCCACGATTGCGCAGATCAGAGCAACAACTGAAGCACCTAGCAGCGTGGTGCCTTCGCACTTCAGCTTGCCTGCCATAGCCAAGCCAGAAATGATAGCTGGGACAACGCAGCCAACAATCACATTGCCAAGCCAGAACGGCAGTGCCAAAGATCCGCTCAAGATGGCACCGGTATATGACGCCACATCAACCATGCCAACGTCAGGCAAAGTGGGATCGAAGTAATACTGAACATCGGTATACATATCGGTCATGCCGTTGATGAGTACCGCGTAGATGATGGTGATAACACCTGTTACTACCGCACCTACAAATGCTGCACGCATGCAAACCTTGCCCGTAGCATCCACATCGTCAACCTTCACTGCAGCTGCAATAATTGCTGCTGCAAAGCCGCCCAATAAAATGGTGTTCGCGGCATAATAGGCTGGCAACAGCGGCGTATTCCACACAGGAAGCGCTGCCATGAGGTAGCTATCGCCAGTTGCAATAGGCAGTGCCATGCTGACAACAATTGCTACCACCGCACACCACTTCGGAGCAAAACCGCTCTCAGAACGGCGCATCATCAAGAAGTAGAGCACCAGCGCCACTGCAAAGAGCACGACGAAGATGAGCTCAATGGTGATGCCTGAGGTGATATGACCGAAGCCGTTAAACATGCGCTCCCAATGCTGGAGGTGCATAAATACACACAAACCACCTACGCCCAAAGCCACAAGAGCAGAGATGAGCGATGCAAGCTGCATCTTCTTGCCATGACCCATCAGGGTCAAAACGCCTTGCATCAAAAAGATGCCGCCGGCCAGGCAATTAAAGAAGGTGAAGAGAATCAAAGGCCATTGCAATTCCATCTGTTATTCCCTCCATTTACGGCCTTCACGAAGCAGGTACATGATCTTGGGATCATTGCCTGTATTCGTGAGGTGGTGAATATCATCATCGGTGTAGGCTTCCACGTAATCCTTAAGCTTGACGCGGGTTTGCGTCATCTCGTCATACTGGCAGCCTGGCGTGTCCGGATGCGCTGGTGCCTCAAAGTTTTCAACACCTTCATCCAGATCACCAAAGAAGCGTGCACGTGCACCGCACTGCGCAACACACTGAGGCAACTCGCCTTGTGAAATACGCTGTTCGCACATGGTGCACTTCTCAACAACGCGTTCTTCTTCGTTGAGGTAACGAACGCCATAGGGGCAAGCCATAGCGCAGAATTGGCAACCGATGCATTTCTCTTTGTTAATTTGAATGGTGCCGTCTTCAGCAATATATGACGCCTCTGTTGGGCACACCTTTACACACTCAGGGTTTTCGCAATGCTGACATTGCACCGGAAGGAAGTACATCTCCACATCCGGGAACGTGCCCGAGCCACCTTCGGTAGGATGGGGCCCAACACGCAGGGTCTTAATCCAGAAGTTGCCCACGTCAACGCCGTTGATAGCTTTGCACGCAACAGTGCAAGCAAGACATCCCGTGCAGCGGTTCAAGTCCGTGATAATTGCGTAATTCGACATGCTGAAAACCTCCTTCCTATTCCTTAATCAAGCTGCGAGCAGTCTGTAAGCCCTTTGCGTTGAGGTTGGCGAAGGTAAGCTCTACCTTTGAATCCTCAAGACGCGGGTCGTTAGATAACCATTCCTTCAAGCGCGGGTCATTCGCGTTCGTAATAACCTCATTGCCTTCCGGATCACACGGTACTGGGTTGCCAAACGGCGAATTCTCAGCCGTTGCCTTGTAAACAACAACAGGATTACCGCGCAACTGCGACGCACCGCAGATCCAGCATTGAGCATATTTGTCCATCGTGCAGTTGATGCCAACAAGCTCAAAGCCATGAGAGGCCGTGTCAACCTCGGGATACCACCATGCATGGTTGGCGTTTGCGGTACCTTCTTTGATGCCGTAATACAAGTCCACTACCTCGCGGATTGCACCCCATGGTGTGCGTACCCATACCCAGTCGCCTTGCTCCAGTCCCAGACGTGCAGCGTCGTTGGGGTTGATTTCAAAGCGCGGGCTTGGCCACAGCTCGCGGCACCACGGCAACTGGCGATGCTCGGAGTGGAAATAGACAGGCTGACGAGCACCTGACGTGCAGATAAAGGTTGCCTCCGGGTTCTCCTTGACAGCCTTCTTGTAGGCTTCCAAGTTGTCCGGTTCGCCATCGTCTGCATTAGCGCCAACACCAAACGGATCAACAATAGCCGTGAAGGATTTGTTGAGGTAGTTGTCGGAGTTGTACTGAGCGCTCTCAACCAACTCTGCGTCGTACCATTCAGGGTTAGCAACGCGAGAGTTCTTCGGCTCAAACCAGTGCGGGAATTTGTCGATATCAGGAATATCGCCTGCATATGCCGCACGATCAGGTGAGCAAACCTCGGCGAAGGTCTCAACGTCATCGCCAATATAGGACTCAGCAATGGTTGACCAGATCTCAACCTTGCCCGTAGGTGTACCGAATGCACACTTCTCATCAACAGCAGCATAGAGGTTGTAACCTGCCTGCTGACGACGATAGCCCATCTCCCAGCGGCGATACGTACCCCAGCGCTCGGGATGCCATTTACGGCAGTCAAACCAACCCTCTTCCTGGAACTTAGCCGCATATTGCGGGAAGTCAGGACCATCGGGGAACTCTTCAGTCTTCCACCAGTCGGTTGCATCTTTGAGTACGCGATACTCCTGCTCTTCGTAGCCAACGGTGCCACCGTTTTGAACGAAGTCGTGGTAGTCAAGATTGAGCCACTCATCATATTCAGGATCGCGATCATTGAACGGAACACCCATAGACTTGTGCAGACAAACCACAAACGTCGGGTCATATACGCAATCTGCAATCGGCTCAACAGCACGCTGACCAGCGCCAAAGATGCCACCAGCGCCTTGCGATACACGACCGGTGTTAACCTCAAGCCAGTGCAAGCACGGGAAGACATAGTCAGCGCAACCATTGTTGGGGCATGACCACAAGTTAATGTCTACCCAGAAGTCCAGCTGCGTCAATGCATCCCATGCCTCAAGCAGGTTTGACTGATTCATGAAGTCACCGGACATGCAGATACCGCCATGAAGCTTATAGGGTGAGTCAATCTCGCGAATTGCATCCCAAATTGAACTTGCGTCGGTCCAGCTATTCCAGAAGCGAAGCAGCGGGAAGCGCTCAGCAGAAATCTGATCCTCGTTTGCCTCAAACGGCGTCTTAAGACCCGGGTAAGAACGCGAGCTCTTGTAAGCGCCACCCTTACGCTCTGCAATCCACCATGCCTCTTCATCAGTGGGAACATGATTGCCATAGCGCTCAGCAAGCGGAGACTCTTCGTCAATAAGATACTGTACGAAGTTCTGGATGAGCGGAATCTGCTCTTCAATAGTAAGGTCGCGCGGAGTATTGCCCAGCTCCATCGTGCCAATACCCTCACGAATTCCCCAGTCAACCGGGTCGTGATCAGTCTTCATCATGTTGGCACGACCGCAGCAGCCGTCAACCTGTGCTTTAGAAGAACCGCGGTTACCTGCAGGTTCGTCAGAGTTACCCGTCAAGCATGCAATAAGCTGCAGTGCGCGAGTGTTTTGTACTGCATGACCCGTTTGGTCGGGAGCCAGCTGATAGTGAATACCACCGTTGCCATGCAGGGGGTTCAGACGCGTGGTATAAATGCGAACAGCCTCTTCAATCTTGTCCGCAGGAACCTCGGTCACCTCTGATACATAGTCAAGCGTGTACTCTTCCAGTGAATGAGCAAATTCTTCCCATACCGTATTAGCTTCAATGGTCTTGCCATTTGCCAGCTTGATTTCTACTCCGTTGGGGAACAGTGCGGGCTTTTTAGGCAGACCAGCCGGGTTTGACTTGGCACCCTTCTCGTTGCCTTCGCCCGTCCAATATGCATCATACGTTGCGTCAGCAGGGTCAGCGAATTTCGAAGGATCCGGCAGCCATGCATCAGCAATGATGGGCTTGTAGGGATGCTCAATCCATACGCCTGTCGTTGGGATCTTGTGCTTTTCGCCTTCCCATTGACACTCTTCTGCGTCCCAGTACGTCGGCTTGTTGTTGTTCTCGTCCCAGCAGATGAAGCGACGATAAGAATATTGCGGATCAGCAGGCTCCCAATATTGGCTTACCCATTCGCGATCCAAATCAGCCTCAGTAATCAAACGGCTCTCCATGTGAATGCCGCCATTCATTTCCAGGAAGTAGCCCTTGACGGTCTTGCCGTCTTCCTCGGGATTCCACAAGAAAGGACCGTTGGTCCAACGCTCGGCGAAAGCGCGGTCATATGCATCGTTGTCTAAGATCCACTTGAGCCAACCGCATGACAAGCACAGGTCAGTACCGACGCGAATCGGAAGCCACAAATCAGCTTCTTTTCCAAGCGGCGTCATACGCGGGTCAACCAAGATGTGCTTGTAAGAACGCTGCGAGCAGTCTACAACTGTACGGTTTGTAGAGTCGTAGTTTGAATACTCAGCTGCAGTACCCCATTGCAGATAAACAATCGGACCCTGCTCAACTTCCATCCAAGGAGAACCCTTTTCGTCGGTCAACACGCCGCCAAAGTGGCGCGGGCCTTTGCAGATCTCGTATGCTGAGTGGAAGTTATGCGTTCCAAAGACTGACTTCAGCGTGCCATACGGGGGCTGTGCCCATACGCGAGACGTACCACCCATGGAGAAAATTGATTTTCCACCGTACTTGTCAATAAGTTCGTTGTATTTCGCACCAATCTCATCCATAGCGTCAGCAAAACCAACACGAACCCAACCGGGATCGTCTTCGCCCTTGGGGTTGGTGCGCTTCATGACATAACGCAAACGGTCGGGGTGATACAGTGCAAGCATGGATGACTGAGACTTCGCGCAGCAGTGACCACGGCTGTGGGCGTTTGATTCGTCACCCTCAACCTTGATTACCTTATTATCCTGCACGGTCACCCACACACCGCACTCGCATTTGCCGCATGCGCGGCAGCAGGAACGAATACGCTCAACTTCACCGGCAGATTCGTCAGTTCCTTCAGCAAGTGCTGTCGAAGGTACGGAAGCAAAGCTCAACGTGCTTGCAGCACCTGCGATAGCAGCAGCCTTCAAAAAGCTTCGACGAGTTAGTGAAAGTTTCGCCATATTCCCCTCCTCTCTTTTCGTTTCTCTCTTTCAGCGTGTTTGCCGCCGTCACACAACCAACGAAAGCTTGGGAGGAGATACATCGAAGGGGACGATGTTTCACACCTTGTGAGCTTCGCATTTTCACCAGCCAACCGCGACTATGCTTCGCCGTTGATGACCATCAAAGCGTCCAAGGCGCTAGGAGGGAAGGAGAACCTTCGACTGGTTGCGTGATGGCGACAAACCTCGCTGCCTCACGAGATTCAGTTTATGGACAGGTTCGTTTTCTCAGTCATAACGTGCGTATGTTTATGGGGTGCTGAATCATCCAAAAGGTCATCCTGCTCGGATTATTTCGGCTTTTTACCTGCATCTATACTTTTTTGCGAAGAGGATAACCAAACAGAGAGGACAAAAAGATGGAAAAGAAGCTGCATCCTTCCCCGCTTCTGATCTTAGATTTGGATGAGCGCATTGACTCTAAGGCGCTTCGTGCTGAAATTGATCGCTGCTACTCATATATTGGTGCACCGGTCATTCGCACGCATGCTCCTGAGACTATCGCAACCGTTGAGGGAACTCAGGTTGAGGCGGATAACCAAGCCCCCGTGCGCAACGTGATGCGCCTCAACATCAACAACCTTGGCACACATCGCTACCTTGATTCATCAGCAGAAGGCGCTGACGCTCTATGGAACGATATTTTGCTGCATTGGCTCTACAACCAAATTCACAAGCTGGACAACCAGATGAAGATTTACAACCTTCGCCAGCGCGAAGAAGGCGCCGATCCCCTCATGTTTGAGTGGCTTGAAATCAACCTTGAGAATGGCAAGCTAATTGCCCGTATTAAGCTTGATTCAGCAAGCGGCGTATCTCCTGAAGTGTGCACCAACCTTGATGCACTTCGCGCGGCGCTCAATGCGGGTGCTCTTGGCGAAGAGGTTGTTTCGGTGAGCATGCCAAGCGCAACCTCTCTTGAGGAGCAAGCGCGTATGGGCATGGCCGCCAAAGCTGCACGCGAAGCAGAAGCTGCTGCAGAGGCTGAACGCATTGCCGCCGAGAAGCAAGCACAAGCCGATGTTGCTGAGGCACAAGCTGATGCCTTGTTCCTTGAGTCTCCGCAGCTTGTTGAACAGGCCGCAAAAAAACAGGCTGCGCAGCGCGAGGCACAAGACCCCGTTCTTAAAGCGCGCGTTGAAGCGGATCTGGCGCGCCCAGAAAATGAAATGACTGCTGAAGAGATAGTGGCAAAGCGCATTGCCGAAGAAGCTGAGTTGCACGAAAAGATGGAGGCGCGCTACACGCTTCCGGAGGCCGACTATGAGCTGGAATTTTCTCAGTGGACAATTCACTACGCCGATGGCACCGAGCGCGATTTTGATTCGCTGACAAACGCGTTTGTAGCTTAAGGAGAGAACATGTTGCATGAAGAAATTGCTTGTTCGTCCGACAGGCTTATCAAAATTGTTGGCGCTGGTCGCACAGGAAAGACTGAAGCGCTCATTGCCCGCTGTATTCGTCTTCTTGGCGAAGGCGTAGATCCAGCGTCTGTGCTGGTAGTCACCTCAACGGCTGATGGTGCGCAAGCTTTCCGCGATCGCCTTGTTCAAGCGCTGGTTGACGCTGCAGATGCTATAGATGCTCCTGCTGCCAACGCTGCCACAGCTGCCACCGGCGCTGCCGACGCTACCTCCGCTGCCGCAATTAATGTTCACAGCATACAAGAGGTGTGCCTCTCCTTGTTGGCAACTGAGCGCGCGCAAGCTGCCACCGGCCGCACGCCCCGTGTTCTCAACACTTTCGAACGCAACTTCTTTCTGGAGGATCTCAAGACGCTCGGCACTCCCACGCGTAGACTGCGTGGTATGATTCGCCACTTTGAACAGCGTCTGTGCGATTGCGTTGCCGCTGATGAGGTCTGTGATTTAGGCGAAGAGCAAACGGTGTATGAGCACGGGCAGAAGCTCTTGAAATTCATGAATGCCATGTTACCCGAGGAGATTGCCTTTTTGTGTGCACACTATCTGGGTAGCGAGATCGGTGCCGCTGACGCACAAGCCTATGATGATGTTTTGGTCGACGATTATCAAAATCTCTCGCGCGCACAACAACAATGCATCTGTCTGCTGGCCAAACAGCAATTGATAGTTGCTGGCAACGTGGCACAAACGGTTGCATGCGCTACCAACTATCCGCATCCTGAAGGGTTTGCCAACTTTGACACCTTGCGTCGTGGCGTAACCGTATTTGAATTGACCTGCGCATATGGAAACCCTGATGTAACCTCTTTTGCAGATGCAATCATCGCTTTAGACCCGCAAAATGCACCCTTGGCTTCTTCTCGCCAAGCGCTTGCAACTAACAATTCGCCCTTGACCTCGGATGTAAAAGCTCCTTCTTCTGCACCTTCGGGCGTGCTTTCCATTAAGTGGAACACCCCTCAGGATGAGTTTAATGGACTCACCAAGTACCTTCGCCTTATCAAAGACGAAAACCCGGACTTGTTTGAGCGCGACATTTTCGTGATTGCTCCAAACAAGCAATGGGCACGTGCACTAGAAACAATGCTGATTAAGCGTGGCTTCAAGGTAGCAAAGGCTGGATTTGATACGCTTGGTGGAGACCCGCGAACTCTTCAAAAAGCGGAGTCGCTCATGGCGTATACCCTGCTCAACTTGGCTGCCAATCCTTCCGACGGCGCTGCATGGCGCGCATGGTGCGGATATGGCAACTATCTGACCAATTCAGACGCGTGGGATAGCCTGCTTACCTTTGCTCACGAACACAACACGGATTTGTTGGGAGCTTTATCCACGCTGAGCTCGCTGAAAGCCGAAGATGCCGAAGAGCCGTTCTTGCGTGCTTATGTGCTTGCTGATCGCTTTGATGAGGGTCAACAGCGTATTGCTGATGTGCAACAACGCAAGGGTCACGCGCTGCTTCGCGTTGTGGGAGCCCAAGAAAATGGTGCGTTTGCCCAGTTTGCAGCAGTGCTTGAGGGCGACGAAACTGTTGATGCCGTTTATGCGCTCGTTCGCGATGCACAGCTGCAGCCACACTTCGCCAACGACCCTCACGCAATTCGCCTTGGATCATACGACGCACTTGTTGGTTGCAGCGCGCGTATTGTTGTTGCTGCTGGTTGCGTGGATGGATTCATCCCGAATCGCAACGCCTTTGAGGTTGTTTCCACTGATGAGGAGCGTGAGGCAATCCTCAATAGCCAGCGCGAGCTCTTCGTTCAAGGTGTCGAAAAAGCCACCGAATTGCTTGTGCTATCCACCTTTAGCAATGCGCCACTTGAACTTGCTGAAGGCACCAAGATGCAAGTTGTGCGCGTTCGTTCCGTCAACGATGAGCGCGTAGCAATCGTGCGACCTACCTGCTATATCGCCGAAGCAGGAGCACAAACGCCAAGTACCGTTGGCGGCCAAGCAGTGCTTGGTGAGTTCGAGCAGTAAGCAAGCAACGCCAAGCTGCTTATTGCCACAAGGTTTTCTTTCTCTCGTATAAAAAGCTGCTCAGGTTATTTCCTGGGCAGCTTTTTTGCTGGCTGCGTGCAAAGGCTTCACGCTTTGTATGAGCACGAAAGCCGTCGAAAGAATGCAAAGCAACAAAAAAGCCAGGTCATAGCAGCAAGCTTGTTACACTGCTGCCATAAACCTGGCTCACAAATCGTTTCAAAATGCACAGGATTTCACAGAGCACCTGCGCTGCATTAATCCCTTACGCTGCTTGTTGAGCGCTCTCCAACAATTCTGCCAACACAGCACGGTCTTGCTCTAACTGACCAAAGGTGAGTTGTGCAAGTCCCTGATAAAACATCGTGCGTGCATACATGCGCATATCCGCAACAAGCATCGGCACCCAGTTGAGCAAATGCTCCTCAATAAACGTGCTCATTTTCTCGACGCACTTATACGCCTCATCGTCATTACCCGCAGCAAGCGCCTCAGCGCAACGCAGGCTCATTCGCTGCATAAACTCCAGCTCAAGCGCAATATGATCTTCGCCTTCGGTCCAACTACCGCGCTTCAAGCCGTTGTCACGAAGCGTCTGCAAAACCTCTGCACGTGCTTCCTGCATCAACAGTCTGCGTTCTGAGGTGTAGACACTCTCAAAAGGATATGCCGCCGAATACCCATTAACCCCATGACCAATGAAGGTGCGAACATAATCAATTGCCAGCTCAGTTACCGAGTCATCCCAAGTGTTTTTCAAGTAAGCAAACAGCTGATGGTAACCTTCGTCTGCCTTTGTGTTGCCTGTTGCCGTTGGGAATCGCATCCCGCGCAGTTCGTCGAGCGTTTTTGCATCCACTTCAACTCGATACAGTCGCGCCAGCATGCCATAAACCTGTGCGCGCATTTCCATCAATTCGGCCACATCAACCGACTCTTTTTGCATCTCTTCCATCATTTACCCCCTTGCCGCTTTCACTTCAGGCAGCAAACGCATTCCCAAATCAGTCATATTCCACGCACGGTCACGCCAGATAATTGCGTCGGTTTGTTCAAGCATGTCAATGAAATGACCGCCGAAACGGCGCGGCTTTTTTACGATCTCAAACGTGTCTACCAAATTCTCAATTTCTTCGCGCGAACGAGGCTTTTCAGCAACATAGTCCATTACTGATTCATACACCTCAAGGTATTTGACGTCTTCGCCAAGCACGATCTTGCGAAATGGATCTCCGCCCATAATCAGGTCATACACCTCAAGACCTGCCTCAGTTGCATGCCAAATAGGATCCACCGACTCGGTGATATCCAAATAGGCCACACCTTCCGCAACATCCTCACATTCGTCAGCCGTTTCAGGCATTTCCAGCGTAAGCGCACCCGCACGTTCTAACATGCGACACAAAGTCATGGGCGCATACACGCTACGATTGTGCTCTTGCCAAGCATCAACTTGCGCGGTGATTTCAGTTGAAGGACATCCACCTTCGCACAGCTTCACGATTCCCATGAGCACCGGTCTGCGCGCAGGATTTCGATGAACCATTGACAAAATTGCCTGTTGCGCACTGCCTTGACGAGCCGGTGTAAAAACGGCTTCGCGACGCATGCCTTCGGGCATATTGCGAATAAGCGGATAATCGACGATGTCATAAGGGTTATCATCATCCATCTCTTCTTGATTGAGTTCCTCGTTATTGATGGCCAGCGGGTCAAACTCCTCTTCAAAAGAAATGACCTCAAGCGCATCCAGCGCATCAATGGCGTCACTAAACGGTGATGCCATACAGCACACCTCCTCAGATTGTTATTCGATATCCTCTTCGTGATTTAGTATAGGCACCGCGCTTACAACCCCATCATCCCGTGAGGTCTATTCTTGGATCACTTTCATCATACTATGGGCGTGAACTGCGATTTTAGTCAGCTTTGACATGGTCATCCGCGCATATTTCAGCCTTGACCTACCAATACTTGGCACTCATAATCAATAGCACGTTGAAGCATGGCGGAGCACCCGAAATGCATTGGGGGCACTAATGACCAACGTAGCTTCTGGCAAAAAGATTTTTGCCATCGCCATTTTGGCCTGCCTGTGCGCAGCACTTATCGCTGTTCCGGCATACGCGTTTTACCACGTGCATGACGAAGCAGTTTCGGACGCAGCTGATGGTAAGGGCGCAATTGAAATTTTTTGCGTCGTTGACGAAACCGCTACTGGCGGCGCTGTCACTTCAAGCCTGATCTTCGTTCCGGAAGGCAGCAATGCTGCAGTTTGCCTTGATGAGGCTATCATGTCTAGCCAGGATCAAAATGGTCTCGACGCCATCCACAATTACGACGTCGAGAGCCTTGCCGACCGCCTTGCAGGTTCCAACTACACCGTTGAAGTGTATGGAGCTGGCACGCAAGAGCCCGGCACGCAGACCACATACGACACCGCTTCTAAGGGTGGCGAAGACACCTCCCTGGAGCGCTTCGACAACGTGGTCATCACCGTGCAAGCCTAGAGAAATTGCACGCACGTGAAACGCGCAAAGAGTCGACCAGCTCTTTTGCGCGTTTCTTTTTTGTGCCCTGTCACTTTGTGTCCACATCATCCCTGCAGGATGATTTTTCTAAAACCCCAGTACAGAAGCACGGCAATAAATCCTAAGTGAAAATAATTATCGCTCTCACCCTATACCAAAGCTTCAAACATTCGTAATATAGGCAGTGGGAGAAAATATATTTGAAGGGACTTTGTATGGGGGTACGTGTTCCGCGCATTACCATCAACGCTGATTTTGGGGATGATTCTGCGTTTGGCGAACTTAATGCGCTATCAATTGGATATGGTCTACATCAAGCTTGGGTATTTACCGCTATTTTTAACGCCACAACCTTTTATGGCACACATGCCATGATTGAAGGCTTCTATAGCACGCACGTAACACTCACGCATTTTGTCTCTATTGTGGTATATGCACTCTGTCTGCTGTTTGCCGGTTTAACCGATCAGAAATTCTTGCAGTTCTATGTGTCAAAGCGTGTTTTAACAGCTGGTGCACTTCTTTGCAGCATAGGAACGCTCTGCTTGTTGTTCCCCTTTGGAAGCACATCGCCTTACTTGGAAGTCATTGAAATCATTGCTGGCGTTCTCACCGGCATTGGTTCTGCAATTCTGCTCTTGTTTTGGGGCACAGCCTTCGCGCGTTGTGACGCATCGTCCATCGTACTCAATACTGGCGTGGCTATCACCGTTTCAATGGCGGTCTATTGCGCAGCTCTCAATCTGCTGCCGTTTCCCTTCGCGGGTCTATTCATAGGGATTGTGCCACTGCTTGAGCTGGCCATCCTTTATAAATACACGCCCGACCCCTTTGACAAGCGCAACGAGCTGCCAATCTTTAAGCCCTTGCCTGTCAATCACGCAAAATTCATTGCGCGCTTTGGTCTTCCTGTCTTCGCTTTCGGCCTTGCGCTTGGCATGATGCGTCAAATCTCAGTGCAATTTATCATCCCTGCAAGTGACACCAGCGTACAGCTTGTCATCTTGCTCGGTGGCGGGTTTGCAACTATCTTGGTGCTTTTAACTATCATTGCTTTAGGCGGAGCAGATAAATGGAATGTCTATTTCCGCCCTCTTATTCCTTTCATTGCACTTACCGTACTGCTCATTCCGGTGTCTGCTACAGGTAATACGACGTTCATTGACTTCCTTCTGATTACGGGCTATTTATGCTTTGAAGCGCTTCTTTGGATTTTCTTTGGCGAAATCTCACAGCGTTTCCGTTTGTCGCCTATTTTTGTTTTCGGCATTGGCCGTGGTCTTTTAGCGGTTGCCATATTGGCAGCTTCTTTGTTGCCCGGCGCTCTTGTGAGCTGGCTTGATAGCACGCCTTTCCGGGAAGAAATTATTCTGATGGCCGCAATGGCGGTTATGGTTTTGGCATATGCGTTGCTGCCTCGCGAACGTGAAATTGAGGCTATTGTCATTCCTTGCCCACTCGTACGCCAGGTGTATCACAACATAGATCAAACCTCAGCAAACGCACAAAGCACCCCAAACTTTATTCAGGCATCTGCAACAGAACAGCCCTTGGCAACAGCCAACACAAAGCCGCCAATAGAAACTTCTGTCACAGGCATGCCAGCTCAAAATGCCGCGGCAACAACACACCCTACCGCTCAAACAGAATCCCCAGCATCTGCTGTACCGCCACAGACCGAGACTACAACCCTACAAGAAACACATGACTCGCAGGTGAGCGATGCGCGACGCGCTATGTTGGGCCAACAACTTCGTGATGACTCCTCCGATCAAAAACGCGGACGGTTTCGCGCTAAATGCGAAACCGTTGCAAATACCTACTTTTTGTCACGCCGAGAAACCGAAGTGATGTTCTTTTTAGCAAAAGGACACAATTCCTCATACATTCAGGAGAAGCTCTTTATTTCGGAAGGAACCGCCAAAACGCACATCCGCCACATCTACCGAAAGCTTGATGTGCACACGCAACAAGAGTTGATGCGCCTGGTGGAATCTGCTGATACTGAGGAATAGCAAACTGAGCCAAAACACCGCTGGGTTCGCCTCCTTGCATCATGCAAAGAAACGCAAGAGACAAGTTCGGCCTTAAGAATTTCTGCCACAACCCTTAACATTCGTGGCGATTGCGTAAAGTGTGGAGAAATTTGTCGAATTTTGTGGCATGATTAAGGCTTGCATAGTCGTTAAGCGAAACGCAGCAACTAACATACAACCAAGCAAACGGCATGCAGCCAAATCGGCCTTATTTGCACTGCTTTTTGAGCAAGCGCACAACACGGGCGCCTCATATAAGCACGGGCATTCTTAAACGCCGCGCCGACATGGCTGCCCCACACAAAGGAGACACCATGGGCTTTCTTTCGAAGTTCGAAGGCAGAATGGAAGATACGTTTGAAGGAGCAGCGGACAAAATGTTCGACGCCCCTATTTCTCCCGTTCAAATAGCGAAAAAAGCAGAGAAGCAGATGCGCCGTGAGAAGATGGTAGGCGCGGGCAAGCAATACGCTCCTACGCTGTACACGGTGCTGGTAAACGCTGATGATGATCAGCGCTTGTTTGGTTATTACCCAACGCTTGCTGGAGAGACCGAAACCTACCTTGCCGCTAAAGCCGCCGAACAAGGCCTCGTAATGGACGGCCAGCCCCTCGTACGATTTATCGTTGATGACTCCTTGAAACATGGCAAGTTTGACGTCATTGCTGAAGCCGTTGCAGCTCCTATTGTTGCGCAATTGCGCAATGAAGAGATGCAGCGTTATGGCCTGGCTGCTCCTGCTGGTGCTGCCTTTGGTGGCGGCTACGCTCAGTCAGCTTACCCGCAGCAAGCATATGGCGCACCTGCTGGCCAGGGCATGCCACAAGCTGGATACCCTGCAGCTAATCGCGGTGCCGCGCAAGGTTACCCGCAAGCGCAAGCATATGGTCAACAAGGATACGGTGCACAAGGTCATCCGGGTGCACAAACCTACGATGATCTCTCACCTGAAAACTTGAGTCATCAGCCCCTTCCGTATGTGCCGGAAGACGAGCTTGATTACTCTATTGATTATGGCGAATATACTTTTAACAGTCGCGACTTCAATGCCGCAGGCTATGACGAATATCGCGACTCAGTGCCGCTGCCTAGTCGCCCCGTAGCGCAGCAGCCGCAAGCACAGCGTGCAAGCCAAACGTTTGACCAGCGTGCAAGCCAACCTTTTGACCAGCATCAACATGCAAGTCAGCCGCTCCAACAGCGCGCCAGCCAACCGTTGCAGCAGCGCGCTAGCCAGCCGCTCCAACAACGTGCTAGCCAGCCCATCAATCCAGCTGCCGCAGCTGGCGTGGCAGCAGGCGCTGCCGCCGTGGGCGCAGGTGTTGCCGCTGGCATGGCTCCCGGTGCTTCTGCAGTTCCCGGCGCAACCGGAGCTGCCACTCATGGCGTTGCGCAAGCAGCCGCTGCTGCACAACCTGGACAAACCGTTGCCTTTGTTGGTGGCGTTCCGCAAGGTGCTGTGCAAGCTCGCCTGGTGGACACCAATACGCAGCGCGCCTACGACCTGGTTGGTTCCCGTTTGTCGCTTGGTCGCGAGTCTAAGAACTCCATCACCATTCCCGACATCAACGCTTCTCGCTGCCATGCTGAGTTAACACTTTCACCACAAGGTGTCTGGGTGCTTACGGACCTTGGCTCAACTAATGGTACTTTCGTAAACGGACGTGAAATTGCCTCACAGCCGCTCACGAACGGCGACCGAATCACAATCGGCACCACCAATTTCGTCTTTTCGCAGGCGTAATGCCTTATTCGCATAAGAGTTATACAGCGCAACTGAAAGGGTAGCTTGTGGTTGATATTGTTCTTCTCATCATCCGACTCCTTTTCGTTGCGTTGTTGTATTTATTCCTCTTCGCCATCATGCGCACCGGCATTGGGTTGGTCAAAGGCCAACGCAAGAAAGACCGCACGTGGACACTATCGGTGGAACGCGGCCCTAAAGAGTTGCGCGGCGTTTCCGTAGTTGTTCGCGGCCCCGTCATTGTGGGTCGCGCACCCGGTGCCGATATCGTTATTGGCGCAGGATATGTTTCCGGTCGTCATGCGCGTTTTTCGCTCATGGGTCAAAACTTGTTCGTTGAGGACTTAGGCTCAACGAACGGCACTGGTGTTGACGGTCAACTCATTGACGGACCCACTGCTCTGCACAACAACGACGTCGTAAACGTGGGCGACGTGGCCATTCGCGTAAGGTATGCCTAGTATGGCGAAGTCTCGCTCCTACAAATCAACTCCGCGCACGCGTAAAAGCGCACTTACCACCTTTGGCAGTCGCACTGACATTGGATGCGTGCGTGATCACAATGAAGACAGCCTCATTGTTGCGCCACCATTATATGTAGTTGCTGATGGCATGGGCGGACATGCCGCTGGCGAAGTGGCGTCCGAAATTGCCGTAAGCGTACTTGAGCAGCAAGCGCCCGCTCACCCCGATGGCGAACAACTTGAGCGCGCCGTTGAAGAGGCAAATCGCGAAGTCATCCTTGCGCAGCATGACGGTCGCGGCCGAGAAGGCATGGGCACAACCGTTACCGCGGCTATGCTTGAGGGCGAGCGCCTTGTCATTGCACAAGTCGGAGACTCGCGCGCATATCTGCTCCATCGGGGACACTTACAGCAGCTCACCCGTGATCACTCGCTTATGGCCGACATGATTGAGGCGGGTCAACTTACGCCCGAAGAGGCACGATTCCATCCCAATCGTTCAGTTATTACACGCGCATTGGGTTCTGACCCCCTCATGCGACCAGATATTTTTGAACTCAATGTCGAAGCGGGAGATAGGCTGCTCATCTGCTCTGATGGCTTGTCAGGAATGCTTCGAGATCCTGAGATTGAAAACACGCTTCGCCGCGTACGCGATCCGCAACGTTGTGCATCACAGCTGGTCAACGAAGCAATCACTGCTGGTGGCCATGACAACGTTACCGTCATTGTTGTTGACGTTGTTGGTCAAGCAAAAAAGCGCCTCAAGCGCGTTAAGCTCAAGGCACGCCTCACAGTATTTTTCATTTTGCTGCTTTTGGCCGCCATAATTGCTGGTGCTATATGGGGCGGCTATACTTACTTGAACTCACGTGCCTATCTGTCAGAAGTAGATGGCAAAGTTGCAATTTATACGGGCGTCCCTGGCAGCGTGATGGGACTGTCGTTTTCTGAGCTCAATCGGGTAACCGATGTTTCCGTTGAAGACTTACAACCTGGCACCGCATACCGGCTTGAAGCAGGTATTCAAGTGGACAATCTTGCGGCAGCCGAGAGTCTAGTGCGCGAATACGAGAGTGAAGCAGCCGCACACGCCAATGACGCCAACAAAACTGATAGTAGCACCGATGCGCCCAACTCCGCTGACGCCACGGGCAACGAAGACTCACCCGACGCTACTGGTACCTCCGCCCCCGAACAATCGGAGGCCACAGCATGACGCGACGCAACCTGGAACTGGTATTACTCCTCATTGCAGCGCCGCTTGTTGTGCTGCTTTTTGCCATGATGGCCATCAACCAAGGGCTTTCGCTCAACATGAACACGTTGGGTGTTCCGCTTGGAATCTTCGGAGCGTTTTTCGTGGCTCACTTGGCCATTCGCAAACTAGCACCCGGCGCCGACCCGGCGCTTTTACCCATATCCTTTGCTCTTTCAGGTACCGGCATTGCTTTTGTCACACGCCTCGTGCCCAATTTGGCAGTTAACCAGCTTATATGGCTGTTTTTGGGCATTGGCTGCATGGTGTTGGTATTGGCATTTTGTCGCAACCTCGACAAGATTGCTAACTATAAATACACCCTGATGATTGTCGGTTTTGCACTATTGCTCTCACCACTCATTCCAGGGCTTGGCCAAGAGATATACGGCTCACGTATTTGGTTGCATATCGGCAGTTTTTCATTCCAACCAGGTGAGTTAGCAAAGATCATCATTGTGCTCTTCTTGGCGGGATATCTTGCGCAAAACCGTGAGATGCTCTCCGTTTTCACCTGGCATATTGGACCGTTTCGCCTACCTGATTTTAGGACGTTGTTGCCACTTTTGTTTATGTGGCTTATTGCATTGCTTATTGTGGTCTTTGAAAAAGACCTTGGTAGCGCAGTGGTATTCTTCTTCCTCTTCTTGATCATGCTTTATGCTGCAACAGGAAAGAAGTTCTACCTTGTTATAGGCTTGGGGCTCATTGCTGTGGGTTGCGTAGGAGCCTACATGGCATTTGACCATGTACAAGTGCGCGTTAATACGTGGTTAGACCCCTTCGCCGATGCGCAAAATACGGGCTATCAGCTCACCCAAGCGCTCTACTCCATTGCCGATGGTGACCTTTTTGGCGTTGGCCTTGGTCGTGGTTTGGCGGGCGATATCCCCATCCCCGTTGTTGAAAGTGACTTCATCTTCGCCGATATTGCCGAAGAAATTGGTCTGCTTGGCGCTTCGGGTATTTTGCTTTTATTCCTGTGCTTCGCCATTCGTGGTTTTGTGACCGCCGCGCGCGCAAAGAGTGACGTGAGCTCTTTTGCAGCAGTAGGTTTAACCTCCATGATTGTAGTGCAGGCTTTTATTATTGTTGGCGGCGTCACCAAGCTGATTCCTCTTACAGGTTTGACGTTGCCCTTCATCAGCCAAGGCGGCTCTTCGCTGTTGGCAAGCTTTATTGCAGTTGGCTTTCTTTTGCGTTGTGGCGACGAAGGCACCGGTGTAGGCGCTGAGATGACAAGCGCTACGGGCACCATCAACGTCAACAGTGTGCTCGGGCGTGTATCTATGGGAAAACGCCTGACTAACTGCATGCTTTTATTCTCGCTTATGTTTGCCCTGCTGGTGGCTAACCTCACCTATATTATGGTGGTGCAAGCGTCGTACTATCAAAACTTACCGGGCAACAACCACACGCTCATGAAAGAAGCGCATAACGAACGCGGCACCATCTCAACCTATGATGGCGTAGTGTTGGCACAAAGCGTTGAAAACGAAAATGGCACATATGATCGCGTCTATCCTGCGGGCAACTTAGCCGCGCATGTTGTGGGATATGCCTCATCGCGCTTTGGTACTTCAGGCATTGAAGCAGCTTATAACGACACGCTCAAAGGCGAGCGTAATTTCGCCACCTTTACCGACGTCTTGAACTATATGGCTGGCGCAAGTGCTCCGGGCAACGACGTCACGCTCACCATCAACTCCAAGATTCAGCAGGCCGCACAAGATGCACTTGTTGATCGCGTAGGGGCTTGCGTGGTGCTTGACCCGACCACCGGTGCAGTGCTGGCATTGGCGTCATCGCCCACCTACAATGCAGCAGATTTTGAAAGCCTGCTTGATGCGGCAAATGCTGGGGATGCGCAAGATGATTCCATTTTGCTTAACCGTGCAACACAAGCACTTTATGCCCCCGGTTCAACGTTTAAGATAGTGACGCTCACCACTGCGCTTGAAGACGGCGTGGCAACCGCTGATGAGGTCTTTTCCTCCCCCGGTACCATGGATATTGGCAACGCGCCCGTTTCAAACTTCGATAAAAACGACTACGGCAATATTACGCTTGCGCGCGCAACCGAGCTTTCATCAAACACCGTGTTTGGCCAGGTAGGCGCTGAGCTTGGTTCTGAACGTTTGGTGGAAGGTGCCGATGCGTTTGGCTTTAATCACGACATTGAGTTCGCCTTGCCGCTCTATACCTCGCTCATGCCCAATCCTGAGGATATGACCGAGTGGGAGACAGCTTGGGCAGCCGCAGGTGAGCCCGTTGGCGAAAACGAAACCAACAATCACCCAAGCCCTGCTGGACCTCAAGCCACCGTACTTGAGATGGCGCTTGTTGGTGCTGGCATTGCCAACGATGGTGTCATTATGCAGCCATACCTGGTAGATGGCGTATACAACGCAAATGGCGAACGTTCGCTGACCGCCACGCCAAGTAAGCTTATGCAAGCCACCAGCAAGGAAACCGCACAAGAAGTAAAAGATATTCTGCGCGGCGTAGTAACGCAAGGTACTGGTGGTGGCGCCGCAATAGAAGGCGTAGAGGTGGCAGGCAAGACGGGTACCGCCGAGAAAGAAGACAGCAACGACAGCTGGTTTGTTGGCATGGCTCCCGCCGACAACCCCAATGTCGTGGTAGCCATCATAATTGAAGATGGCGAAGAGGGAGTTGGCGCCGCAAAAGCGCAAAATGTGTTAAGAGTTGCATTGCAGGTACAAGGAGCACTTTAAAATATAGTATGCTGGTGCGAAGTATCATTTAATCTATAATGATTTTACATCGCGAATAACCCAGCATGTGACCAAAAGGAGTTTAAACGTGACCGGAAGCATGATTGGCAGGGTTTTCAATAACCGCTACCAAATTACCGAGCGAATCGGCATCGGCGGCATGGCCGAAGTCTACCAAGCTCAAGACAATGTCTTGGGTAGGCTAGTTGCGGTCAAAGTCATGTTGCCTCAATATGCCGCAGATCCCAGCTTCACCCAGCGCTTCAAGCAAGAAGCTGCAGCTGCAGCCAACCTGCAAAGCCCCTTTATTGTAAATGTCTATGACTGGGGTCAAGACGAAGGCACTTACTACATTGTTATGGAGTATGTCCGCGGTTCTGATCTTAAGACCGCCATTATTGAGCGCGGCGCTATCAATCAACGCAAAGTTGCCGAGATTGGTTCGCAGGTGTGCCAGGCACTCTCCGTTGCACATGGTCTTGATATCGTGCATCGTGATATCAAGCCGCAAAATATTATGGTGCAGCCCGATGGCAACGTTAAGGTCATGGACTTTGGCATTGCTCGCGCAAAAAACTCCGTTATGTCTAAAACCTCTTCGGTTTTAGGAACGGCGCATTATATTTCCCCTGAACAGGCACAAGGCAAAGAACTCACCGCTGCAAGCGACATTTATTCGCTTGGCGTAGTTCTTTATGAAGCAACCACCGGCCAGCTTCCTTTTGATGGACCTGACGCGGTCAGCGTTGCCCTCATGCAAGTGCAAGATGCGCCCATTCCTCCCCGAGAGATCAACCCAGACATTGATCCGGCGCTTGAAGCTATCATCCTGAAGGCTCTGGCAAAAAATCCCACCGATCGTTTCGCCACTGCAAAAGAAATGCGCGTAGCCCTTGTTGATTACCTGCAAGGTCGTCCCAGCTCGCTTCAGAATTTCACCACCGCGCAAACGCATGTCATGCAAGGCGTCGTTCCGCCTATGCCGCTTCCTAACCAGGACCATACCATGCAGATGCCTAATTTAGGTAATACCACGGTTCCGGTTAATCCAAGTCGCACAAGCACCTCTTATACGGCCGAAGAGCCGCAAAAGAAGAGCAAGGCTAAGGGCATTGCTCTTGCAATTGCTGCTGTGGTTGTCATCATTGCAATTGCCGCTGTGGTCATGAACTTTATGGGTGGCGAAAATCCTGATGAGTCCGCCAACACACCCATTCCTGACGTTACGGGCAAAACCATTGAGGTAGCCACTACAGAACTTGAGGATGCCGGCTTTGAAATTGGTAATGTGGAAGAAGCCACGAACAACACCGTAGAAGAAGGCAAGGTTGTTTCCCAAGATCCAAAGGGCGGCGTCAAGCGCGAAGAAGGAACAGCGGTTAACCTTGTGGTAAGCGCTGGCGTTGGTCAATCGGAAGTTCCCAACGTGGTCAACATGTCCGAAGACCAGGCAAAACGCGAAATTGAAAACGCTGGCTTTAACCCCGTAGCAGGCACCCCTGAATATTCCGACACTGTTGATGAAGGCAAAGTTGCTCGCCAAGATCCCGCTGCAAACTTCCAAGCGGACAAGGGAGCCAGCGTCACTTATTACCTCTCTCTTGGCAAGAAGGAAGAAGCAACGCTGACGGTACCAAACATTGTTGGAATGAATACCGACGCTGCTGTACAAGCACTCAACGCCCAAGGTATTGAAGTTTCCAACTATGGCAACTACTACACCCAAGAAAGCGAACGTCCTGCTGGTGAAGTTATCAGCTGTCAACCTGCCGTGGGTACAAAGATTAAGCCAGGCACCTCGGTTGAGCTGACGGTCAGCTCCGGACCTGCCACCGAGACATTCACTGTTGCCGTAAGTGCCAACGGTGGTGGTCAGGTTTCCTCAAGCTCTTCTTCCGTTGAAAAGGGTGGCAATGTCACTATCTATATCCAACCAAATGATGGCTACAAAGTTGCCTCGGTAGCTGGTCTTGACGGCGTTCCTGAAAACGGTGGCACGTTCCCCCTTACCAACGTTTCAGAAAACATCAATATCTCGGTCACATTTGAACCAACACAGGAAGCTCCCAATCCCGATAATGGAAAGAATCCCGGGGATCAAAAAGATGACAAAAAGGAATAGCTTCTGCGTTGATCAATCATTTTCCTTTAAGCTCTAAACCGACAAAACCCCGCACAAAAATGCGGGGTTTTTATTTGCCCTCAGTCTCTCAAGACGAAAGCCGGTAGTGATACGCTGCTTCTCTTCAGCCTACAACTATCCGATCCTCTAACTCAATAACGCAACCACAACAACCATCACGGCAATTGCAAGGAGCAAAGTAAGCAAGCGACCATCTTCGTCCATGCTCAACGTTGGTTTGCGTCCCGTATCGCGCATGCGCGAGCCAATAGTCCAAATGAGCAGCATAGTAAAAGCCACCAAGCCCGCCGTGTTGATCACCCATGCAACAACATTAAGCGCTTCCATGTCGCTTTGTTTCGCAAAGTCAATAAAGAGAAACGATAGGAACGTAACGCCAGCCGCTACATATACCCATGCAGCTCGGACAGCAGACTTAATAGTGACCGCGGTATAGGCAAGCTCTTTTTTGCCTTTGCTGCTCTTTTTGCCCGACCGTTTGCGACTCTCTTTGGTGTCCATTAGTTCAGGCTTTCCAACCAGCCAAAGCCAATCGCCTTTGCTCAACTTCGTGGCAATAGCAATTGAAATTGCAAAGCAAGCGGCAGTCATCAGTGTTAACGTCAAGTTCATTTTGTCTCCCAATAGTAATCACGTAGGCTGTTCAACATTGTAGGCGAACAGCGCTTTTGTGATACCCGGATCAAGAGGACAACTACGGCAGTTTGTCACATCCGCAGACCTCCGTTAGAAACTTTGGCAATTTAAAAAATTGGGTATTGACTTATACCCAATTCACAATCATAATAATCTTTACTGTTTTACGTGCGCCGTTACCTCAGCTGGATAGAGGGACTGACTACGAATCAGTACGTCGGGGGTTCGAATCCCTCACGGCGCACCACTTTAGCAGCTTCACCGCTTCAACTGATTTCAGTTTGAGCGGTTTTTTTATTTCATGTGGCGTTTACGCGCTTTCCTTCTTGCCTACCCTACTTCAACCCATTTTTGTAGATGCATCCATTTCGGTTTTAAGCACGCCAAGCAAACAAGAATGACCCGCTGCCTTGTTTGCATGTCGGGTCATTCTTGCTACAACCTGTAGCAGTGGAGGGATCTGCTACGAGAGATGGTTTCTTCGGGTATTTAGTTACTCGTTTTCGGCGATATATTCACCAGTAAGCTTTCCGTAAGTCGTGCATAAACCATAGCTATGACCCGGAAGCAGGAAGTTGTAAGTCGGCGAGAAGATATCACCAATCATGGTGCCTACGTTGTATAAGCCTTCTATCGGATTATCATCAGCATCGCATACGTGGCAATTTACATCGGTTCGCAAACCACCCATTACCGTCAAGAAATTAGGCTTGTTTGACAAAGCACCATAGAAAGGTCCTGTTTTGATTGGCCACAAACAACCAGCTCGCTTACCAAAGTCCTCATCAACGCCATTAGCACAGAACTCATTGTAGCGCTCAACGGTCTTGAGCGTTTCTTCTAACGGCAAACCAAGCTGCTCTATGACTTCTTCTACAGTATCACCTTTAACGGTGATAGTAGGAATACCAGCTGCTGTGAGGGTTTCTCCTTGCTCAGCTGCATTATTCCATGTCTCTATCATTGCTTCTGCAGGGATACCCTCTGAATCAACCGTGTCGCCAAAAATATAGAACGGCTGGCCTGTTGTCGCATATTCAGTGTCCCAAATACAAAATACTTGCATGTCGGGTTGCTGCATTTGAACAGCGCCAGCATATGAGCCAGGAACATCTTCGTTGTAGCAACGAACACCACGATTGTTTACTACAAGACCATGATGGCAGCCAGCAACTTGGTCTTTCGTTCCTACACCACCTTGGATCATGCAGGCATTGGGATATGCTTTCTGCCACGCAGCTCCTACCCACAAGCCCATCTTTTGACCAATGCCCTCGTAGAGTCCTCCATAATTGAGGCCATCTGAAATGTCTTTGTCGCTATTATCGCCAAGGAAGTCCAACACGTTTCGACAATATTTTGCCATCATTTCGCTATCTGCTGAGAAGTCGCCTGAAGCCAAAACGATAGCTTTACGTCCGACAAACTTTGTATACTTCTTATCAATTTCACCTTGTGCAATTACAGCTGTCACGCGTCCTGTATTTTCGTTTTCGCGAATGAGCTGACAAGCAGATGTGTTCCAGAAAATCTGTCCGCCCTCATCAACGAACTGTTCTGCAAGCGCATTCACGCAAAGCGCCTGTCCTTGACCGGCTTTGGTGAATTCTTCGTTGACAAAAGAATGCGAGCCAACCGGATCTTGGAAGGTTCCTTCAGCGTCGTTATAAGGCATCTCTAGAACAGTTTGCACATTGGCCTTATCCATTTTGTCCATAAGCCAATTCATGGCTTCTTCACTGTTGTTGTACCATTTCGCCCATTTTGCGAAGTCAATGGTATATCCATAACGAGAAATTTCTTTTTTCAGAAACTTGCTCATGTCATGACGCTCGTAACCTTTTTCTTCCATCAATCGGCTATAGACAGCAAAGTTTGAACCGCCTCGGGAAGTTGGAACCTCGCCAAGCGTGATAATGATTACATCTCCAGCACCAGCTTCAAGCGCCGACAATGCCGTACACAAACCAGATTGTCCGCAACCGACAACTACTACATCTGCTTCAACTGTTGACTCAATTTGGTCCTCAGCAATCGGCTCGGGTGGAATCTCAAAACTCCATGGTTTTTCTGCAAGCTCAGCGGACATTGTCTCAGTCTTCTCTCCCGATGTTGGAAGTTCTGCCTCCTCTTGTTTTGTTGGTGCACAACCGGTAAATGCAACACCTGCGGCAGCTGCTCCTAAAGCTGCACTCCCCAAAAATGCTCTACGTGTTAACGGTTTCATTGTATGCCTCCTTCATTGAGTTCGCGCTTTCCTTAAACGAAAGCCCCCTTGTGGCACACCTTATCAACCGAAGCAAAAATATCCTCATCTCAAATGGGTAAACTTTCTATTCACCCGTTTTGGGCGAATAGGATTTAGCAGGTACTTATATACTCCCTATATCAGGAAAATGGAGGGATTTCCTATGCGCTCACTCTTTCAATCTAGATCAGCTTCGTGGGCAAACAAAACTGCTTATGGGTTCTCGTTGGCTCGCGGTGTAGAGTTATCGCTTTTATCTGGCGAGTCAGTCTTTAATCTATCAAACGGTCGAGTTCCCAATGATGAATTCAACATCACATTCCTTATTGCTCTCATTCTTTCGTTTGTGCTGCAAGCAATTCTCGCTAAGCGACCTTCAAACGCTGCTCTAAACTTTTTGTTTTCCAAAGTTGGCCCAGCGCTTATGACAGCTGGCATATTCCTCTTATCGGCAACACAACTTCCCAGTGGATCTATCTGGTTTATAACAGGTGGCTTCTGTGCAGGATTTGGCAGCGCACTACTGTTTACCGGATGGCAGCAACACTTTGCGACAAACGACGAAACATGCGATGGCAAAACAATGGCTAAGGCTTTCGTTGGTGCACCACTTGTAGCGTCTGTCATTATTCTCTTAGGATTTCCTCTTGGTTCTCTTTTTGCCGTTTGCGCAATATGGGGAGCGGGTTTTTTGCTAGAACAACCCAATGAAGACACACCAAAGACTTCGCAAAAAAGCTTTACCTTTTTAGACTTCAAAAAGAGCGGAGCAGCTGAATCCTTTTTAACGGTTCTTGTATTTGCATTTGTTTTTGGAATGAGCGGACAACTTGCATTTGCCAGACATTCTTTTCTTGCTACCAACAATACGATGGTGGTGTTTACCTTAATTGCAGCCCTCATATTTCTTGTGTTTGGCAACTTTGTTGGGTCTAAAACTCATGGCTCAGAAATTTATTATTGGATTACGCCTATCATTATTACGGTCTTTATTCTCTTACCGCTTCTCGGAATGGACTATGGCATTGCAATAAACGGCATTGTTGTAGCAACTTATCATCTACTAACTTACAATTTCCTTTGCTTTATGGCACGCCTCTCGGTGAAGAATTCATGGCCAATTATTACTGTCACAGCTCTTACGCAAAGCGCATTTCGTCTTGTGATGATCATAGGCATCTTCAGTGGCGTATTGCTTTTCTCTCATACCAATGTTTCTGAAACAGCAAAGCTTGTAATTCTTACGTTATTGGTAATCTATCTTCTCTCAATGTGCATGTTTATCTTTTTGCAAACGCACTTAAAACACCAAAATGCTGACTCAAATTCATCCTCATCAACACCTTCGCAGAGTTCTGATAGCCAAAGCTCTCATGCCAATGTCCACATACAACCAAACCTAGAATTCTCTACTCATTCTGAAGAGCATGCTTTAAGGGAAATGTGCAAACTCTATTCTTTAACTGAGCGTGAGTTTGAGACGCTTACCTATCTTGTTCGAGGATATAGCGTTAAGTTAATTGCCGAAGAGCTGTTTGTGTCCCCAAATACTATTAAGGTATATGTGCGCGGTATTTACGAAAAGACCGACGTGCACAACCGTGATGATCTTAAGCGTCTCGTTCAACTCTTTGAAAAAATGAATCTGCAAAAATCACTTACAGACGAATGAGACATTTTGCTACCAGACAGCTTCATGTCTCCTCTGCAAACTGTGAAGAGTTTTAACTAACCCATAAACTCAACTGTCGATAAAACTATGAACTGCGCTTAGTATCTGCTAGAATGGCAAAGTTAAGGATTGTGCGCTACCTATATTCAGCGCCATTTCAAGGCTTGTTGCGTGTGTTCACCAGAACAAACGCGCATCTTTGGAAGTATCCTTCGCCGCAACGACTGAAACCAGCACGTGCGGTTTTTTGTTGGCCGTAGAAAGGAACTTTGTTGAAGGTTCGAAAATCGAAACCTCACAGTTTGTAGTCCTTTGGCTCCCCTTATGTCGGCAGCCAAAGGAGCTGCAATCATGATGACCGTAAGGGGATTTCATGCTCTATCTCTCTCAGATGATGGGGAAGCCTGTTGTCGACGCAGATGGCGAAAAGATTGGTACCATTTCTGATCTGGCTATCTCCACCGGCGAAGTGTTCCCTCGAATTACCTCGCTTGCTTTCCAGGGTCCTGGCAAAGTGCCGTTTATGATCTCTTGGCGCAAGTATGTTGAAGATTTCAACGAAGATGGCATTACGCTAGAAGTTGCCGCGCACGATATTCGCTTTAGCTATTTGCAACCTGACGAAGTTTTGCTCGCGCGAGACCTGCTCAACCGTCAGATCGTAGACACGCAAGGCCTGAAAGTCGTTCGCGTAAACGACCTCAAGTTGTCCGTCTCTGGCTCTCAACTCCGCTTGCTCGGTGCAGAGGTTGGCGCACGCGGTATCTTGCGTGGGCTTCATCCACTTGTTGAGCGCGCAACAGTTGCGGTTGCAAAGCTTTTCAACAAGCGCATCGACGAACAGATCATTGCATGGAACTACATGGATTTGCTTGATCGCGACCTCTCTGAAGTGCAGCTTTCGGTCACCCATAAACGCCTCGACGAACTTCACCCTGCTGACGTGGCGGACATCTTAGAGCAGCTTGATCCGCAACAACGCGCGAACGTTTTTCAGCATCTCGATGACGCGCAGGCAACCGAGGCAATCTCGGAGATGGAAGACGAATATCAAGCAGATTTCTTCGAGGACCTGGATGATGCGCGAGCTGCTGGCCTTTTGGGCAACATGGATCCTGACGATGCTGCTGACATTGTGCGCGACTTGTCCTATGAAAAGGCTGAAACGCTCTTGCGCCTGATGGGCGTTGAGGATGCAAGTGGCATTCGTCGCCTCCTTGGATACAAAGACGGCACAGCGGGTGGCATGATGACCACGCAATTTGTTGCTGTTGAGGAAGACACCACCGTCGGCGAAACCATTGAAGTACTTCGCGAACTTGATGAAGATCATCCGACCGTGCATTACGTGTACGTGTTAGATGACTATGGCAAGCTGAGCGGCCTTTTGTCTCTGCGCACGTTGGTGCTCACCGATGATAGCAAAGAAGTGCGTGAGGTTATGTATGACGATGTCATCTCGGTAACCCCTGATGAGACAGAAGAAGATGTAGCCGCAGACATCTTTAAGTATGACATTCCTGCAATGCCTGTTGTTGACGAAAACGGCGTCATGCTTGGCATTGTTACGGTCGATGACGCGTGGGACGCTATTGAAGAGGATGTCACAAGCGATAAGACAAAATCGCGCGTGCTTAAAGGTGTAGGCATTGGCGTGGCTGCTCTTATCGGGCTGGCGCTTTATACCCTAGCGTTACTGCAGGTAGTTGGCGTATTGGGGGTGTAGCATGTCTGAAAAGAATCGGCAGCATGGACACACCATCTCTCGCAACAAGACTGAACGCGAATGGGGTGCATTTGTAACAGGGCATGCCCGCAGTGTAGAATCAAGCACTCCTTCTGAAGAAGGAACTACCGACGTAGCTTTGCCTGAAGAAACGCCGCGCAAAAAAAGCAAGTTGCTTTTGGTGCTGGCTGCCATGGGACCAGGCATCGTAACCGCCATGGCAGGCAATGATGCTGGTGGTATTTCCACCTATTCAACGGTAGGCGCGCAGTTTGGATTTGCCACACTGTGGGTTATCCCACTTATGTGCATCTTGCTTATTGTGGTTGAAATGACTGCAGCGCGCATGGGTGCAGTCACCGGCAAGGGGTTTGCTGCACTCATTCGCGAGCGTTTTGGTATTCGCCTCACTGCCCTAGCAATGTTGGCGCTGCTCATAGGTAATGTTTGCACCACGTTTTCGGAATTCGCCGGCATTGCAAGCGGCATGGAAATGTTTGGTGTGTCGAAGTATTTGGCGGTACCTATTGCGGCTATTGCCGTTTGGTTGCTTATTGTTGGCGGCTCATATAAGCGCGTACAGAAAGTGTTCTTAATACTTTCGCTTGTGTTTGTGACCTATGTGATTGCAGCATTTATGGCTGAACCGAACTGGGAGCAAGCTGTACAAGACACCGTTATGGTGACAATCGTGCAAGACCAGCAGTTTTTATCACTGGTAATTGCCATGATTGGTACCACTATTGCTCCTTGGATGATGTTTTTTAACCAAAGCAACGTGGTAGAAAAAGGTCTCTCAGTTAAGGACATGTTTTCCCAAAAGGTGGACGTTGTTGCTGGCACCATTGCAGCATGTCTAGTTGCGTGGTTCATTATTGTTACTACAGGCACAGTGCTTTATCCCGAAGGGATTCAAATTGAAAGCGCTGCAGACGCCGCAGCTGCACTTGCGCCTTTTGCTGGTCAATACGCTGAAGTGTTATTTGCAATCGGCCTGATTGCTGCTTCATTCTTAGCAGCATGCGTTTTGCCGCTCACCACGGCTTTTGTGATTTGTGAAGCCTTCGGATGGGAAGCAGGCGTCTCCTTCAAATGGCGTGAAGCTCCAACCTTTAAAGGTATTTTTACCTTCGTTATTGCGTTTTCCATGGTAGTGGTGCTCATCCCTAACGTGGATCTCATGAGCATGATGCTCACTGCGCAATTCGTAAACGGCTTGGTACTTCCTGTGCTTTTGGTCTTCATGGCCATCATTGCTGCAGACAAGCGCATTATGGGAACTTATGCTTCAAGGCCCGTGTCTCGCATTCTTATTTGGCTAACAGTTGGCATCGTTACCCTGCTCACTGTTGCTCTTCTTGCTATGCAGATTCTTGGTATTGGATAATACAAAAGAGCTGCGCCGATGCGATGTCTGACGCAGCTCTTTTACTTGTAAGTAGTTATCGCTATCTAACCTTACGCAGTAACCAGGCGTTCGCCCTCTTCTTGGAGACGACTTGCCAAGAATTGCCTGCTATTGTCGCCATTTGTGACACATTCAAGAAGCGACGCAACCGTTAAACTTGAAAGGAATGCATCCATGCTTTCCTCAATCAAATCATAGGTTTGCTTGATTTCTTGTACCATCTGACCGCCCTTGCGTGCACTACGACGTTCGCGAGTTGCCATCTTTGAATCCTCATCAAGTGCATTGATGACATCCAAAACGCTAATTTCAGTGGGGTCTTGCGCCAAGCGATATCCGCCATGTTTTCCCGGACGTGCTTCAATAATGTTGGCATTGCGCAAAAGTTGAGCAAGCTGAATCAAGTAATCACGAGGGATTGACATGTCTTCTGCTATATCACGCGAGGAACACGTGGTGCCACGCGCCGCCAGATACAATACGGCACGCATCCCATAGTCTGTAGAAGCTTTGAATTGCATTGATTGTCTCCTAACTCGGCGCCTCACTTTGGTGCTAGATGCACGCCGATCAGCAACCGTTTCATCGTGGTTGCATCCATCTATTCTGCCCGTTATATTTAGAAACGACGCACTACACGTCAGGTCTCTTAATCTCAACTGCCCATGAAATTTGGATTAGCAAACCTGAGAAGTGCTTAGGGCCTCTGATCTAATTTCCTGAGTAGGAGCAGCCTTAACTTCACCACGAGTGTACTCAATGCTTACAACGGTTATCAAGGTAAATGATGTGTTTGCAGGTCATATCGAATGAATTTGGTTACTTATACGACATACAGTCATCATAACGAAATTTGTTCGTTACCAGACCATTACTTTGCGATGTTACGTGATTGTTGATTTTTATCGTCCCATTTTTGGGATAGTGATTTTTAATTTACATGGGGTTTTATTAATGGAGTTCAAATGGTAACAATTTCAAATGATATTCAACTGCCCACAAATTGGGACAGCAATAGCAACGAAAATCGAGCCAAAAAACGCAAGCTACGTCACACGATTCTTGAACGACGCGACCATATAGATCCAAAACAGCGTTCGCTGCGAAGTGCTGAAATCTGTACAGACGTGCACGATTTTCTGAGCAGAAATGTCAGAGTTAATGACGACCAAAACCCTCAACATATAGCACTCTATTTCGCCATGAATTCCGAGGTGGATCTTTCCTATTTAGCGGTTCGTCTGCTGAGCGATAATTGGACCCTTTGCTTCCCGCTTATGGTAGAAACTACGGCAAGCGATATCTCTGAGCCCCCATGCACAACACCACATCGGGCAGCCAAAGAGATGCGATTTTTTGCCATAAAGCGCGATGCTTTTGACACACTCAAAACAAGCATTCTCAATCACCAATTGCACGTATACAAGAAAGCTGAGCTTAAGAATGCGGGTTTGCGAGAGGTTGCGCCCTCTGAGCTAGATGCGGTCGTTGTGCCGCTTGTAGCATTTGATGATCAAGGATTTCGTCTGGGCTACGGGGGCGGCAACTATGATCAGTTTTTGCCCAAACTGCGCGACGATGCCGTCATTGTTGGTGTTGCCTTCAAAGAGCAACATGTTGATGAAGTTCCTTGCGAACCCCACGACTTGTCGCTTCCCTCTATTATCGCGGGGTAGCCGAACGTTCCATCACAACGAGCGCTCCGCCCACTTCGCACATTGCCGCGCTTGCGCCTCCTGAAAGCTGTCACTCAGAAGTCGCCACAAAAGGGTTGTAGGACAAAAAGACGCAGTCATGTGCACTCCGCATAAAAAAGCGGGTGCTCGCATTTTACGAACACCCGCACCAAACGCGCTCTTTATTTCTTCTGAGCTTTTGGCTTTATCTTATGCAAGATGGTTACCGCAATCACGATGCCAACTACACCAAAGATAAGCGAAACCCAAGGATTAAGCGTAAAGCCGGCAATGAGATATCCCACAAAACAGAACACCATAACAAGCGTCGCATAAGGAATCTGCGTTGCAACGTGGCGAAGGTGATTACACTTAGCTCCTGCAGAGGACAGAATCGTCGTGTCCGAAATGGGTGAGATGTGGTCGCCGTATACCGATCCAGCCAATGTCGCGCCAATAGCAACCAAGAACAGCGGGTCATCCGCCTCAAATACACCAATCACGATCGGCAAAATGAGTGCGATAGTACCCCAAGATGTGCCCATCGAAAAACCGATAAACGCCGCAACAATAAAGATGACAGCTGGCAAAAGCGCCAGACCAACGCCCATGCTGCCCAAGAAGCTGGACACAAACTCGCCCGTACCTAAAAGGTAGCGACACGTTCCGCCCAAACTCCAAGCAAGAACCAAAATCATAATGGCGCCTACCATGGAGCGCACGCCTTCGCTCATTGAATCCATGAACCCTGACAACGTTGTCAGACCGCGCGGCAAGAACATAATTGCCGCTGCCACAAGCGCAACGCACACGCCCACGCACAGACCCGTTACGGGGTCTTCGCCAACAGCTGTTGCGAAATCTACGCCTTCAAAGAACCCGCCAACATAGAGCATTCCCAAAATAGAGAAGATGATGAGCACCACAATGGGGATGATGAGGTCATAGACCTTGCCTTTATCAGAAATGTTGAGGCCTTTGTACTCTTCAACTGTCTCTTGTGCAGCGTCGTCAATATCGGTGACTTCAGTAACAACACTATTCAAATGAGGATGAGCTTCTTCGAAATCCTCAACCGTTTTGTCGCCCAGACGTGCTGTAGCAACCGCATGCAGTGCGCTGCCTTCTGAAGGAATATCCTTACGAGCTTCTTCTTCTGCAGCGCGCATTGAACCAAAATCTTCTCCCGATGCAAGCATAAAGAAAACGAAGAAGATGGTCAGCAGTGCGTAGAAGTTGTACGGGATAGAAGCAACGAAGGTGTTAAAACCACCCTCGCCAATGTATCCACCAACAGCCACAGCCCATGAAGATACCGGCGCGATAATGCAAACCGGAGCTGCAGTGGAGTCAATGATCCAAGCAAGCTTCTCATGGCTAATATGGAAGCGATCCGTCACCGGTCGCATAACCGCGCCAACTGTCAGACAGTTGAAGTAGTCGTCAACGAAGATGATAATGCCCAAAATTGCCGTAAGAATCTGAGCCATCTTTGCGTTTTTGATATGGGTTGATACCCATTCAGCATAGGCGCGCGAGCCACCAGCCGTAGCAATAACAACGGTAAGCGCGCCTAAGAGCGCAAGGAATAGCAACAGCGCTCCATTGCCAGCTATTTGCTCAGCCATCATGCGCGGAACCATAACAAACGCTGCAATAAGCTGGTCAAAACCAACACCTGCCAAAGTGAACTGATAAATGATCATGCCCACAAACACACCAATGGTCAGCGACGAATACACTTCCTTGGTGATAAGCGCCAACGCAAGCGCCAGGATTGGTGGCACGATTGACCATAGACCAGTTGTGATCAGGTCAAATCCTTCCATGTTTGTCCCCTTCTCATAGGATGGGCGAAATGACGCTGGCCCGCGTGCGCCTTCGACAAAATCTCTACGGCATAAGATCTCATGAGGACGTAAGCCGAACAGCATTCATTCGCAATACGTGCGAATAGTATACGATGATCAGCGCCGTGCAACGAGCAAATAGCTGATAATTTGGTAGTTGTGGCTCCACTTTTGCGGCCACAACTACCATCACGCACTCTTATACGTCCGCAGCGGCTCCCGCTTCTGCGCTCGCAAGTTCTTCAGCTTCAATCTCTCGTTCATACTCACGGTCAATAGCACCTTCAGGAGTAGGCTTTTCAATCTGGAAAGGTACGCTCGGTGTAAACAGACTTACAACTGGCACAACCACAAGCGACAAAAGCATTGCCAATGCACCACAGTTAATAGGACTTGCAATGAGCGGCGTACCAACCATGCCCATAATCATATTGACTGCGGTCAAACCGACACCAATCACAAATGAGCACCATACTGCTGCCTTTGAAATCTTGCCAGAGTACAATCCCCACAAGAAGGGTCCCAAGAATGCGCCAGCCAAAGCGCCCCACGAGTAACCCATCAGCTGCGCAATGAAAACGATTGAAGAGTGATACTGCAAAAGGGCAATCAGCATCGAGATCAAAACGAAGACCACAAGCAGCACACGCATAGAAACCAGCTGCTTTTTCTCGGACATATCTTTAACGATATTGCCTTTGATCAGGTCAATGGTAAGCGTAGATGAAGAGGTCAGCACAAGCGACGAAAGCGTAGACATTGACGCTGACAATACCAATACAATTACCAAGCCAATGAGAATGTCGGGCAAGGTGGAAAGCATCGTAGGAATAACTGAGTCATAAATCGGTGTACCGTTTGCTGCATATTCAATCTGATCGGTGTAAAGACGGCCAAAGCCTCCCAAGAAATATGAACCGCCAGCAACAACGAAGGCGAAAATGGTAGAGATAATAGCACCTTGCTTAACAGCAGGACCACTCTTGATAGCGTAGAATTTCTGCACCATTTGCGGCAGACCCCATGTACCAAGCGAAGTCAAAATAACAACGCCAAGCAAGTTGAATAAGTCTGGTCCAAAAAAGCTGGTGTAGGCCCCTTGCATCTGGGATCCATCGGCTGGAATCTGGGAAAGCTGAATCATTGCTTCCGAAAAGCCACCGTTACTCAAAATGACCGCCACAATAACCGCGGTAATTCCTAAAAGCATGACAATGCCTTGGATAAAGTCATTCATAACGGTTGCCATGTACCCACCGAGCACCACATAAATGCACGTCACAACCGCCATGCCAATCACACAAACATCGTAGGGCAAGTTAAATGCCATACCAAACAAACGCGATAGCCCGTTATAGACCGACGCCGTATAAGGAATCAAGAAAACAAAAATGATGGCTGCCGCCGCAATGCGAAGCGCCTTTGATTGATAGCGCTTACCAAAGAACTCGGGCATTGTTTGCGCACCTAAACGATGTGTCATCTCTCGAGCGCGCGGTCCAAGCACCCACCACGCAAGCAAGCTTCCCAAAATAGCATTACCAATGCCAGCCCATGTTGTGGCAATACCGTACTTGAATCCGAACTGACCAGCATAGCCCACAAATACCACTGCTGAAAAATAGCTGGTGCCATAGGCGAATGCGCTCATCCAAGGACCAACATTTCTTCCACCAAGAACAAACCCGTCAACTGTCTTGGTAGAGTTACGACAATACAGACCAACTCCTACTGCAACGGCTATAAAAACCACCACAAGCAGAACCTTGATAATCATCTTCTTCCCTTCTCTTCTTCTGATGAATGCACGCTAGTACCTTCATCACCCACATTCCACAAGGTGTTTTTCAAGGAGAGCAGACGATAATCTGTGTAGCCCTTCGTCAACTCGCCCCATCGGAGGCGCACACGACCCACGTGTCCGGGCAAAAAAATTAGCACCCGAACAACGAAGTTCGTGTGCTAACAATATCGATCAGAGGCTGAGCTGATGAAGGACAGGCATGCGGATTTCTGGGCGAAGTGTTCACTCATAATTGCACAAGCCGCGTCACCGCAACACTGTTGAGCAACATGCTGGCTCATCACAGCGCATGCTGTATCAGTGTGTGCGATATGTCCGTCCAAGAAAAACATGCGCCTACTCTAGCACACTGTTGAGACGCTGTGAAATTAAATTTGGGTATTTTGGTAATCTTTAACAAAGTGGGTGCACACGATTCTCTCTTCGCATACACCCATGTTCTATATACAGAGTTAAACTCTGCAAAATTTATTATTTCTTAGCTCAAGTTTAGTAACGGCTGTCGAAAATGCGCTTTGTCTTCTTTTCGCTTCGTGGCAATTCGCCCATAGGCACGCCTTTTGCGTCAGGAGTACAACCGCACTTCGCCTTGAACAACAACGCAAGTTGCTCTTCGGCGCGCGTCTTGTCTTCGCCATCAAGCGGAGTTTCAAACAACACCGTCAAAATATCTTTGCCTGAAATGTTTTCAATCATGACCTGATACTCAGAGCTGGCACCGTCGGTAATTGCAATAACTTCTTCCACTTGAGCGGGGAAAATGTTACAGCCCTTCACCTTAAACATGTCGTCGGTGCGACCGGTCAGCGTGTCAATACGCGGATGACGATGCCCGCACATGCACGTGCAATCTCCTGGCAAAATGCGAGTCAGATCATGCGTGCGATAACGAATCAGCGGCGCGCCTTGCTTACGAAGCGTCGTCAAGACCAACTCACCAACTTCACCATCAGGTAGATTTTTGCCTGTTACGGGATCAACAATCTCAATGTAGACATAGTCATCCCAAACATGCATGCCGTGATGTTCGTCACACGAAATACCAATACCCGGTCCATATACCTCGGTCAAACCATAAATGTCATAAATCTCAATGCCCAGCTCATTAGAAATACGATTGCGCATCTTTTCGCCCCAGCGCTCAGAGCCAATGACGCCTTTGCGAAGATGAAGTTGATCGCGAAGGTTGCGCTGCGCAATTTCTTCAGCAAGCAAAAGTGCGTAGGAGCTAGTAGCGCACAAAACCGTTGATTTGAGGTCTTGCATCATCTTGAGCTGCTTTTCAGTATTGCCCGGGCCCATAGGAATTGCCATAGCGCCCAAACGCTCGGCTCCAAGCTGAAAACCAATTCCAGCCGTCCAAAGTCCATAGCCGGGAGTAATTTGAATGCGGTCAAGCGGAGTGATGCCAGCCACTTCATAGCAACGTGCAAACTGTGTTGCCCAGTCAATAACATCTTGCTGGGTGTAAGGAATGATGACAGGTGTTCCCGTTGTGCCTGATGAGCTATGAATGCGTACAATCTCTTCGTCTGGCACTGCTTGCAATCCAAGAGGATAAGCCGCGCGAAGGTCGTCTTTTTCAGAGAATGGCAGTTTTTCAAAGTCTTCTTGTGACTGCACGTCAGACAGATCAATGTCGGCAAACTTTTTCGCGTAAAAGTCCGAGCGAGCCTTCAAGCTTTTGAATTGGCCTTTGATTAATTCGAGTTGCTCATCAGTCATGCGCATGAGATGCTTCTTTCTTAATGTTTTGTCTTGCGTGCCCACATGGCACGCTTATGCGATTGTAGCAAAAGGGTGCAATCCTTTATCAGGTTGGTTCCCACTTTTCGACAAGATCAATGAGCTCCTGATGAGAATGCACGCCCCGAACCTTCGTGCTCGGGGCGTGTTTTTTAGCTTCACTCTTTTGCGCTTGCGGCTTCTACAATATCAATAGCAGCAAGATTCATATCCACAAAGCGCGGCTTTACGCATGCCTGAATGGCAGCGCGCAAATCATTAAGCGAAAGATTAACGTTGGCGCAAGACAGCGCCGCGCTCAGCAAAATAGTGTTAAGCACCTTGCGCGTTTTCGCTTCTGCACAAAGCGCTGCATCATCAACGCACACCAACTCTGCGGACGTTTGAGCTAGCGCGCGCTTTATCCCTTCAAGCATGTCGACTGCGCTATAAGGTTTTTTTGAAAGTGCAGCAGTAACCGGTTGTAGTGCTGACGTTGCACTAACGAGCAGGCCACCGGGCGCAAGGTAAGGCAAAACACGTGCTGCTTCGCCTGGTTCAAAAGCAATAATAAGATCTGCACTTTTATGAGCTATGAGTGGCGAAAGCACCGACTCGCCTTCGTTGCCCATGCGAACATGCGACACCACATTACCCCCGCGCTGCGCCATACCAATGGTTTCGGCAGTGCGCACGCTCCAACCTTTATCTTGTGCGGCCTGCGCCAATACTTTCGCTGCCAACACCGTGCCTTGTCCGCCAACACCGGCTAACAAGATATTAATCATTGCGCGCCTCCTTTACTGCAGACTCGTGCACCGATACCGGTGTACTTTGCTCGGTCTGCTGAGTATCAAGCGGAGCTGACGGCGCAATGGCATCAAAAGGACATACCTGCCAACAGAGGTTACAACCATTGCATAAGGTTGGGTCAATAAATGCCTGACCACGCTCTTTGCTTTTTGCACCGCGGGCTTGCGGATCAAAACCAATGCCAGGACAGCCAATTTCTGTGATGCATTTTTTGCAGCCGGTACATGCTTCAGTATCAATTTCAACCGGCACGCCAGGCTTCACAATTTGAATGCAGGGAGACTTAAAAATCAAAGCAGCAGGACCGGCATAGTTGAGAGCGTTTTGTGCAGCTGCAAGAGATTCCTCCAGGTTCAGCGGATCGGCATGCTCTATGCACTTCACGCCAAGCGCGCGCAAAACTGCTTCAATTGAAATTGGCGGGCGATGCTCTCCCATGAGCGTGACACCTGTTCCCGGGTGAGGTTGCGATCCGGTCATTGCGGTCGTAGAGTTGTCCAACACGCAAATGGTGATGTCATGACCGTTGTAGACTGCATTCGCCACGCCGGTGAGCCCACTTGCGAAAAACGTAGAGTCACCCACGAATGCCACCTGTTTTTTATGCGGCTCCACCACCGAAAACCCTTGAGCCATAGTAATTCCTGCACCCATACACAAACAGGTATCAATAGCTTCAAGCGGTGCGGCGTTGCCAAGGGTATAACAACCAATATCGCCGCATAACACAGCTTCAGTTTTGCCCAACGCACGCTTGATGGCATAAAAACTACCGCGATGCGGACAGCCCGCGCACAGCACGGGAGGCCGAATCGGCACCTTCGCCATGAGCGACTCTTGCTCCTCTGACATGGACATGCATCCAACAAGTGCATCCACGCCAAGATAATTCGCCAGGCGCAGAAGCGTGTCATCAAGGTCGTTTTCGCCCCTATCGCGAGTATCATGCGTGTATTTGCCAAGCACCTCATATGATGCATGCGTGCGTCCCGCGTGCATGAGCATCTCATCTTCCAAGACGCTATCAAGCTCCTCAAACACGATGACGCGCTCAAGCCCCGCAGCAAACGAAGTGGCAAGATCTTCGGGGAAGGGATATGGCGTGCCCACCTGCCAGAAACGATAGACGGGCAGAGAAACGTTTGCCTTTTGTGCGCGCCGCTCTAGTTCTGAGAGCGCGTCTTGAACATATGCGGCAGAAACGCCGCCCGCTACGATACCAAGACGAGGTGTGCCTGCTCTGTCGCTGCGGCCGGACGTGCCGCCCTCAAACATTGTATTGAACTGCACAAACTGCTCATCGTGAGCAAAATCGTGTGCCATGTCTTTCAAGCGATCATTGATTTCGCCATGCCCAAGATATGCGCGACGCGGGAAAATAATCCATCGCGGATCAGGCTCAAAGCCCTCCTCCGGTAATGCACGCGCTTGCGTTTGGTCAGCAACGTCAAAAAACGTTGATGCATGACAGATACGCGTTGTGGGGCGAACAATCACCGGCGTGCGATAACGCTCCGACAGGTCAAACGCCACTTGCATCATGGCGAAACCTTGTTCGGGTGTAGCCGGATCAAGCACGGGTACTTTTGCAAAACTTGCAAAGCGACGCGTATCCTGCTCCGTCTGAGAGGAGATGGGACCGGGGTCGTCCGCTACAAAGAGCACCGCTCCGCCTTTGACTCCTACATAGTTGAGACTCATAAGCGCATCAGATGCAACATTCAAGCCCACCTGCTTACACGTAAACAACGCGCGCGCGCCACAGTATGCAGCCCCGGCAGCCAGCTCAAGTGCAGCTTTTTCGTTGGTGGACCACTCCACATGCACGCCCTGCGCTGCACCCTTCTCGTGAAGATGAGCCACTGTTTCTACCAGCTCAGAGGACGGTGTACCCGGATATCCCGCGACAACGCGCACGCCTGCTTCTAGAGCGGCATGCGCGAACGCCTGGTTTCCCATCAATAATTGCTTTGTCATTTATGCCTCAGCCATTTCGCGCTTGAACTGAATAATCTTTTCGCGATCTTCGTCGTTGCCCGTGCCAAGAATTTGCACTGCGAGAATTGCCGCGTTCTTAGCGCCGTTAATGGCTACGCACGCAACAGGCACGCCGGAGGGCATTTGCACCATTGAAAGCAACGAGTCTAAGCCACCCAAGTCACTGGTCTTCATAGGCACACAAATGACAGGGTTAGGTGTGTAAGCTGCAACGACACCACCAAGATGCGCTGCCTTTCCAGCAGCTGCGATAATGACACGGATGCCACGCTCATGGGCAGTTGAGGCCCACTCATGCACCTCGGCGGGTTTGCGATGTGCGCTTGCTACCTTCACTTCATACGGTACGCCCATTTCTTCAAGTTGCTTCATGCATGCTTCCATAACTGGCATGTCAGATTCAGAACCCATAATGATGCCTACTTGCGGCGCTGCAGTCTCGTTTGACATGGCTTTCTCCTCGCTACATTCTTCTCGGTTAAATCATTCGCCAAACTTTTAGGCACATACTTGATGGTACTCTCACCAATAAATGAACCAAAATGAAGGCGGTGATTTTCTTGTTTTACGTGGGGAAATTGTACCACTCATCTCCAAGAGAGCGCCGCCGCGGCAGACCAGGTTGCAACTCGCAGGCGCGAGGTGCGCTTTGGTGTCTTTCTTATGCGTCTGAACTGTGATTTTGCACATATTCTTCCAGAGATGCATTCCAATCAACGCTGGGTGCTGCGCACACACGTAGTGGTGAGAGTACCTCATCCGAAATGGTTTCATAGCTCAAACGCGTGCAATCGCTATCAGCAACGTAGGCAGAAGCACGATCGGCAGCAATTCCTAAACTGCCAGCTGTCTCAATGGCGTCAATGTTCGCGCCTAAAAAGACGAACTCCCAACCGTTCTTTTGCTGGCGTTTTTCAATCATGGACTTCACTTTTTCAAGCGAGTACTCAGTGCTTGCATTTTCATAACCATCGGTGATGATGACGAATACGGTCTGGTCAGGTTTGTTTTTGTCCTGCTTTTGCTGCTTGCGTATATGCTTGATAGTTGAGCCGATTGCATCAAGCAGCGCAGTGCAGCCACGCACGTAGTATTCCTTTTTGGTTAGTGGTGAAACCTCGTTGAGCGGTTTTTGCGAAGTGATCATTTCCACGCGATGATCAAAAAGCACGGTGGTCACAAATGCACTTCCAGGTTCTTCTTTTTGTTTTGCAATGAGTGAGTTAAAACCACCAATGGTGTCTTTTTCCAACCCCTGCATAGAACCACTTCGATCAAGAATAAAGACCATCTCGGTTGTGGTTTCACAGGTAGGATGTAGCTTTAGCTGAGTCATGATGCCTCCTTAAAGATTGATTATCGGAACGCATCACAGCTTACGAAAGCGTCGGTCAAAAGGTGTCGCCTCGAAAGCGACATTTATTTGCTTATGATTGACGTGCGCTAATATGAACACAAAAGCGGCTGATCAAATGCATAGAGCGCCTCATCAATCATCATGAGGTCATATTGTTTGTGCTCGATAAAAAACTCTACGATCAGATCAGCTTTGTTCGCATGCGAAAGAGCATATCCCGCTCGCGCCAGAAGATCCTTTGTTTCATCCAGATTGAGTTCCAAAGCAAGAGCAAGCGCTATAGCGGTTTTCTTGCTGGGCTGATAATTTGGATTCTTCCGAATTTTCGAGAAGAGCTTTCTGTCCATTTGCGCGCGCTTATATACATCCGGATCGCTTAATCCTCGCTCGTCAATATGACGAAGCAGCGCTTCGGCAAACGTCTCTTCGGTTTGGTTGACAACGTCCTCAAGCCTTCGCTCGCGAACAAACACCTCATCCATTGCAGCAGGCACACTGCTGCACGGAGCGGCAACACTCATGGACTCACATGTATCACCAAAAAATGAAGCGGCTTGCAACTCTTCTTTCTCAAAGCCTTCTTCGTCTATATAGTTTTCTTGAACAAAGCTTTGAACTTGCTCAAAAAGCTCTGCAGGCAATGCCCGAGAAAAATCTCTGGTCTTGCGTTCGCTATATTTGTTAGAGCCCCAATTGCGCAACATGATCTTTGCTCCTTTTTCTAGCCATCCTTAGGAGAGGGCGAAAGGTTGGCCGTTTCGTCGATATTACACACCGATATGTTTCGCCTCATATAGAACTATGACGTCTTTGCCGATTCTATTCAAAAAACGCTCGCTTGCTCCAGCAGTGGTAACTACATCAACCTTTCGATTCAATGCTTTTTGCAAATCCTCTTGGAAATCTATTATCTGCATTCCTTTTATATTCCCTTTTTCTACCAGGAGATCTATGTCGGAATCCAAGGTTTCTTCTCCTCTTGCAAATGAACCGAACAGAGATACTTTTTTTGCTCCGTATTTCTTTGCAATATCTCTAACGTGGTATTCTATCTTGCTAATATTCAGCTTATCTTCCGATTGCTCATAATCGAAGATCAAATTCGTTATCATTTTGGATCTATTGGTGATCTGGTGGCCTTCAAACTCAAGCTCTCTATCTCTTTTATATTTTGCACTTTTACGAGATCTTCAACCACATTGCCACGTTGTTGACAAACAGGCACATGTGCCTCGTCTGCAGTTGAAAATAGGCAGGTGCGTTTTACAACCGCACTTCGCCAATCTACACTACCAAACAATCGGCAAAAACGTAAGGACAGGCGCAACAAGTAACGCAGGAAGCATATTGGCTACGCGCACCTTCTGACCCCAAACCAGATTCACGCCCACACAGAAGATAAGAACGCCGCCAACCAGCGAAAGCGAGGCAAGCGCCTGGTCAGTCACAAACGGCTTGATAAACACCGACAGAGCCGTAATGGATCCTTGGAACAACCCGACGGGGATCGCAGAGAATGCACACCCATTGCCCATTGAGCAGGTCATAGCAAGGATGATGACGAAGTCAAGAATTGCCTTGGTCATAAGGATGGAATAATCGCTGCTCAAGCCGTCCTCGATCGATCCGACAACAGCCATCGCGCCGACACATACCGTTATGGAGGCAGCAACGAATGCTTGCACGAACGAGCGATCTTCTTCGTTACCGGTTTTGCGCTTTAACCATTCGCCAAAACGCCGCACAAGCCCGTCAATATCCACTATCTCGCCGAAGAACGTTCCTACAACGATGCTAATGACGACAAACAAAGACATACCCGAAACAAGCTCCCCATTGCTGATAGATAGCATGCCGGAAAGGGCACCCGAAATACCAATAAACATCACGCATACGCCGCAAGCCTTTTCGAGTCCGTCTTGCATGCGTTCGCCCACCAGTCGTTCGCCCACCATGCCCAAAAGCCCGGCGGCAATGATAGCGACGACATTGATGATCGTTCCTATGCCTGGCACTGACAATGCCCTCCTTTTGCTGGAGTCTCTTCGTTAGCAACAGGATTAATTATGGCAGAGCTCGCAAGAGGTAAATGGCGCGCATCGGTAAAACGGATGCGGCGAGGCGCCCTTGATGGTATTTTTTTCAACTGATGAGAGCCTTGTTTCCTCAAGAAAGGCGCAAGCACGACAATAAGACCAATAGCAACCCCTCTAAAGATAAGCCTCCGCTCCATTAGGCAACACAAGCACTATAAATCCGCTCATTCCGTCACCTGGCATCATGCGCAAATATTTTTCTTGACCCGCTCGTTTATGACCAGTACAATATCAAGGCACGTCAAAACCAGACGTAATCCGGTCGGGTAGCTCAGTTGGTAGAGCAGCGGACTGAAAATCCGCGTGCCGAGGGTTCAAGTCCCCCTCCGACCACCACGAACTTACAGCCCTCGCTTCGGCGAGGGCTTTTTGTTGCTTCGCGTATCGGTCTTACTTCTTGTGCAAAAACCAGAGGGCAGCTCGCAAGTGAGCGGCGCCACATCACCCATTAACCAAATACACTAAACCACCTACGCTTTTTATCAAGCGCACATCACGTGTTGCTTTACACTATGAACCCGCAATTTTCGCCCGTATCGACACACAAGAGGCACTTATGCAAAAAGGCAACGTTAAAGCACTTATTCCTATCGGCGTTTTTCTCGTTCTCTACCTAGGACTTGGCATCCTATTTGAGTACGGTATGAATATCCCTATGGGCTTCTACAACATTCCTATTGTTGTTATTTTTTTGGTAGCGCTTTTAGTTGCCTGTTTCCAAAACCGAAAACTCAGCTTTGACGAAAAGCTGTCGGTCATGGGTAAAGGTATTGGCGACAAAACCATTGTCACTATGATCCTCATCTTCATGACTGCGGGCATTTTTGTTGGCACCGTCGGTCGCGACAGTGCCGAAAGTGTTGCTTACTTGCTGCTTTCAATCTTTCCCACACAACTTGCTGTCGTTGTGTTGTTTGTGGTGAGCTGCTTTGTTTCCATCTCTATGGGCACATCGGTTGGCACCATCACACTCATTACACCCATTGCAATTGCCGTTTCTGCTGCATCGGGCTTTAGTCTGCCTCTCTGTGTGGGATCTGTTATGGGTGGCGCAATGTTCGGCGACAACCTCTCGTTCATCTCCGATACCACCATTGCCGCATGTCAAGGGCAAGGGTGCAAGATGTCGGATAAGTTCCGCGAGAATTTCAAGATTGCTCTGCCTGCTGCACTGGTCACCCTCATCATCATTTTTGCGCTCTCTATGACCTCCTCAGTTAATGGCAGCGTCAATGAGAGCTACGATCTCATCCAGCTTATCCCCTACATCATCGTATTGGTTGGCGGCATTATTGGCATCAACGTCTTTGTTGTCCTGCTGCTTGGTATTGTGTCCGGCTCACTTATCATGGTTGCAACGGGCGCAACTCCAGCTACTGAACTTTTGGCGAATATGGGCTCAGGTGCAGCTGGCATGTTTGAGACCACCATGGTGGCAATCCTCGTCTCTGCTATCTGTGCACTCATCCGCGAAAATGGTGGATTTGTTGCACTCCTTAACGGCATTCGCAGCACATTCAAAACACGCAAAGGCGGCCAGCTTGGCATGGGCGTGCTTGTGGTAGCAATGGATGTGGCCACGGCAAACAATACCGTCGCTATTGTTATGTCCAACCCCATTGCGCGCGAAATGGGCGAAACCTATGACATTTCTCCGCGCAAAACAGCTTCCTTGCTTGACACCTTCTCCTGTGTAGCGCAAGGCATTATCCCTTATGGCGCGCAAATGCTCGTCGCTCTTTCAGCTTGCGCAGAACTCGGATTTACTATTAACGCTTTTGAGGTTATGCCTTTCTTGTTCTACAACTACCTCTTGCTGATAAGCGTGCTGGTGTTCATCTTTATCATTCCCGATAAGTCACAACGCAAAGAAGCTCATCCTACAAACTAGGAGCAGCACAACAAACAGCAAGAATACTCTGCTCAGGCGTTAAGCGTGTTGACGGTGCCAATAAAAACCGGAAGGTTTGTTGGCACATGGACGATCATATACACAAACGGCCGATCCAAATAAACTTCGTGATCTTCAGGTGGAGCGGCGGGAGCTGCCGTATCTCCTACAATAACTGTTGCCGCTGCTGCCCTTGTTCCATTCTCATCTACCTCAATAACAGCATCTTGCATCGCACTTGAAATATGGAAGCCTTCATCGCCCGTAATAACGTCATTGTTGTCAGATGGCGCATCATCAATCATCCCCGAGAAGTTTGCATAATCTCCAAAGGCATCAGTAATGCCGAGCTGCTTCAGCGGATCAACCAGGTTAGTTCTGCATTCATCCGAAAACCGAGGCAGCCTTACAGAAACATTTGCATAGCGCGAATATGCAAGAGCTTGTCTTAAGTTTTCCCCCGTAAGACCCTCTATTACATCACCGGGCGTGCTCCCCTCGGCAGGCAAAAGACCAACAAATGCAAATGGGGTGTCATCGTAAAATTTCATGAAGCCACAAGCGTTAGTAAGCTCAATATAGTAATCTTCCTCAGATTCCATAAAAGTGACTTTTTGCGTTTGTCCGCTTGCGTTCGTGAACACATCTTCAACCAGATCGTCGTCTTCATATGCTGAATCCCATTGCGCATCAAAAGACGCCGCATTGACAAGGACGAGTGCGGAGAACGATGATAACTTATCAAGAACATGCGGGATCATTCCATTTGTATGCGAATTTACCCAGGTGTTAACTTCGCTAACCGTCTGATCTCCAAACATACCCGAAAACACTTCTGCGTTGAGCTGGGATTCGGTAGTTGCAAGATAGTCTGACTTTATTGGAAATTTTGGGTCAACCCAAAGCGCGTTGGCAATATATAAAGACTCCGAATCATCGTTATCCGATGCGCCTAATCTCTGAGTAAATGATGTTGAAAGCGTAGTTAAAGCACCATTCATCTCTTCAGACGTCATTCCTGTTGCGTCTTCAATCTGTGAGAGCGTTTGCCCTTGTGCGCCAAGCTCAACCATATTTAAAGCATACGCAACAGAAAGCGGAGAAATAAGAGTATTGTCATCATTATACGTTGCACCAAACAACCGCAACGAAAAATCAGCTAATGCGTCAGCTTGGTCTGTTGTCATGACATTATTCGTCGGTGCAGGCTCAGCAGGAAAATCTATCTGCGTGGTAGGGTTAGCTGGTTTGTCTGGAACGCTCGTTGACGATTCCTCATCATGGGATGGCGAAGCGCAACCAAAGATGCAAAACCCCATCAGGCTTACTAACACTACCGCAATTGCTTTACGTGGGACTTCCGTTTTAGTTGATGTAGATATTTCTTTTGATAACCCTTTGTTTAAAGCAAGATCTCGTTGAGCTTTCATATAGACACTCCTCCTAACCGTGCTTTTTGCCTGCTTGCAACTTTGTCTTCAGCCTAGGGCTTGGCAAGGGCGAAGGTATCACGCGCAGTTCCGCAGCGACTAAAACAGTTCAGCGAACTGTTTCACCAAGCGAGGACTGTTTGAGCATGATGCCTTTGCCCTTGCCCGCTTACGCTTATGACGAATGCTCACCACTTACTAACGCATCAGTTTCGCGTGCAATACGCATCTCTTCGTCGGTTGTTACAACGCAGATCTTGATGGGGCTGTCATCTATAGAAACAATGCGATTTACACCAATTGCTCCCTCAACCTGGTTCTTTTCTTTATCCAGAATCATCCCCATGTGAGCCAAACCAGCAAAGATTCGCTCACGCAATTCAGCGGAGTTTTCGCCGATTCCCGCAGTCATAACCACCGCATCGGTTCTTGTCATGGCTGCATAAAATGATCCGATGGCTTTTTGTACTTTATAAACATACATCTCAACGGCAAGCTCGGCATCTTCATTGCCTTCATCAGCGGCGGCAAGCACCGTTCGCATGTCGCTGCTGAGTCCTGATACACCTAATATTCCCGAATCCTTATTCAGGATGCGATCCATCTCGTCAAAGCTAATGCCTTCACGGCGCATGATATACGTCACAATTGCCGGATCTATAGAACCCGAACGCGTGCCCATCATCAACCCCTCAAGCGGAGTAAAACCCATCGTGGTATCAATGGACTCGCCATGGTTGACTGCCGTAATGGATCCTCCGCTGCCTAGATGACACGTGATAATACCCAAGTCCTCAAGGGGACGCCCTAACAAGTTTGCTGCTTGTGCTGCTGCATAACGATGCGATGTTCCATGCGCACCATAGCGACGAATGCGATATTCGTCGTAATAGCGCATCGGTAGTGGATACATATATGCTTTTGGCGGCATGGTCTGATGAAACGCCGTATCGAATACCGCAGCCTGCGGCACGTCTGGCAACTCCTTGCGCAAAAGGGCTATGCAGGCATCAGCGTGAGGATTGTGCAGAGGTGCTAGTTCTTCGCAAAGGCGCAGCTTCTCAAAGGCATCGTCATCTACTAAAACTGATGCCGAGAAATATTCGCCACCTGCAACTATACGACTTCCTATTGCTTGAATATCTGACAGGCTTTGAAGGGGTGACGCAGGATCAGTTGCTAAAAGCTGCAAGAGTTTCTCAAGGCATTGTTCAACGCTTAAGCCTGCAACATCAAATACCTGCTTTTCAAAATCAGGGGCGAAGGCAACTTCCATAACAGCATCTGCATCTCCGATGCGCTCTGCTAAGCTTTTCATCAGGCGATGTTTACCATCGGTTTGAATGAGTTGACACTTGAGCGTAGAACTACCTGCGTTTACTACCAGCACAATCATAGTTGCCGCCTCTCTTTTCTTTTGTAGCTTTATTCTAAGCCACGACAAGCATTTGATTGTGAGCGTTAGGCAACAACTTGCAGCAGCTTATGTGCCCACAAAAAATGCCCGCGTGTTTCGCGGGCGCTGCAAACTATTATTCAGAACATAGAGCGAAATGACTACTCACCAAATATGAGCTTCTTCTCATCTCCGGTCAAAGCAGCACGCGCTTGGTCGCGCAAATTATTAACACCGACAAAAAACTGGCGCATCATGACAACCATCAGATAGCGGCCCTTTGGAGTGAGTGTAAGCTCTTCAGGTGTGTTGGTGGCAAAAGCGCCATTGGCAATCATAAATGCCATCTCGGCGGGCAGCCCTACCTCAACCGAACAACCAAAATCACGCTTGAACTGCACTTTGTCCAGGCGTAAGCCAAACAACTGCATCATAAAGCGATAGCGCATGCGTTGCTTCTTGGAGAATTTTGCCTTACCCATAAGCGACATACTGCCACGCTCAATTGCCTTGCTGTAATCCACTACCGAAAACGTGTTCACGTAGAGGTTTTCACCAAGATAGGTAATACCACCACTGCCAATTGCGGGGTATTCCTCGTAATCAACCACATATTCGTCAATCATGCCGCGCTCATCGGATGCACCAGCGGCGTTGTTACGATTAAACGTCCAAGCACTTCCGTGGGTGAATAGCGGATCATCACCACCAGCAAGCAACTCATCAATGATCTCGTAGAAGAGTTGCTCGCGTGCATAATCAACTTTTCCAACCGTCTGTGCCAGTGATCGCTCAACGCTTGGTGAAGCCATAAGCGGATAAAACGTCGTCTGGCTAGAATTGCTTTGCACTACTTTTTCAATGTCGCTAATCAAAATGTCATCTGTTTGCGCAGGGAAGTTGAAAATCATATCCACATTAAGCGACGTAAAATAAGGACTTGCCGCTTGAATGCGCTCAAGAATTTCTTCACCGCTGCCATATTTTTCATAGCGATCCATCTGCTTAAGCAGACCATTATCAAAACTCTGTACACCCACACTCAAGCGTTGGACGCGACCTTGAAGTTTGTCCAAATACTCAGGAATGAGGTGATTGGGGTTTGTCTCGCTAGAGACTTCTTGAATGGAGAACGTATCGCGTGCTAAATCTATGGTTTCGCACAGCTCATCAAGCATGATTGTTGGCGTACCACCGCCAATATATACGCTGTCAAAATCATAGCCCAGCTCTTTGAGCATAAGCATCTCTTTGCGCATATTAGCGAAATAAGGGCGCGCGCGATCCTCAGCAAAAGGAAAGCGATTAAACGAACAGTATGGACAGAGACGCTCACAAAACGGCACATGCATATAAAGCATGTAGCGTTGACCAGGAACGGGATCCGGAATGCGCGTTTCTTCGCAAGGTGTAAGGCGAAGATATTGATTAGTACATCCTCTTACAACCGTGCTGAGAAGTCGTTCTGACAGCATACTATGCCCACGCCTCTCTACCGAGTGACGCGCGTTTGCCAATATCGCTGCGATACTGTTTGCCTTCAAAGTTGATGAGTGCGCAAGCCTCATATGCTTTTTCGCGAGCTTCCTCAAAGGTGTCACCAAGCGCTACTACGTTCAATACACGACCGCCAGCGGTTACCAGCTCGTCGTCGTAATTCTTTGCAGTTCCCGCATGGAAAACTGTTACACCCTCAATTGTTTCAGCTTCATCAACGCCCAGGATGACCTTGCCCTTTTCATAAGAGCCCGGATATCCCTCACTTGCCAACACCACGCAAACCGCCCATTGGTCTTGCCATTCAAGCTCAATGTCTTGCGGACGACCTTCGGCTACGGCCATCATAATGTCAACCAAGTCATTCTCAAGACGCGGTAACACAACCTGCGTTTCTGGATCACCAAAACGTGCATTAAACTCCAGCACTTTTGGTCCTTCAGGGGTCAGCATAAAGCCACCATAGAGTACGCCGCGATAATCCGCATCAAACGGCTCACGCGCCGTGGCTTCTGCAGAACGCTGCATGATTTCGCGCATTTCTGCCAACTCATCTGCCGTTACAATCGGAACAGGTGAATATACGCCCATGCCACCAGTATTTGGACCGAGATCCCCATCGAAAGCACGCTTGTGATCCTGCGCGGTGGTCATGCAATGTGCTTGACCGTTCGACACGAAAGCTAAAAGCGAACACTCCGGACCAGTGAGACATTCCTCAATAACTACACGAGATCCTGCCTCGCCAAAAGCACCACTGAAGCAATCCTGAACAGCTTCTTCGGCGTCTTCTAGTTCTTCGGCAACAATAACACCTTTACCTGCGGCAAGACCATCAGCCTTTACCACAATGGGAGCGCCAAGTTCGCGAACGTAAGCCAACGCCGGCTCAAGCTCAGTAAACGTAGCATAGCGTGCAGTAGGGATATTGTTGGCTTCCATAAATGCTTTGCTATAAGCCTTGCTTCCCTCAAGTTGTGCACCTTGTGCATCTGGACCAAATACCGCAATGCCGGCTTCACGCAACACGTCAGCCACACCCGCTACAAGCGGGGCCTCTGGACCTATGACCACCAACTCAATGTTGTGATCTTTCACAAACGCAAGCACCGCCTGCGCATCACATGCATCCAGATCAGAAACGTTAGTTGCTATTGCATCGGTGCCACCATTACCTGGAGCAACAAAAAGCTCATCGGTGCGAGGACTTTTTGCAAGAGCCCACGTAATAGCATGTTCTCGACCGCCGCCACCTAACACTAAAATGTTCATATCTCAGCCTTTCAGCCTGTGCGTGAGTTATCTGTCCCAACCGCGCATAATAGTTTGTTCGCGGTCAGGTCCAACTGCAATAATGGTTACCGGAACGCCAGCAACCTCTTCGATATATTCAACATAGCGCTGCGCGTTTTCTGGCAGTTCCTCAAACGTGCGGCACTCGGTAATATCAATACCCTTCCAACCTGGCAGCTCTTCATATACTGGCTTAGCGTGGAACAACACGCTTTGCTGCATGGGGAAGTAATCATACGTTTTGCCATCGCACTCATAGGCCACACATACTTTGATAGTGTCGAACGCCGAGAGCACATCAAGCTTAGTAAGTGCCACATCAGTCAAGCCGTTTACCTCAGCAGCGTAACGAGCAATAACTGCGTCAAACCAGCCACAACGACGCTTACGACCTGTGGTAACACCAAACTCGTGACCAACTTCGCACAGTGTTTCTCCCACAAGTGCTTCTTCGCCCGTGCCACCGTCTTCAGGATAGCGTTGTTCGGTAGGGAAAGGACCTCCACCAACACGCGTCACGTATGCTTTTTGAATGCCCAGCACACGATCAATTGCCTTAGGACCAACACCGGTACCGGTGCAAGCGCCACCTGCGCAGCATGATGACGAGGTCACATAAGGATAGGTGCCATGATCAATGTCCAGCAGTGTACCTTGTGCACCTTCAAACAAAATTGATTTATCCTCACGAACGGCCTCGTTGAGCAATTGTGCTGTCTCGGCCATGTAGGGTTTCAAAATGCGCGCATAGGGAAGGTATTCTTCGCAAATCTCATCAACGGTATAAGTGTGAATACCATAAATGTTTTTGAGGATAGGATTCTTTTGAGCAAGCGCCGTTTCAACCTTGAGGCGGAAAATCTTCTCATCCATAAGGTCTTGAATGCGAATACCTTTGCGGGCAACTTTGTCTTGGTAACACGGACCAATTCCACGTTTGGTTGTTCCGATCTTATGTTCACCAAGACGCTTTTCATCAGCGCCATCTAAATCTTTGTGATACGGCATAATGACATGCGCATCACACGAAATCTTGAGGTTCTTGCACGAGATACCCTCTGCCTCAAGCATGGCCATCTCTTTGATAAGCACACCAGGGTCAACTACCACGCCGTTACCGATGACCGGTACCGCATGATCATACATTACGCCTGAGGGCATAAGGTGAAGCGCCAGTTTTTTGTCGCCATGAATGACGGTATGACCAGCGTTATTACCCCCTTGGTAACGCACGACATAATCATAATCGCTTGCAATTAGGTCAGTGATTTTGCCTTTGCCTTCATCGCCCCACTGGGCGCCAACCAACACGGTGCTTGGCATGATGTATGCATCCTTTCGCTGTGCCTTTGCGGCAAACAGTTCTCCTCGGTTGTTACCTACAACCCTTGCATTATAGTATGGATACGCGCGTCCTAAAGCGTTAATTCGTTGAGTTCACAACCTGTTTGATAAAGCGCATCAACAACTTCGCTATGGCAGGTAAAAAGCACAACTTGGCGAACTTTTGCAAGCTCTAGAAGCGCCTTTGCCGCGCCCATCCTTCTTTCGTTGTCAAAGTTAACCAAAATATCATCAGCCACCACCGGAAATGCAGCACCGACGTTTTCCGCGGTCATAAGCAAAGCAAGTCGCAGCGCTAAATACATTTGCTGGCATGTTCCAAGGGACAGCTCTTTGGGGTCGCGGGTAATTTTGAGCGCATTAGTAACTTGCAAGCGACCATCTTGTCCAAGCGAGATTTTTACCCATGCGCCATCGGTCATCAATTCAAAGAGCTGACTTGCTCGTTTGTAAACTTCTGGCTGAGATGTTTCATCCCAAGCAGCAATAGCTCCTTCAAGCATCCGCTTCGCTAAAAGAAGACGCGCAAGGTTTTCGGCGCTTTCGGTGATGCGCGTCGTAAGTTGCTCATTTTGAAGCTTCACATCAGCAAGTTCTGTTTTATCTTGCGCTGAGGTTAGTTCTTGCTTCAGCTCGCCATAACGTTTATCCAGGTTTTCGCTTAAAGCTTCCAAGCTTCTGCGTTGCTGCTCTTTGCGGTCTATCTGCACCTCAACCGAAATTGCCGGCTGTGACGGATCAAGTTCGTGTTTTTCGCACAGTTCATTAAGCATGCCCTGTGCTGATTGAAGACGCTTACCGTATTCGGTGCGCCTGCTTACCAGCGATTGCGCCTCTAAGTCAAAACGATCTCGCTGAGCGCGTGCCGTTCGTGCCTCGTCTAAAATTGTTCGCGCTTGAGAAAGAGATCCTTCTGCGTGTTCAAGTCCCGCCCGATCAAGTTCGTCTTTCATATGTTGCAAGAACTCTTTTCGCTTAGAAGTCAGCACTTCAAGCTTCTTTTGATCTTTGCGAAGCACCCATTCGCTTGATTCTTTAACATCTTCACGCGTGACAGATTGGCCACCCGACTTAAAAAGCATCACGAGTGCGCCAAGCGCCAACATAAGGGAAAAAAGCACCAAGCCGGCGCCGAGTGCAGTAAACGACATACTGGAAATGGTACGACCGTGAACAAATAAGGGGATTCCCGCTCCAATAAAAAGCAGCGGGAAAAATACTGACAATGCAATTTGCACACCACGAACGCGTTTTTCTTGACGATGTGCTGCCTGAGTGTCCACGATTTCATGCGTTGTATTAAACGCAGCAAGCGAATTGGCGAAGTCATTTTCCGCTAAATCAACGGCACGATCATGCTTTTGTTTTTCTCTCTCGTATCGCTCAATCATGTCGCGCAGCGAACGATCTTGCTGTTCATTGAGAGATACAAGTGGTGCCTTATCAACCTGACTATATGCGCGCCTGCGAGCAACATCTTCTTCGCTTTGTTTGATCTCGGCGATATCTTCTTGGAGACGATATATATCTTCAAGGGCATGATTGAGTGACACTTTGCATGCCGTAAGCTCAGATATTTCAGTTTGTAAGTCTTGTAGTCGCGAACGCACATCGTTTCGCTCAAATTCAAGATCGTGGAAGTCCTTATTCTTATGCTTGAGGTTATTTGCCTCTTCAGCAGCGCTTATGATTTTGGTGCGTATTGCTTTTTGTTGCTCTCGAAGGAGCACAAGCGAATGATCATGCGCACTTGAGCGTGAGGTATATTCGTCTATCTGTTTTTGTATATCACGAAGGGCATGGGCAGGAGAGCTTGCCGTACCAGATCCGGCAGTTAATAGCTTTGCAGTAATATCAGATGTGTTCGCCAGTGAACGCAACTCATCGCTGGTAAGCGAGAAAATTGTCGAATACGTTTCTTTATCAATATCTTCAAGAAGCCACGTATCACCTTGAAGCTCTTTTGAAGATTGATTGCGCGAAAGCGAAGCTTCTTCGCCGTCGGTATTTTCAAAAAACAGGGTTCCTGCACGTTGCCCATCAAGTGGCTTATAGTCATTTTGGTTCATCGTTGTGCGGGGCCAGCCGAAAAGCACGCTTTCAATAAAAGCGGCAATTGTTGTTTTTCCCGTTTCGTTTTTTCCGTATACCACGTTCATGCCAGGCTTTAACGGGCCAACAAATTTTTGCGACAAGGAGCCAAATGCCACAAGGTGGATGCGCTCTAAAAACCATCTGCTCATGAGCGCTCATCCCTTGTTAGTAAATCAAGCACAAGCGTTTCTGCATCAGAAGCTAACTCTTCGACATCTTTTATGCGTCCTAACAAAGACGACAAATTTCGTTCAGTGAATGCTTCTTCCAGATAGTAAAGTTCAGCATCTGGTAGTGCCTGTTGATCTGAGGCAACGCGCATAAACACGCTCGGGAAAAGCCCCTCTGCAGCAAGTTTGCTGCGATCAAGCGGCATCGTTGTCTTGTTAATGATGGCATCACAGAAAAATGAAGGATAAGTTTCGTTGAGGCTTGTTCGCAAGTCTTCCAACGTAGAATCATTGCTGAGGTGGCGACAAAGCGGTGTTGCACCCACCAGCGTTATACGAGATATCATTTCTTCGCATCGCGCTTTGCCATTTACGCGAAAAAGTTCACGAACAATTTTGTTTTGAATATCAAGCACGTTTGAGCAATCACACACATCAACTTCAAACTGCTGCCACACGACCGATGCCGTGGGAATGAATGTAAGTTGTGCGGGCTGATTCTCACGAAGCGTAACTTCATAAACGCCACGTGGACCAGTTTCTTTAATGTCACGACCCTGAATACAACCCGAAAAAACAATGCGCGGATCATCTGCATTTGGCCAAATGTAGGGCATATGTACATGCCCCAATGCCCAATAATCCATATCAGCATTCAATAGTTCTGCGGGAGAAGTCGGTGCCTTATAGGGGTCTAAATTAAGCCCTGAATGAACAACGCCTACAGCAAATGGCGCCTGGTCAACGTCGGGATTAAGAGGTCGAAGTGTGCTTATTGCTGAGCTGCGCGTGATTCCTTCGGCAATAGAAATATCTTCTAGCCAGGTCTGATTAAAGTAGCTCCGTCCACCAACAATACAGAGCGGTTTGCCTTCTTTGCGCAAAAGCACAAAGTTAGGTCTGTCAGCGGAAAACAGTATCGCATTTGATGGGAGCTCGAAATAATCATGCTGCCAAGAGGTCAGCGGATCATGATTGCCTGCCACAATAAAGACGGGTATATGAGCGTCTGCCAATTTCTGTAACCCAGTAACGAAGTGAAGATAGTCACTATATGATGTTTCTGATAAGTCGAAAGAATCACCACTTATGACAACAAAGTCTACGCTCCGCTCAATTGCTGCAGAAATAACTTTGTCGTACGCCTCACTCAATGCAGATGTTAATCGCCTCGCCCATGATTGAGAGACTGCACGCAACCCGCGAAAAGGCGCACCTAAATGCAGGTCGGCAGCATGAATAAATGTGACATGGGACGCCATAGTGCACTCTATTCATATTGCATGATGACTGATTCATCATAATAGTCGCCAAATTTTGTGAACTCAGGCACAAACGAAAGCGTAATGTCGCGCGTGGCACCATTACGATGTTTCGCCACAATCAGCTTTGCAGTTCCAAGATCAGGACGCGAATCGAGAAGGGCCTCTTCTTCTGAGGTGCTTCTATCCAAAAACATAACGATGTCCGCGTCTTGCTCAATAGCACCAGATTCGCGCAAGTCAGAAAGCATAGGGCGCTTATCTTTGCCGCGCTGCTCAATGCTTCGGCTTAACTGGGAAAGCGCAATTACAGGCATGTTAAGCTCTTTTGCTAATACCTTGAGCCCGCGGGAGATTTCAGCAACCTCAACTGCACGATTGCCATCTGAGCGTGACCGTGGCGGTTGCATCAGCTGCAAGTAGTCAACAATAATGATGCCTTTTTCAATTCCACGCAGTTCGCGACGCGCTTTTGCGCGCAACTCCAAAATGGAAAGATTAGTGGTGTCATCAAGATACATAGGCAACATTGAAACCGTACTTGCAGCTTGAATAATGGCGCCCTCATCAGCATCAGTGATGTTGCCTGAGCGAATATTACTTAAAGCAATGCGCGCTTCAGCAGCTAAAATACGCTGCACAATTTGCTCTTTCGACATTTCCAATGAAAGAAACGCTACGGTCGATCCCATGCGCGCAGCATTGGTGGCAAGATTAAGAGCAAAGGCAGTTTTACCGACTGCAGGTCGAGCTGCCAAAATAATAAGCTCGCCGCCGCGAAATCCACCGAATAAATTATCAATATCAGCAAAACCGCTGGGAACGCCTGCGAATTGGCCTTTATTACGTTTGAGTTCTTGAATGGAACAGTAGGCATTCTGTACCAAAACATCCATCTTCTCAAAAGAAGAAGATACGCGTTTTTCAGTTACGCTAAAGAGTGTTTTTTCGGCCTCTTCAACTACCACATTAAGATCATCTGGCGCGTCATAAGCAAGCGCTGAAATAGCAGAACCAGCACGCGAAAGATCACGCAACATAGAGGTGCGTTTTACAATATCGGCGTGGTTTCTCCAGTTGGTAAGCGCTGAAGTAAAATCAGCAAGCTCTGCTAAATAGGCTCGACCCCCTATGCTTTCAAGCTGTCCTTGGGCTTTAAGATTATCTGCCAACGAAATATGGTCGATAGGGATATGACGCTGTTGTAAATCCAACATGGAAGAGAAGATCGTCTGATGCGCAAAGCGATAAAAGTTCTGCGGTATCAGTTTCGCAATAACCTCATCAATGGCATCTTGCGAAAGCATGCAGGCAGCTAAAACCGACTTCTCAGCATCAATGTTTTGCGGATCAATTTTTTGGTTTTGGTCGCGTGGTGCTTCGGGCGCGAAGTCTGGATTATAGGGCTGCGTGGCGGGCATCCGATCATCTCCTTATGGGTTTGACCAAATGTGAGTGTAGCAAGTTAGTGAGAAAAAGGCCCCTTGCGCACTTTTACAAACGCTGCAAGGGGCATAATTAACAATGCAAAGTGTTGCACGTGATTATTCAGAAACCTCTTCCAGGTACTCCGGATCAACGTCAGACTCTTCTGCCTCAACAACAATCTCAGCAGGAGCTTCTTCTGCAACAACTTCCTCTTCAGCAACCGGTGCTTCATCAACACCAACAAGTGCCGTTACGGTACCCTTGATGTCGCGATACAAAGACACGGTTACTTTGTGCTGACCAGCGGTCTTGATCGGAGAACCAATCTCGATACGACGACGGTCAACCTCTACGCCCAAGTCGTTTTGAATTGCATCAGCAATCATTTGAGCGGTAACTGAACCAAAGAGTTGACCTTCTTCGCCAACCTTTGCATCAATCTTTACCGTAGCTGCATCCAGCTGTGCCTTCAAAGCTTCAGCATTTGCAATACGGGTCTCTTCGCGCTTAGCAATGTTGTGCTTGCGCTGCTCAAGCTGCTTCAAGTTACCAGGGGTAGCCTCAACAGCCATTTTCTGGGGAAGCAAGTAGTTGTTAGCAAAACCGCGAGTTACATCAACGATGTCACCTTCGCCGCCTTTGCCCTTCAACTCTTGGAGCAGGATAACCTTCATAGTTCCTCCTTGCCCTAGCGTCCGCGACGATCGCCACGGCCGCTTACAGCGGGAACTGAGTATGGCATAAGAGCCATCTCACGTGCGCGCTTTACGGCATTAGCAATCTCGCGCTGGTGCTGAGTGCATGCACCCGTAACGCGACGGGGCTTAATCTTTCCACGATCAGTAACATACTTGCGCAGCATTTGCGTGTCTTTGTAATCAATGAACTGCGTGTCCTCTTTGCAGAACTGGCAGAACTTGCGACGCGGCTGCTTCGCGTAATCAGCCATAGTTAACCTCTTTCAAAAGTTAAAACGGAATGTCTTCGTCATAAACTGAAGCGGAAGCATCAATAACCGGAGCCATCGCAGGCGCAGGTTGAGCGGGAGCAGTTACCGGTTGGTAGCTGTTATATCCACCAGCTGCACTTTGCGAGGAGTCATTATTGCGGCTTGACATGAACTCAAGTTCGTCAACAATCACTTCAATCTTGCTACGCTTCTGTCCATCGCGCTCCCACTGACTCCAACGGAGCTTGCCTTCAATGGCAACTTTGCTGCCCTTTGAAAGGTATTGAGAAAGCGCCTGCGCGCGAGTGCCAAACATAGTGCAATCAATGTAATTCGGGCAATCTTCCCACTCACCAGTTTGAGAATTCTTGCGACGATCATTGACAGCAACACCAAAGCCTAAAACCGGCATACCACTTGCAGTTTGGCGAAGCTCAGGATCTCGTGTTAGATTTCCGCTAATAATCACACGGTTAATGCTCATGTTTCTACCTCTTCTCATCGCATAGGTTAAAACCTATGCTTCAATTTCTTAATCGCGATCAGTACGCTTCACGATCATATGACGAACTACGGCATCAGTGATACGCAGAACACGATCGAGCTCAGCAACATTGTCAGGATCTGCATGGAAATCGATGAGAGTGTAGTCACCATCGGTCAGACCGTCGATCTCATAAGCAAGTTTACGCTTGCCCCAGTTGTCGACATTGTCTACCGTACCTTTGCCCTCGGCGATTGTAGACTCAATACGTGCCATAACAGCACCACGAGTTTCTTCGTCGATTGACGGAGCGACAATAAACAGCAATTCATAAGCCTTCATCAGCTCACCTCCTTTGGACTATACGGCCCCGGGCTGGTGAAGGCATACACCGGGGCAGGAATTAGCCAAACTATTCTAGCAAACCGCGAAGTACTTTGGGCGATTTACTTCTTAACTGGCTGATTTACACGGATTACACACACAAAGTCCCGCGCTGAATTGCCATTTTAACTCGTCTTAGAGTTTGCTTCCCTGCTTGGTTACCAATCGATTCTGCGTTACCGCTTAGGAAACAAGTTCATCATGACAGACAGCTGCGGGACTTATTTCACGTGAAACAAATAAATTTTGTGCGTATGGTCGTAAAAGCTATTGCGAAACGTACAAGATTTCTTATACGAAATACATGCAGTTCTTATACGATCTCTTCGTCATCAACTTCGTCTTCTGCAGTATATTTTTCGTCAATCTCTTCTTCGCTATAACTTTCGGCGTCTTTGAGCTCACTCATAAAATTGGGAGCTTCACCAATATAGGCAACTTCAGCTTCAAAAGTAGGTGTGCCTTCGTTGGGCGTGTAGAGATATCCAACTGCATAGCCGCGGTCTTCTCCTGGGACACCACCTTCAGCAATCAGTGCGTCCTTTACTCCCTCATCGGTATCAATGTATCCGTCGTAGCAAAATGCATAGGCATCTGCACCACGAGCGTTTTCAACCGTATGTTTTGCAAAAGCAAAACACTCTTCAACAGACTCGCCTGGATGGCTTTCAATAAATAAATTTTCTTTCACGACTAAACCAGTAAACGGAATAACATCTGCACCGTTTGACATTTTTTCTTTTGCTTCTTCAAGGGTAAACAAAAGAACTTTTTCGAGAATCTCAGGAATCTCGGGAACTTCGTTTTCTGTTGTCTCTACTACACGATCTGCCATCAAATTTCCTTCTCTTGGGATTAGCTACCTGTTTTAACGACATCGACATCTTGTCAAGCGCTTTTATGTTTATGGATTATACCGAGGAACTGCCCTGTAACCAAAAGACACGCACTTTTATTTGGAGTACGTTGCTTAAAACACTTCAAGATCTCATAGGAGACGATAATCTTGCCGCCTTTTCATTTCCAGTGGAGAACTGTGCGGAGTTTTTCAGTAGGGAAATCAGATAAAACCCCAGGTCATAAAATGGCGGAGGAGGAGGGATTCGAACCCTCGTCACCGGGAATACCGGTGAAACGGTTTTCGAGACCGCCGCATTCAACCACTCTGCCACCCCTCCGCAGGGGCGATTGCTGCCATAAGCAGCATATCTAAAAGGCCAAAGAAAAGACCAGAATAATCTGGCGGAGAGATGGGGATTCGAACCCCAGATACGCTTTTGGCGTATACACGATTTCCAATCGTGCTCCTTCGGCCAGCTCGGACATCTCTCCGCTTTACGAATACGCGCTCACCAATGAGGTGATCAGCGAATAGATAGTATACAACACTAATAGGCACTCACAAGAGAAAAATATTCATTCCCATCCACACAGCGACATTCACTGACCAACTGCACATCAAATAGTTCTGACATTTGGGTAGACGAAAGCATTTCCCTTTTTGCGCCATCGTTAAAAATCTTTCCATTTTTAAGAAGAACAACGCGAGATATTTCTGGAATTACATCTTCGGGATAATGGGTAACCAAAATAATGCCCTTACCTATTTGGGCCAGCTTCCGCATTGCCGAGCGAACATAATGCATACCTTCAGGATCAAGACCAGAACAAGGTTCATCAAACACAAGTGTCTCAGGATTATGCACTAACGCACGAGCAATCAACACACGTCGAGCCTGTCCACTTGAGAGCGTCATAACATCTCGGTCAGCTAAATCACCTATACCAAGAAGTGTCATAGCTTGAGCCGCTTGAATCCGAGATTGCTCTGTACTATGCACATGAAAAGGCAGACCAAGCGTTCCAAAACACCCACCCTCAACCACTTCTCCAACGGGAAGATGAACGGTAATTTCATCCTGCATAGTAGAAGATACTACCCCTAGGCTTTTGTGCACATCAGCGCGCACTGCACGTGCATCACCTTTAAATTTGACAGGAGGGTTATCGCGATAAAGCGGCAATACCTCTCGTGTTAACAATTGAATAAGGGTAGATTTTCCAGAACCATTCGGTCCTAAAACAGCTATTTTCTCCCCTATCCCAAGACACAAAGTATCAATAGATAAGATATCGTTGCCCGCTCTTCGAACAACAGCATCATTAATTTCAAGAAGTGGTGGTGTCTTTTTACGTGTCATAACATCCTGTCATGTTATCTTCTCAAAATGGCGAAGACCCGCAAATGCAGGTCTTCGTACTATAACGCTTAATGTTATTTAGAGCTTTTATTCTGAGTTAAATGCTCCATTAATTGGTTGAAGTTCCACTAGGGGCTTCGGTATTTTCATTACCAGCAGTCTGATCGTTTGCGCCTGACTGATTATCAGTGGACTGCTCAGTGGTTTCGTCCTGCGGAACTACTTCGCCCTCCGTCTCAACATCAGTTACTTGCTCTTCTTCTGGTGTTGAAGATACGCCAGCATTTTCATCAATTGATTCTTGCACAACTTCAGATTCATACTGTGACATATCAACGTCATAAGGCAAACCTTCAGGCATTGGATTGATGACAATATCAGCCTCTTCAACAGCCTGCGTGATCCACTCTTGATATGCCTCGTTTTGCTTCTGGCTCTTCAGTTGGGTTGAAATCTCTTCTACCCACTCTTCAGGAAGCTGATCAATGCTTGTGATGTTGGCAACTTCATTGCCCTCTTCGTCAGTGGTTTTCGGAGCATTGAACTCATCGGTGCATTTAATGATATGAATACCATAATCGGTGGTTACTAAACCTGAAACCTGATCAACCTCAAGACCATCAAGCGCAGTTTGGTATGGCTCAACGAAGCTAGTCATTTTGTCCCAACCTACATCGCCGCCATTTTGAGCGCTTGAGTCTTTTGAATATTGTTGTGCAGCTTCTGCGAAGTCAAGTTCACCTGAGTTGATCTTATCAAGTACCTCTTGTGCGGTTGCTTCATCTGCTGAATCAAACAGAATATGTGATGAGCGCTTTGCGCCATCGTATGACTGTGCATACATCTGGCCGTATTGCAAAAGCTCATCAGCAGTAGGCTCTTCGTCGGTCTCGAAAGTTTCCATGAAACGCTGACCCTTGAGCTGGCTTTCAATCTCTTCACGATATTGCTCTTCGGTAATACCTGCACCTTCAAGAGCTTGTTGCCACTGCTCGTCATCACCATAGTTTGACTTCATGGCGTCAACATAGGTGTCCACTTCAGCACTCTCTACCGTGATGCCTGCATCCTCTGCACCTTGCTGGATGACTTCCATCTGAGCGTACTGATTGATAATATTCTCGCGAAGAGACTCCGGTGTCATTTGCATCTGAGCAAGATACGTGCCCCAGTCACTCTCTTCAACCAGGTTATATTGCTGGCGAAGACCTTCGATATAATCAGTAACCTGTGCCTCGGGGATAGGCGTACCGTTAACAGTAGCAGCAACCGAATCATCAGTTACCGTGGTTTGCTCTGAGCTTGAACAACCGGCAAGCCCCCAAGAGCACGCAGCAACAACACCGACTGCGCATACCGCTTTCATAAAACGTGCTGTTTTCATAAATCCCTTCCTTTTACGTGGGCTCGTCCGTTATTAGTTTGATTTGCAATAATATGCCGCCCACGACCTACAGGTGTATAAACCTTTGGTATTTTCTCACATGGCACAAAACATTCTTATCTGTGCACAATATGACCACTTTCGCTTCATAAACTACTGTCGTTTATTAGCCTTTTTGCGTTCAACGGAAGATAAAATACGCTTACGAAGACGAATGTTTTTGGGAGTAATTTCCACTAATTCGTCGTCTTCAATATATTCAAGCGCTTCCTCAAGGGTAAAGGTGATAGGAGGCGTGAGCTGGATTGCTTTATCAGCACCGCTTGAACGTTGGTTGCCAAGCTGCTTTGATTTTGCAATATTAACAACCATGTCGCCTTCTTTTGCGGACTCACCGACGATCATACCTTCATAGCAATCTTCGCCCGGTCCAACAAATAAACGTCCACGCTCTTGAAGTGTATCTAATGCATAAGCTACTGATTTCTCGGTAGACATGCTGATCATTGAACCATTTTTGCGACCAGCGAAGTCACCGCGATATGCGCCATACTCGCTGAAGTGATGGAACATCGTGGCCTCACCACGTGTAGCATTTAAAAGACGCGTGCGCAGACCCATTGTTCCACGTGAAGGAATCTTAAATACAAGATGCGTTTGATCTCCGCGTTGATGCATGTCAACCATTTCACCACCCGCGCTGCCAAACACCTCAATTGCTTTACCCGCATATTCGCTCGGAACATCAACTGTAGCTTCCTCAATAGGCTCAAGCTTGTTGCCGGCTTCGTCTTTTTTGATCAACACGCGCGGGCGACCAACCTGGAATTCAAATCCCTCGCGGCGCATGGTCTCCATCAAGACAGAAAGGTGCAACACACCACGACCAGCAACTTCAATGCCTGATTTATCCTCAAGCTCCTCAATACGCATAGAGATATTGCTCTCTTTTTCGCGCATAAGACGCTCTTTGAGCTGGCGGGCACCAACTATTTCGCCCTCACGACCAACAAGCGGGCTTGAAGAAGCTTCAAACACAATTGCCATAGTGGGTTCTTCTACTTTAATAGGATCAAGGCGAACGGGATTATCGCGACTTGTTACCATATCTCCGATATCGGCATCTTCAACACCAACTACCGCAACAATGTCACCAGCATGAACCTCTTGTTGTTCTTTTTTGCCAAGTTCCTCAAAAGTGAAAACCTGCTTAATGTTTGTGTTATAACGCGTACCGTCGTTTTTAATCACCAACACAGGTTCAGCTTTATGAATCGTGCCGCTAAAAAGCCTGCCAACACCAATTCGACCAACAAAACTTGAGTGGTCTACGGTGCAGATTTGCAATGCAACAGGACCATTTGGCTCACAATCTGGAGCAGGTACCTCTTTAAGAATTGTCTCTAGAAGTGGCACCATATTCATGTTGTCATCATCAGGATTGTATCGCGCGTATCCATTCATCGCGCTTGCATAAATGACGGGAAAATCAAGCTGTTCGTCACTTGCTTCTAATTCAACCATCAAGTCAAATACTTCGTCGACGACTTCTTCAGGACGAGCACCCGGACGGTCAATCTTGTTGATGACTACGATAATACGCAAGCCTTGATCAAGAGCATGTCGAAGAACAAAACGAGTTTGAGGCATTGGGCCTTCAAATGCATCCACGATCAACAGTGCGCCATCTGCCATGTTTAAAACACGCTCAACTTCGCCACCAAAGTCAGCATGGCCAGGAGTGTCAATAACATTGATTTTTACATCTTTATATGTGACCGAGATATTCTTGGACAAAATAGTAATACCGCGTTCACGCTCTTGATCATTTGAATCTAAAACACGTTCTGCAACCTGCTGGTTCTCGCGAAATACTCCCGCGGTGTATAGCAAACGGTCAACCAGTGTTGTTTTACCATGGTCAACGTGAGCAATAATAGCAACGTTGCGAATGTTTTCTTGCTTCATAAATTACTCGTCCTCTTCTAAGCTTTGTCTTAACTTACGCTCTTCTTTACGAAGTTGCGCAATATGTTCATTAAGGGTGGTGATTGTTTTTTGTGATGAAACAATTTGCACAATCCCCCATACCGCAGCCGCACCTGCAATTCCTGCAACTACCGCAAATACACCAGGTCTACGACCAAATATCAACGCTACGATTGCACCAATTGCCGCCATACCGATTCCATTGCGACGTTCATCTAATACAACATCGCGCTGTTTTATTAACTGAGTGCGTGCGGCAGCTATACCAGCTAGTTTTGCTTCCGCTTGGCTGTACGAATAAGTGGTTGATCTAGCTGCACGTGGATTATCTTTTGCTGCAGCGCGCTTACCTTTTGCAGAAGTTAAATAATCGTATGCTTCTTGTAGGTTCTTAAATTGTTCAGTTGCTCGCTCTTGAAGTTTTTTATTGCTAGCAAATTTATCAGGATGAAGAATTTGCACCGTCTCTTTGTAGGCAGTTTTGATGTCTTCTTGGGTTGCATTTTCATCTAACCCAAGGATTCTTAGTGCCTCAATCCGGTTCATAAATAGTCCCTTATCACAAAAAAGCCGAACGTTTCCGTTCGGCTTACAATTTCATGGTGGAGCGTAGGGGGATCGAACCCCTGACCTCAGGCTTGCAAAGCCCGCGCTCTCCCAGCTGAGCTAACGCCCCATGAACTGCGCTGTACGCGTGCACTTTTTTTGTAATAAACGCTCCACCGGCAAACTCGGCTCACGGTGGAGCGTCTATTGCGATAAATGGTGGGCCCGAATGGACTTGAACCAGCGACCTCACGCTTATCAGGCGTGCGCTCTAACCAACTGAGCTACGGGCCCAAAAAAAGTGCTTGACTACTTTATAACAAACAAAGGGTGTGGGTCAAGAACTATTTTATAATAAAGCGAAACTTTTTTATTCTCTGCGAAAGAAGGTCTTGTGGTTCCTGTCTCTATACAAATGCTCATCGTGTCAACAGGACCTCTTTTTTCGGTTGTTGTCTTACAGCCTTGCGAAGAAGAAATTCAACCTGGAATGCTTCGCGTAGTACCTATTTGGATTGGTGTTAATGAAGCAACACAACTGTCTATTACACTTGAGCAAACGAAATTTGCGCGACCTATGACTCATGACCTCTTCTTAGATGCGCTAACTAATCTTGATGCACGGGTTGATCATGTTGTTATTAATAAGGTGAAAGGCACCACTTTTTATGCTCAATTAACGCTACAACAACACGGAAGGCTTATCACTCTTGACGCTCGTCCAAGCGATGCAATAACACTTGCAGTTAGACAAAAGGCTCCTCTCTATATTGAAGAGGATGTTCTTGAACATGCCTCTTTCCCTTATGTTTTGAAAAACCGCAACAATAACCTTGCCATGGAAGAGGAGTTGGATAAATTTCATGAGTTTATTTCTACTTTAGCTCCTCAAGATTTTGAAGACAAAGATATATAAGGCGAAGTTATATGTAGTTCGTTTACTCAAACAACAAAACCCCGCTTTGCGGGGTTTTGTTTTAGTTTCTTTTGTTTGTTATGAGAAAACTAATTATCGTCTTCTGCCTCGCCAGGCTTAGGCATCTCATCTTGCAGCTCTTCATCTATCTCAATAATATCTTCGTTATGAGATGATTCGTCATCAGTATCAATGTCATTATCACTGATCTCATCATTAGAGCCAGCCGCTGCATCTTTCTTCTTCTTGCCATGTGAAGAAATAGCTACAGCTACCACTTTATCTTCGTCGGCAACATTCATAACTCGAACACCTTGCGTTGAACGTCCAAGCTCAGAAATTCCAGAGACAGGCGTGCGAACCACAACACCTTCCTCAGAAACAATCATAATTTCATCTTCTTGGCCGACAATTTTCATAGCGGCTAACTGACCTTTTTTAGCAGTCATAGTAATTGTGAAGACACCTTGTCCACCGCGATGTTGTACCGGGTATTCAGTCACTGGGGTACGTTTACCATAACCTTTTTCAGTAATAACAAACAGATCAGTTTCGGGACGAGCAATCTCCATTCCAAGCACTTTGGCATTAACTGGTACCGTCATACCACGAACTCCCATGGTATCGCGACCCATTGCACGTGCTTCACTTTCGTCCCACATAATCGCTTTGCCAGCAGATGAAACCATCATTACTTTTTCACCCTCGGCAACTCGACGTACACTGATAAGCTCATCGCCATCTTTAAGGTTAATTGCAATTAAGCCATCGTTACGAGTGCGATCATAGAGATCCATAGAAGTCTTCTTAACCATACCTTGTGCAGTTGCAAACATAAGGTATTCATCACTTGGGAAATCTTTAGTAGCAATAACTGCACTAATAGTTTCGCCTTGTTCTAGGTGAAGCAAATTTACAATTGCTGTACCTCGTGCATGGCGTGACGCTTCAGGAATTTCGTATACCTTCTTGCGATATACCTTTCCTTTTGTAGAGAAGAACAGCATATATGCATGTGTTGATGCGGCAAAGAGATGCTCAACATAATCATTATCTTTAAGGTTGACGCCTTGCATACCTTTACCACCACGTTTTTGCTGGCGATATGTTGCTACAGGCAAGCGTTTAATGTAACCCAAACGGGTAACGGTGACCGCCATAACCTCATCAGCAATAAGATCTTCCACATCAATATCTTTTGCTTTACCTGAAATAAGAGTGCGTCGCGGATTTGCAAAGCGCTTTTTAATTTCAAGCAACTCTTCTTTAATAATGTCGCGAACTAGTGATTCATCAGATAATACGCGACGATAATATGCAATGCGCTCGTTTAATTCTGCAAGCTCTTCTTCAATTTTGTTGCGTTCCAAACCGGTGAGTCGGCGAAGGCGCATTTCTAAAATTGCAGAAGTTTGCTTATCGGTTAGCTTAAAGCGCTCAGTTAATCGCGCGGATGCTTCTTTATCAGTTTGAGAAGAGCGAATAATAGAAATTACTTCGTCAATATTATCAAGCGCGATAATATATCCCTCAAGAATATGAGCACGTTCTTCAGCTTTCGCTAATTCATAACGCGTACGACGAACGATAACTTCTTTTTGGTGCTCAATATAGTAATGAAGAGCTTCTTTTAGTGATAAAACGCGCGGGATGCCATCAACAAGAGCAAGTAAGATTACACCAAATCCAACTTGAAGCTGGGTATGCTTAAAGAGTTTATTTAATACAACTTGAGGAATAGCATCTTTTTTAAGATCGATAATAATATCAATACCATGACGATCTGCTGCATCATGAATATTAGAAATCTCCGGCAGCTTTTTATCGCGAACAAGTTCGCCAAGTTTTTCCAACAAACGCTGACGGTTAACTTGATACGGAATTTCTTTTACAACAATTGATGCACGACCTTTTTTGTCTTCAGTAATCTCAGTACGCGCACGAATAGTTAAAGATCCACGTCCTGTGTTGTAGTAGTCGTGAATACCTTCACGACCCATAATAATGCCGCCTGTTGGGAAGTCAGGACCAGGCATTACTTTGAGAATCTCTTCAGTATTTGCATCGGGGTTATCTAAGAGCAAACAAGTTGCATCAATGGCTTCGCCGAGATTATGAGGAGGAATATTAGTTGCCATACCAACAGCAATACCATTAGAACCATTTACTAAAAGATTCGGATAACGCGCTGGTAAAACTTCTGGTTCTTCCAAACTTTCATCATAGTTTGGTTGGAAGTTAACCGTCTCTTTATCAAGGTCACGAAGTAACTCCATTGCGGCTTTATCAAGACGTGCTTCGGTATAACGCATTGCTGCAGCGGAGTCACCGTCAATAGATCCAAAGTTTCCATGACCATCAACAAGCGGTAAACGCATAGAAAATGGTTGTGCTAAGCGAACCATTGCATCATAAACTGCACTATCACCATGAGGATGATATTTACCAATAACATCACCGACAGTACGAGCTGATTTCATATGAGGGCGATTAGGGGTATAACCACTCTCATTCATTGCATATAAAATACGACGATGAACTGGCTTTAAGCCATCGCGAACATCCGGAAGTGCGCGCGATACAATAACAGACATCGAATACTCAAGAAATGATGTTTGCATCTCTTTGCCAAGATATGCAGAGATTACTGTCGTACCTTCGCCGCCATTCGCATCTTCAACAATAGAACCATGTGGTTTTTCAAGAGTAGAGATATCAATAAGCGAACGTGCTTTATTCTCTTCTGAATACCCATTTGTTGGGATTACACCTGCTGATGCAAGTTCGCCATCCTCTTCATTTACATTCTCTTCATCATCTAACTCATCAATTTCAGCCTGAGACAATAATCTTTCTAAGCTGTCATCTTGAGAATCATTTTCTTTGTTGAAATCCTCAGTATTATCTGCCATGGATTACCTTTCAACTTTTATCTTATTCACCAACGATATTTAAATATCTAAGAAACGAACGTCGCGCGCATGTTTTTGAATGAACTCTTTACGCGGTTCAACAATATCACCCATAAGTTCACTTACCACACGCTCTGCTTCTGCAGCATCATCGATATTTACTTGCAACAGTGTTCGAGTTGCTGGTTCCATTGTGGTTTCCCAGAGTTGCTCAGGATCCATCTCGCCAAGACCTTTATATCGCTGAACATCAAATTTCGACGGATCCTCATATTCAGAAAGAACTGAAGAAAGAGCATTTTCGTCATAGATATAACGTTCAATTTTCGGATTACGTGAATTCTTTTTCTTAAGACCGAAGATAGGTGGTTGCGCAATGTAAACATATCCTCGGTTAATAAGTTCCGGCATATAACGATAAAAGAAAGTTAAAAGCAAGCAACGAATATGTGCACCGTCTACATCAGCGTCTGTCATGATAATAATGCGATGATAACGTGCTTTATCCGCATCAAATGAATCACCAACGTTAGTACCAATTGCCGTGATTAGTGAATTAATCGTATCACTAGACATTGCTTTGGTTGGATTAACGCGTTCAACATTTAAGATCTTACCGCGAAGAGGCAAAATAGCTTGATATTTACGATCACGCGCTTGTTTTGCAGAACCACCTGCAGAGTCACCCTCTACAATAAATATTTCGCTTTCTTCTGGTTTACGAGATGAACAATCTGCAAGTTTTCCAGGAAGAGACAAAGAATCTAAACCTGATCCACTACGCGCTTTTTCTTTTACTTTACGAAGTTGCTCACGCAAACGCAGCGCTGCTGTAGCTTTTGTAATAATTCTTTTAGCTGGTGTTGGATTCTCTTCAAGATAATCTGCCAGTCCTTGGCGAACGGCATCTTGAACTAAACCACGAATTTCAGTATTACCAAGCTTTGTTTTTGTTTGTCCTTCAAATTGAGGGTCATGAAGCTTAACTGAAATAATTGCAGCAAGACCTTCTCGTGTATCATCACCAGTAAGATTTGAATCTTTTTCTTTTAAGAATTTCTTTGCACGAGCATACTCGTTAATAGTACGGGTGACAGCATTCTTAAAACCTTCAAGGTGAGTACCACCTTCATGGGTATTAATATTATTCGCAAAAGCTAGAACAGAGTTTGTTGTATATGTTTCATTCCATTGCATGGCAATTTCAACACTACCTGCATCATTTTCTGCTTCAAAATAAATTGGTTTATTAAGTGTCTCTTTACCTTGGTTTAGATATTGTACAAAGTCAATAATGCCACCTTTGTACATAAAGGATTCCATACGAGGGTTGCCCTCTGGGTCGGTTACTCGCTCATCATGTAAGGTGATGCGAAGGCCCTTATTGAGAAATGCCATTTCACGGAAACGATTGGCAAGGGTCTCAAAATCATAGTTAGTCGTCTCAGTAAAGATAGTTGGATCCGGCCAGAAGGAAACTGAAGTACCGTTGTGTTTAGATTTTCCAATCTCATGCAACTTTTCAGATGTTTTGCCATATTCGAACGCAATTTCATATTCTTTTCCATCGCGACGAACGTCAACAACTACCTTTGAAGAAAGTGCATTTACTACTGATACACCTACGCCATGTAGACCACCAGATACTTTATATCCCTCTCCACCGAACTTACCACCTGCGTGAAGAATAGTAAGAACTACTTCAACAGTTGGAATTTTTTCTTTAGGGTGCTTATCAATTGGAATACCACGGCCATTATCAATAACAGTAATTGAATTATCGCGACGAATCCAAACATCAATAGTGTCACAATAACCTGCTAATGCTTCATCAACAGCATTATCAACTACCTCATATACAAGATGATGAAGACCACGTGGTCCAGTAGAGCCAATATACATACCAGGACGTTTACGTACTGCTTCAAGACCTTCAAGGACTTGAATATCTGCTCCACTGTATTCGTGCTCAGATGATTTAGCCACACTTACTCCTTCGTCTCATACTGCTTTTTGAGTGCTTCTATTCCTTGTTTATGTAAGACAATTCATTACCTACTAACCCATAGTAAATAGGTTTTACTATGGGTTAGTTTTATAAGTACATAACAACATGAGTGCGAAATAGAACTATTTTTATCAGTGATGAAGTATAGCACAGGTGATTATCATAGTGTACATTTTTGCGCTAATTAAGGTATCTCAATCGGCTTGTATGACGTTTTAAAGATACTTTTTCAAAAATTTTCCAAAATATAAGCTATAAGGCGTTAGATTCCATTTCATCATTATTACTTTGTGGAAGTTGTATTACATCCGCTTGGTTTATTGTCTCTTGATCAAAGTAGGACATATGAGCTGTTGTTATACAAGTTTGAACATCATCGCGTACTAGTTCTAAAAGCGCTTTTCTTCTATCTTTATCAAGTTCACTCATAACATCATCAAGTAAAAAGAGTGGACTCTGATTGAGAGTTTCTTGGATCAATTCTACTTCGGCAAGTTTCAAGGCTAAAACAAGACTACGTTGTTGACCTTGGCTACCAAATATACTTACTTGGTTATCGTCGAGATAAAACTCTATTTTGTCTGCATGAGGACCTATAAGGGAATAACCACGTTGTTTTTCCTGATCTCGATAATATGCCAAGTTGTTAGTTATTTTTTCACGTAATTCAAATTTATCTATCTCAGATATTTCGTTATAGCCCTCGCTTACCTGATCCCATGAAAGATAATACTTCGCTGAAAATACCTCTTTATTACCTGACACGTTTTGATAAATCTCACGCGCTTTTAATATGAGTTTTTGGAATAACGTTACCCGGTACCATATTAATTGTGTACCGCAGGTAATTACTAAATCATCTAAGCTATCTAATAATGAATCGGTTGCATTATCTTTAAGCAAAGTATTCTTATGGTGAATTACTTTTTCGTAGTCTTTCAAGATTTGGTAGTAATTAGGCGTTAGTTGCACCCCTAATTCATCAAGCATACGACGTCGCCCTGATGATGATCCTTTTATAAGACTTAAATCATCTGGTGTAAAAACCACTGAAGGAAGAATACCTTTAAGGTCAATTATTTTTTTCGCTTTACCATTTAGAAGGTGTCTTTTTGTTTTTGGCGCCAGCTGTATCTCAAAATCTAAACGACGTTGTTCATCAGATACTTCAGCAGTAATGCGAGCCATCTGTTCACCTTGATAAATGAGGTGATCAATCTTCGGATGACGAAAAGAGGTTTGCGCCGTCAATAACTGCATACCTTCAATGATGTTAGTTTTACCGACGGCGTTTGGACCTACAAATATCGTCAGCGATCCAATATCAGAAAGCTTTAGCTGGTGATAATTGCGAAAATTTTGAAATTCTAACCGATTTAGTGTTAGTTTCACGTGAAACCTGACAACCTTACGAATCTAGGGTGACTGGCATAACAAGATAGAGATAATCCTCACCTTGATCTGCTTTTAAAACGCCAGGTTTATTCGCAGCTTGCATTTCAAATATCACATTATTCGTCACGATAGAACTTAATCCGTCAACAATATATGTGTAGTTAAAACCAATAACGTTATCTTCACCCATAATAGTTGCCGGCAAAATTTCCTGCGCTGAACCAACATCTTGTGCAGTAGTTGATAGTTGCAAAGTTTGCGAATCAACATTGATATCAAATTTCACACGCGAATTATTAGGGCTCAATAAAGAAATACGTTTAACAGCAGCTAAGAGAGTATCCGTCGGAATTTCTACGCGTGTTTCGTATGAAGTTGGAAGTAATTGTTGGTAATTAGGATAATTTCCTTCGATACGACGATTAATAAAAACCGTATCTTGATACTTCATAACAATTTGATTTTCTGACAACGCAATTGAAATGGGATTTTCACTACGAGGAAGTGATGCTATCTCTTGTAAAAAGCTTCCGAGTATTACTGCTTGGAAATCAGACACTTCTGACTGTGTTGTCTCTGCATCGGTAACCGCAACACGATATGAGTCAGTTGCTACCATACGAAGCTGATTTTCTTTCAGTGTTATCAGAACGCCTTGTAAAACACCACGGCTTTCGTCTTTAGATACAATACGTGCTACTCGTTTAACCATTGCAGCGAACGTATCAAAAGGAACGGATATCTCTTGCTCAATATCAACATGAGGAAAGCCAGGGAAATCATCTGCAGATAAAGTCTTAATTGAGAATGAAGATGTATCACAAGTAATAACTGCAGCATCATCTTGAATATCAATATGGATAGCCGCATCGGGCATATTCTTAACAATATCTGAGAACAGTTTGCCTGGTAATACGGTCTTACCTGGTTCTTCAATAAGTGCTGATGTGTGATACTGGATAGAGAGTTCTAAGTCAGTTGCTTGTAAAAGAAGTGAATCTTCCTGGGTTTCAATATAAATACCTGAAAGAATAGGAAGCGTTGAACGGGTAGATGTTCCTTTCATAACAACAGCTAATGCATTTTGGAGTTCAGTTTTATTAATACTGAATTTCATACAAACCCTCATATCACTCAAACAACTGGTTTTCGTAGAGTGCTAGTATCGCACACCTTGGAGATTTTCGTTAATCCATTAAGGTGTGCGTTTCTTCTTTACTTATTAAAAATTAAAACTATAAATATTTGTCTTAATCATTACCTTAATAAGGTGTGTTAGTTTGTGGAAAAGTAAGAGTTTCCCCTTATGGTTCCAAATATTTCTCTCTTAATACTCTTGAGGTAAAGATGTTGTAGTTTTACAACCAATTATTCTTTATTTTATCAATACAGTAGATATCGAAGTTTTCCTTTAAGTTTCCGAGTGGTTAACCGAAAGTTATTAACATTGCAATTTGCACAATATCTTCAATTATCCTTCTCGAATCATCTTGGAGAGCACATCAATCTCTTCACTTACTTCCCTATCGGTAATCATAAGTTTCTCAATTTTTTGAACTGATGTAATAACCGTTGAATGATGACGATGGAATTGCTTACCTATATCTTGAAAAGTGAGATCAGTGAACTGTTTGATTAGAAAAAAGGCTACTTGTCGCGCAAAAGCAATATTATGCGCACGATTTGAAGACTTTAATTCTTTATCGCTCACTTTATAGAATGCTTTGACTTGTTCAATAATGTCATCCGAAGTGAACCTTCTAAAAGAACCACCTGAAAAATGATTTTCGAGTTCTCTGCGAACATCGGAAATTGTCATATCGTTTAAGTGCTCAATTTTAATTTTCGAAATTATTTTTAACACAGCGCTTTTTAATTCGCGAATATTAGGTCCTGAGTTTTCAGCAATATAAAGCTGCACATCATCAGGTATTTCAACTATGTCAAAAGGATTTGTTTGGTTGTAATCCTTAATGTAAAGCTTAATGATGCCAAGTTTTGTCTCTAATTCAGGAGGCTGGATGTCAAATGTACCACCTTGATTGAATCGTGAATAATAGCGCTCGTCGATATCAATATTATGAGGAGCACGGTCTGCTGATAAGACAACTTGTTTGCCTTTATGGATTAAAGTATTGAATATTTGAAAAACAATATCGAGTGTTTGTTTTTTACCTTGTAGTTGTTGAACATCGTCAATGAAGAGTACGTCTACATCTTCATATTGATCTTTGAAGTTTTTATAACTTGCTTTGTCTTTGTCGTAGGCTAATGCTGACTCGGTATATTTGTTTACTAATTCATCTGCATCAACATAAATTGTGTTGAGTTCAGGGCGAGTATCTTCAATATAGTTTTTCATTGCACAAAGAAGGTGTGTTTTACCTAACCCACTTCGCCCATAAATAAAGAGTGGGTTATAAGCTTGTCGGCCTGGTTGTTCGGCTACTGTGACAGCCATGGTATGGGCAATTCTGTTTGAATCACCAATAACGAAGTTCTCGAATGTGTACGTTGAAAAGGTATTGTTTTGAGAAGAGTCGGTTCTTTCTTGTTTAGACGGGGTTGTCTCTTCTATATAGTAATCGGGATCTTCTAAAAGATCTTCGACTTTTGGAAAACTGTGGTTTCGGTCATTTACTTCGCTTTGTGTTGGGAGTGATTGCGAAGGTGATGATAACGGTGAAACTTCAGAATGTGTTATTGGTTGTTGCTGATTAGGAAGATTTTGTTGTGTTGTTGGTTCATTTTGAAGAGGTGTGTTGTCAGTAGAAAGTGGGTCAACCTCTAACATGACCGTAAAAGGAACCGAAAATTGTTCCTCAAGTGCTCTTTTAATATGTGGTAGGAATTCTCTTTCAATAAAGAATTTTATGAATTGATTATCGGCTGTGAGCATAAGAAAACCTTCACTCATTGCCTGTGGGTGAATGCGAGAGAAGAATGCGTCAACTTGCGAAGGTGTAACTCCTTCATATGTTTTTATTTTTTCACAAACATTATTCCAAGATTGATTTACTGCATTGCTATCCATAATGCTGCCTATTCTCGGTCGATCTATCTCTCAGATTCATAACTATAACAACGTTTTTGCGACGTTTACACCGAATTCAGTTAACATTCTGAGTCCTTTACGTGGTGTGTCAACAGTAATTACTAGTCCATGTTTTTCTAGTTTGGTTAATTTTGAGTGCACTGTTGCTTGGGCGATATTAGTTAAACGCGTCAAATCGGTTACACCAAGATAGTTTTGTTGTAAAAGCTCTATAAGGATTAACCGTTCTTTTTCATCAATTTTTGGAACTGGTATATATGTTGCTTGTTGTTGTGTTGGGTATTGACGAGGGGAAACATAACTTGAAGGTACCTGATTTGTTTGATAAGTAGGTACTTGCGGTTGAGGTGTTATTTGCTGAACAGGACTATATTGAATAGGTTGTGGTGTACTTTGCGGTGGCAAAGGTACTACATATGACGAAGGAATTTCAGTTTGTATTATTGACTGAACTGGTGGTTGTGCTGTCTGTGGCGCAGGCTGGATATGAGATGTTTGATCAACATGTTTCTCTAAATCAGTATGTTTACGCGTCTCATTAAGGCTGATTGTTATAACTGATCCTGCGCCGAGATTATCTTCAATCGTAATATAACCATGTGAGACTTCGAGATATTCAGCAACAATAGGTAATCCAGAACCAACACCTCGAATATATGATTTCATTTCTTTTGTTGCAGTAGTAAAGGCTGGTCTGAGAGCTTTTTCTTTTTGCTCTATTCCAGGTCCTTGATCAGTGAATTGAATAGTGTTGCCTTTATCAAGGATAGTAACAGTTGGTTCATTGAATTGAGCATGAATAAAATTCTCGCTCACCTCTCTAATTATGGTGTAAGGAATCGTTCCTCCGATTTCATGTGAGAGGTTATAAATAGTGGAAGCTAAAGATTCTAAATAAACTGCCGTTTCATTCGGTTGTATTTCAGTAACACGAGGGGCACTAAGGAGATCATCATAAAGTGCGATACGTGCAACTGAATCCACAAAAGAATAATCAGAAGAAATTGTTTGTCTAGTGTTGTCTGTATTCATCGTTTGATCTGTGTTTTCACTCTAATTTGAATATTTAGTTCCATATATTGAATGAATATTCAATATAAACTGAACAAATTAAGTTGTATTGTAATAGTTTTCCTGGTCTTTTTACTATCAGGTGAATAATAATTCCGGTCGAATATATCAATAATTCAAGAATTATGAAACCTAAATATCTTAGATAATCAGGTTAGACATAAAGTTATTAACAATTTATTCGAATATTGTGGAAAACTACCTAAATAGATTGAATAAATGGCTTTTGAAATGTGGAAAACCACAACCTAATGTTGGTAATTGTTCTTGAAGAGTAGTAAATAAAGTGGCCGCAATACTTAAATCAATGCAATCTTGGTTTGACGTGGGGTTCTGTAGATTAGAAAAATCTTTCTTGTTATAAGTTGAATCAATTTGTTCTAAAAAGCCTGATCAGATATTAAAAATCTTTTCTGTGAAATAAACTGACCTGGTGAAATGTAAATAAAGTTGACCTCAAAATAATACTTGACTTGATCTTGTTATAGAGGTTTTCCACAACAACATACGAATGATTTTAAAGTTTTCAACATTTCTAACAAATTTGATTATCTCGGAGAATAAAATATCGAACAAAATTTGATTTTGGGTTCTTAGTAAGAAGAGTGTTGTCGAGTGACATTGTTAATTCTCTTCTTAAGTCTCTATTTTTACTAAGATATAGAATCCTTTTAAATGCTAAAGGATATATTGACTTTTCGTATTAGATAGATATACTTCTTAAGTTGCTATGTAAAAACGAAAGGGACTAACATGAAGCGCACTTACCAACCGAACACTCGTAAACGCGCCAAATGCCATGGTTTCCGCGCTCGTATGGCTACGAAAGGCGGACGTAAGGTATTGGCCGCGCGCCGCGCAAAAGGCCGTAAGCGTCTTTGCGTCTAAGGTGAGGATTTGATTGGAAACAATCAAATCTAAGGAAGAGATTAACAATCTCTTTACTTCAGGCAAGCGTTTAAGAACACCATACTTAACATTAATAGTGTTGCCAGTAAAAGAGCACGACCTCCAAGGTCGTGTTGCTTTTATTGCAGGAAAAAAGAATGGAAATGCTGTCTGGAGAAATAAAGCTAAACGTAGGATGCGTGCGGTTTGTCAGACCTTACATGGGCCATGGGAAGCATATAACGTGGTATTTCTTGCAAAAACAAATATTTGCGAGGTTACTTATAGTAAAGTACTTACTGCATGTGAGGATGCACTCCGAAACGCTAAAATTATTAAGGATTAACTTTATGAAGGAGAAGTTATCAATACTATTAACTAATATAGCTCTCTTTCTTATAAAGTTTTATCAATGTGCAATCTCGCCATTATTTCCTGCTTGTTGTAGATTTACTCCTACTTGTTCAGAGTATGGGATAATTGCCTTCAAACGGTATGGATTTAAAAAAGGATTCATTTTAACTACGAAAAGAATTTTAAAATGTCGTCCTGGCGGTCCACATGGATTTGACCCTGTTCCTTAGGGGTAGTCTTATCATGTGTGTTATAGAAGGGATATAAGGAGATGTGGGATTACTTTAAAGACTTGATTTTTGGCATAATCGAGTTTTTCTACCATATGTGTGGCGACTGGGGATTAGCCATTATTATCGTCACCGTCATCTTCCGTGTGATTATCTCTCCCCTTATGTATAAACAGACGAAATCGTCTTATCAAATGCAAAAAGTGCAGCCTTTGATTCAAGAAATTCAAAGGAAGTATTCAAACGATCCTACACGTATGCAGCAAGAAATGCAGAAGCTTTATGCAGAGGTGAAGTTTAACCCTCTCGCTGGTTGTTTACCAATGCTTCTTCAGATGCCTATCTTTATCGCGTTGTTCCAAGTATTACGTGAAATGGCAACACGTGTAGGTGATACAACTTATGAGTTTTATCATATTGTTCCAAACCTTATTATGTCTCCTTCTGAGGCAATCAATTATGGTATAGGAACATTTGTTCCCTATCTGGTTCTTATGCTGGTTTTTGCTGGCGCTACCTTCTTGCCGATGATCCTTATGCAGCGAGGTCAAAAAGATAATCCTCAACGCAACCAGACATTAATTATGTCAGGTGTTATGTCTTTATTTATGTTATGGATTAGCTGGAGTTCTCCTGCAGGTGTATTGCTTTTCTGGGGTACATCATCACTTATTGCAATCGCGCAACAACAAGTTTCACTCCGTCTAATGAAACGCCGTGATGCGGAAAAAGAAGAGATTATTGAAGTGAAACCTATTGAAGTTGATGTAACAAGAAAGAATAAAAAACCCCGTCCAAAAAAGAAGAATAATTCAAATCGTTAAATTACTAGCAAGGATATAGGTTTCTATATCCTTGTTTTTTTATCTTAAGGTTCACAGCTCAAAAGAGCTGATTGGCAATAGTAAGGAGTAAGTTATGACCGAAGAAATAGATCTTCAGGAAGAAGTAGTTGAATCTGAAGAAGTAGAAGATGAGTGTATTGAAGAAACACTCACTGACGAAGACATTGATAACATTGCTGATACTGCAATTAATGTTCTTCAAGATATTTTGAAATACTTTGATGTTGGAGAAGTAACTATTGATGAGTATGAGGGCGATGAGGGAGAATTAATCCTAGATATCACTGGAGATGATCTAGCGGTTCTTATTGGTCGCCACGGTAAAACATTAGATGCTCTCCAATTCTTAGTTTCAGCCATTACAGTTCGCACAATTGGCTTCCGTTATCCAGTTGTCATTGATGTTGAAGGATATAAAGGACGTCAACGTGAGAAATTAGAATCAATTGCTCATTCAACGGCTAATAGAGCTGTAAGTCAACATCGTAGTATTAAGATGCGCCCGATGACTCCTTATGAGCGTCGCATTATACATATTACACTTCGTGATGATGAACGAGTTGAAACAGCTTCTGAGGGTGAAGGAAGCTCTCGTCATGTTGTTGTAATACCTCTATAATCTTTTATTTATAGTGTTCATATAAATGTCTGGGTAGTTATTGCAACTATCCAGACATTTTTTATGATACGTTTTACAAAAGACTAATTAAGGAATACTTCATGGATGAATCAACTAAAGAAATACTAGAGAAGCATTTAACCTTAGTTTTAGAGGCAAATAAAATTACTAATCTGACACGTATTGATTCTTTTGAAGATGGTCAAAAGTTTCATATTGAAGATTCCTTAACAGGATTAAACGAACTTAATAAAGCACCACAAGGAAAATATGCTGACATTGGTTGCGGCGCTGGTTATCCAGGAATCCCTTTAGCAGTTACAAGTGGGAGAGAAACATTACTTGTTGACTCAGTACGGAAAAAGACTGATATCTTAGATGAGATTATTAAAGAGCTTAACTTAACTAATATATCAACCTACCATGGTCGTATTGAGGATCTCGCACGTGAACAACCTTCTAGTTTTGCTGTTGTTTCAGCGCGTGCTTTATCTCAGTTATCTATCTTAATGGAATTCGCCTCTCCCCTTCTAATTAAAGGTGGTTATCTTATTTGTTATAAAAGCAATCTCAGTGAAGAAGAGCTTAATAAAGCAATAAGTTTAGAAAAGAAACTTGGTATGAAATTAATTTCACGCCGGGATTTTGATTTATATGATAAACACCGTTGTATAGTTGTTTTTGAAAAAATAAGTAAACCATCAATTAGCCTGCCTAGAAAAACTGGCTTTGCTCAAAAAAAACCTTTATAAGAGGCTAATTAACCTTATCACTTTAGCCGACAAACAAATATTGTTTTCAATGTTTCACGTGAAACATTGAAAACAAGGTATACTGTCCAATTAATATGAAAGGGGGTCCTTGTGGGATTCTTTGATGGTTTAAAGCGCGAAAAAAGGGATATAGATCTCATTTCTCAACAAAGTCAGTTTGAATCTGAAAATTCATCTGACTTAAGAGAAGAAGTAGATTCTGAAGAATTAATTGAAGTAATCGAAAGACCAGCGGTTCAATCACCAGCACAAGAGATACCTGCACCACCCCTTAAAACATATAAAGATAAAGCACCGGTTAAACATGTAATTGGGCAAACCAAAATTATTGCAATCATTAACCAAAAAGGTGGCGTTGGTAAATCTACTACAGCTGTTAATCTCGCTGCTGCTCTTGGTTCATTAGGTAAACAAGTGCTTCTAGTAGACCTAGACCCTCAAGGAAACTCTTCAAGTGGTTTAGGTGTAATGAAAAGCCAGATACGTAATTGTATCTATGATGTTCTTCTTAATGATGAGCCAATAGAGGAAGTAATTATTCCTGATATTTGTGAAGGTGTGGATATTGTCCCAGCAACTATCAACTTAGCAGGTGCCGAAGTTGAGTTAGTAACTGAGATGGCGCGTGAGAATCGTTTAAAAGACGCAACAGGATCACTGCGTGGTAAATATGACTTTATACTCATTGACTGTCCACCTGCATTAGGATTACTAACAATTAATGCTTTAGTTGCAGCGGATAAACTTATTATTCCAATTCAATGCGAGTTTTATGCGTTAGAGGGCGTGACAAAACTTCTTGATTCAATGAAACGTGTCAAATCTCGTTTAAATCCAACATTAGATATCTATGGTGTTCTTTTAACGATGTATGATGGAAGAACAACATTATCTCGACAGGTAGTAGAAGAAGTACGTAATTATTTTGGGAAGTCAGTATTTAAGACTCTAATTCCTCGTACAGTTAAACTTTCAGAAGCTCCAAGCTACGGTCAGGCAATTATCACTTATGATCCAGCCGGAAAAGGAGCTCTTGCTTACATGGATCTCGCTAAGGAAGTGATACAACGTGGCTAATAATGTGAAAAAAGGTTTAGGACGTGGATTAAATGCAATTTTAAGTGGTTCTATGGAAGAGGCAACTCCTATGGAGCCTGCTCAGAATAGAGTACGCGTTGAAATTGAGGAAAATGCAACAATTATTGATCCTTTAGCTGCAGAAGAAGGTATTGTGGTTGAGAGAGAAATTAAACAATCACCTTCAGAACCTACTCCTAAAGCTGGTAAATCCGAGAAAACACCTGTTGCAGAGAAAAAGAATACTGACGAAGTGGATATAACGCTGGTTGAACCTAATCCAGATCAACCTCGTACAAATTTTGATAAAAATGAGTTAGAAGAACTTGCTTCATCTATTAAAAAAGATGGATTATTGCAACCTATTTTAGTTCGTCCACTTAATAGTGGGAAATATCAGATTATTGCTGGTGAACGCCGTTGGCAAGCTTCGCAGTTAGCAGGATTGAAAAAGGTTCCTATCCGTATTAAAGATGCCAATGACGATGAAGCTCTTGAATTAGCTTTGATTGAGAATATACAACGCTCTGACTTAAATCCAATTGAAGAAGCGTATGGTTATCGAAGGATGATGGAACGCCGCAGAATGACACAAGCCGAGGTTGCTCAGGCAGTATCTAAAGGAAGATCTACGGTTGCCAATGCGCTCAGATTATTAGAACTTCCTGAGGATGCTCAGCAGCTGCTCTTTGAAGATAAAATAACCGCAGGTCATGCGCGCGCTATTCTTTCTATTCCCACAAAAGAAGGACGTCAAAAGCTTACTGATAAATTAATTCAAGAAAAGCTTTCAGTTCGTGAAGCAGAAGCTATTGCGCGCTTGTTAGCTGGCAAACAAAATGCAACATCAACGCCACGTGAACCTATGCCGAAAATGTATAAAACTGTTGCAAAAAATCTGCGTGAATCATTGCAAACTAATGTGCGCGTTAAATCATCTAAAGGAAAAAATAAAATAGAAATTGAGTTTAAAGATGAAGATGACCTACAAAGACTCTTTACTCAGATTGTTGGTTCCGAAGAATAAATAATTGTTTCACGTGAAACATCTTAAAATAAAGGGGGTTTTAAACCCCCTTTATTTATTTTGCTAAAGAATTCTTTAGTTGACCACATGCTGCAGATATATCGCTACCTTTTGAACGTCTTAAAGTTGTTTCAATATGATATTCATTTAAAGTTGTGATCCAATGATTAAGTGTTGCCTTGTTGCTTGGTTTATAAACAGCGTCTGGTATCTCATTTAATTGAATGAGATTGATATGACATAATAAGTTTCTGCAGAAATCTATTAAAGCATTTAAATGCTCTTCTGTATCATTCACGCCATTAATCATGGCATATTCTAAAGTCACTCGTCTGTCTGTTGCATCAATATAGTTTTGTAATGCTATCTTTAAAGAAGATAATGGATAATAAGTTACTTTTGGCATAAGTTTGTCACGAGTTTCTTGGATTGCAGAGTGTAATGATATCGCTAATGTGTATTGTTCACTAATTTTTGAGAATGATTCTATTTGAGGAACAATTCCACATGTAGAGATTGTTATGTGGCGTGCACCTATAGCAAGGCCTTTAGGGTCGTTAAGTATAGTAAGCGCTTTTTGAACATTCTTAAAATTTAGGAAAGGTTCACCTTGCCCCATTCCAACGACATTAGTTACTCGAGAACCAAAATCGTTTTGCACAAGTAGAATTTGATCACATATTTCTCCTGGAAGAAGGTTCCTAGAGAAACCTTCTTTACCTGTGGCACAAAAATCACACTGCATAGCGCAACCAACTTGCGTTGAAAAACAAACTGTTAATCTTTGTTTATTATGCGAGGGTATACCAACAGTTTCTACTAGCAACCCATCTTCAAGTTGCATTAAATATTTCCGTGTTCCATCTTTAGATTTCTGGATATTTAGAATAGACAGGGAAGAAAGACTATAAGATGCCTCCAAATACTCTCGTAATTGTTTTGGTAGGTTTGTCATTTCTTCAAACGTCTGAGCATTATGCTGGTACATCCATGTATAGATTTGGTCAGCACGAAATTTTGGGTAGCCACACTCTAAGACTAGATTAACAAGATCTGAATAAGATAGAGATTTCAGTGATATTTTAGTTTTCGTTTCCATAAGTTGATTATAACTTAATAGTAATTCATTGTAACGACCTGGAGTTTTATGGTTGATTTATAAAGTTGTTTCACGTGAAACATATTTATTTGAAAATAAAGCTGCCGTATAATGAAGCAATGTTCTCAGCAATACTATTTATACCGGTATAGGAGGTATAGAGGTAATGAAAATTACTCCAGCACAGACGAGAGTTGCACTTCTTGCAGGTGGTCGAAGCGGCGAACGACAAATTTCACTTATGTCAGGCAGAGGGGCAAAAGAAGCACTCGTAGAAGCTGGGTTTATTGTTACTGAATTAGATCCAGCAAATAAAGAAGATCTAAAAAGCTTAATTGATGGTGATTTTGATATAGCATTCCTTTGTCTACATGGAAAATATGGCGAAGATGGAGCAATGCAAGGTTTTCTTGAGGTAATTGGGCTTCCTTATATAGGATCAAATGTATGGTCAAGTGCATTAGCAATGGACAAAGCAAAAACAAAGGTATTCTATACACAGCATGGTATTCTCACACCAGTCTCAATTACAATAAATTCAAGTGATGACCTTAATCTAGATGCCATTATTGACGATATTGGCGAAACGTGTGTTGTTAAGCCAAGTAAAGAAGGTTCTACACTTGGTGTGTTTATTGTAAAAGGTAAAAATGAACTTGAGAAGGCGATTCAAGACGCCTTTACTTTTGATGATCAAGTTCTTATTGAATCTTATATAAAAGGTAAAGAGCTTACAGTAGCAGTGGTTGGTAATGAAGATGCACGTGCATTACCTATTATTGAAATCATTCCAACCGGCGATTTCTATGATTTCGATTCAAAATATAAGCCTGGCGGTTCCAGTCATGTATGTCCTGCTGAGCTTGATGATGAAATAACCGAGACAATAAAAGAATCTGCAATATTGGCACATCATGCTCTTGGTTGTAAAGGCGTGTCACGTACTGATTTTATCCTTGATGAGACTGGGAAAGCTTGGGCGTTGGAAACTAATACGTTGCCTGGTATGACAGCAACATCACTATTACCTGATGCAGCTCGCGCATCAGGGCAAACTTTCTCAGAATTATGCAGAGAGCTTATAGAGTTAGCGTTGGAAAAGTAGAAAAAGGGGCGAAATGTCGCCCCTTTTAAAATCCTATACAAGATTTTCCGAAAATAACTATAAGAGCGACGATAGTTAGTAAGAAAACCCAACTAATTACATAACAACCTTTATTACCTTTACGACCTTGTTCGATCATCTTTTCTGAAAGTTTTAGATGGGACTTCATGATAACCGTCCCTGGTTTCTTTTTTGGTAATGGGATAGTTGAAGTAGGTTGCCAAGATCCTTGAGTTTCTATAATTTGTTGAACACCTTGTTTACCTAGTTCGAGGTTTGGACGAACACCTTCTCCAATTCTTTTTGAAACTTTTTCAAGGAAAGTAGTCATTGGCGCATCAAGCGTTTTAGGCCATGCCAAAACAGCGCATTCACCCCAATAATAGCCAGGTTCAGGGCTCTCAGTAAAAGCAACAAAAGACAAAACTGCCTTAATATTCCAATTACGAGCTTGAAGGAGTGCTAATTTGTGAGAAATGTCTTGGTCAAAGAAAGCAATCTCTTGACCGAAACGATTTAATAACCAAGCAATTGTTGTATTATGCTCTTTTTTGAAAACAATGTTATATATATCTCCAACAAGATTGTCTGCACCAAGCAATAAACTTGCATCTTTTTTTGAAGCAGTGTTAAAAGTGTAGTAAGTGCCGAAGAATTGTTCTTGACTCATATAACCCCCAAACATCTTTTAAAACTACTATAGCGTAGCAAATTGAACTTATGCAGGTATATACAGCTGAATCGTGAGATAATTCGAGGACTACACAAAATAGGAATAGAGAGTTAGATAACCTATATTATGAATATTAATCCAGAAAATCTTTCGGAATATATCTTAGATGGGACACCCTCAGATGTAATTAGAAGATATCAGCGATTGCCAGAGATTTCAAATCATAGAAAATTTGGCGACCTGGATGAGAATATTGTTGTTTTAGATACTGAAACAACAGGATTCTCTTTTCATCATGATGAGTTGACCCAAATTGCCGCAGCTCGAATGGAAAATGGTGAAGTTGTTGAATGGTTTAATACGTTTGTAAACCCTGGCAAGCCAATTCCTGAAGATGTGCAATACCTAACTAATATTCATGACGATGATGTAAAAGATGCCCCTGAACCAAATGAAGCATTAAAACAACTTGCTGAATTTGTTGGCGATGCAAAGATTATTGCTCATAATGTTGAATTTGATAAAACGTTTACCACTCATCATCCAGGTGGTTATCCGCTTCTGAATAACCAATGGATAGATTCCCTTGATCTTGCCCGAATAGCACTCCCGCGAATGAAATCACATAGGCTTATTGACCTTGTTAAAGCCTTTGGTGCGCCACTGTCTACTCATAGGGCGGATGATGATGTAGCGGCTACATGTGCTATTTATAGGATACTGTTAGCTGCAGTAGCAAGTATGCCTAGTGCACTTGTTTGTGAGATTGCGGATCTTACAACACCAGATCAATGGTCTACACAGGTGGTATTTGAACATTTTGCAAAATTCTATCGCGAACAACATCAACAAGAATTAAGTCAAGAGGAATCTGAAACACATAAAGCAGAAAAGGTGTTTACTGATATAAACTTTTCTCTTCGTACAATGCGAAAAGAACGTGTTTTAAATAGTATTAATAAACCTAAGATTGATGCAGATGACATTGCAGCAGATCCAAATAAGTCTTTAGTATTTCCTTGTCCAGCTGACATAGAAAGTGCCTTTTCACAAGCAGGCTTAGTCGGTTGTTTATACAATGATTTTGAGCCGCGTGCTGAACAATTAGAGATGGCTCAAGCAGTGCGGACGGCGTTTGAGACGTCAGAGAATCTCATGGTTGAAGCAGGCACAGGTGTTGGTAAATCAATGGCTTATCTTGTACCTGCAGTACTAACATCGCTTGATAATAATATCGGAGTTGGTGTTGCTACAAAGACAAACGCCCTCCTTGATCAGCTTGTGTACCATGAACTACCAGCTTTACGCGATGCCCTTAGCGTACAAAATCCAGAGTGCAAAAACCTTGAGTTTGTAGCACTCAAAGGATACTCCCATTATCCTTGCTTACGGAAAATTGATCGCATTGGCCGCGATGGTGTTGGAATGCGTGAGGTTGCTGGTAAGGAGATATCGCAAGCACCTGCATACGCTGCATTGCTTTCATATATTGAACAATCGGAATACGATGATCTTGATAGTTTGAAAATTGATTATCGTGTTCTGCCTCGAAAAACAATTACCACATCAAGTAAAGAGTGCTTCCGCAGGAAATGCCCTTATTATGGGAACACTTGTTTTGTTCACGGGTCAAGAAGAAAAGCGGAAGCTGCAAACATTGTTGTTACAAACCATAGCCTCTTCTTCTGTGATAAAGCAGCAGATGGTGGTCTATTACCTCCTTTAAGATATTGGGTGCTTGATGAGGCCCATGGAGCTGAGAGCGAGGCGCGTAGAGCGTTTTCAGTTGAACTTGATGCAGAAGAAATAGTGAGGCTAACAAATCAGATAGGCGATACGGATCTTCCGCGCAATCTTTTTAATCGTGCGGATAGGAAGGTAGAGCAAAAGCTTATAGGTGAAAACTGTACGCTCTATTACGGGTTATCACAAAAAGCTAAAAGTGCTGCTTCTGAGTATTCCCAGGTAGCGCGAGAATTATGTATTCATATAAAAGATTTACTGTACTTCGACACTAATAAACGTAATAAATCCTATGACACCGTTGAGTTGTGGATAAATAGCGAAATACGCAACTCAGAGACCTTTCAGCAGCTAGTTGAATTGGGTTCAGAAGTAGAAAAACGCGCTGGGAAGGCAATAACTACCTGCCAAGATCTTGTCGGGTTCTTAGAAGACCTTGAGGATGTTACAGAAATTCAGCGCGAAATAGCCCTTGTGGCTATAGAGCTCAAAGACCAAATAGGTGCAATTAATGTCATCTTAACGCATCCTGAAGAGTCTTATGCATATGCAGCGAAGCTCTCAAAAAAGAAAGATCGTCAAAATGATGTTCTAGAGGCGCTTCTTCTAAATGTTGGCGAAACTTTAAACGAAAAGCTTTTCTCACATACTCATTCCGTAGTATTTGCCTCGGCAACACTTACGGTGAACAACAGTTTTAAACCTCTAGAAATAGCGCTTGGACTTAATAGCGGTGAATACTCACCCGCGACAACTTGTTTAGTTAAATCCAGCTATGACTTCGATAAACAAATGGTTGTTTATGTCGTTCAAGACATACCGGATCCAAACTCCCCTCAATACCTCACAGCACTGCAGGATCTTTTGGTGGGGGCTCATAAAGCGCAACAGGGTTCAATGTTGACGTTATTTACGAACCGAAAAGAAATGGAAGCTTGTTTCGAGGCGGTTCAACCGCAATTGAAAGCAGAAGATTTACGACTCGTCTGCCAAAAATGGGGTGTTTCAGTTAAAGGATTGCGTGATGATTTTATTAAAGATGAGCATTTGTCGCTCTTTGCGTTAAAAAGCTTCTGGGAAGGGTTTGATGCGCCAGGATCTACACTTAAAGGAGTTGTAATTCCAAAATTGCCTTTCTCTAAACCGAGTGATCCTCTTTCGTGTGAGCGTGCAGCACGAGATGATCAAGCTTGGAGGCATTTTGTTTTGCCTGCAGCGGTCTTAGAAACAAAGCAGGCAGCAGGGCGTCTTATTCGTAAATCGACCGATTCTGGTATTTTGATTCTAGCGGATAATAGACTAATAACTAAAGGGTATGGAAAGACATTTTTGAACTCGCTCCCATCGCAAAACATACACATCATGCCTGCTCAGGAGATAATTAAGGACATTGCATCTCGCGCAGATATGATGAAAAAAGGCGCCTCGTGCAGCCACTCTAAAAACGTCATCCTATGAAGAGAATACTTTGCCTTCTTGCGAATAGGTATGTGGAGTTTAGTGCTTTATGGTAAAGCGTCACGACAAGATAAATCATGCTGCGCATATTAAGCGTCGTACAGAAGGCACTTCTAACGAATTGTCATTTAGTGTGCTTGATGCAGCTAAAAATGCGCAACTTAATGGTGGCGAAGACGACCTTCCTCTCGTTGGTGAAGTATCACTATTTACGTTAGCAGGTAAAAAAAGTAGGCGTAGTGGTTTTTACCGAGGACATGCAATCATGTCTGCATTTCCTCAAAAAGGAAGAAAACGCAAAATTGATGTTCAAGAAAAAAAGCAACATCAAGCAATAAAACCCGAAACGGCTACCAAAAGAAACAATACGTTTGAACAAGAGATTGCACGGAGAAAAAAGCAACGTCGTATTCGCAACCTTACCGCGATGCTTCTCATCATGGTTATAAGCGTGTTATTAATAGCCACAGGAACAGGCTATTTTTATCAAGCACATAAAACAGAGCAAACATATATTCAAACATTGAATGATGCAATTGATCTTTTAACCGAGACCGATAATGCCATGCTTGAACTTGATGAAGAATTACAAGACCCTTTTGATTCAGTAAGCGAAAACAAACTAACTTCTTTAACCACAACAACCCAAGAAGCGGATTCTACTTTAAAAGAGGCTGATGATCTGGCGAAATCAGCTTCAGCAAACCTAGCAAATACAAACGAACAAAACATTGCAAGTCAAACAGTAAGTGCAGTTTCGGCTCGTATATCAATGATTGAATATGGCTTAGAAATACTTAACGAGGCATATAGAGCCAAAAGTAGTGCTCAGCAAATGATGGATGGTTGGTATGCGGTAGCCGAAGCCGACGAGCAGGTCCGTTCAGCCGCTGCTCTTGTTGAGGATCCCACCACGGAAAACGTTGAAGCTTCCATTGAACAAACAAATAATGCGATTACCTCTTTAACCGAGGCCTCGCAATTGATATCACAAGCGCAACAGAATTATCCTGCCGTTAATAGGGATCCATATATCGCCTATATTAATAAACGTATTGAAGCTCTTAAATATGCAATCGCCTCTGATCAGGCGTTGTTAGATAGAAATAAGGAAGAGGCACAAGCGCAAAACGATGCATATAACCAAGCCGATCAAGAAGCTGTTTTGCTCGCACAAGATTTAGATGAAGATCCTATGGCAGGGTATGAGAAAGCTTTTGATCAAGCTACACAGCAAACTTATCAAGCGTTTGAGGCAGCCCGAACACAAGCGAGCGCCTCAGATGCCGAAATTCGTGATTATTTGGGTAAACAGACTAAATAGCGTATACTTTAAGCGTGTATGTCAAAGTTGGACGTAACTACCATGAAAGGCAAAAAGTATGCCTGAAATACTTGATCATGTTGCATATTTATCACAAGAGATTGGTCCACGACCTGCTGGAACCGAAGAAGAGCAGCAAGCTGCGCTTTATATTACGGATCAAATGCAGCAGGAAGCTGGTTTGTCTGCAGTAATGGAAGACTTTAAAGGTTCGCCAGATCTCAATCTTGCTAATCTTATTTGCTGCTTATGTTCAATTGTGATTACTATAGCGGCTCTTGTTTTCCCGGCTGTAGGTGTTGCAGCAATTGTTGTTACAGCAATAGCGGCGATACTGTATGTATTAGAGGCTTTTGACAAACCTATTTTATCAAACCTTCTAAGCCGTGGAATTAGCCAAAATGTTGTGGCGAAGTATGACCCTGGCTTTTCCACTCAAACTGGTAGCTCGCGTCGCCTCAAGGTAGTATTAATCGCGCGTTATGACAGCGGTAAAGTTCGCCCCGAAACATCACCCGCTCTTTTGAAAATCCTTCCAATTCTTCAATGGGTCATTGTGGGAGCACTTATACTTCTGCCAATTGTTATGACAATTAATACCGTAGCCTTTGCTAATGCAGAAGGCGCCGGTAATGCAGTTATGCGCGTTATTATGATCATTCTTTTGATCGTTGTGGCAATTTCACCAGTTTTGAGCATTATTCATAAGATAAGCCCTTATAACGAAGGCGCTAATTGCAACGCTGCAGGAACAGCGGTGTTGTTGGAAGTAGCTCGTCGCGTAGGTAAAGGGTGTGTTAGTGAAGCCGAGTTGGCTCGACGTGACAATGCTGTAGTGCATGGTTATGATGCTGCGCTAGCAAGCGGAGATGTGTCGCCTGATACGCATCTAACTTATGTTGCTAATCCTCAGGCCGATTCTCAGATATTTGATGATGATAACTACTACGGTAGCGAAGAACTACGTTTGGCATCAGCAAAAGCAGCAATGGCAGCGTTTATGGGTAAACCGGTGGAGGGCGCACCTTCGCCTGACGAGCTTGATCGTATGCGAAGAAACGCTGCGCGCGCTCAGCGAAATGAGCAAGAAGAGGCTATGGCTGCTGCACAAGTGTTTGAGCAAGAGTCTATGGCAACACCTTTTGGCCTAGGCGACAACGAATACGAACAAAGTGCTGGCTTTGATGCGGTTATCTTTGCAGATCAAGATCAAGCAGATGAAGCATTAGAACAACAGGTATTAGCGACGCCTGAAATATCTACAGATGGTGTAATGTATGCAACTCCGGTAACCGAAACCGAAGAAGACGCTTCAGTACCTGATTGGTTTAAGGCAGCACAAGCAAAAGCTAAAAAGTCAGACGAGCCCGAAAAGCCCGCACAGCGCTCGCGCTATGCAAGTGCGCTGGATGCAGCAGTAGTAGAGTCTGCGGCTCATTTTGCTCAGGCAAACAACATCGTTGAGCACGAACTTGAAGAAAGTCTTGCAGCAGGTCGTGAGGAAATTCGTGAAGTAAAAGCGCCACAATGGGCAACACCTCAAGTTCCTTCGCAAACAGGAGAGCTTGGTATTGGCGTTTTAGACATTGAAGAACAAACACGTCAAACGCTTGAAGCGCAAGCGCAACCCACTCAAGACACTCTGAATGAATCGGTGCCAGCGGTGGAATTTGTTCCGACTGTGCAATCTGCCGTTAAACCCGGCACGCCTCGAGTTATGGTGCCCTCTATTGAGGAACCAGCAAAGCAGCCCGCACGTCCCGCTATCCAGCTTCCAGACATTGATGCAACCGTAGCAAATCTCACGCCTGTTGCTGAGTTAACGAAGCAACGCGCTCCTTTAGCTGAAGCACAAACCTCATCGCAAAATGCAGCGAAAAGCTTGCTCACGATGTTGCCTACTATTTCCTTGGAAGATCCAAAAGACGTAGGATCAACGGGCAAAATTGACGCCGTAACCGGTGCGCTTGAGCCTATTTCAGTAGCTTCTTCCCTTGAAGCGGTTAGCCAAGAAGCTGTAACGGAAGATATTTCTTCGCAAACAATAGCAATGCCTGCAACAAGCGTTAATGCAGCAGGTGCATTTGTTCCTGCAGGTGCAACAGGATCGTTTGCTCCTGTAGGGGATGAGCTTATTCAAGATGTAGCTCCTGAAGATATCTATGTTGAGGATGTTGATGATTCGGCCTATCACGAGACCATAACTGAGACAGGCGCATTTGCAGGTCCTGGTTATGTTGAGATGCCGAAGTCTCGTATGCATCGCTTGTTTGGTAAGTTTCGTCATAAGGATAAAGAGGTTGAATCCTCTGCTCATGAGTGGCTTGATGTTGACGAAGATTTCGAAGCACGCAGCGTAGGCGAAAAACGTGGTGGCTGGGAGAGCTTCCGCTCTGATGATTATGACACCTATGAAGAGAACTTCTCAGCAACGAGAGACTCGTTTGACGATGAAAACTGGAATGGTGGTGGATATTCGCTTCGTCGCCTGGAATCTGCTGATTTAGATTCAGAAGAGATTGCCGAAGAAGCTGCTATAGCTGCAGCAGGAACGGTAGAAATAGAAGACGAATTGCAGCAGATTTATCAATTCCGCAATCCTGATATCAATACCGAAGTGTGGTTTGTTGCTCTTGGTTCTGAGCTTGAACACAATGGTGGCATGAGGGCATTCCTTGATGAGCATCAGCAAGATATGCGCGGTTCTATCATTATTGATTTAGACGCGCTTGGCGCTGGCGATTTGTGCGTGATCAGTAAAGAAGGAAAGCTGCGCTCAGTTAAAACATCTTCACGTATCAAGCGCTATATTCGAAAAGCATCTCAAGCTACTCAGATGTCGGTAGGAGATGGCGAAATTACATGGAAGGACAGTGCGGCTTCCTATGCTATCAAGCGCGGATATCAAGCTATGCATTTGTGTGGTATGAAGCAGGGTAAGCCGGCCTATTTTGCGCAAGCAGATGATGTTTTGGAGAACGTTGATGAGGAAATATTGCGCAAAAATGCTGACTTCGTTATGGAGTTGTTGAAGATAATTTAACCACTTACAGACTATGGTAAATTACCTGATCGGGTTAGATTATAATATGCCATCGTGCTGGTGATACACCTGCACAAAAAGTACTCGGGATAGCGTGTGTTATCACGCTCAAATGTTAGACAGAGAGGTGTTTGCACCAATGGCTATTGAAGCATATTGCGTAAAGTGCAAAGCAAAGAAAACCATGCAAGATCCGGTTGAAGGTGTTACCAAGAACGGTAAGCCGATCACGAAGGGTAAGTGCCCTGACTGTGGCACCACTATTTGCCGCATTGGCGCAGCAAAATAACGTTTGTACAAACATCTTATTTGTTTGGAATCTAAATGCTCACCTATGGTGAGCATTTTGTTCATTTAAGGAGGTGTTTTAAAAAGCCAGAACGCATTTCTATGGCATTCGCCGAAGCGGAGCACCTGAAGCGAAGGGTGGGTATAGGTGTTATCTTCGCCACAAGCTACTATTAAACCATTCGTAAAAAAACACTCGTTTTATGAGGGTGTCTAGAGAGTTCTAACGAACGAAAACAATACCAAGGTGCCCGAACAAGCGTTATGAGGCAGAGGGAAGGAGCCACCATGGATGAAGAACAGAAAATTTCGTTATATGACAACTTCCAGAGCGTGAATTCTGTCGATGCAAGCAAATATGAAAGCTTAGATGTTAAGCGTGGTTTGCGTAATGCTGACGGCACGGGCGTATTGGCAGGTTTAACGAACATTTCTAATGTTCACGGTTACGTTGTTTCAGACAGTGTAAAAATTGCTGATGAAGGCCACTTGAGCTATCGCGGCTATGACGTATATGACTTGCTCGGCGGTCAGCCACAAGACAAGCGTTATAGTTTTGAAGAGATTACCTACTTGCTGCTCATGGGAGAGCTGCCTACTAAAACGCAGCTTGAGCGTTTTATTTCGGTACTTGACGACTATCGCGAATTGCCTGATGGGTTTACGGCATCAATGATTATGCGCGACACTCCGCCTGACATCATGAACGTTTTGGCGCGTTCTATCTTGCTCTTGTATGCATACGACGATGAAGCTGAAAATCGCTCAGCACACCATGAGATTCATACCGCCATGTCGTTGATTTCGCGTTTGCCGCGCATTATGGTGCTGACCTATTATGCCCAGCAAGCTCGCTACAACAATGGCTCTATGATCATGCACCGCTTTATCCCAGGACAATCTACGGCAGAAACTATCTTGTCTATGCTTCGTCCTGATCGTGAATTTACACCAGAAGAAGCTCGCATGCTTGATATTATGCTCTGTCTGCATGCTGAGCATGGCGGCGGTAACAATTCAACCTTTACTACTCGTGTGTTGACTTCATCAGACACCGATCCATATTCTGCGTATGCAGGAGCTATCGGTTCTCTGAAAGGTCGCAAGCATGGTGGCGCCAACCATCAAGTTTTGGCAATGCAAAAAGAAATCAAAGAAGCTGTGAAAAACTGGGAAGATGACGACGAAGTAGCCGACTATTTGGCGAAGATTGTAAACAAGCAAGCCTATGACAAAACGGGATTGGTATATGGCATGGGACATGCGGTTTACACGAAATCAGATCCCCGCGCCATTATTTGTAAGAACTTTGCTGCCGACCTGGCGCAAGGCACTGAGTATGAAGCAGAATACCGACTTCTTGAGAGTATTGAGCGCTTGGCGCCTGAAGTTATCCTTCGTGAAAAAGGAACTAAAAAGGATATGTGCGCAAACATTGATATGTATTCAGGATTTGTGTACTCCATGATGGGGATCCCCGAGTCGTTGTTTACACCGTTGTTTGCTTGTGCCCGCATGTCGGGTTGGGCGGCTCATCGTTTTGAGGAGATTGTTTCCGGAAAACGTATTATTCGTCCAGCATATAAATCTATGTTTGCAAATGGGCGTGAATATCAACCACTTGAAGAACGATCAGAGGAATAAGCACTCAACCTGGCGTTCGTTTAATAGAACACTACGTCAAGGTAAATAATTGCTTTGTACGTTTATGAGAGTCGTTAGTATGTGCGTTTGAAAGTACGCTCATGCTAACGGCTTTCTTATAAAGCGCTCACAAAGAAAGCAACGAAGTCATGCTGCAGTAAGTAGCAAGCTACCAGTAGACAAGTAGACAGGTATTAGGAAATATAAAAGGGAAGTAAAAAGAAAAAACTGGCGGAGGAAGTAGGATTTGAACCCACGGTACCTTTCGGCACAACAGTTTTCAAGACTGCCGCCTTCAACCACTCGGCCATTCCTCCGCTTAAGCGGTTCGGAAGCTTACTGCTCTGTAAGTCATGCAGTAATTTCCCGATCGTTTTTCATAATACCATATAATAGAGAAATGCAAGACGAAGACTACATGACTTTAGCAATAAATGAGGCAATTCGGGCATCAAAGGATGGCGAAGTGCCCATTGGTGCTGTTGTTGTCTATGCTCCTGTTGATCCAGCAACAAGAAAACCTCTTGCTGAACCGCGCATTATAGCGAAAGCAGGAAACCTTCGGGAGACGACAAATGACCCAGCGGGTCACGCTGAATTTCTCGCACTGAAACAAGCAGCGCGTGAGCTGGATACGTGGAGATTAACAGGTTGTACGGTGTATGTGACGCTTGAACCGTGTATTATGTGCGCCGGACTTATGCACCAGTCGCGTATTGATAGATGTGTATATGGTGCGCGTGATCCAAAGGCAGGTGCGCTGGGATCACTTTATGAGATTCACGCAGACGAACGCCTTAATCACACCTTTGAAGTTAGAGCAGGAGTTAAGCAGGACATATGCGCCCAGTTGCTCAAAGATTTCTTTGCGAAACGTCGCGCACAAAAGAAAGGAGCGAAGGCCGATGCCTCACGTTGACATGATGGAGGTGGCTCGAGCGGCTCAAGAAGTTGAGTTACAGCCGTTTAAGCGCGACGGTATAAAGCTGGTAGCTCCGGCAAAAGTGAATCTTTATCTGGATATTAGTGATAAGCGCGCGGATGGATATCATAATGCAATTTCAGTAATGCATGCTTTAATGCTTCATGATGTGCTTTGGATGCGCAAGGCTACAACCGAAAAAGATTTCGAGTATATTCGTCAACAATCTACTGAAAACAATACGCCTCTTATTGCGAAGCTAAGCGAGCGAGCCTTTGAGGGACTTGCGCCGCTTGATATCAACCCGCACCATAATATCGTGTGGAAAGCAATTGTTCGTCTGGCCGAAGTGCTTGAATTAAGAAACCCAACGCCCCTTTTTGTTCATTTGGAAAAACACATCCCTTCGCAAGCGGGATTAGGCGGAGGATCTTCAGATGCTGCAGCTGCACTGTTAGGAGCAGCTGCTTTGTGGGGGGTTGCAAAAGATGATCCTCGCATTGAGCTTGTTGCACAAGAACTTGGTGCTGATGTAGCGTTTTTCTTATATGGCGGATGCACCTGCTTGCGTGGAGTGGGAGACACTTTTGATCACGCTCTTGAGCCTATGCGCGCACCGCTTGTCGTTGTGAAACCAGATTTTGGAGTTTCAACAGCGCAGTCGTATCAAGCATTTGATAAAGCTCCTTTTTTGCTTCCTGATAGCGTGCGCGAGCAAGCATTGTCTGCTAAAACAGCAGAAAACGTGCCATTAGCGAACAACTTGGCGTATGCCTCGGAAGCTATTTACCCAGAGCTTGCTGATATTCGTGTATGGCTTTCCGAGTGCGAAGGCGTACAGGGAGCGCTTATGTCAGGAAGCGGTTCGGCCACTTTTGCGTTATGCGACACCTTTGATCATGCAACAGCACTTGCAACTCAGGCGCAAAAGATTGGGCTTTGGGCACGAGCTACTTTGTTGGGGGCGTATCGAGCTGCAATGGTGCCTGTGCGTTAACGAGTGGTTACAGAGCAATTTTTGCATGCATGAGGCATGATACAATGACCGAGTTCGTATGATATGAAGCTTATGCAGATACTTTTGCAGAGCGAAAGGGGTCATTGCTATGACAACGGTATTACTTGTTCTCCTTGCTATTGTGGTTGTGTTGGTTGTGGTGCTTATTGCGCTGTACAACAACCTCGTAAAGCTGCGCAACATGGTGGACAATGCATGGGCACAAATTGACGTACAGCTTCAGCGACGCCTTGATCTTATTCCGAACCTCGTTGAGACCGTGAAAGGTTATGCAACTCATGAACGCGCTACGCTTGATGAGGTAACGCAAGCGCGTTCTGCGGTAATGCAGGCGCAAACACCAGAAGCGAAAATGGCTGCTGATAACGTATTAACAGGCGCGCTAAGGACGCTTTTTGCCGTAAGCGAAGCCTATCCTGATCTCAAAGCAAATGTGAACTTTCAGCAATTGCAATCTCAGCTTGAAAATACCGAGGACAAAATTAGTTACATGCGTCAAAGCCATAACGATACTGTTATGCGCTACAACACTGCTCTTCAGACATTTCCTGCAGTACTCGTAGCGGGTATGTTTGGTTTCACGAAAAGAGAAAGTTTTTCAGCACAAGCAGAAGCTAATACTGTTCCGAACGTGCAATTTTAGGACAGCTTACTCGTGATGCTCGTACGTCTTTCAAGGATAATTCCATTTCTGTTGGTGCTTGCAGTGGTTGCAGGTGTCATCTATGTTGTGATGACGTATCGCCATTCACCCTCACGTGCAAAAGAAATACTCATCAAACTATTTATATGGATCACTTCTCTCACATCAGGGTTCTTTGCACTAGTGAGTTTATATGCGTGGTTTGAGCATAATGAAGCAGTTTTTGATTTAGCGTTCAGCTTTTTGCTTACCATGCTAATTGGGCTCGGCATCACCTTGTGGTGTCGTGCAATTTTCTTGAAGCGCCACCCGGAATATCGCAAAAAGCCGCAACGAACAAAGCGACTCAAATCTCGCGGGGGTAAAAAATAAAGAAAGCTATGAGGGAAAAAGAAGTGGCGGAGAGCTGGGGATTCGAACCCCAGATACCCTTGTGGGGTATACTCGCTTAGCAGGCGAGCACCTTCGGCCTCTCGGTCAGCTCTCCGCGAACAATGAAGTGCAATTTGCTATGATACCGTGACGTTAGGTAATGTGCAAGAACAGAGGACCGATAAAACATGATGAGAGGAATACTTCCACACAATTATTGTGCGGCTCCTAAATCTCAATCTTTTGCTGATACGTTATATCAAGGTGTTATGCGGCTGCGAATGACGATATTTTTTGTCGTGTTGGTCTGTATTGCGTTTATGAGCGTTGTTGCTGCACCAAACACCGCCTTCGCTAAATCCTATTCAATGCCACGGGTCAATATTGAAGCGCAGGTTGGAAATGATGCGTCGCTTCATGTCGTAGAACAACGGTCGTTTGATTTTGACGGAAGTTTTAGTGCGGTCTGGTGGGATTTTGGGGGTCTTCCAGAAAACGGGAAGATGTCCATAGCCTCTGTCTCTATTGGCTCAGCAAATACCGAGGGCGAACTTATTGGCGAACTCACTGAACTGGACAACGTTCCTTTCTCAACGGAGTGGCGAAGCGAGGGTGGTCCATCAAAAGATGCGTACTCCTATGATCTTGCGCGCAACACACTCTACGTATTCTTTTCTGCGCATGATGAAAACAAGGTAATTCAGATTGACTATACGATCACCAATGCGGCGCAAGCTTATGCTGACGTTGCGGATCTCTATTGGAAATATGTGGGATCTGGCTGGGCGGAATCTTCTAAAAATGTCACGATGAATCTGTGGCTTCCTGTCCCAGAAGGGCAGAGCGTTGTTGCGGGCGACAACGTGAAAGCATGGGGACATGGTCCGATTGATGGAACGGTTAGCATCCACGAAGACGGTAGTATTACTTATCAAGTGAGCAAAGTTGAATCAGGTCAGTTTGCTGAGGCGCATGTACTTTTTCCAGTGGAGTGGTTAACAAATCTTTCGCCTGAGGCAGCAAGTGCCCATGAGGGGCAATGTCGTGAACAAGAGGTGCTCACTCAAGAAAGTATCTGGGCTGATCAGGCAAATAAAGATCGAATTTTTTCGCTGTTGTTTATTATTGGTATAGCTCTGATCTGCGTGCTGCTCTTAGTTTGGGCATTGCGGGCATATTATAAATACGGCAAAGAACACACCCCCGATTTTACTGAAGAATACTGGCGAGATGTGCCCGATCCGCGGATTCATCCAGCGGTTATTGGCCGTCTGTGGCGATGGGATCGTCAAAGCCAAGATGATTTTATTGCAACTATCATGCACCTGGCGCATGTAGGAGCAGTGCGTATTGATTCAGGGAGTTACCCTAAATATCCTGGTAGCTCAATTATGGTTGAGGACTGCTACATTACGCGTTTGCCTGCTGCAAGTAGTATCAAAAACCCCATTGATCAGATGGCACTTGAAACGCTTTTTGGTCAGTTTGCTGGTGGAGCAGATGCTTTGTGGTTTGACACGATTAAGGAGTATGGCAAAAAGCATCCGCAGCAGTTTTTGGATGCTATGGCGGCATGGCAAGGGATGCTTTCGGCGGAAACTAACAGGTACGACTTTTTTGAAGAGAGAAGCAATCGCTACCAAGGTTATCTTGTTGCAGCATCACTGATAGTAGTAGTCGCTGCGGTGCTCACCTTTGTGTTAACAGAAAATTTTGTGCCGCTGATTTTTCTTGTTCCTACGGCAATAGCGCTTTTCGTTATTGCAAATTATATGCCTCGTCGCAGTGTGTTTGGTAATAACACGGTAGCTAAATGCAAAGCGTTGCGTAATTGGCTTCGCGATTTTTCTTTACTTGATGAGCGGCCGCCAACAGATGTAAAGGTATGGGGCGAATATATGGTCTATGCCTACCTCTTTGGCGTAGCCGATCGGGCAATTAGTCAGTTAAGACAAACTCAGCCACAGCTTTTTGAATACTCAGGCGAATATGGTCCCACCTATATGCCGTGGTGGTTCTGGTATATCGGCGGATATAGTGCTGGTGGTAGACCAATGTCTGCACTGAGTACATCATTTGCCCATTCGATCACCAATACCGTACATGTCGCAAACTCAGCGATTTCTGCCGCAAGTGGCAACTTCTCAAGCGGCGGCGGCTTCGGCGGCGGCTTTTCAGGAGGCGGCGGTGGCGGTTTCGGTGGCGGTGGCGGAGGTGCCCGCTAGAAATGGGACAGCTCAAGTATAAACTCCTGATCGTTGCAGCTACGATCATCTGGGGCTTAAGTTTTGTTTTTATGAAAGACGCGGTAGATGTGTTGCCTCCAGCATGGCTGATAGGTATCCGGTTTATGGCAACAGGGCTTATTTTAGCGGTGGTGTTTCGCAAGCGTTTTGCTGCTGCTTTAACAAAAACCTATCTCATGCGCGGCACCATCATTGGCGTGCTGGTCTTTTTAGCGTTTTGGACACAAACGATTGGTCTTGCCTATACCACTCCTGGCAAAAATGCGTTTCTTACAGGAACGTATTGTGTGCTTGTACCGTTTGCGTGGTGGCTTTTTGCGCGACGTAAACCAACGCGGTATAACATCATCGCAGCCATTCTTTGCATTGTTGGTATCGGGTTTGTGTCGTTGCAAGAAAGTGCGGGAGATTTAACCCTTGGTTTTGGGGACGCAATGACGTTGGTGTGCAGTGTGTTTTTCGCTCTGCACATTGTTTACGTATCAAAGTTTACGGATGATTGTGATGCGCTTGCGTTGACGGTATATCAGTTCTTGGTAGGAGGGGCATGCGGCATACTGTTGGGTGCTTGCACTGAAACGCTGCCTTCGGTTTCAGCCCTTACACCTGACTTTTTGTGGAATATGGTCTATTTGGTTGTTTTCGCATCATGTATGGCGCTTGTGTTTCAGAACGTAGGATTGGCACATGTTGATCCGGCTCCGGCATCGCTTTTACTTTCGCTTGAATCTGTGTTTGGTGTCGTCTTTTCTGTTTTGCTCTATGGTGAAGTGCTTACATTCAAGCTCATCTGTGGTTTTGCCCTTATTTTTGGCGCAATTCTAATCAGTGAATTATTGCCGATCAAAATGGGAAATGTTTCAGCTACGATGCCCATTGAAAGTGATGGTGCATAAACGACGAAGCGCTGTGTTAATGATGTGGACAAAGTGGATCGTGTGATGTTGTCACCGACCGACACCTAAGCGAAACATATTGTTGCAACACGGCTGGTATAATGGCGAAACACGCTTGCAGGTATACACCCAGAAGAAGGGAAAGCGGTTATGGCAGATAACAACATCGTTTTAATAGGCATGCCTGGTGCTGGAAAGTCTACGCTTGGTATTGTGTTGGCAAAGATTATGAATTTGAACTTTATTGATGCTGACCTGGTTATTCAGAATCAGACCGATAAAACGTTGCAAAAGATCATTGATGCGCTTGGACCTGAGGGCTTTATTGAAGTAGAAAATCAGATTTTAAGCGACATTAAAGCTGAGAATTCCATTATTTCAACGGGTGGTTCTGCAGTGTATTCAGATGATGCTATGAAACATCTGGGTGAGATTGGAACGATTGTTTATCTCAAGATCTCTTACGATCAGCTCGTTGAGCGCTTGTCAGATTTGCAAGAACGTGGCGTTGTTCTCAAAGGCGGCATTGGTATGAGCTTGCGCGAACTTTATGACGAGCGCAAGCCGCTCTACGAACAGTATGCAGACATTACCGTTGACGTAAATGATTTGTCCATTACGGCAGCTGCGCGTAAAGTTGCTGATGCAATTGAGAAGGCAAATAATTAGCGCAGGCATGCGCATCGTTTTGGAGCTCATAAGAAAGCTGGTAGGTCTGTGCGATTTGTTTCGTGGAACGTTAACGGTTTGCGTGCCGTGCAAAAGAAAGGTTTCGAGGAGATTGTTGAGCAATTCGGAGCTGATATCTTCGCCATTCAAGAAACCAAATGTCGCCCGGAACAAGTAGAGCTAGCATTGCCACAGTATCACGCCTATTGGTCGTCAGCTGAGAAAAAAGGATATTCAGGGACTGCGGTGCTTACGCGCGAAGAGCCTTTGCGCGTATTACACGGATTGGGTGATGAATACCTTGATACCGAAGGCCGTATTGTTGCGCTTGAATTTGAAGATTTTTGGTTTGTAAATGTTTATACGCCCAACTCGCAAAGCGAACTTGCGCGTATTGCACATCGCTTGCAATGGGATGATGCGTTTCGAGACTTTTGCAAAGGACTTGAGGAGGGCATATTGCCTTCTGGTGAAACGTCCAAACCTAAACCGGTTGTCATGTGTGGAGACTTTAATGTTGCTCACCAAGAGATTGACTTGAAAAACCCTGAGCCAAATAGAGGAAATCCGGGATTTTCTGACGAAGAGCGTGATTCTTTTTCAGAGTTAATTGCCGCAGGGTTTATTGACACCTTTCGATTTGTGAAGCCCGACGTTACGGGGGCATATAGTTGGTGGAGTTATCGGTTTAATGCACGTGCAAATAATGCGGGATGGCGTATTGACTATTTTTTGGTAAGCAATGAGCTGTCAGATAGAATTTGTGCAGCAAGCATTTACCCAGAAGTGTTTGGCAGTGACCACTGCCCTGTTGGACTTGAATTAGATTTATAGGATAAGTAGAGAGCGAAAGATAGTTCATGGATAGAGCGAAGATTGAAGAGGGCGTTCGTCTTATTTTAGAAGGAGTGGGCGAAGATCCGTCGCGAGAAGGACTGCGCAAGACTCCGGAGCGCGTGGCGAAGATGTATGAAGAAGTGTTTGCGGGTATGAACGAAGACCCTGCCATTCATTTTGAAACAACTTTTGATGAACACCATGAGGAAATGGTATTAGTTCGCGACATCCCGTTTTACTCAATGTGCGAACACCACTTGGCACCCTTTTTTGGGCATGCGCACATTGCTTATATTCCTGCTCCCGATGGTCGTATTTGTGGGTTGTCTAAGTTGGCGCGCCTGCTGGATGTATTTGCCCGCCGCCCCCAGGTGCAAGAGCGTTTGACATCACAAGTTGCTGATACGCTCATGAAAGAGCTCAGGCCGCAAGGCGCAATAGTTGTTTTAGAGGCAGAACACTTGTGTATGAGCATGCGCGGTGTAAAAAAGCCTGGTACACAAACAACAACGAGTGCTATTCGCGGTATTTTTGACGAAGATACTGCTGCACGCGCTGAGGCGCTGTCGCTTATTTTTGCTCGTCGATAATCTGGGTGAGCGAAAGCTTGCCTTTGGCAAGATGGTTATGTAGGGATACCATTGCTGCTGGTTCTATCTGAAAGGAATATCCTATGAAGTGCGTTATCTCAGTTCTTGGTAAGGATCGTACACGAATTGTTGCCACGGTGGCTACCGTTCTTGCAGACTGTGGAGCTAATATTGATGATATTAGTCAGACGATTCTTGATGACATTTTCTCTATGACGATGCTTGTGACATTGGAGCCCCAGACAGCAGACTTCAATACCGTACAAGAGAAGCTTGATGAGGCGGCATCAGCACTTGGTGTACAGATCATTATTCAACGTGAAGATGTGTTCCAGTCTATGTACACCATTTAAGCGGTTGGGTATCTGGTGATATCGTAACTTCTGCGTAGGTGAGCGTGTGAAATGCGTTTTACCATCATAGCGGTTGGCAAGCTCAAAGAACGGTTTTGGCAGGATGCCTGCGCTGAGTACCTCAAGCGCATTAAACCGTATGCCAAAACTGAGGTAATAGAGATCGCGGATGTGGATCCTGCTCGCGCAGGATCTGTAGCTGCTGCGCGGGCAAAAGAGGGCGAAGCTATTCTTCATGCGCTTGGCGCCCTTTCTCCAAAAACGCATGTTATTGTGCTTGCTATTGAGGGTAAGCAACACACCAGCGAAGCGTTTGCTGCTCATCTTGATGATCTTGGACTTTATGGCCAAAGCGATATAGCGTTTATTATCGGCGGTTCGGATGGGGTAGATCAGGCGGTTTATGCGCGAGCGTCGGAGCTGTTGTCGTTTGGCAAAATAACCCTTCCTCATAACTTAGCGCGCGTAGTACTTTTAGAACAGTTGTATCGCGCGCAAAAAATTTCTCGTGGCGAACCGTATCATAAGTAAAGAGTTTATAACTCTCTTGAATCAATAAGCAAACCACAAGAGATTGTGGTTTGCTTTTTAAAGAGCCACCATTTATCGTGAATTTTGTGCATAAATGCTGTTTGCTTTCAAGTTTTAACCCATATTTGTAATAATAAATGTTAGTATTTTAGCATCATATAAACGACTCGTATTGATGTTAATGCGTATCAATACCCCTCGCTTTAAAGGAGCCCATTATGGAGACTTTGCTCGACACCAACCAAAAGGCCGCTGAAGAACGCGTCGTAGAAGATGTTACCGTTGTAATTGCATATACTAATGATTCTGATGCGCCAGTAAGTGACGAAGAAATTCGCGCATATATTGATCGTGGCAATCAGCAGCATATGGGTTGTACGGTTACAGGCCTTGGTCTTACCGTTGATGGCGATGATATTGATATTCGCTACGAACTTTCTCCTGTTCCGTTTGAGCGTATTCGTCGTATCACCGGATATCTTGTGGGAACGATGGATCGTTGGAATGATGCAAAGACCTCTGAAGAGCACGACCGCGTTAAGCATGGCGTAAACACGGGCTGTTCTTGTACTGAGGGACGTTAATCTTAAATAAGATATGCGCTTCGGTATGTTATCTTGTATTTGTGATTTCCAACTAATCGGTGACTAACTTACATAGCAACTGTTAGTCTGAGAGGGCGCCGGTCTTTTGACCGGCGCCTTCGCCTTTGCTTTAGAAAGTTTGTACCACTAAGCTTTGTCAATAATTGTTTCAGTTGGAGCAGCTGGTTCATCAAAGGAAGCTGCGCAGTGCGGACAACGTGTGGCACCTTCTTTTACTTCTTCTAAACAGAAGGGACACGTAGGAGGTGTAACAGAAATTTCCACTTCGCCTTGACCGTTCTTTTTACGGCGCACAATTACACTAGATTTGCTCTGAACTTTGTTAATGCCTTTAACAAGCAAAAAGACCACGAAGGCTACAAGCAAGAAGTTAATAATTGCACTGATGAGAGCGCCGAAGTCAATTTGGGTTCCTGGAACAACAAGCCCTGAGATGGTGCCATCGCCACCCGTGATAAGTGAAATCAGTGGGTTGATAATGTTGTCAGTAAGCGCAGTGACAATTGCAGTGAATGCTCCACCAATGATAACGGCAACCGCTAAATCCATGACGTTGCCGCGATCAATGAACTCTTTAAATTCGACGAGGAAATTTTTCATAGTATCCGCCTTCCGGAGATAATGTCATGTGCATTGGTTGTCAGAACGAGGTGTCCTCGCGCATGTTATTACCTATTCAGTTAGTATAAAACCAGCATGCTAAAATGCTCTTTACGGCAAATTGACGGCATGTTGCACTAATGAAAACAGATAGAGAAAAGCTTTCGTATGAGCAAAATATATTCGTTTACCACTCCGCTTGAAACTGATATCGTGGACGCTTTTTGTGCGCTACAAAAAGGATTCACTGATCAATTTGTCTACTATCGCAAAGACACTTCTCCTCGCTTGATGGGACTGGGTCGCTGTGTTGCACTTTCAAGCATTGAAGAAAACGATTACACGCTTTGCGGCTTAGCGGAAGTGTCTCCCGTCTTTTTTTCGTTTAATAGATTTGATGCTTCAAACCCTGCTCCTCCTGATGAGCTGTTTGAGTCTTTTCCTCGTCTGCACTTTATGCTTCCCGAGATTGTTTTAATTGAGAATGAAAGCGGAAGCTTTTTGCAGGTGAACTCATTAGGGCCGGTATATCCCGGACGCGTGCAGCGCTTTTGTAAGCAAGCGCTGGCTGCTGCGCCGCGAACGCGTCGTACAATTCGCTATACCCGTGAACCAGATTCGCGCGAAGCGTGGCAAGATGCTATGGAACAAGCGCTCGGTGCCATTGAGACAGGACGCGTGAAAAAAGTGGTTTTGTCGCGCCGTCAAAAAGTAGTTGCTGAGTCACCGTTTTCCTCTAAGGATCTGCTCGTCAATTTAATTGATGGTCCAGCACGTGGAACGGTGCTTATGTATCGTTACGCAGATGTCTTTTTCTGCGCATGTACGCCTGAGCTGCTTGTTCGCAAATCAGGCCAGCAGATAGAGAGCATGTGTCTTGCGGGCAGTGCTCCGGTGGGCAACAGTGTTGATGAGCGCTTGGCATTAGGCGAAGAGCTTTTAGCGGATGAGAAAAACCGTGAAGAACACGAGTACGTTGTATCTTTTATTCGCGAGGTATTGTTGCGCAACTGCTACGACGTTTCTGTTCCAGAAACACCTACGCTTTTGGAATTGCCGACGATCCAGCATCTTTATACTCCCTGCACAGCTGAACTTTTAGAAGGCACAACGTTATGGGAAATTGCGACGCAACTTCATCCTACTCCTGCCGTGGCGGGCACGCCGGTTGGAGAAGCGCGTATGGTGCTTCGTCAGATTGAACCGTACAATCGCGGTTTTTATGCAGGTGCCTGTGGGTATGTGGATGGCAACGGAGATGGTGAATTTTCAGTTGCGCTTCGTAGCGGCGTGTTTGATGGCGAAATTGGTTGGCTGTATGCGGGCTGTGGAGTGGTTGCGCAAAGTGATGCACAGGCAGAATATGACGAAGTAGCACTGAAGCTGCAGACTATTTTAAGCGCATTTGATGGGGAGAGGAGCTAACCGGTGAAAGCCAATCCGCAAGCAACGGCGCGATTTTTAACAGCATTCATTGATGAATTGGTTCGGTGGGGTATTCGTGATGTGGTGATTAGCCCTGGCTCACGTTCTACACCATTGGCGGTAACTGCATATGAGTGGTCAATTCGCCATCCTGAAGCACTCTCGATTCATGTGGATGTCGACGAGCGGAGTGCTGGCTTTATGGCACTTGGCATGGCGAAGGCAAGTGGTAGACCAACGGTGCTTGTTTGTACTTCAGGTACGGCGGTGGCAAATTATTATCCTGCAGTAATGGAAGCAAATGTGTCACGCGTGCCGCTTATTGTGCTCACGGGAGACCGACCGGGTCGTCTGCAAAACTTAGGAGCACCGCAAACATGCGATCAGCTTGGTGTGTTTGGGTCGCATGTTGCAACGTTTCGCCAGATGCCGCTTCCTGCAGATGATGCTGACACGTTGTTGTTTGCGGCGCAAGCAGCACGTGAGTTGGTGAGTGCGTCGTTGCCGTTTGGTGAGCCGGCATCGGTAGGAGCTGTGCAGTATCCCTTGGCGGGTGCTTGTTTGGGCGCACCGGTGCATGCAAATTTTCCTTTTGAAGAACCCCTTTTGCCCGATAGGCGCTTGCTTGATGAGATCATTGACAAGCAGTCGCTCAAGCCAGTTGCGCCTTACATGGTGGGCGAAATGACGCTGTCATCAGCGCAGGCCGAGGAAATAGCAGCGCTTCTTGCGCAAAAGCGAGTTTTGGTGCTGGCAGGCGAAGGAACCGCGCGATATGTCCATGAGGCAGAGCAGGTGCTTGCATGGACCCGGCAGGTGGGAGCGCTTGTCTTTGCTGATCCTCTTTCTGGATTGCGTGCTTTTGATGAGCCGCAGGTAGCCGTTAGCTATGATGCAGTGTTGCAAGCGAGAGGTGGTATACCTGATGGGTTGTTATACCCTCAGGTCATTGTGCGCTTCGGACGCTATCCTATTTCTAAGCGCGCCACCCAATTTGTGGCGCGTGCGTGTGCTGCCGGTGCGGTAGAAGTGGTCGTTGATCCGCTTGAGACGCGCGACTTCCTCTCGTCAACCGGTTTGTTTGTTCGCACCACGCCCGTGAACTTTGCAGCTGCTCTCTTAGCAACGAGTACTTCTCAGTCTGCGGGCGACTGGCTTGCAGCATGGACGGCGGCGCTTGAGCGTGCATCGCGAGAGAGTGTTGAAATGGCGGACGCAGGAGAAGGTGCTTTTATTCGCAAGCTGCTTAATTCAATTCCTCATAAATCATGCTTATTTGCTGGCAATTCAATGAGTGTGCGCTTACTTGATCTGTTTTATGTCGCTCGTCAAAACAAGCAACTATGTGTGTTGGGCAACCGCGGTCTCAATGGCATTGATGGCACCCTTTCTTCAGCAATTGGTGCAGCGAAGAGCTTGGGTACGACAACGGTATTGTTGGGCGATCTTGCATTGTTGCATGATATAAATGCGTTCGCTCTCCAGCGCGAAGTGTTGAAGTGGGATAACCATGCGTCCATTGTGGTGGTGCTGCTCAATAATAGCGGTGGAGCAATTTTTGATATGCTGCCGCAATCCTCCGAGGATGCATATTTTGAACGATTATTTTTAACGCCGCAGACACTTGATTTCCAGCAGGCAGCTGCTGGATTTGGGGTGTCCACATGCGAAGTGTCCACGCCAGAGGAATTTGACCGTGCATATCAACAAGCGCTACATACGCCAGGAATTTCGCTTATTGAGATTAAAACTGCTTTGCGTGGTGTACAATCGCGCATGTACCGGCAACCGCACTTGGAGTGATTGCCCAAATTCGGAATGGTTGCCAACGAGCAACTGAAGCAACGCGTGTAGGAGTGGTTTCACGTGAAGCAAATAACCGGATGCTTTGATTATCGTGACATACGCTATCGGTATCGCAAATGGATGACAAACGATGCTCAGGAGTGTCAGGCTGACAGTAGGGTCTCATCGCCCATCGTGCTTGTGCATGGATTTTCGCAATCAAGTGAAACCTGGCAAGAGGTAGCACCGCTTTTCACGAAAGCCCGTTTGGTGTATGCGCTTGATTTGGTGGGACACGGAGGATCTCAAGTTCCGGGACAAGCAGCTCCTTATCTATTGGCGCGTCAGGCCGATGCTCTTTTGTCCTTTGTGCAGTTTGCGCGCTTGGATAGCGCTCAAGAGGGCGAAGCTACAACCGATCAGATGACAGAGTCTGTTGGCGACCCAACAGCATGTGCCAAAGCGGTGGTTGTGGGGTATTCGCTGGGTGGCCGCATTCTTGTTGAAGCGGCAACTTCAAATCCTGAGAGATTTGTTCGTGAAATTGACACGGTTGTTTTAGAAAGTGCCGGTCTTGGTATGCCTAGTGAGCAAGAGCGTATTGCGGCGGCGCAAAAAGATCATGCATGCGCACAACGTCTTCGTGAGGGTGGGCTTGTGCGCTTTATGAACTGGTGGGAGCGACAGCCTGTTTTTGCCACCCAAAATGATCTTGATGAGGAAACGCGTTCACAGCTTCGTGCAGATCGGCTTGCCAACGATGAAGAAGCACTTGCGCGTACTTTTGAATATGCGGGACAGCATTGCATGCCCTCAATTGATAAAACCTTCGATGCTGCTCAGTACTTGATACAGGCAGGTGTTGGTGTGGGATACATAACGGGGCAGCGTGATAAAAAATATAGCATGTTGGCAAAACTAGTTCGTACCAACCAAGCGCTTGAATCTTTTTATACTGAGATTATTCCGGGCGTGGGTCACAATGTACACCTTGAAGACCCCTATGCGTTTGTTGGCATGGTTGAAGCAATGCTTGCGTGAAGGTAGGCTGTGCGCTTTTATTGCGCTCGCAATAAAATGAGCGTATTTTCCAAAAAATTCGCAATGAACCACAAAATATGCTTATCGGCGCGGTACCATACACTAGATCAAGCAAATCACACTACAAATGCAACGTTCTTGAATCACTACGCGTATGCGGGGGCGGTTAGCTGCGCGAAGAGATATTTGCGTACCTGAGTGCGACCACATAAGTTTGAAAGGACAGCTATGACCGATATTGCCTGGCAACCAGGACAAGCCTATAGCGAAATCACCTATGAAACCGCTGAGGGAATTGCAAAAATTACCATCAATCGTCCAGAGCGTCGCAATGCTTTTACGCCGCGCACGGTAAGCGAGCTTTTTGATGCATTTACCTGCGCGCGAGATGACGCAGAGATTGGTGTCATTATTTTGACAGGTAAAAACCACGGTGGTCGCCATGAAGATGAGGCATTCTGCTCAGGCGGTGATCAAAAAAATCGTGGTAATGGAGGCTATGTTGGAGATGACAACATCCCGCGCCTTAATGTATTAGATCTGCAAAGACTTATTCGCGTGGTGCCCAAGCCTGTTATTGCAATGGTGAATGGCTATGCCATTGGCGGCGGTCATGTTTTGAGCATCTTATGCGATCTGACCATTGCTGCTGATACAGCGAAGTTTGGACAAACAGGTCCTAAAGTGGGCAGCTTTGACGCAGGCTATGGCGCTGGTTATTTGGCGGCAATTGTCGGACAGAAAAAGGCGCGCGAGATTTGGTACTTATGTCGCCAATACAGTGCTCAAGAAGCACTGGACATGGGACTGGTCAACAAGGTTGTGCCTTTTGGTGAGCTGGAAGCAGAATGTGTGGCATGGGCACGTGAAATGTTGCAACTCTCACCAACAGCCCTGCGCTTTATGAAGGCGTCGTTTAACGCCGCAACGGATGGCTTGGCTGGTTTGCAACAGTTGGCTGGAGATGCAACGCTTTTGTATTACACAACCGACGAGGCAAAAGAAGGGCGCGATGCCTTTAAAGAAAAGCGCACGCCTCACTTCGAGCAGTTTCCGAAATTCCCGTAGGAAAGAAACGCTTGGCGCAAAGCTTGCAATGCACAATGGGTTTGATGGAAGTAGCGGATTAGAAACAAGCAGGAAAGGCAAATACGAAGCATGATCGAGGTATTTGAAAGCACGGTGAGGCGGACTCCGCTTAAAACGTGTTTCGTTTACGTTGATGCTTCTGGCACTTCTGAGTGCTTTTCCTATCAAGAGACGCGTCTTTATGCAGCAGCTTTTGCGCAGGTGCTTAAACAGCAAGGTGTTTCGCGCGGAGATTGCGTTGCGCTTGATTTGCCAAATTGTCCTGCGTTTATCTTTTTGATGTTGGCGGCAGCGTATGGCGGCTTTACGCTTTTAGCGCTCAACCATCGTCTCACCTCTGCGGAAAAAACAGCACGCGTGCTTTCTGTTGAACAAAAACATCAAGCGCGTATTGCTCTTCATATTGATAGCGCAGGTGCCCGCAATCTTTTTGAGCAGGCCTCTGCGTTGCTTATGGGTGAAGCGCCGCGATGTTCGCGAGAGGGCACAAGTCAGTCGCTCCCTCTGACAAAAGTAGCGCGCTTGCGCAGTATGAGTGCATCGCGATCGGGAACAAGTGCTTCGTCGGGTTTGCATTCGCGCTCGGCAAAGCCCAATGATCTTGAGCGGCAGGCATTTGGCAGTGCTTCACCGCGCACTGATCGGGCGCTTGGGAGAGCAGCTGCAGGACGCGCTTCTATGAGGCGCCGCGATGAGATGATGCGCCAAGACGCAGTTGATAGCATCATCCATTTTGCCGAACATGCATCGCGTTTGTTCGACCGCAGCAAGCATGCGCTTATCATGTTCACTTCAGGCACAACAGGCTACTCAAAAGCAGTGCCTCTTACTTGGGATAACATCTGCTCATCTGCTGAAATATCCAACGAAATGCTTAACTCGTACGGACAGGGTATGTGGCAAGCCGCCTTGCCGCTTTACCATATTGGCGGCTTTCAAGTGATCGTGCGCAGTTTCCTGAATGCAAACCCGTTTATGCTCTATGAGCATTTTGATGCCGCACGTGTGTTGGAAGATGCGCGCATGGAGGGCGCCACGCATATTTCGGTGGTGGATCGCATGCTTCAGGAGATGATCAAAGCGGATCGCGCAAGCGGCGATAGCCTCCGTGACTATACCTGCATTCTCATTGGTGGCGGCCCGCTGAATGCACAAACTATGGAGCGCGCACGAGTACGTGGTGCGCGAATATATGCCAGCTATGGAATGACTGAAACTTCCAGCCAAATTGCAAATGCACCTGCGCTTCCGGCGTTTGGTGGAGGACTTCGCCTTCTGCCGGGATATGATGCGCACATTGTAGATCCGGGAGCTGATGGTTTCGGTCGTCTTGCCGTTAAAGGTCCTGGTGTGTTCTCGGGGTATCTTAATGCACGCGCAGCTTTTACGGTTGACGGTTATTTTCTCACAGGGGATACCGCAGCTTTACACAATGACCTTCTTTTTGTTAAAGAGCGCACCAAGGACATGTTTGTGTCAGGTGGCGAAAATATCTATCCCGCTGAGATTTGCCAAAAGCTTATGAGTGTTGAAGGTGTAAGCGATGCGCATGTGTTTGGTGTGCCTGATGAAAAGTGGGGGCGTCGCCCCGTGGCTTTTGTGGAGCGCGATACACATGCCGGTCCTGGATCGCTTAAGCATCGTATTCGCACAACGCTCAACTCACAACTTTCGCGCATGTATATGCCTAAACACATTTATTCACTTGACGAATTTCCTCGTACAGGAATTGGTAAGACTGATCGCGTAGCGCTTGAAGCAATGTATGAGGACCGTATTGAGATTCGCAAGGTGACCCTCTACCGGATTCGCCAAAAATTCAAGAAACCCTTCAAGACGGCGAAGGAGACACTTGAGTATCGCGAATCTATCTTGGTAGAAGTGACCGATCATGCTGGTCGAACGGGATTGGGCGAATGCGTGGCGTTTGATACGGATTGGTATTTGCCCGAAACGCTTGATGAAGACATGCGCGTGTTAACCCAGACACTTGCGCCACTGGTGTTACATGAAGGAATGTTGCATCCAAGTGAGGCGAGCCGTCTGTTTGATGCTTATCCTGAAGCGCAAAACCATCCGATGGCATGCGGTGCATTGGAGCCAGCGCTGTGGGATCTGTATGGCAAGATTGTTAAAAAACCTTTATGGCAGCTCGTGAATGCTTATATGGAAGCGGCGCAGTCAGAGCCGTTTGCGGTGGATGCTAACGGAGGTTTTACAGCACCTGATGTGACAGCACCACTTTCGCTTGCTCAGATTGCGTGTGCATTGGGTAAACCCATGCCCTCAACTGCACGTGTTTTGGCGGGTGCTGTTGTGGGGTTGGGAAGTGTTGAAGAGACGCTTGCTTCAGTTGCAGCATGCGTGCAGGCAGGTTATAAACGCGTCAAGCTTAAAGTTGCGCCGGGTATGGCGCGTTCGCGTGTAGCTGCTGTTCGCGCAGCATATCCGCATTTAATGATCACCGTGGATGCCAATCAAAGCTTTACTGAGCGAACCGTGGACGAACTGCGAGCGCTTGACGCCTACAACGTTGCTTGGGTTGAAGAGCCGCTTGATCCGAAGCGGACGGCAGGCACCGGACCGATTGATTTATTCGCCCGTCTTTCACGCTTGCAACGCACGATGAAAACACCCATTTGTTTGGATGAATCTATCGCTCATCCACGGGATTTGTTGACCGCGCTTACGTATCCCAATCTTGCATGCTATGTCATTAAGATAGGCAAGTTTGGTGGTGTGCAGCCTACACTTGAATTCATACGCATGGCAAAAGCGCGTGGTATTACTGTTTGGATGGGTGGCATGTATGATACGGGGATATCGAAGCGTTTCCATGCCGCTTTTGAAACACTGGCGGCAGCAAGCTTGCCAGGTGATATTGGGGCGCCCACGCGGTATTTTGCGCACGATATTACGTTGCCTGCTTATGAGGTCTCATCAGGCCTTGTTGCCTTAAATGCAGAAGACGAAAGCTACGGGGTAGGCTGTGAGATCAATCGCCGTGTACTGCGCGATGTTTGGGTTGATTGCACAGTCATTGAATAGCTGAGTTGACCCCATACTCTTTGGTCACAACGCATGTTTTTGCCGACCACCAGCGCCGAATGTAGATGATTCGTATACAAAATAGCGCATATGCACGTGGTTAATACAACAAACTGGAGTATCATGTTCCAAGTGTTATTCGACGGAACGAGGAGAACATGGCTAACTCCACACGCAGCGAACTATATGCTGCAGAAGATGCGAAAATCGCGCAGGGCGAAGACATCTATGAGGCAGAAGCTGAGACTTCGCATGGTAACCTGGGCATTTTTCGTCTGGTAACAACCGTTATCACGCTTATTGTTGGTGGCGGTGTCTGGTCACTTGCTGGCGACCAAGCAGCGGGCGGCGCATCCGGTGCAGCAATCCTGACTTCGTGGGGCATTTCTGCTATCGGCGTATTCTGCTTAGTAATGCTGTTTTTCGCATTGTCGCGAATCAAACCCCAGCTAAAAGGCGGCATTTACAGCTACGCTAGTGCGGGCTTTGGCGACTTTTTAGGTTTTAACAGCGCATGGGGTTATTGGATTTCTGCGCTGCTGTGTACTGTAAGTTTCTCGGCGTTGCTTTTTGGGGCTTTGTCGTACTTCTTCCCGGTGTTTGGAAATGGCAATAATCTTCCATCCATAATCGGAGCATCGCTTCTGATTTGGTTCTACGTGTTTTTGGTATCACGCGGTGTTCGCGAGGTAACAGGCATTAATGCGGTCATTACTATCAGCAAGATTGTGCCTATTTTCGTTGCCATTATGGCAATCATCTTCCTGAATAATTTCGATCCGGCAATTTTTATGGCAAACATGGCCGAAGGCGCAGAGCCTGGCATGCCCTTTATGGATCAGGTCAACAACACCATGATGGTAACCATTTGGGTATTCATCGGTATTGAAGGCGCGGTAGCAATTTCTGGTCGCGCGAAGCATCAAAGTGATGTTGGCAAGGCAACCATTATTGCTTTCATCTGCGTCTTGGCAATCTATCTTATGGTTTCAACCCTTTCAATGGGCGTTATGCCTCTGGCTGATTTGGCTGAGCTTCCTAATCCCGCATTGGCAGGCGTTATGGAGTATGCCGTTGGCGAATGGGGCGCAATTCTCATCAACGCTGGCGTTGTGCTTTCGCTGGTTGGTGCTATGTTGGGATACACGGTTCTTTCTGCCGAGTCTCCTTTTGAAGCAGCTCAAGAAGGCGTGTTCACCAAGTCTTTTGCCAAGGTAAACAAGAAGGGTGCTCCCATTGTCACGCTGATTGTTACCAATATCATCATCGAGATTTTCTTGATTATCATGCTGTTCTCAGATAGCACGTATCAGTTCTTCTATCGCTTGTCGGCAGGCATGATCTTGCTGCCCTATTTGTTATCCGCAGCATATTTCGCCAAAATTACCGTTACTGAGCCCGAAGCATTTGCTGGAAAAATTGGTGGCAACCTGATTCTGTGGCGAATCTTTGGTGTTCTCGGTGTGATCTATGGCGCCTTTTTGGCGTGGGCTTCAGGATTTGAAGCGCTCATGATCATGTCTCTTTTGTATGCGCCTGGCATCTTGGTATATATCAAAGGCAAAAAAGAGCGCAACGAACCTTACTTGCGTACGGTTGTCGACAAAGTGGTGGTGGCTATCATTCTCATTGCTGCAATTACCTCTGTCATCATGTTTGCAACAGGCGCTTTTGTCGCATAAACGCATCGCTCAAAGTGGCGTGGTGCTTGCAAGCTCGTTTCACTCTCTGTGACAGTTAGTCTTGCCGTGTTATTTGTAGCCCAGTGCAGGTCAGTTTGATTTGCGCTGGGCTTTTGTTGTGTGTCGTGTACGTATTGCAGGCTGTGGCAAAGTGGACGCATGCGTACAGGGCTGCATCGGGCGTATTGGCAAATGTCGGAGGTTGGGGCGATGGCCCCAAGTACAGAGACAAGAAGCAACATATCAGCGTGCTAACGAATTGGCATTGTTTTATGTACAGTCCCGCTAAAGCTTTGGAGTTATGCGAAAATATATGACGTTTATACTGCACTATTCGACCTAAGGAGACCAGTTCTCATGTCTATCGCGATAAGCTTATTGCTCGTCGTATTCTTCCTGCTCATGAACGCATTCTTTGTTGTGGCTGAATTTGCCCTTGTGCGCGTGCGCAAATCTCAAGTTGAGATAGCCCTTGAAGAGGGAAAGCCTGGCGCCAAGTATGCGAAACTGGTAGCAGATAACGTTAACGCGTATCTTTCGGCTTGTCAGCTGGGTATTACGCTTGCCTCTCTTGCCCTTGGTTGGTTGGGCGAGCCTGCGGTATCAGCGCTTATAGAACCGCTTTTGGCTCCGATTGGTTTGCCGGAAGGTGTGATTTCAGGTATCTCGGTAGCTATTGGTTTTGTTCTTATCACAGCTTTGCATATTGTGGTAGGCGAGTTGATTCCAAAGTCGCTTGCAATCTTCTCTACAGAAAAGTACGCGCTGTTTTCTGCTGGTCCTTTGGTTTGGTTCTATAGAATCACCTACCCTGTCATGGTATGTTTCAACGCTATCACCAATGGTGTTATGAAGCTGTTGGGTCATGACGTAGCAAACGAGCACGAAGTTTACACTGACGAGGAAATTAAGCTTCTTATTGACGAGTCAACCGAAAGCGGTCTCATTGATCCTGAGCAGAATGAATTTGTGGACAACATCTTTGATCTTGGAGACAAAGATGCTGAAACAATTATGACGCCGCGCATGGATGTGATCTGCATAGACTTAGACGATCCGCTTGATGAAAGCCTTGCCATGGCACGTCAGTACAACTATACGCGCTATCCGGTGTGTCGCGAGACAAAAGACCGCATTGTGGGCTTTGTACATGTTAAGGATCTCTACTCGCTTCCAGCAGATGCTACCGTTGATGACTTGGAAATTCGCGAAATTGTGGCAGTTCCTGAAGGACTATCAATTGCAAAACTGCTGCAAACATTGCAAGAACAGCGCACCAAGATTGCTGTTGTCATTGATGAGCACGGTGGAACAGCGGGCATTGTAACCATGAGTGACATCATGGAGCAGATAGTTGGACGCATTGATGATGAGTATAATCACGGGGAAGATCGCGTGGTTATGATGGCTGACGGTTCATACTTGCTAGATGGTTCAATCTCAATTGACGATGTGGTTGATCTCATGGGCTTTGAACCACCTGAGACCGAAGAGTGCGAAACAGCAGGTGGTTTGTTGCTGACTTTGTTTGATCGTATTCCGCGTGAAGGTGATGAAGTGGCTGTTGATAACGGCAAAATCAAGGCAACCTTCAGCGTTGTAGATATGGATAGACACCGCATCGATAAGATTCGTATGGTAGTTGAGCAAGAAGACCCACAAGGCGAAGAAGACGAGGCTAAAGAAGCTTAGCGTCCAATTGGTGATCCAATAAAGCGCTCAGCATTATGCCAGCATAAATCATCCAGTTCACGCTCGGTAAAGCCTGCCGAGCTGAACTGTTCATACTCTGCAACTGGGTCCCACATGGGGTAATCGCTGCCAAACATAATGCAATCGCAACCCCACATATGAGTGAGTTCGCGTGCACGACGCGGACCAAGAAAGCCAAGCGAACTTGATTCGTCAAGAAAGACATTTCCGCGCTGTGCCGCTTTGGTATGTAAAACGTCATAGCCAATTTCATACTGCGACCAACATCCAAAATGTGCAGCATCAACCACGAGGTCAGGAAAAGCCTCAAGCACACGAAGCAGGCGATGCGGGTTGGAATAGTCATAGCGGTAGTCGCCCGAATGAATCACAATGGGAAGCTTGCCTTCAATAATTTCATAAAGCTGCATCAGACGAGGATCATCCATGTTGACCATTTGCGTATCGGGATGAATCTTGACACCACGAAGGCCAAGCTCAATGGCTCGATTTACCTCAGCTTCCATGTTGTTAAATTCATGATGCATGGTCATAAAGCCGATAAACTCAGGATGTATGCGTGCCTGTTCAGCAATGAAGTTGTTGATGGTTGGTACAGCCTTTGCGGAGGTTGCAACTGAATGCACGATAAAGTGAGTGATATCAGAGCACGAAGTGCATTCAAGGAGTGCTTCGGCGGTACCAGGAGCTGCCATGGTGACGCCATAAAAGTTCCCGATTGCGTTTACTGCTTTTGCGGCAATTTTCTCGGGATAAATATGTGCGTGAGCGTCAACAACAGGCATGGTCAACCTTTCCATCTTGGTCTTCATAAAGTGTAGGTGAAAAGACGAACGCACGGTATACGGTTTTGTAACCGCGGGTAAACTGCGCCGCGAACGAACAAATGATGACCAAGTTAGACATATAGTATGAATTCGTGAAGCTTAAATCGTACATCCACGTTATCTTGCAAATATTCGCACGTGATCTCCGTCGGCTCGTGCGCAATCCAATTGCGCTTATCGTTGTGTTGGGCGTGTGCTTGATGCCTTCGTTGTATGCCTGGTATACCATTTTGGCGAATTGGGATCCTTATCAAAACACCAGTTCAATTAAGGTTGCTGTCGTAAATAATGACGAAGGCGCTGAGATGAGCACCTCTGAGCACATAAATGTGGGGCAGCAAGTGGTAGAAAAGCTTCACGACAATCACGAATTAGGTTGGGAGTTCGTGGATGAAGATGAAGCGCTTGAGCGGGTTTATTCAGGTGAATACTATGCCGCTATTATCATCCCAGAAGACTTCTCAAAAGATTTCGCCAGTATAACTACCGGCACATTCGTGCATCCGACGTTGGATTATTACGTCAACGAAAAACTCTCGTCAATTGCTCCAAAGGTAACTAATGCCGGGGCTACTGCGCTGCAAGATCAAGTGAACGAAAACTTCGTTGAGACCGTTTCTGAAACCGTGGTAAAAATCACGCAAGATGCCGGTCAGAGTGCCGAAGATCATGCAAATAGCGCAATTGGTAAACTTGATAGTGGCATTAACGAGGCACGCAATGCTATTTCGCAAACCGAAAAGCTCACCGAAGAGCTTTCACCAACGATTGATTCCTGTACGCAAACTATAGACGACGCGCAAACGACTCTTTCAAATATTGACTCCACGCTGCCCGCGCTCAGAGACAAACTTGAAGACGCGCGCAACCAGCTTTCGGCATTGCGCACGTCATCGGAGCACTATGCTGCAACTGCAAGTCAAGATCTCTCGAAAGCTGCAGCCGAAGTAGGCCGCGCCAGCGCAGAAGCGCTCATTGCTCTTACGAACAGCTCGGTTGAAGTAAGTCGCTTGGAAGACGCAATGCAAACATCGCTTACGAGTGCGCAAACGCTGCTTGCGCAAAATCAAGCGCTCATTGAAAGTCTCCGCTCACAGCTTGCAGCTCATCCTGAATATGAGGAGATCATTGCACAACTTGAAAAACAAAACGAGGCATACCAAAGGACAATAGATGCATTAAAACCTTGTGTTGACCAGCTTGGATCTGCAGCAAATCAGGCAGAAACAGATGCACAAACACTCAATGACAATATTGATGGCGAAGTTGAAAAGGTGCAATCAAGCGACGAAGCATTCCATTCGACAATCTATCCTCAGTTGCTTGGTGCTACCGACAACGCGGTTGATGTTTTAGCGGACATGCAAGCAACAACTGATTCATTGCACCCGCTTATTTCTCAAACGCAAGGCATTTTAGTCGAGCTTAAAGATACGCTTGCTTCTACTAAAACCAATGTGGAGAACATGACTGCATCTCTTGAAATGCTTGATAAGGAATTGACGCAAACCGAAGCAGACTTATCTTCACTACAAGGTTCAGCAGCCGTCAAAGACCTCTCCGAATATCTTGGCGTTTCTGCTGATGAAATTGGCGAATATATGGCAGCCCCAGTAAAGCTTGAGACAATCAAAATCAATCCCGTGGCAAATTACGGATCAGGTGTAGCACCGTTTTTTAGCAATTTGGCACTCTGGGTGGCCGGGTTCATCTTAATGGCAATTGTTAAGCTACGTGTGGATCCAGAAGGTCTGCCTCCCTTTACAACAGGACAGGCATATTGGGGGCGCTGGTTACTTTTTATGGTGCTTGCTTTGCTGCAAGGACTTGTTGTTTGTGGCGGCGATCTTATCATTGGAATTCAGTGTGAAAACCCCGCGGCGTTTATTTTTGCTGGTTTGGTCACTGTGGTGGTTGATGTAAACATCATGTTTGCACTAGCCTTTGCCTTTAAACATATTGGCAAAGCAATTGCTGTGATTTTGCTCATTATGCAAATTCCAGGTTCATCAGGCATGTTTCCAGTTGAAATGATGCCGCCTTTTTTCCAGTTCATCAACCCGCTCTTGCCCTTTACCTATAGCATTGATGCCATGCGCGAGTCCATTGGTGGCTTTTATGGTATGCATTATTGGCAAGATATTGGGGCGCTGTTACTGTTCTTGCCCATTGCCTTGTTTATTGGATTGGTTATTGGTCGCTATGCCTTCAATCTCAATATCTTGTTTGATAGAAAACTGGGCGAAGCAGATCTTTTTGCAAGCGAATCAAACCCGGGTACAGAAGAGCGCTTTCGGATTCGTCATATGCTTTCGGCTCTGCTTAACAACAAGGCGTATCGGACGCGTTTGGTAGAGCGGGCAACGCGTTTCAAAAAGCGCTACCCCACGTTAATAAAAGCTGGTTGGATTGCCATTTTTGCACAACCAATTATCACCTTTGCCATCATGGTGCTCGTCAAAGCCGATATTGAAACAAAGGTCATTCTGCTTTTGGTAATGGTAGGCGCAATCATTGTGGTTGACGGCTATTTGATCATCATCGAATTCATCAATGCAGATTTAGTGCAACAACAACATGTAAGCACCTTGTCAGCACAGCAACTCCGTACGCAAGCGCTGCGTCAAGGTAGCCTGGTGGGAGCGGAAGCTGACACGCCTGCTTCAAGTGCGGACAGCAATTCAAACACTGAGGAAACTGAGGGTGCTCATAGCAGTGGGGGCGATAAGTCATGAGAAACATGTGGCAACTCTTTTTGGGCGACATGAAGCGCCTCATGAAAAATCCCATTGCCGCAATTGTGGTGATTGGCTTGGCGCTTGTACCACCGTTGTATGCGTGGTTTACTACAGCGGGGTTTTGGGATCCGTACTCAAATACGGGTAACTTGAAAGTTGCAGTGGCCAGCCAGGATGAAGGATACGAGAGCGATTTGCTGCCCATGGGCATCAATGCAGGTGACGATATTTTGGATGAACTGCGCAAAAACGACCAGTTTGATTGGGTTTTTGTAGATGAGAATGAGGCGGTTGAAGGGGTTAAGTCGGGCGAATACTATGCAGCTATCGTGATCCCTGAGGACTTTTCAGCCGATCTTATGACGGTGTTCTCAGAGAAGGTCACACATGCCAGCATTGAATACTATTCCAACCAAAAACTCAACGCCATCGCTCCGCGTGTGACCAATACAGGTGCCTCTACTTTAGAGCAGCAAATTGACGAAACCTTCGCCAAGACGGTTTCTACTGTGGCGCTGCATACCACGTCAAATCTCATGACGTTCATGAATGGCGAAGGAATCTTGACCTATGCTCAGACCATGAGCGATCACCTGCGTACTATTTCAGGGGAATTGCGAGCGGCCACAACTGAGGTCACCTCTTTTGCTCAGCTTGTTGATGCAACCGCAAACTTGGTTGATGCAACCGCATCTCTGTTGACCGAGTCAGATGATGCGGCTCGGCAGATGCAGCCAGCATTTAGTGATGCTGAACAGGGCTTAAAGGAGAGCGCTTCAGCATTGGGAAGCGTATCTGATCAACTGACAAACGCGATGGATCAAAGCGCTCAGGCGTTTGATACGCTTGCCTCTGATACCGAAACTGCATTTGAATCGCTTGAAAGTGCACCTCGTGAGGCGTCGGGTGTTATGGAAGCAACGAGCGCTGATGTTGCTGATCTGGCTGGCGCCTATCAAGATGTGCGCGATGCGCTTTCGCAAATTGACCCCACAACACCAGTGCTTGCGCAACTTGATGCTGTCATCGCTCAGCTTGACACATTGAAAAACGACCTTGATGAGGCTTCGTCTCATACAAGCAGCGCTTCTGCTGATATAGCTGATCAAAAAGCACGCGCGCTTGATAAGATTGAAAGTGCGAAGTCGCTTGTGAGCGGCTTAAAAGCAACGTATGAGAGTGAAATTGGAAGTCAGGTCAGCACGCTTGAAACCACCCTTGGTAATATTCGCCAGCAGGGAAGCGTCCTTGCAGGAGATCTTGCTCAGGCTACAACTGATCTTGAAGATGCAACAGGCTCTTTGAGCGACAACCTGCATGCTGCAAAAGACGCTCTTGATGAAACCGCGCGCGTATTAGGCGACGCAAACGCGCAGCTTGGCGAAGCAAACGATGCGCTTATACAAGCACTTGACACCAAAGATCTCAACCAAGTTCGCACTATCATTGGAACGAATCCTGCCGCGATAGCACAGTTTCTTTCAGCACCAACCAAGCTTGAAACTCATGTGGTGTATGCAATGGATAACAACGGCAGTGCGATGTCACCTTTTTATACCACGCTTTCTCTGTGGATTGGTGCGGTGTTTATGGTGGCGCTGATGCAGGTCAACGTATCAAAAAAACGCATTGCCACATTGGATAATCCAACGCCTTGTCAGCTCTATATCGGGCGGTATGGTGTGTTTTGTCTGATTGCGCTTATGCAAGCCACTATCGTGTGTGTCGGCAACGTCTTTTTCCTTGGAGTTGAGTGTACGCACTTTTGGTTATACCTGGTCACCGGCTGGATTATTGCCGTAGTTTTCAGCAGTATGGTCTACACGCTTACCGTGGTCTTTGGAAACGTTGGAAAGGCGATAGCAATCGTTGGCCTTGTGATGCAGCTTGCAGGTTCGGGAGGTCTGATGCCCATTCAGATGGCGCCCGAGTTTTTCCAGGCAGTTTATCCGTGGCTTCCTTTTACTCATGCTATGGAAGCATTGGAGAGTTGTATGGCGGGAATCTATGGCAACCAGCTTTGGTTAAGCTGGGGTTGCCTTGGCTTGTTCTTGCTGGGAACCTTGTTTGTGGGACTTGTTCTTCGCAAGCCAACTATCAAGATGAACGAATACTTCAACAAGAAGCTTGATGAGACGAAACTGGTGTAATTTTTCAATGTTACACCTTGGAAACTGCTTCATACCAACGCGATAACCATCGAACTAATGCCGAGTAATTCACTGATCATTTGTGGCACCATCAGTTCCATTAGCGAAGCCTTCGCCTGCGCTTTTGTAAAGCGCTCCATGTATGGATGAGCATCAAGGCGAAGTTGGAAGGAGCGTGCAAAATGGAACTGAAAGATTCCCAAACGTGGAAGAATTTTGAGACTGCCCTTGAGTTGGAAGCCAAGGCGTATTGCGAATATACCTTCTTTGGACAGCAAGCAGCAAAAGACGGATACACCCAGATTTCAGAGATCTTTAATGAAACAGCAAGCAACGAACTGCACCATTGCAAGCTTATGTTTAAGAAGCTGCATGGGGGTGAAGTGCCGCACACGCTCGAAAACTTGGAAGCTGCACGCAAATCTGAGGAGCATGAAGGCGTTGACGAATATACCGAGATGTCAAAAACCGCTTATGACGAGGGATTTGACGAAATTGGCGAATGGTTTGCCATGCTTGCAAAAATTGAGATGTCGCACGAACAGCGCTTCCAAACGCTTATTGATCGTATTGAAAATGATGAAGTTTTTAAGCGCGATGAAGCGAAAGTTTGGGTATGCACCGTTTGTGGTCATATTTACATTGGCACCGAGCCGCCTAAAGAGTGCCCTGTGTGTAAACATCCGCAGGGTCACTTTGAATTGAAGGCGGAAAACTACTAGACAATTCATCGCGCACGTTGTGTTCAAAGCGTGCATAACAACAGTGAGAATCTGATAAGAGCCGACAGCGCGTCGGCTCTTTTTTTGCTGTGATTTGCAGGGTTATTGCAGAACATATAATCCCAGCTTGTTTCAAATAAACCCGTCAAGAAAATGCATTCAAATGATTGTGATTAGGTTGCAAATAGGTTATAATGTGTAAACAAGTATCCCATTATGGGGATAGAGCTCTTCAATTTGCGCTGCTGAGCGGTCGGGTGCGGGCAAAAAAACACCCGAATCGCAACAACGTTTAAAGGGGAATGCGGCATGAATGTGAAGCGCTTGAATTAAGGGAGTTTAAGCACGTCGTACGAGGGAAATTGCATTAGAGAATTACAAGCGCCTCTGGGCGCATTCTTTGTTCGATAGGGTAAATAATTTTGGATGATGTTCGCAAAAGAACTTTTGCCCACACCAATCCAAAGCGTAGTGAAACTACATATGATACGAAGGCAGAAAATGAAGCAAAATCGAAATGAAGCGTGTCATCAGCAGGTTCAGGAGGTGAAGAAGATGCATTCTTCTTCCAATCACGCAGCCAATCATGAGAACAATTTTGTAACAGGAGGAGAGCTAAGCTCAACCTCGTTTAGGGACAAATTGTGGGTACGCACTTTATCGTGCGTCCTGTCTGTCTTGTTGGCTGTCACCATGTTTGATCTTTCCGGGATTTCGCCATTGGTGCAGGCTGCTCAGGCGGCAAACACAACAAATGAGCAATCTGTAGATACAAGCGCAGAGGGCACTCGTGATGAGCAAGCCTCTCAAGATGCTGCATCGTCAGATGACAAGGCTGACTCTGACAACAATGCAGTGGCTGAAGATGATGACGCCAAGCAAGACGGTCAGGACGAAGGCGCATCAACCGACGCTGATGCTGATGATGCATCGGATCAGGATGCCACTAATGAGGCTGACCAAAACACTGATGTTTCCACCGAGGGTGAAGCTGATGAGCCTGAAGAGAACATCGTTGGTGTTGCTGATGTCCAAGCGCTTGAGCTTGAAGCAAGTGCACTTGATTCGCTTCTGCCGCAGAATCTGACTGCAGCTGCACAAGTTTTGCCTACCCCTGCTCAATCAACTGACAAAGCCGATATTGCTTCCCGCACGAATCCGCTGCTTGCCACATGGGGTGTTCCCTACACGCAATCCGGCGGATATCTGGTGGGTGAAAATCGTATGCCGAGCCGCTATGAGCTTGGCAACTTAGGCGAGTTGCTTGAGGGTGGATATCTTGGAGGAACTTCCGATCAAGATGCTTTTTGTTTAACTCTGGACATTCCATATCTCTTTGATGTGGGCGAAGAGGCGTTGGGCACCACGCTTTCGCAAGAAGAATGGCGCCTTCGCACCGCACGTGCAGTGCTTGCCAAAGAAGCAACAGCGCAAGACAGCGCAGAAGGTATTGCCGCTGCTGCAAGAGAGAAGGCTAAAGATGAAGCCCTCGTAAAAGACGCGCCTCGTGTGGCGCTTTTCGCCGAAGATGAGCTACCCGATTGGTCGGTGTGGGTTAAGCACGGTGATGCCTATCAAAAGGCAACCAAAGAAGATTTACAGCTTGGCGTGACGGGTCACGTCATTTTGCGTTATGAAGGGGGCACAAATGAGGCTCACGATAACGGCAAACTTGACGCTGATGCCGTAGCTCCTGAGTTCGAGTTGGGCTTTGTAGGCACGGTAAGCGACAACAACGTGATTAAGGTTGCCTATGGCGTTGAGGCGTATACGTTCACTGATCGAGAAGGCACCGTTGAGCGCGGAAATGGTCTGCGCACCACGTTAGGTTCGCTCATCCTCTCAACAGATACCACCAAAGCTGTAGCAGAGATGACGTTGTCAGCAACAACTCTGTCGCCCATGATTGAGCGCGATGGCGAAGGCATGGGTTATGCAACTGCTCTTGCTACGTATCGTGTTCCCGAGAAAATGCTGCCTGCACAAAGTATTGCTTTAGCCGCAACATTTAATGCGGATTGGCGCGGCATCGGCGGTCTTACGCTGGAAGATCTTATGGCGTTCCGCTCAACTGACGAAGGCGCACAAGCTAACTGTGACGAAGCGGGCGTAATTGACACATCCCAACAAACGCGTGAGGACAATCAGTTCGTTGGAGTGGCGGGCGAAGGTGGTCTGCTGGTATTTGATGTTACTGATTTGACCGATGCTCAAATTGCAGCGCTTGATCCCACTGACGCTCAGACGTTTGCTGATGCTGGTCTAGAACCGCTCTCTTATTATGTCACTGAAGATGCTCAAGCACGCGTTTCGCTTACTGAGGGTGCTGGCCGTGTTGAGCAAAACGCGCAGCGTACGCTCTACATTGCGGTTCCGTATCGCGAAGATGCCGTTGAGCTTTATGACGAAAACGACGCAAAGGCAATTGCGCCGCAGCACGCTGAAGCTGATTATGAGCCGGTGTTTGCAACTTTCGATTTGCAAGCATCAGTGTTGGAAAACAACGCTCCGGTGCTTTTGACCGAGCGCGCAGATGTTGCATTTGAATTTGAAGCACAGCCTTATGTGGAAACCCCGACGCTTCCTGGTGTTGGTGACCTTGATAACATTACGACGGTTGTCCCTGAGACGAACCTTCCTTCAATTCCATCTTCTGACGATGAGCAAGCCTCTGATACAGATGACGAAGATGACAACACTGATGATGCAGCTGATTTTGTTGTTGGTGTTGAGCCTGGTAACGTTAACCTTAGCGCGGGTCGTCCGTTATTTGCAAACCGCTCGCTCATCAATCCTCTTGATGCGGGAATTTCAACGCATGCAACAATTGACTTTTCGCAGGCAATTAATCCGTTTATCACGCTGAACTCAGAAAACGAAGCAATCCCTGGTGCTGTTGACACGTACCTTATTAAAGGAACGGGTGATCCGACGTTTGTAACCTTGGACGCAACGTTCCCATTCAAGAGTGGTTGGTTAGGAACGCAACAGTCTCCGGCCATTCTCTATTTCAATGTGCCTTATCTGTACTTTGATAAAAATGGTGCAGTGGCATCGTGCTACACCAAGACCGACTATGACAAAGCTATGAAGGATAATGAAGCCTTCAACAATGCTAATTCACCTATTAAGTTGGTTGCTAAGCCACCTTCGAATTTGTTTGTATACTGGGAATTGGTAAACGAGGCAGGCACGATCATTCGTAGCCAAGAGCAATTTAATCGTCTCTATCCTGAGGGCACGCTGACCGGCAGCTACAAATTGCGTTATCGCGGTGGTTCTGCTGACTTCCGCATGGGAACGGAATTCCAGCGCCCGCAGTTTGAGATTTCTTTTGTTGGCGCCATTCCAGAAAACACTGGCGCAACCATTCAAATTGGTGGCGAAGTTCACAACTACACGCCACAAGGTGGTACCACTGAGTATGGTAACTTGGTTATTCCTGCAGGTGACCGTACCGGCGGCGTTACCTCTTCGCGTTCAATGACCTTCATCAAAACCAATCTTGAGTGGAACACCACCGTTACTAATTTATGGCGTCCTGCTTTGTGGGACAAATATAACTACATGGTCTACAAGGTTGAAACAACTAACACCTCAAGTTCAGTTGATACCTTGGTTGACTTGCTTGACTATTCGTTCATGGTCACCAATGACTCACGTGGTGGCGGCGGTGTTCGTCAAGAAGACATCATGACCTGGAATGCTAATGGCACCCCGAACAACAACTTCTCACCGGACTACCCAGGTGAGCTTATTGGTAAACCTAACCAGGGCGGCATCTTGATTTATGATGCAACTGACTGGACTGATGATATTTGGGAAACCATTGATATTGACAAGTTCTCCAATGCTGAAGAATTGGGCTTGAAGCCGCTGTCGTACTTTACCGGCGGCATGGACGGTCGTTTCTCGTTTAAGATTCCTTCAGAACGCGGTGGTAAGCTGACGCCTGATGCTTATGACGAAGATGGCAATCTCATCGCAGACAACCATGATCACTTCACCATGGTTATTGCCGTACCTTATACCACCAACATCCAGCCGTTTACGATGGGTGGCAAAAAGGTATATCCCTACGTAGACTTTGCTACATCGTCCACGGTGTATTTCGGCGGTCGTGGCCTGAATGGTTATTCTTGGACCAAACAGCTGAGCAATAGTGATACGTTTGTTGAGCCAGTTAATAATGTAGAAGTCACCAAAGAGGCTTACAACTACAATGCAAAACGCTGGATGGGAACCGGCCAAGACGCTTATGATCGTGTGGGCTATCTGTCTTCATATCGTTTGCGTAATTTGAAAGTTACGGGCAATATGCCCATTTCTGGTCAAGATCTTGATGTGCCTTATGGTGCAACACTTGATGACGATCTGCCAGCAAGCTGGGAGCCGGTAAGCATTGACTTCAGGATTGAAAAAGAATTGCCGGATCCAGATGATCCCTATCCGGACAATCGCTCGGTTGATGACATCATGCGCGATTGGCTCTATCTTGACGGCGGCCTTGTTCAATTTGAGGCAACAAATGCTCGTGGTCAAAAGTCATGGGTGACGCTTTCTGCTGCACCTGTCAAGATTGATAGTGGCGTTAACGGCAATACCGAATATGCTGTTTGGCGTGTTGGTGGTGCAACTGCCGCAAATGGCATTGCAGCACAACTTGAGCAGCAAGGTGTTTCTGCGAAGCCGCGCAACTCTCTTATTGCAAAACCTGTGTTGACGTTTACTGGTAACATGCGATTCTTGATGGCAAAAGAGATCCATCAAAATCAAACCATGCCAGGTGAGATTACGGTAAACGGCATTATGCGTGCACCGTCAAGTGATGGCGTTTCTGGTCGCTTTACTAATTCAGTGCAGCCATTCTTTGGTCGCAAGCAATGGGCAGTACCGGTAGGAAATGACGGTAACAAGTATTACAGCTCAAAACAAACTGGCGCTGAATCTCAGGCTCACTTGGTTGCAATTGGTCCTGTTGTTCCAACAGTACAAGCCTATTCTTATGACAAGCTTGGCCAAATATGGTCACCGCTGAACGGTACCGTCAATGCGCCATTGAATAATCCGCGCAATGGTTATGTCTTTAACCTCAGCAATCCTAACCCGTCCATGATTGAACCGGGTACCTTCTCAACTTCGGCAGTCAAGTTTGATACCAGCAATGGTGTGCGTGGCTTTGAAGCTGAGTATGTCATGGTTTCTGCGGGACTTTTGGCAAAGAGTGATATTACCGAGCTTCGCCTCTATAGTTATCAGACGGGGTCAAGTTCGCCACAAATTAGGTTATCTGCATCTGATTTGACGCGCTATCTGGTGGATGCAAGTGGCTCTACACCTGCTGGTGGTACGTTTGATCCTTCGCTTGAAGGCAACATTTTGATACCTACCTCTATTTTGGGCAAAGATCGTTTGTTCCTGCGTTTAGAGGTTGACTTTGACACCTTTGAAGGTGGCGTTGCTACTGCCCCGAATGCAACAGATGCCTTTGTTGCGCTGCATGGTTTGTCCTCTTTCACGGGCGAACAACCAATCACGGGTACGTTTACAACGAAATATAGTGGTTCAAACGTTCAGCGCTCTAGCAATGCAACAGCAAAACTCTCTGTTTTGCCGGCGCGTCCTTATGTAGATGCTGCTCCTATTGAGACTGCATACAATCCACCGTTCGGTGGTCGTGGTTCTACCTATGAAGTACCACTTGGACAGCTTGAGCAAGGATGGTTGTTCCATTTAGGTGATACAACCTCAACTAAGATTGAACCAGGTAAGTTTTCAACTACCCCTATTACGGCACATGTACATAATGGTGCGTTGCGTGGTTTTAACACTCAGTCTGTCACTATGAGCAAAGATCTGTTCACAAAGGCAGAGGTTACATCACTTACGCTTTACTACACCGATGTTGCCGGTAATGTTTCTTCCGTTACGCTTAATCACGACACCACTGTCGGAGCCGATGAGTTTGCTCCGTATTTGGTTGATACAGCAGGCAAGACTGCTGCGGGTGGTACCTATGATCCTTCGATGGAGGGAAGCTATATCTTCCCCTCAAGCGTGTGGGGTGACGAATACTTCTCGCATCTTGAGTTTAGCTTTGATACCTTCGCTGGCGATACAGCAGTTGTACGTGGTGGCGGCAGCTATGTTGCCATCTACGGCGCATCAACTGAAGTAGGAACCCATTCTGTAACGGGTAAACTTGAAACACAATATGGCGACCCGCCAATGGAACAGTCAGGAAGTTCTACCGCAACGCTTCGTGTGCTTAATGCTGATCCGCTTGTACAAGCGTACGCATTTGACAAGCGGGGAGCTTCTATGTCTGCTGTCAATAGTGGTGTTTCGGCTCCGCTTGCTATGAATCGCTCGGGATACGTTTTCCGTTTGCTCAACCGCAATAACGCAACGTTCAAACCGGGTCTGTTCTCAACGGGCAACATTCCCTTTGAAAATGACGAAAACGGAAATCCGAAGGGCTTCGAGACAAGCCATGTAGTGATTTCTCGCAAGTACCTTGAAGACGCTACTATTAATAAAGTAGAGCTGTATTCACTGGATCCGGCTAACTCACCGGTTACCTTGACGCGCAAGGATCTTGATCAATACATCGTCAAGTCAACAGATACCGCTTTGATTGATAAGTACGGAGCTGACTCCATCGGATGCGCTGTTATCCCTGCAAGCGTTTGGGGTAACTACTACTTCCAGCGTATTGTTATTGACTTTGAAGATATGGGTGAAGAGAAAGCAACTACGCTGGCTGATGATGTCTACGTAGCACTTTTTGGTACGCCAACTTTGGTGGGAACGCGTACCGCTTCTGCTACCTTGCAGTCCACCCATGGAACACTTGACAAGAGCTCAACAGGAACCTCGTGGTTAAACGTTACAACTATTAATCCGAAGATTGGTGTGAACTCATATTGGACTAAAGATAACGGCGCTCAAAATGATGGCGAAAACACCATGGTGCCGTATCGTTGGGGCGAAAACACCGCGCATGAAGCTGTTTGGTTTAGGTACTATCTGCAAAACGACACCGAGTCTTCAGCTGACGAAGTGGCATTTGATATGGTCATGGATGAGTTGTCTTATAACGCAAAAGGCAACTTGCGCGGCTTCGTTGCAACTGAGTTGCGTATTCCTGGATTTAGCGAAGACCCTGATAATGCAGGTGCATATATTCATACCTCAGGTAAGATTGATGGCATTGAGATCTATGATATCGACGACAACAAAGTTGCTGATATCGACATGGCAACACTTGCTTCTACTTATTTAGATAAGACAACTGGTCAGTTGTCATTGCCGCTTGATAAACTCAAGAACGTAGCTGACGTTAAGCGTATTCGCCTTCGTTATGCAACACTGAATCCGTTCGTTAAAGACGACAAGACCCTTTATACCTATGTATATGGCAAAGTTGAAACGCATGGCGCATGGGTGAATCGCGATTCTGGTTATAACTGGACGCATGCTCTTTACAATCAGCACTACACGCGCTCAACGGCAAACTTCACGCCGCTTAATGATAACTATGGTTCAAGCGTTTCGCGTACCGCAAACTATCGTCTGCATATTGGCTGGTTTGCATGGGCATCCTCATCTAACGCCTTCAAGGCAGCTGCTTCACTTCCGACGACAACAACTGACACCAAGGCAGCACGCGTTGAGGTTGGTATTGATCAGGATAACGTAGGCTATGATTTTGCTATTCGCAACAACACTGACTCTCGTTCAGATGAAAATACTATTACGTTCAACGTTGATTCAGTAAGCAACAAAGAGGTTGCTCCTGGTGTTGCTGTTCACGGTTATAAGGCAAAGACCTTTACCTTTGATGAAGCGTTAACCAAGATGGGCACCAATGCCGACGGTACCTCTACGTTCAAGCAGTTGGCATTTAGCTTTATGAATCCGCTGACAGGAACAACGTCAGCTACGCCGGATGTTGTTATCGCGTTGGCAGATTTGGCGAAGTATCAGCAAGCTGATGGTACTTACAAATTTGATCTTGAAAGTGGTGTGTTTGCTCCATTTGCAACGAGTCATTTAGCTAATGTTGTAGCAAGCTACGACACCATTGATCCGTGGTATGAAGGCATCACGCTGCATGCATCAACGCGAGGTGTTTCCGATTGGTATGACACAGCATCTCCTTTGTATGTACACGGTCCAGACGTTAATGGTAATTACACCAACTCAAACCCCAATCCGGTAACTTATTTGCGCTTGACCATGGTAGGTCGTCAAACGGGTCCCGAAGACGGCAGCGCAACAACTTCTCAGTATCCTGAGCTTTCCGTTCCGCGTCCTGGCTTGCATGTTCGCACGCATGCTCAGTACGTTGAAGTAACAGAAGGCAATCAAGGTAATATTGTTGGAAATGACGACAATGCGCGTACGCATTTGGCAGTTCCTTATGACCGCGACTTCGTCATGTGGGCAGAGTTCTGGAATAGCTCCGGCTACTCAACGCTTGACGATGTGGACATGGACACTTCGCTCTACCTTGCTCGTGAGACAGGCATTATCACCGACCAAGGTGGTGCCACCACGACTGCATGGACCGGCTTCCATACCACAAAGGTCACTATCACCAATGATTTGATTACCAAGTATGAGAATCCCGGCAACATTATGTTGTATGGTGCGGCGGACTCCGACACCACAACGTCGCTTAAGGCAACTTTGACTCCTGTTAAAGATGTTAGTGGCGAAGTGACCGGTTGGAAAGCGCCCGATGGTTCTGTTATTAACCGTGAAGCCAATGGCAACATGGTTATTACCGAGGCTCAAATGCGCAGCTGGGGTATCCACCATCTGTCGCGTTTTAACCTCTATAGCTGGAAAGACATGAACCGCGCAGGAAGCCAAAATGTGAACGCTCAACGCGTTATCTTTGATGGCTTCGCAGACGCCGCTCTTGGTTCAGAGCGCGTGTTTATCACGGCAACGGGTACCAACCATCTTCGTGGTATTCGCGAAAACTTGCCGAGTGACCACAATCACCAGTATCAAGTTTCACGCAAAGATGATACGTGCATTTTGATGTCAAAGATGTTCTTTGATGCTACATCGCGTGCTGCCTACAACGACGGCGGAGCAAATCGTTTTGATAAGTGGTCATACACCACAGATCCATGCCACCGTCATTATTGGTATGTGGGCACCGAGCCTGATACGCGTCTTGATGTTGGATACAAGACTCAGGCATCGTTCACGTTTGACTTTAGACAGAACAACAACAACTCAATTGAAAGTGCGTGCCACCTTGACCAAAGCTATGTAAATTATCAAACGCTTGATGGTCGCACATATAATACGGCAGCAAATCTTGAGGTTGTACAGAGCATTCCTTCAGACAACTTCGACGCATATTATGTGCGCGTACATCGCTATGCCTTGAACTATCTCAACTCCATCACGGTCTATTATGGAGATGGCACAAGCTTCACCATTGATAAAGCTACCATTCAGATGGCGGGTCTCAATTCGGTGGAGACCGATAGTGCGGGCAATTCGCAGTTCATGCGTTTGAATTTGCTATACAAGGAAAATGGTCAGCATAAACCTAACTTCGACACTACCGCCGCAGGTAAGCAATATGCCTACAAAGATGCCTTTAGTGCATATGACCAGGCTAATGAGCCGTTGGTAGGGGATCGCGTTACTACTATTGTTTACAACTTAGACATCAACCAGGCACAATACGCTGCTGATGCTGCTGATGGTTCTAAGCGTGCAAACCAGACTGACTTCGGCACCTGGTATAACTATGCAAATCCGGCTGTTGACTCATTTGAGGTAACCGGTCGTCTGTATCGTCCCAAAGAAGATATCTATTGCACGACAAACGTGAAGATGCGCATTGGTGGCGAGCATTCTGCAACGAAGCGTCCGGGCGCTGTTGCTGTTCAGCGTTATGATTCTGGCGATAGCCATGATGACCATCGTTCAATCTTTGGCTATCAGGACTATCATGATACCCACGGGTATTATCACAGCCATGAAGCACATAAGATGCGCCACCTTATGACCAGCGCTCGCATGAGTGCTCGTGAGTCGGCGGTCTTTACCCGTAAAGGCGTGCATGAAAACTTCACCGAGGGCAACGATGGTGACGAGAGCTTGCGCTTTGCGTCTGATCAACACTATTCAGTTTCTTTCTACCGCCTCTATGAACCGTATGGTTATTCGGGCGGTTGGGAAGTAGACGAATTCTCGGGCAAGATCAGTTTTGCCGACCAGGCCATCTTGCGCGACACCATGCCAGTGTGTGAGCCAGACCCTGAGCTGCAATACTACGGCTTCCTTTCAACTGGTATGCAAATGATCAATCGCACCAATGGCGAAGACTTGCTGCCGCATGTGAAGAAGGTCGTCTTTAATCTTCGCAAATACACGCTCAATGCAGATGGTAAGACCTATTCAACTTCCACGCGTCAAGTAACTCTTGATCGTGCTCAGTTGGGAATTGACACTGCAATTGCAAATAATACAGGTGTCTATATTTACTTTGAGCGTCCAAATGAAGATCCTGCAACCGAGCTGCAAAACTACGGTTTGAACAAGTGCGTCAAACTGGCATTGGACGAAAACGAATTCGTAGTGAACTATGACATCGTGATGCAGAACTTTGGCGGCGACATTGACCACACCAAAGAAACGGGACGTGGTTATACGCCCAATCGTAATATGGGTAACGCAGACCGCGATGTCTATGTTTACGGACGTCCTTATACCTATAAGAATCAGAAGCCGACCACGCTTGCAGACTCAACGAATACGTCATTTACCTATGGTCATAATTATCTGACAGGTTTATATGATGATGAAAACCCAACGGTTCTGAACTGGGGTAACTACTACAACGAGCATTCAACCGATCAAGCCTATATGATGGGTTATCTCATTCCGTATGGTTACAACACCTCAATTCAGCGCTATAACAACGACAGCTCTATTGGAAGCTTAGTTGATTATGCAACGAACAATTTGACTCCTGCATCTGAGACGTTTGAGGTGCGTTTCCAGAACATCTCGGATCGTAACCCCGGCAAAGATGACCAATATCGTGCTTCGCATATTAGTGCGGTGGGACTGCAAACAACCACCTCAAGCTACTTCCGTATGCAGCATGTGTATGTACCGCGTGAGCTGGTGCCCGGAGACGCACAAAGTGATCCGGATTGGATGTTGCTTAAGAAGTTCACCTTTACCTTTAATGGCCAAACCGTATCGGTTGACTGGAAAGACTTGGTGGCAACGGGTGTTGTTTCTGCCGAGCCTCTGACCACAGGTAAATATGTTGGTTGCTACGAGGTTGACCTTGAGCGTTATCTGCGTGAGCAGTTAGTGGCTGGTAATATCACCTTGCGCACCTATACTGCAGTATCTGCTACCAACATGATTGATGGCTTTGCTCCTGATATTGCAACGGTTAACTTGACCTATGTTGATACGCGCATTGCAACATTGGCGCTTGAATTTGAATCACCCAATGCACAACGTGCAAAACCTGAGACAATGCTTGACTCAGGTCAATGGTTGGCAGCAGACAGAAATAATACTTCGGGCAATGGTCGCAATTTCGCCTTTGCTTATGACGGCGTATATGCTGACCGTACCGTGGATGATTTCAAGAATGCTACAGCAACAACTGCTACTGACTTGAATGCGGGCAATTGGAACGAAACTTCAACCCCATCATTTGGTAAGCAAGGTCAGGCATTCAGCCAGATTACGAGCACCGAGACGTTGAGCATTGTGCCGAACTCTATCAAGACGAAAGACCCGAACCACAACGTATTAACGGGCAACTCGCTTGACTGGTATGCACAGGATTATCTGAACCATCGCTTGGCTTCCATGGAAACCTCTATGGTTCGCGGCAAGACCGTAAATCTCAACGGCACGAACACCAAGATCTTTGCCTACGATGCTGACGATACTGACATCTCGTCACCGTTTAGCTTTGATCCTGATTCAAATGCTGTACAAACAGGTGTGCCTGATGGTGGCCTTTATGCGGGCGACTACATTGAGTACACCTTATACGTTGGTGCGCAGGCGGGTTCGGCATTGCCGCTTGAACATGTGGATGCTCGCTTCCAGGTGCCGCGCGGCCAGCGCATTGTCGGTTGGGAAGTAGCGAAAGCACAAGATGCTGACGGCAAGTGGTATGAGCGCAACACGACCGGTTATGACGTAATTGCACAGATTGGCAACGCTGATCTGACGGTTATGCGTGATGCGCCACAACAAGTGGACATGTCTCGCGTAGACAACCCGGCACATGCAACAGATCCGACCGAGCCCGAAACCATTGAAGAGTACAACAACAACCGCGCGCTTGTATTCAACATTGGTCAGGACAAGTGGGACGAAAACGGCAAGATTACTGATCCGGAAACGCGTCAGTTTGCAGCTGGTGAAGGCGTATACATTCGCGTCATTACGCAGATGACTTCTGAGCTGGGATCAGATGCCTATGATGCAGCGGAAAATTCGCCGTTTACGAATGACTCGCCAGTATATCAAGATGCTCGCTTGCAGGCGGACTTCTATGCAGTTTCTGCTCCGATGCATGGCTTCTTGCAGTACCGCATTCCCGGTGGCGGCGACAACAATCATGATGTATTCGTTACGCAAGCTGATGGCGGTCTTGAGCACGTGCAGTACTGGCGTGGTATGACGTCGGCTTGTGGTAAGACGCAGTTTGGTGCGCATGACTATTCATTCGTGCGCTTCTACAACCATGGTTATGACCGTGTTCGTGGTGGGGATAATCACCGCGATGACACCACAGTAGCCATCAACTTTACTGGCGTTGACCGTTACGGCAATTTGCCGCGTACCGACGGCGAAACAGCTCAATATACCGTTCGTGGTATCAAGAACCCGACATTCCATACCACCGATATTACGGTGACGGCACGTTTCTACGACAGCCAGGGACGTCAAGTTTTTGAGATGACCGATACGCCGAAATTGGCAAATGGCACTTCGAGTGTTCGTAAAGACGCCAATGGCAAGCCTATTGATCTGTGCTATCCGTCAACGTTGCCCGACAGCGTAAATCTCAATGGCACGGGTGCAGCAAATCAGCGTCCTGACATCTTTATTGAGTACTACGATTCCAAGGCAATGAAGCAAGATGGAACGATGGGTGATTGGGTTGACTATAAGACCCTCATGGCGAATAATGCCGCGCGCCCGCAAGAGCCCTCTGATGAAGGTTATTACGAGAATGCTAACCCGTTCCGTACCGTCATGGCCATTCGCTGGACCTACTATGACGTACCTGCAACGGCAACTGCTTCTAATACCAACACTGCTTTTGCGCTTGATGATGTAGCGCTTGTCGGTGTTGGTCGTTATCAGAATGTCCGCACCAATGGTGAGCTGGATGAGTCTTGGCAGTCAGCTCAAGGCTTCCCCATTGACGTAGCCTATACGCATCGTCATCATGAGCAAACTGCGCTTGATTTCTACAATGCCACCACTGATGCAGACGCGGGCGGCCTGGTACGCGGTGATGCGGTTGAGCATGGCGTCATTAAGACCAAGCAAGACGAAAACAACTCCACCACGTTGCGCGTGTATCGTCGTACGCCGGTTATCCGCTTCCAGAATCAAGTCTTCCAGACTGAATCTCAGGTTGAGGCAACGAATGCACGCACGTGGGATGCGGCACAAAAAACGGGCTATATCCCTGGTGAGCAGTTCTGGTACAAAGATACGCTGTGGAACCTGCCAAAGGGTACCAATGGCGCCATGGATATTGAGGGTGAAATTTACAATCCCGTCTTCTACGAGCGCATCCCTGTTGACTATCTCAAGGCAGCTGACGGATCTACCATTGATGCGGCTTATCTTGAGGCACATCTGCAAGGAAACGTTCGCTGGTTAGACAAAGACGGCAATGACGTTTCTGCCGATCGTTTGCGCGGCATGAAACTGCAAGTTACGCAGGTGCCGTATAGCGAAGCGCCGCAGTATGCAAGCGACTTCGGTGGCATGATGAATTACACGTCCACGCAAATGGGTTATACCAACACCCGTCGTGGTAAGCCGTTTGCGGATATGAACCCCACCGCTTCAGGCGTGAGCGAACAAACCGAGTTTGCACTCTTCCGCATTGAGTGGGTTGCCGATCCGTCTGCTGATGTATCCGGTTCAGTTGTGCCTCCTGGACGCGAAGAAGTTTCTCCGGTTGACCTGGTAGTGCCAGGAACCACCTGCGTTGAAGTGGGCGACACTATTGAGCTGTGGTTTGATGTAACCGCTGCCATTGATGGTTTGCCGCAGGTTTACAACATGCTGTCAGCTCAGAAGTCAGGTACGGCAGGAAAAGAGCCGGCATACTTCCCCCGTGTTGGTGAGTACTGGACTGACTATGAGTATCAGTATTACAACGACTGGGCTGGTGCATCCGGCGCCAACCCGTTTGGTGCGGCAAACTATGGCTTTAGCGGCTTGGTAAATGTTGAAGGAGCGCTTCGCCTGAGCACCGAAGGAGTGCTCATGGATATGGATTCGCTCTTGCATGAATCCGCGTTTACAGCTGATAGGCCTAAGAATACTGATCGCTGGGAGATGTTTGATGGTTCGCTGTCATTTATTCCCGGTTCACAAGATAATGTAGATGGCTCTTACACCTATAACAACCGCGGCAATGCAGGCAACCTCGGTGTATATCTGGATGAAGACGTTAAGACGTCGCGCTTCGTGCAATACATTCGTTATACGCCAGTTCGACCGGCTGGTGCTGCTGAGTTGGTGGCAAACGACCTGCCGCAGGACGTGTACTTTGTCACGTATCAAAACTATGCCAACAATTACAACTTCGGCAACACGTGGGGTCGTGACTATTATCGCTATGTCACCAAACCACGTACGATGGGCGAGCTCAAATCAACGGTTGACGAAAATGGCGTAACTCGTCAGACCCGTTGGGGATCAACCACCCCGTTGGTATGGAGCCAGACGCGTTTGCACTTGCAGAAGGCATGGTTGGCAACGTCTTCAGAGATGGTGCCTGATGCCTCTACCAACAACTACATGGCTCAGCGTCAGTACTTAAATGGTCGCGATGCTACGAAGTGGTGGTATGAGAGCAACTACTACGGAAACAATGTGGCTGCTTGCATCTATCGCGATCATCGTGGCGTCATCTACGGACAGTACAACTCAACGCTTGAATACAACCAGGATTACACATCCAGGTTGCAGGCGTACAACTATGGTGACCGTAATGTGGATGGTGTTGAGTTTACCTATATCATGCCGCGCGGTACCGAGCCTAAGCTTGATGCTGACGGCAATGTGCAAGTAAGCGCTGGCGTCCTTGCTAATGTTGGTGGTCCGAGCGGATATGGCGCAACGCCTACAACAAGCGATAGCTATGCAGCCATTGATCCGGATCTCATTGATGTCGAAATTATTCAGACACCATACGGTCCGTATCAAGGCTATGATGCGCCCAGTGATTCGCAGAATCCTGCTGATTGGCGCAACGGTTTGCAGATTGCTAATACAACAAATGGTGACAAGTCATCTGATGTAACCACCTCAACGTATACGTCAATCACTTCGGCTTCTACAAGCAACCAGACGCAGGATTATGTTGAAAGCTCGCAGCCGTGGGTTCTCAAGATTACTGTTCGCCAAAGCCTGGGCAAGTGGTTTGGCCGCAACATTGACGGTACGCCGGATGATGCTGCAACGCTGGTGAACTCGGCTGACCCTGATACGTATTCAGGTATGGCTGGTTATAAGATTCGCGTTGACATTGCCTCGCATGTATTTGCTAATAACCTCTCTTCAATGTGGTATGACCGCGTGCTCACGCGCCCGGTTGATACGCGCGAAGTAAGTGGTGCAGATACTTCTGCTGGTGAGCTTCCTTCAAAATCTTCGGCTTACTACCAGGTTTACGACTTGGATCATTACGAAGGCCGTGAGGTCACCGAAAACCGTGGTCATACTGGTGCTTATAGCATGGATCTCCAACCGTTTGGCATGGACTATAAGTGGATGCTGCGCGAATGGCATGCAGGAAATTATGGCCGTGAGAATTTGGATCACCGCTATGACCTTGCTTATGGTTCGCCGAGCATGCCTTCAGTTAATGGACGTACGGTACTCAACAATACGGTTCAGGCAACCTCATCCACACCTGCTGGTGTTAAGGTGGCTGATTCGGATACGGTAAATTGGAACTTGGCTTATAAGGGTGAAGGTTCCACGACCGCAGATGGTGGCGCCATCTACGCACAAACTGGTACACGTGCACAACAACGTACTCCGTTTGTACGCGTGTGGAATTCAATTGGTGCTGATGGTGTGAGCGAAGACGCGTCTTCGTACTACCTTGAGTCTGAAGGTGATAGGCGTCAACTCAACGTTCATATTGAGAATCGTTATTGGTGGAATGACCTGGCACTTGATGTCAACCACATCAACCGCAACGATTACAATTCATGGGGTTATAACGAGATCCACAATCACACCTATGCCATCAACGGTGGTTCAATGGGTACACTTGTGATGCCTACGGTTACGGTGGTTCTCCCAGAAAACATTGTGCCGGTACATCATGCAACAGGTAAACCTTATGATATGAAGCCTGATGTTGAGCAGGCTATGGATGTTGCTGACTGGAATGTCGTTTATGCTGACGACGCGAAGGCGTCATCACGCGAAAAGCTCTCGGATGCTCACAATGAGTCCGATACGCAAAAGACGGCTGACTTCGATGCAACTGTCACCTATGAGAAGGTAACCGCTGAAAGTGGTGATACGGATTATCGCTTCGTGGTTCGCTTCACAGCTAATGGCACCTATACCAATGGTGATGTGGCAAACGAGCAGCGCATCCGCACAAATGAGATGGATACGTTTAAGCTTGAAATCATGTCATTGGGTGAAAGCCGTCAGAACGACAACGAAGGAAATCGTCTTGAAACGACACGTTCGTACGAAAACATTCGTACCTTTGTTTCGTCTAAGATGGGTGGCTTCCAATATATTACTGACGACCAGATTGCAAACAATCCTTACACCGTTGGTTCACGTGCGGCGTACCGTCACATTGGCGGCGCTGCCGACGACCAACGTTTAGATGCACGCAAGACCTACCTTGCAACCTATCGTTCGGGCTATTCTGAGTACTGGAATACCAACGAGCACATCACATCAAGCTACGATCAAATTGCTCAATGGCAACGTGAGGGTCATACCTTCTATATGGCAGGCGTGATTCCGTATGACTATATTGATGACGGTACTGCAACCATGGATCGTGTTCAGAACAACTGGTTGCCTGGTTATCAGCGTCGTTATAGTGAAACCGATGGCGGTCTTGACGATGTGAATAATACGCTGTTCAACGCAGGTCTTAATGTGGAAGACTATCGCTTCCGCCCCAGTCTGGCGTTGACCGCTCAATCAACATATGGCCTCAATGAGAATAATGCGGTACGCACCGTTGAGAAATTCGCCCGCAACGATACGGGTGAAACGGCAAGCCGTGTTGACGGTGGTGTAGTTTCCACGTTGAAGCTGCGTACGAAGTACCCCAACGTTATCTCGGGTTATGAGGTAGAAATAGGTCAAGGAGACAATGGCTCGCAGCCTACGGCTACGGGTACGGGTGCTACGCGCGTTAAGAACTCTAATGGCACGTATTCATATCAGGTACTGGACAATGATGGTGGTAAGACGGGTGCTGCAAGCAAGAGCTTGGAGTATGGTGATGCTGTTTGGTTCGCATCGTCTATCTACAATGTTAAAGCGCCAACTTCCACCAACCCTGCTGGTTACTACAACGGCATGAATGTTGTTGCGCGTGCAGGTTCGGTAAAGCATGCCCGCCAGGTATATGCATTGCATTTGCCCAAGCAGGTAACGTTCTATAATGATCAGCCGCTCACCACAGAGAATTGCGACGATTATGTGGGCGACGATTATCAGTTCCTTGTAGAGTGGACACACACGCCGCGTGGTTCGACAACGCCTATTAAAGAAACGTTCACGCCAAAAGAGCTTATTGAGCAAGGTTGGACAGTGAACTTCTTAACGCAACCTGATTATTCAGCAAATAACTTTACTGACGGCGACTATGGTAAGCCCGATGCTGATGATCCGCTGGATGTTGTGCCAGCAGGTGCGGCTTTGAAGAGCAAGTCGCATGAAGGCGAAGTGGTTGTCATTGAGATTGCACCGCCTGACGACGCAACAGACGAAGAGTTTGAGCGCTATGACTCTATGATTGAGGCGTTCTGGGAAGGTGTTCGTTGTGACGGCTACTTTGGCGTTGGCGATGTCATGACTGTTAAGATTAAGACGCGTATTGACAACTTGGGCTCTGAAGACAGCGCTCTTGATGACGCAAAGACCAATTACGAAGAAGCGCTCAAGCAGATTCGCACGTGGGATGGTGGTACCTCCCAGGCATATTTGACGCTGCACGACATGAAGATGGCGTGGCTTGACCCTGATTGTCCGGTTGCTGAGCGTCCGGATCAGTGGACGGGCAAAGGCTGGACGCACGTGTATGAAGACACTGATGCAGCTGGCAACGTAACGCGTCGCGAAGTGTCGAAGCCAACGCGTAATGCTGCCGCAGGTCCTACCAGCCCGCTGTACAACTTCGTCAGCCAGGATATTTCACGCTTTGTTTTAGCTAACAAAGTACTGGACGGTCCTTCAAGCGTTAATTCATCAACAGGCGAGATCATTCCTGAGAAAGACTTTGACCTTGACGGTAATCTTACTGATGTCTTCGAATATGCTGAAACAGGCTACTTCAAGGTACGTCGTCCCAACGCTTCTGTTCGTGCTGATACCGCAGCACAGCGCCGCGTCCTCTTTAGTGATGACTTCGGCGTGGCATTGGCTGATGACTCGCACCAAGGTGGCGAGAATCAGTTCTATGTCACCCAGGCAATCAATACCGGTGCAGCAGTCAACAGCTTTATGGTTGATTGGCAAGTACCATATTGGGCAACAGCAGAAGGCAGTGTATATGACGCACCGTTCAATGATCAGAACACGCCGGTTATTCGCACGCGTCCTTATGTTGACCGCATTAACTCAGGTGTCTGGGAGATTCCGGGTGCCACGTGGTCTGACTACGTAGATGCTGAAGGCAACCCATGCGATGCATCCACTGAGGGTGCTCGCAAGGCACCGGGTGCAACGCCAACAAATGATAAGGCTGAAGATGAGACGAAGCTTCGTGTCTTTGTCATGGCGCGCGTGGTTGACTGCACGCCAACGAGCCGTACAAGTGTTTACCACGAACAAAATGGTGCTGAGCTCCAAGAGTTTGAAAACTATGCATTGCCCGGTTCGGATGCTGATCGTGATTACTACTTCGGCGAAGATGACACGCTTGACTTCAACACCGCTGATGGCACCACGGGTACATGGCGCATTGTTGGTAGCCAAGATGGCTATGCAGTATCTGATAAGACCAACGCGGTGATTGATGTATCTAACATTTATCTGTCAGGCTATAACGATATTCGTCAGATTCGCTGGGTAGTGAAAGCGGTTGAACCAGGTTTGACTGGTTGGGATGCCTTGGCAAATGACAAAGCTGCATATGATACGCCTATTCCTACTGGCTTCCGTCTTGACGTGGATGCTATGCCTTATGATGCAAGCACCGCCGAGACGCGTGCTGCTACGGCAGGCAAGCAAGAGGCATACGAGGTTGATCCTGATCAGTTCAATACTGGTTGGGAGTGGGATAAGGACGAAAACGGCCGCTATGTCTATGATGAAAAGGGCAACCATGTAACAATTGCTAAGACGGTTATGCCTGAAACATTAACGGACAATGCAGCGGGCGTACTCATCCATTCACGTACGCTTGAAGACTTCAATACCGCGCGCGATCTGGGTATCACCTCGCCGCTTTTGAAAGATGGTTCAACAACCAGGGCAGTTGCGGCAAATGCTGCTGCACATATGAACCACTATGCAACGGTATCGCTTCGCTATGACGATACGAAGTTCGCCGAGCCGCAGCGCTCGCGTGCAGGCTTCTATCGTGACGCGGAGTATCCGACGCTGCGTATCAACATGGAGCAAGCGTACTTCACGGGCAATTCTGCAACGTCATTTGAGTGGGTTGTTGGCAAGCCTTCTATTGACGTAGCAACGTCACGTATGATGCGCTACTCCATTACGTTGACCAACTTGAGCGGTGATCAGCTCAAGTCTCTTGGCATGCCAACAGACTTTACGGACTACTGCTCTAACCCCGACATCTCAATGATCTTCCCGTTCATTGAAGGATTCGGTGCTGCAGCAACCCTGTCTCCGAAGGACTTCCAATACATTCCATATTCGCAATCGCAATCAACTGACTGCGAACTGAATATCAATTACAAGAACGAAGCCATTCAAGAATTTGTGCCTGATTTGGACGAAAATGGCAACCCGATGTATGACCCTGATACGGGCGAGCCTTTGGGTTACTGGACGGTTGCTGATGGCGGTTATGCAACGCCGATCAACCACGTGAAGCCCATGTGGACCTACCATATTGAGCAGCAAGATGCGACGTTCCAGACTACGCAAATCTTGAATAACCACGAGTTGTTGCTGACCGACCCGAAGGTTGGTGGAAGTCTGACAACCCAAGATAAGCTTGGTGACGTTAACTCTGGCATGAATCGTAAGTTCATGAACTGGCAGTTCACAGGTATCGAGGACGAAGAAGGCCACGCAATGCGCGGATCGCTTGGTATGGGACAAGCCATTGTTATTGAGCTCATGATGCCAATTCGTTCTGATGCAAGTTCATCAATTGGGCAGTCATTGATGACGTCAACGGGTTATATTCACAAGTCGGGTAACTATGACCCCTATGTTCCGGTTATCCAAGGCAATGACAAGATCAGCTTCGTTTTGGACGAACGTGACGCTAACCTTGACAGTAATACGAATCAAATGATGCTCAAGGAAGAGTTGGAAGCTGCAGGCTTTGCGTCAAATATTACGCAAGACCAATCCAAGTACTCCTCATCGATCATCAACACGATGTACACGCGTAACGTCAATGGTCCGGTTGCGGTTCCTGAGGGTACGAACTACACCTACATGGCTCAAGCCGACAACCCCGGCGCAAGCCAGTTGGTAGCGAAGAACTATGTCCATACCGTACTTTTGGATATGCTTCCGCATGAGGGCGACACCCAGGTGTACTTCAACAGTGTGGATAGCGAAGATAACCAAATTGGTATCCCGCGTGATTCGCGTTGGAATGGTTGGATTAATGATCTTGATTCCATCAAGCTTACGACGATGGATCCGCAAGATGCAAAGAACCCGGGCGGTCGTGTTCTGGCTGCTGATGAGGCAACTATTTGGGTTGGACCTATCAAGAAGGTATCAAACGATAAGTTCATCCCGCTGCCTGAGTCTGAGATGCCGACCATGTATAACAAGGGTCGTGACGACGAGAAGACCACGTGGATGAACGAGCGTAGGTCTAATCCGGCGTTGCTGTATCAAGATAACTTCGTTCGTTTGAACGAATTGAAGACCTATGTTGCAGCACACCCAGATGAGGGCGAAAAACTCAAGAAGTCTATCCGTGGCATTTGGGCACAGGTTGAAAAAGATTCCATCATCCTGCCCTGCCAAGGCTACATTCGTCTGACCTATGACTTGCATGCTCCGTTGAACCTGCCGAAGTATTTGGGCACGACAACTGGTGATGCTAACTTCGACATGAACTTGGAAGAAGAGTCAAATAACGAAGAATTGGCAGCACGTTTGGCAAGCGTATCGCAGTGGAACAGCTTCTTGCAGCGTATTAATACTGCGGGCAACTCGGCGGCAAACGACGCGGGTGCTCGTATGCAAGAGAACAAGCAAGCAGGTGCCTTTATTGATGCACCTGACGAGCGTGGTTACCTGGGCGACTATGTCTGGATTGACTACAACTGGGATATGTTGCAAAACGAAACCGACGGTCCGGTGGTGAAAGACGCACTTGGTCGTGAAACCACCTACCATAAGGCAGACAATGGACGCTTCATCTTGTCAACGGATAAGACCATTGATAAGACAACGGGCGAATGGACGGGTCTGTATGGTGATGGCAATGTAACCAGTGACCTGTTCAGGGATCTTGACTTTGACGGCGTGCCGGATGATCCGGGTGTAAACGGCGTTACTGTTGAGTTGCTCAATGCATATGGCTTGCCATGTAACCGTGACGGCCAAGTGGTTCGCTATATGGAAAACATCAATGCAGCGGGCGAGTCTCGTTGGGTACTGTGCGACGATCGCACAGGCGAGCCGGTGTTGAATGCGGCTGGCGGCTACATTAACGCTGACGCGGGTGCTCCGGCTACGTATGTGACTGAGTCTGACTACTTCGACAATAAGGGTTATTGGATCTTATCTAACCTGTTGCCAGGTCAGTATAAGTTGCGCTTTACCTTCCCGAAGGCATATGCAAACTACTCAGTTACGACCAAGTCAATTGGTCCAGACGATGCGCGCAACCCGATGGAGATCACCTACGTTGATGATGATCCTGCTACACCTGATGTAGACGAGACGGCTCTGGTAGCTGTCACCACGAATCCGATTGATGTTAAAGCAGTCAACTATGATGCTGAATACTTCAAGAAGACCGAGGATCCGTTCAGCAATCCTGATCCGACCCATGAGATCTATGACGCACGTGCAACAAGCTACGATGTGGGTATTTCTCGTCCGATCACCTATGCTGGCGTTGTTTATCGCGACGACCGCTATGACCAGCGCGATCCGGTGACCAACGAGTATGCCGAGATTGATCCTGAGTTGATTGACGGCTACCTGGATTATCAGTCTGACCCGTCAAATACGGGTACTGCTCCAACAACGCAAAGAGAGCAGCGTTTGGCGAACATGCGCGTGAGCGTCTATCAGTATGATCCCATTACGGGAACTATTTCGGATGCTCCTATCATGGATGCCAATGGTGATGTGGCTGAGACGCTGACGGATGAAAGTGGCGAATTCAAGTTCCGCTTGCGTCCGGGCTATACCTACTTGATTAGGTGCGTTGACGCTGTTGGCACGCGTCTGATTAAGCCGACGCCATACCTGTGGTCGAAAGACCCGCTTGCTGGTCCTGCAACCGACACGGGCGTGTGGGATAACGACTTGCGCAGTGCAGGCGGCATTGGCGAAACGTATCCGTTCGAGGCGGTTGTGCCCGTTGATGAAGACGGACATGCTGTATACGAGCAGGGCGAAGAATGGCGCGGCTACAAGGTATATCGCAAGCTGGCACTTGGCTACGTTGATGGCACGAAGGGCTATCTGGGCAACTATGTCTGGAACGACTTGAACTACAACGGTGTACAAGACTTGCTTGAGCCGGGTATTGAAGGTGTTACGGTTACCTTGGAGCAATATTGGTGGAATCCGAAAGCTGGCACCTCGGGTGCTTGGCAGTTGGTACCGAACCAAGAGTACCTGACGCAAACCACCAACAACGCTGGTCAGTATGTGTTCAAGGGCTTACGTACCTACGTGCCTGACCCATTGGATCCTGACCCGAATAAGCTGGATGAAGACAAAGAGAAGTTTGTAGCGGGTTATCGCTTGCGTATTGACCGCAAGACCTTAGCGGGCTTGACTACCACGTGGGGAACAACCCTGCGCAATTCCGCCTATGATGCAGATGGCGAAGATGACGAAAATGACTCTGATCTTCGCTCAACTGAATTGGCGGGTCCGTCTACGGTGACGCCAGGTGAAACCGAGTTTACGCACTACTTCAATGAGTCCAACGCTGGCTTGAAAGCCGATCTGGATACTGGCATTGGTCCGAACTCCATGATTGTCTTGGCAGGTCCGGCAACTGAAGATTCGCAAGCAAATGACCTGAAGACTATCAAGATCTCGCCGGCAGTAAGTTATACCTACGACCTCAACAACGCTCAGCGTTATGAGATGTGGGATGCTGGCTTGGTTGAGGTTCCTGAGGCTGAAGTTACCGGTCGTGTGTGGCATGACGCTAACTATGATGGCTTGCAAGCAACTGAAGAAGTGACCGATGAAGAGTCGGGCGAAACAACTGAGGGTTGGGCCGCCAGCGAGCCGGGTATGCCAGGCGAGTGCGTGATCATGACGCAGTGGTATTTCAACCCAGCTGAAATAAACACTGATGGCAGCCATTGGTTCCAAAATACGAACTTCGGTGCGGACCTTCGCACGACGGGTAAAGTACCTGATAGTTATATTTCTGGAGATGGCAGTGAAGTAGATCCGCTGCTGGTTCCAGGTGAGATTGGCGTACTAACTGATGAGGATGGTGCCTATAGCTTCAAGAACTTGCCGACCGCTTATACCTCTGATGAGGGCGCTCAATATCTGGCAGCATATCGCGTGCGCTTGGCGAACATTCACGTTGATCGTGCGGCTGATACGGGTGCAGATGAGGACGTACATTGGCTCTTAACACGCAGCCATGTGACGGGCGAAGATGGCGTTGAGGCATCACTTGCTATTGACTCTGACGTATTAGATAACGATACGCTTGCTTTGGTAAATGCTGACTATGTTGGTAAAGCAGGAGTAAATCGTCCTATTGATGGTCAGATTATCTTGGCAGCCAAGGCTAAGACCGTTCGTGCTGATCAAGCATCTCAGGTAGATGTGCCTGGGCCGCAGGCAATGCCTACAGATGCAACGGGTGCTATGGTTACCTATGATTGGCTCACGGTTCGCAATCGCGATGCCAAAGGCAACGCTGTCGTAGCTGGTGGCGATGCTGGTCAGCTGCCGCCTCCGCGCAATAGTATCGTAGGTGTCATTTGGAACGACGTTAATAATGATGGTATCCAGGACAAGGATGAAGACGGCAAACCTATTGCTCCGGAGCTGGGTATCAATGGCTTGCGTGTCACCCTTGAGCGTTATGTGCCCGACCCCAACGACGAAGATGGCGATGGCGACGGCTGGAAGCATGACCCCAATTGGTACACGGATTGGACGAATGACCCAGATTATGATCCGGCAACCGATCCGGCTGATCCGTGGGAGGCTTACAAGCAGAACCCGCAAAAGGGTATCGGCAGTGACGCTGCAGGCCACAGCCAAGAAACGCATCAGGACAACAATGCTGATGGCATCTGGGTTAACGGTGTATATCGTTTCGACGACCTGCCTTCGCAAGCAATTGATGAAGCAACAGGTGAGTCAATTGTGTACGCCTATCGTGTACGCATTACGTCAAGTGATGACATTCGCCGTACCTACCTGATTGCGAAATACCAGCAAGGTACCGAGTGGAAAGATGACTCTGACCTTCGTTACGTTGACGCATACCTCATGAACGTTGATGAGGGTCGCGAATATGACGTGCTGTTGGATGGAGCTACAAAGAGTTCGTTCAATGCGAACATAGTGGAGTATGCACCGTCGAATAACCCGAATCAGACCGGCTCAACAATGGGTCAGCGTTTGAATATGGCAACGAACAAAGCAAAGGCCATCATGGGTCATGCCGCAGCACTAAATTATGAATATGACTTAGGTGCAGGCAATGATCGTGCATGGAACGACGGTGGTGCACTTGAGCCGCCGACCGCTCGCTTGGGTGGTTATGTCTGGCGCGATGATGACTATGACGGCATCATGGATGAAGGCGAAGATGGCTTAGCTAACGTTAAGGTTCGCATCCAGCGTTGGTTCTACGAAGATGGCGCATGGGTACGCGGCGGTTCTGACGAAGTAATGACCGACGAAAACGGTTATTACGAGCGCATTGAGCCCGCGGTTGTACGTGGCGCTACCGACGTAAACATTACATGTTTGGCGGGTTATACCATTGAGGTTGTTCATGATGAGGCTAATGGTGGCGTAGGCAATGTTCCGCCGACTCAATACGAGCAGACCGATCCGGATAATCCTGAGGCTGATGCTGATGGCGTCAACTCGAAGGTGCTTCGTATGTCCACCAATCCGAAGGGTCTTTACACCAATGGCGACCATGCCGTTCGTTGGTCGGTAGAGAATTCGGTAGGCACCAATGGTATTCGCACGTTGGATGGTCGCATTATTTTGGCAGGCATAGCCGACAAGGATACGCCAAGCCAGTATTCAATTCGCGGCTTTGACGTGACAGAGAGTGCCGATGAGATCCGTATGCATGCGGGCTTTGGACCGTTCCATAATTCGGACATTGTTGGTGTGATCTGGAACGACGCTGACTATGACGGTATTCGTGAGCATGTAACTTCGCTTGACGAGAAGGGTGAGGTAATACCTGATCCTCGCGGCAAGGAGAAGGGTATTGCGGGTCTTCGCGTAGCGCTGACGCAATACCATCTCATTGATGGCCAGTGGGTCCAAAACCTTGATTTCGGCAGTGGTCAAACGCCTGATGAGGGTGTTGAGCCTTCATCGATGATCGTGAAGTCGAATGCCGATGGTATTTATAGGTTTACTGATCTACCTGGCTATGTACAGGTTGGTGTGGACGATTACAGCATCGTGGCGTATCGCGTTCGCTTGCTTGATTCGCCGGTGGGTGCAGTTGTAACCAAGCATCATACGCATTTGGCCACAATTCGCACCGACTCTGACTTGGTCAGCGAGGATGATAATGGCGTAGAGTTTGCTCTTGGAGAGCAATATAAAGATACGTTCAACAACACCTTGCGTGATGATGGATTTGTCATCTTGGCGCGCGAGAAGCATGAGACGCATCATTCACTGTACGAAGTGACCTTGGGTGGCATTACCTATGACCCGATCGGTCCGGCCTTTGAAGAGCGTGGTGGCGACGCTGGATTTAGGTTGCCTCCGGGAACGCATATTGCGGGTCGCGTGTGGAGTGACAACGATCGCGATGGTATTGAGGGTGCAAACGAAGCTGGCATTGGTGGCGTGAAGGTTGAGCTGACACGTTACTGGTTCGACGGCGAGTTGGATGAGAACGGCAAACCGACTGGTACGGGTACGTGGGTTTATGACGACGCATTTGTTGTTGAAGAGCCCATTGAGCCGAAGCCAGGCGAGCCGACTGATCCTGAAGATCCTTCAGATCCGAGCGAGCCAAGTGATCCTACTGAGCCAAGTGAGCCAACCGATCCGTCGGACCCGAGTGAGCCAGTTGACCCAAGTGATCCGGACAATCCTTCTGAGGGTGACGGAACCGAGGGCGAAGGCACCGAAGGTGGCGACGCCGAGGGCGAAGGCACTGAGGGTGACGGAACCGAGGGCGATGCTGGCGATGGTGAGATCGTGGCATTTGCTGAAGGTGACACTGAAGGTGGCGAGGGCACTGACCCGACCGATCCTAGCGAACCCACGGATCCTGCTGATCCGGATAACCCTGCTGAGGGCGAAGGCGACGAAGGCAACGAAGGCAATGAAGGTGACGAAGGTGACGAGGGTGGCGAAGACGACTCGGATAATCCTGACGAACCGGTTGATCCTGACACGCCAACCGAGCCGGTGCCTGATATGCGCGTTGTGCCGGTAAGCATTCTTACTAATGCAGATGGTACGTATAGCTTTGATAACTTGGAGGCAACTAAGAAGATTACCGAGGAAGACGGCACCGAACGCATTGTGGTGTACGGCTATCGCGTGAATATTCCGTCGCTGCCGAGCGGCTATAGTGTGACCAAGCAAAACGTTGGTAGCGATGTTACGGTTGACTCCGACCTCAACGAAGAGACAACACGCGTAGCACCTGACAGCCCAACGAATGGCTTGATCGTGCTGACCACGGTGGCACAGCCTGACGAGGACGAGAAGGTATTGGTACCGAATGGTCCTGGTGGCAAGACGTGGTCGCTGGCTGGTCTGGTTTCAAGTGACGATAATGATGCGGGCTTAGTTCCCGAGCAGGCTATGGCAATAGATGGTCACGTCTGGAATGACCAGAACAAGAATGGCTTGCAGGATGAGGAAGAAGCTTTGTTGCCAGGCATGAAGATTCGCCTTGAGCGTCAAAGCGTCACCGAGGACTTGGAAGCTTTGCAGTGGCTTGGCTGGACATTAACTGATGGTGCATTTGGTAGCAATTTGGATAACGATGGCGAGCCGCTTGAGAAAGCAGTGCGCATTGATCCGAATGCTCCAGTTGAGGAACCGGAGGAGCCGGAAGAGCCAACAGAGCCTGAGGATCCGGATAACCCGGATAATCCTGATAATCCGGACGGGGGCGATGAAGGCACCGATCCGATTGATCCGGACAACCCGACTGAGCCGACCGATCCGACCGATCCTAGCGAACCCACGGATCCTGCTGATCCGGATAACCCTGCTGAGGGCGAAGGTGACGAAGGCGAAGGCACCGGCGATGACGAGGCTGGTCTTGCAACACACGCAGAGGCAGATGTTGAGGGCACCAACCCGGGTGAGGACACCGAACCTTCAACGCCTGTTGATCCTGAGGTTCCTGGTGAGCCGACTGATCCGGAAGAGCCCGGTGAACCCGGTGAGCCTGAAGAGCCTGTTGAGCCTGAAGAGCCCGAGCCTCCGCTTGAGCGCTTGGAAGACGACGGCATTCTGCACACGGGCGAGTGGGTAGAGGTTGCATCAACTACGTCAGGACTTTTGGGCGACTACAGCTTTACTGGTTTGCCGTTGGCTGATGATGAGGGTCATGCATACCGTTATCGCATCCGCATGGATAAGCCTGACGGAACGTACTATGTGCCGATTTCGGTTGGCACTGATGACAACCTTGACAACGACTGGGCTCACTTGAATGTAATGGGCGAGATCACGCCTGAAGCATACGGTGTAACCCACGCAATGGATGCATGTCTGGTTCGCGGCAAAGAGCCGAATGCGTATGGCCAGGTATTCTCCATCAGCGCACCGCAAAATTGGACGCGCGATGAGGGTCGTGCTGTTGACTTGGGTCTGGCATATCCTGACCCTGATGAGCCCGATCCAATCGTGCCGGAAGAACCGACGCCTGATGATCCTGATCCAGTGCCGGTTCCGCCGACGGTTGATGAGCCAGAAGAGCCCACGCCGGATGTTCCGACGCAGCTGTTGCTGAAGATGCTGCCCAAGACAGGTGACCCGCTGTGGACGTTGAAGCTGATGTTGGGCTTGGTAGCGATGGTAGCAGGAGTGGTTGCGCTTGTTGCTTATCGTCGTAAGAAGCGTCGCGAGGACGAAGAGGCTGAGCTTGCATAAGGTAACTCAACCGAGAGTTCTGAGTTTGCTTTAACGTAGCATGTAGGAGCAGAAAAGATTGATTAAGGAATCGGGTGTCGCACAAGCGGCACCCGATTTTTGTGCATTGCTTTATGGTGCGTATTCTCCAGAGCCGCGCATTGCCGCAGGGTCACTGAGCGGACGCTTATGTTTTTACATCATGCTGACCCTAAGCTGTTTCACGAGATGCAAACAGTTACATAACCAAACTAAGAGCCAACAAGCGCACGATTTTTTCGTACCTATACTGAAGCTTGAACATAAGATGTGTAACTATAAGGCAAGGGCTCTTATGCAAAAACCTATTAACAATACGCTCAAGACTGATAAGGAAAACAAGCCTCACAAGGACAAATCGCGCAAGCATAGAGCGGCAAAGATAGTCGGGATTGCGTGTGGCGTTTTGGTGGCGCTTCTGCTGTGCTTGGTTGTGGGTGTCAACGTGTTTGTTCGCGCCACGTATTCGACGTTTTATGATGCAGCTCAGCCGCAATTTCAAATTCCCGGCATTAACGAAGGGTTTATCCCGCAAGACCTGGACTATCTTGATGAGTCGGATAGTTGGTTGTTTAGCGGATACGTCTCAAAAGATTCGCCTTCGCCTTTGTATAAGCGTGCATCAGACGGAGAGGTGTCGCGGATTTATGTTGATTTGCCTGATGGAACAGTGTATGACGGTCATGGATCGGGCGTGACATCAACGGCGGATTACGTGTTTTTGACGCGCGAAGGCGGATATCTTGTAATGAGCGCTACCGATGTGGCGGCAGCCGAAGATGGTGCGCATGTGCAAGTGATAGATGAGGTTGATTTAGAATTCACGCCCTCGTTTATGAACATAGAGAGCAAAACGTTGTATGTCGGGAATTTCTACTATCCTGAGAAATACGAAACGCCTGATGAGCATAGAATCACAACGCCAGATGGTTCGAAAAATCCTGCAATCATTTATGCCTATCCTGCTGACGAATCAGCGTCTTATGGGTTTGCGACGCAGGCGGCATGTGTGTACTCGATTCGCGATAAGGTGCAAGGCACCGCGCAGACACCTGATGGCAAGATGGTGTTGTCGTGTTCGTACGGTTTGGCAACTTCCACGTTGAGTGTCTACGATCTCAACAAAGTGGTGCAAGATGGCACGTTTAGAGCTGATGGTCAGGACGTACCGCTGTATGCGCTTGACTCGCGCAGCCTAGTTGAGGAGCTTGATGCTCCGCCAATGTCTGAGGGCATTGAGGGTCACGATGGTCTGATTTACACCACCGACGAAGCCGCGTCCAACAAATATATCTTCGGCAAGCTTTATGGCGCAGGTCAAGTGTATGCGCTCAACCTTGCATAGAACCAAGCGCAGGCAAAGTTCGCGAAGGAGATTTTGGGGGGGGTGCAAACGCTGCAAGCAAAGAAGCTGCACCCAGATGGATGCAGCTTCTTGTAGGAGGGAGCGCGTAACTTATCAGGAGTGTTTATGCGTTAACAATGTTCTCGGCAGCAACATAGCCCCAGGTCAATGCTGAACCATGCGAGTTGCCGTTGATGAATACCGGATAGTCAACAGCATAGCGACCACCTGAAGCATTGCCTACAGCCCAGAGACCTTCGATAGGCTCGTCATTCTCGTCAAGTACTTGCAGGTTGCCGTTTACAACCAGGCCAGAAAGGACAGCCAGCGTTGCCGGTCCAAAACGAACTGCAGTGAAGGGGCCCTCCTTGATCGGGTAGAGCAGCTCGGCGCGCTTGTAGAACTTGGTATCTTCGCCGCTTTCGCATGCTTGGTTGTACTCATCAATCTCAGCTTGCAGTACATCGGCATCCACACCCATAGCTTTTGCCAGCTCTTCGATGGTGTCGCACTCAAATGCGTCTTTGCCACCTTCAACTGCGGTTTGAACAACACTTGAGACAGAAACAGCGGGGATGATGCAGGTGTCGGGATCAGATTCTTCGCCATAGACGCGAGCAAGTGTATCCCAGAACTGGCCGCCGCCATATTGGTATGAATCCTTGATGTCGCGCTTCCAGTTTGCGTCGAAGATTGACCAAGCGAATTGGTCGTCGCCCGGCTGGTTGAGGATATTGATAGATTTCGCCTGAATCCAGCTGTCCTCGTTCATGAAGCGCTTGCCCTGGCTATTGACGTGCAAGAAAGGACCTGCGAACTGGGTGTACGCAATCAGGTGGATCATGGTCGGAGCTGCGCCCTCTTGCATGCGACCGCCAACCCACATGCCCATCTTCTGGCCGTCGCCGGTGTTGGCACCAGCAGGGGTGTACATGTTCGTGCGCGGTTTCAGCGCCAGCTCGTCGCCGTAAGCGCGAAGCATCTCTTCATCACCAGAAATGTCGCCTGTTGCCAAAATAATGCCTTTGGTGCCCACGAATTTCTTGTAGCCATCAGCATCTTTGGCGATAACAGCTGTGACGCGATCACCCTCTTTTACCAGCTGTTCAGCCGGGCATTCAAAACGATAGTCGGCACCGTTTTCAACTGATTTGTGATACAGCACATACATCGGTGCAGTTTGGTTGTCGGTGTTGTCTTCCCATTCGCCCACCGCTAAATGCGTGCCAAGATGCTCATAGGGATTGCCCAGGTAACGCGCACCCATGGGTAGCAACGTGCACTCGCCGTCACTTTGCTCAACCATCCAATCCAATACCTCACCTGAGCGCTCAAGGAACAGGCGAACCAGGTCGTGATTGATGCGATTGCCGCACAGGCTTTGCCAGTCGGCAGCAATGGCAGATTTGGGATCTTGCTCAATTCCCATGTCTTCCATGGCTTTGGTCATATAAGCAGCGAAGTGTCCACCGCGAGATGACGGGATGTTCATCTTCTCAAGAACGGTTACCGATGCGCCCAACTCGGTTGCACGGCAAGCAGCAGAAACACCTGAAAGGCCTGCGCCAATAACTACGATGTCAGATTCAACCGTCTCAACAATTTGATCATCAGCTACCGGCTCAGGTGGTGTATCCCATGACCATTGTGTGTTGCTCGTGCCTGTGGTGGCAAGATTATCAGAGGTGCTCGCACTTGATGCGGTGTTTTGTCCTTCTGAAGCGCTTGGTGAACATGCGGTCATGGCACCAATTGCAGCAAGTGCGCTTGTTGCAGCGGCGCCCGATAAAAAGCCGCGACGTGAAAGATTTCCTGACATACGATCTCCCTTCCTCGATGGTGTCGTGTTATCAGACGCCCCCTGTGCGTCTGTGCTTTCATCTTGCGAAAAAACCGTGTTGCAAACACCCGCTGAAAAGTTCCATTTTCGTCCGAAAAACCAAAATAGTACGAAAGGTGCCATATGGTTGTACCTCGTATTTTGCGAAAATTTGATAGGCTAGGGCATACGCTAAGGCGGGGCGGATCAGGAGGGAATCATGACCACGCGTGAGTTAAATGCGCCAACGCATTCTCATACATATTTCCATCTCATTGGTTTTAGCTTCTGGCAGGCATGGTGGTTGCTTGCCATGAATACCGACGTCATTATTTTGCAGCAGCCGCCCATAGCACCCATAGCCAATCCGATTTTCGCTATTACGGTTTTTACGACGGTAGGGTATTTGGCGGTAGCGCTTATCGGTATGAAGTTCGGCACGTTTAGTACGCACCGAGCAAGCTATATTGCGGTGGGATTATGTGCAGCATTTGGCTCAATTGGTTTGAGTCTTTTTCCAATGAATGGCACCGGCGTCATTGCGGCGTTGTTTTATCTGAGTTCGCTTACGTTTTCACTCGGTAATGCATTGTTGCTCATTATGTGGGGCGAACTGTGGTCAACATGGGCATCGGGTCGTGTCGGGACATGCCTTATAGCCTCATATACGTTTGCCTTTGTGTTGTATGTAGCAATAACGGTATTACCAGGTTTTGTAGCGTCGATTATTTCGTGTCTGCTGCCGGTGGCATCAGTGGTGGCACTGTATCAGGCCAGACACGAAGAGCGGCGTTTAGCTTCGCAAGTTGAATATCTTACTGAGACCATTTCCGCCTGGAGAGTTATTGTGGCCGCTGGTGCAATAGGGCTTATGCACGGGTTTGTGCAGTGCGCGCTTAAGGTGGTGAGCTTCAACGAAGAAATGCTGCATCTTTCGCAAATTGTAGCTGCGGTGGTTTTGGTGGCAATCCTTGTCTATTTGTGTGTAAAACAGCCAGCAACGGCATCAATTGCATTTTATAAACCAATTGTGCCGCTCTACATTGCGGGATTGGTCCTCATGGTGGTTTTGCCTTTTGGCGCGATGTTTATTGGCAATGGCCTGACGTTGTCAGCAGTTTTTTGCGTTGACATGCTTGTCATGCTTGTTTCAACCGATTATGCGTTTCGCACACGAAAACCGGTTGCCGTGTGCTTTGGCTTTACGCTTTTAGCCATGCGAACTGGGACAACCTGTGCGCTTGCGCTTGTTGGTGTGCTGGAGTTGAGCTCTGTCTTTAGTGCGGAGCTCTTTATTAACATACTGCTTTTGTTCTGCATTGCGATTGCCTTTATTGGGTCATTTGTCTTTACGGCAGCAGATTTATTGAAGTTGTATCGGGCGAAGCCGACAAGCAACGTGAGTGCGGATGCAGCCGTGCACGTTGAAACTGTTGCGCAAGCATGCGGTTTGACACCGCGTGAGACTGAAGTACTTTCGTTGCTTGCGGCGGGTCGCAGTGTGCCCTATATTGCGGGCGATCTTTGCATAGCTGAGAGTACGGTTAAGCATCATACTTCAAGTATTTACCGCAAGATTGGTGTGTCGGATCGGCAGAGTCTCATAGACGTAATCATGCAGGGCGCGGTGGGCAAAGGCGCCTGGTAGAGCGCTAGTGTACGGAGCAGACAAATCTTAATATTCTCTGAGAAGTGTCGTCGCATATTTAAAATGCAGGTATGATGACGAATGATGAAATGCGGCTTCGTGCCACAGGAATGCAAGGCATGCTAACAGAGAGGATTTTCATGCGCGTACTGCTTGTTGAAGATGACATGGCTATTGTGGATGCGCTTTCCTCCTTGTTGCAAAGTGAAGGCTATACGGTTGTCTCGTGTGACACACAATCAGATGCGTGTGAGTTTCTTGCTGAACAGACTTTTGATATTGCTCTTCTGGACGTGACGCTGGCACAAGGAACCGGTTTTGCGGTGTGTGCGGCTGCCAAGCAAGTAGCGCCTGACATGCCCGTCGTCTTTTTAACCGCCTCAGATGATGAATACTCCACGGTTGCTGGGTTGGATATGGGTGCAGTGGATTATATATCCAAGCCGTTTCGTCCGCGTGAATTGCTCTCTCGTATGCGTGTTGCGCTTCGCCGTGCAGGACAAACAGAATGCGTATTTACTGCAGCAGACCTTCGGATGGATACTGCATCGGCGCAGGTTACAAAAGCAGGTATTGAGGTTTATCTTTCCGCGCTTGAATATAAATTGCTGCTCTATTTTCTCCAGCGTAAAGGTCAACTTATCACGCGTGAACACCTGCGTGATGCTATATGGGATACGGCGGGCGAATATGTTTCGGATAATGCGCTCAACGTCTACATCAAGCGCCTGCGAGAGAAAATTGAAACAGATCCGGCTGACCCTCAGATCATTTTGACGGTTCGCGGCCTGGGTTATAAAGTTATCGAATAACATGTCGAAGATTAGCGTAAGAGGCGCAGCGTAAGAGCTCTGTAGCGAAAAGAGCGTGCAGTACAAGGTGCACGCGACGCCACTGATTTGCGCTTACACTGCAATACGTGTCAGATTATGAGGGGGCATAGTGGGTTCCTGGGATTCATTTGTGCGGCAATGCTTAGCGCTGGCGCTTATCATGGGCGCATGCGCTGGTGGCGCATGGTATATGGTTTCACCTGAGGCTGGCTTAAGTTGTGTGATAAGCGGTATGTGTGCACTGGGCTTTTTTGCGGCAGTCTCGCTGTACCGTCATCAACAGGTATCGCGTCTTGCGCTTGAAATAGATGAGGTGCTTCACGGATCTTCGCGTGTGAGTTTTACTAATTGTCACGAAGGCGATATAGCTGTTTTGTCCAATGAGCTGGGGAAAATGGTCGATAGGCTCAGGCGAATTTCCGAGCAGCTCACCAAAGAGCGCAACGCACTTTCTGATGCGCTCGCAGATATCTCACATCAAATACGTACACCACTTACGGCTATGACGCTTATGCTTCCCCAAGTTGAAAGTGCCACTGACGAGCGTGAGCGCAAGGGAGCTCTCAGGCAATTAGAGGTGCAAATTGATCGCGTTTCGTGGCTGGTTACAACGCTTCTAAAGCTGGCTAAGGTGGATGCTGGAGCGCTTCAAATTGTGCAGCAGCCCGTAGAGGTGCAGGCAATGATTGCGCGTGCGGTAAGTCCTTTGGCTACTTCGCTTGATATTCACGATATTGAACTGGTGGTTCGCGGAGACAGCCTTGCAACATATCAGGGAGACGTGCGGTGGAGTGCTGAGGCGCTTGAAAACATAATCAAGAATTGCATGGAGCATACCCCTGCTGGTGGCACTATTGATCTTGAAGTGAAGGCTGATTCTCTGGCAACAATAATCACGGTACACGATAGCGGAGAGGGTATTGCGCCGCAGGATTTGCCGCACCTCTTCGAGCGATTCTATCGTGGAGAACGTGCAACGCATGACCATGCCGGGTTTGGCGTAGGCCTTTCATTGGCGTTTTCGCTCATTTCTGCGCAGGGGGGAACCGTGCGCGCCTATAACGATCAAGTTGTAGGCGGAGCTTGTTTTGAAATTACGTTTCCGCAGATGATAGTTTAGTATTTCGCTCCATTACAGAATCGTAATGTGCGCGTTATGGCCTGTTAAGCGTCGTCGGTCATACTCATGGCAGACCTAAAAGAGAAGAGAAAGGTTTTGGCATGGACATCTTGACGGTCAGCCATCTCAGTAAAACATACGGAAAAGGAGACACCGCCACGCGCGCGTTGGACGATGTTTCATTTTCGGTTGCTGAGGGTGAATTTGTTGCCATTGTTGGTTCATCAGGTTCGGGTAAGTCTACGCTTTTGCATCTGATGGGCGGCGTGGATAGGCCAACGTCGGGCAAAGTTCTACTCAATGGGCAGGATGTATACGCGCGCAGCGATGAAGCGCTTGCGGTGTTTCGCCGTCGCGAAGTAGGGCTGGTATACCAGTTTTACAACCTTGTGCCTGTGCTCAATGTTGTTGAAAACATGACGCTTCCTGTTGCACTGGATGGTCGCCCTATCAATCAGGATAGACTCCAGGGCTTGTTGGATAAGCTTGGCCTTCGCGGAAAAGAAGGCTATCTCCCTAGTCAGCTTTCGGGTGGTCAGCAGCAGCGAGTTGCCATTGGGCGTGCGCTCATGAACGCACCTGCGGTGGTGTTAGCTGATGAGCCAACAGGTAATCTTGATACGCGCAACTCCCACGAGATCACTCAGTTGCTCCAGGATTCAAATCGTGATTTTGGGCAAACGCTCATTATGATCACACATGACGAAACCATTGCACGTGCAGCAGACCGCATCATTGCAATTGAAGATGGGCGTATTGTGCGCGATGAGAGGATTCGCTCATGAGTGCCATAGCCAATTTTACCTGGCGCTCCCTTGGGGCTAATCGCGTCCGAACTGCGGTAACAATTGCTGGTGTTGCGCTTGCGGCTGCTCTTTTGACGGCGGTTTTAGGTACTTTTACCTCGCTCAATCACTTTATGTATCAATCGGAAGAGCAGCTTACGGGAACGTGGATGGCACGCGCCACTCTTGAGGATGCCAATGCAACTGCGCAGCTTGAAGCGGCGCAATCGGCTTCTGACGTTACAAGTGTTGCTACCGTGCAAGAGGTTGGTTTTGCTGCTTTAAGTGATAAACAGCAAGAATACTTAGGTCCCTATGCTACGGTTTTGTCGTTTTCGGGAGACTTACAAACGATGGGATCGGTTTCGCCATGTGAAGGAGAAATGCCAGATCAACCTGGTGAAATTCTGTTGTTTGAAACGTGGAAGAGCAAAGAAGGCGTGGCCATTGGTGACACGATTACGCTCAATGTGGGACAACGCGAATTGATTATGCCTGAAGGCGAAGAAGATCTTACGGTTACCGAACAGTCCATGGATCTTCCGCATGCGTATGAGGTTACTTCGGAGGGCGAAGTTACCACGACTACCTATGAGCCTGGAATGATTTTGCACGGAGAGGATGCCTACAATTCCTCAGTGAAAGGGGGCATCTATGATGAGCGGCTTATCAATACACAAGAGCACACGTATACCGTGGTAGGTTTTTACGACCGATCCACTTTCGCAATTTCTTCTGCGGTGGGGCAGTCATGCCTTATTGCTGGTGAAATAGATCCATCTGAACCTTTGCAGGTGTATCTCTCGTTTAGCGGTATGAACAACCAGACTGAAGTGAAAGAGGCAACGCTTAATCTTTTTCCTGATGCAGGTGTGACGCTGCATACAGCGCTGTTGCGATTTATGGGCATTAGCGGTGATGGCGCTATTTGGGATACGTTTTTTGGTCTTGTAAGCATTCTTGCAATCATTATCGTGGTTGCCTGCGTATCGCTTATCTACAACGCGTTTGCCATCTCGTTGGCGCAGCGTGCAGGCCAATTTGGATTGCTCTCATCTATTGGGGCTTCAAAGCGTCAGCTGCGCAGAGCAGTGCTGTTTGAAGCAGGATTTGTCACGCTTGTGGGAGTGCCTCTCGGTCTGCTTATTGGCATCGGTGGTTGTGTTGTGACGTTCGCTGTTTTGGGGCCAGATATTGCACGCATTGCTGTTGGTGAAGCGGCGCAGTTTGAAGCGCATTTTGAAGCTTGGGCACTTATTTTTGCGGCGGTGCTTACCGTGCTTACGGTGTTCGCCTCAGCGTTCTTGCCTGCACTAAGGATTAGCCGCGTAAGTGCAATTGATGCAATTCGAGAAGCTCAAACTGGCAGAATAAGTAAGCGCGGTTTGAAAGACGCTCGTGTAAGTGCGCGACCTGGCAAAGTATGGAAGAATCGCGGATTAGCAGGGCAAGTTTTTGGTATGAGCGGGCAGTTGGCGCATATTAATCAGAGGCGCTCATCGTCAAAGAGTCGCGCAGCTTCTATTTCGCTTGCGCTTGCTGTGGTGCTTATTATGACTGCGGGCTCGCTGAATATGTGGTTGGGTTCGCTGGTTGACGCTGCTCGCGGAAGCGAACTGTGCGACTTTGCCGTATCAGCCAGTTTTGAAGATCGTCATGCTGACGCACAGTTGATGGAACAGTATGCACAAGCTTACGAAAGCCTCGCAAGTGTTTCAGGTGCAGAAGGTGTTGGTTGGACTGCGAAAATGCCTGTGCCCGCGCTTGTGCCTGATCAGATGGTTGGCGCGAGCCTTGTTGATGGCTCGCTGTTTGGTGTTGCTGGTACCTTTGATGAAGGCGTGGTGGGATGCATGGCTCAGATTGTTTTTCTGGATGATGCTTCTTTTGCCTCCTACGCAGATAGCATGGGGGTCACTGCGACGCAGTTTGACAATGTCACAGCTCAAAGTGCTCCTGCACTTGCGCTTGCGCAAGGATACGGCAACAATGGCATGGTTTATCAGCTCCTTACTATGCTGAAAGATACGGGTACTATCCAGCTGGTAGTGGGAGCGCAAGAAGATGGTGCAACGGCTTCTTATATTTCGTTTATGAGCACTGCTGAGAGGGAATATCTTGCCAAGCAAGTAAATTCAAATAGAGCCGCCAGCAGCGCAGAAGATGCAAATGGTGCACAGAGCGCTGACCCGCGTGATACTGACGCTTCTGAGTTGGGTGACCAAAATGCAGGTGATGACGTTGTTTTGGCTCCTTACTACTTCGACGAAGCTGATGACATAGTATATTTGGATCCTGAGAAAACCACGTATGACTACGTTGACATTGAAGTGGTGGCGTTGGCGGAAGAGGCTCCCGAGATACTTGGTGACAGTTCAGGCGTGGTGCTTATCATGCCCGCATCAACCGCAGCAACCCTTGACCTGCACGAAGGCAATCCGTCTTTTCATGGGGCGTTTAATTTGAGTCCAGATACTGATCTTACCTATGAAGAAGTTGCAGAGGAACTCGAAGAGCAACGAGAGAGCGCATTTGCCCCATTGGCGAACCAAACAAGCCCAGATTATTACACTATATCCAACATGGCTTCTGAGATGGAAAACATCACCATGATGGCCACCGTTGTTAATGTGTTCTGCCTGCTTTTCGCCATAATTTTGGCCCTCATTGCACTTGCGAATGTCTTTAATACCATTACGAATGGTCTTATTCTGCGTCGTCGGGAATTTGCCATCATGAAATCCGTGGGGCTTTCCGGAAGGCAGTTTCGCCGCATGATTGTAAGCGAGTGCGTTGGTTATAGCCTGCGCGGTCTTATTCCAGGTGTGGTGTTGTCGTTGTTAGTATCGGCACTGCTTTATGCAGCAGTGACTCTATCGCTGAGTGGAATAACGTTTAGCATTCCGTGGCTATACGTCTTGCTTGCAATTGGTATGGTGAGTGTGGCTATGGCGTTGTCAGTGGCATATGGTATGAACAGATGCAAAGCTGACAACATCGTTGAGGCGCTTCGACGGGAGGCGCAATAGGCAATACGGTAACTTGATGCGAAGGAGGAAACGTGAAAGCCCGCATTATCCTGTGCTGTTTCCTCCTTCTCTTTGTAAATCAGGGATTAACCGCTACCTCATTTAATGTCTTTCAAACCTATATTGTGCAGATGCCTGGTGTGGGCGATATCGGTGGCTCAATTGTGCTGACGGTGCGTACATTCGTGTCGCTTGTGGCAATATTTTTCGTCAGCGGTTTGTATAAGCGCGTCTCGCTGAGGTTAGGCGCAACCTTGGCAATGCTGTTTACGGCTGTGGGCTTTTTTGTCTATGGAATAGCGGATAACCTGCTCTTATTGTGCCTTGGCAGCATTCTTACCGGTACAGGATATGGGTTTGGCACAATTGTTGTTGTGACTATGATTATCGGAAACTGGTTTAAAGGCCATTTGGGCACCATGGTGGGTATAGCAGGTATGGGAACAGGGCTTTCATCCATGATTATGCCGGTGGTTGCCGCATCTATTATTCAAGCATATTCGCTCTCATCGGCATTTATGTTTGAAGGTGCCCTGGCTTTGTTGCTTGCAGGCGTGGTTGGGGCACTGTTGCGTTCAAAGCCCGAAGATATTGGCTTGAGCATACAGGATGAGCCAGATGCGTATGCGCATAAACGAGGACGCCGCGTGGTTGTGGGTGCCACCAGCATTGGTGTGCATGAAAAGCGCCTTATGCTCGTATGCACCTTTTTAATGGGTGCAGTCTGCATCGTTGGCAACAGCTACTTCTCGGTTTTACTGACATCATCTGGTATTACGTTTACAGCTGCTGCTATTTTTACTTCCATCATGGGCTTCGCCCTTACCATCTCCAAGCTGCTAACAGGTTGGATATTTGATCTCATTGGAACCAAACGAGGATCCATCATATTTTTTACGCTCTTCTTTGTTGGATTGGTACTTAGTTATCTGGTAAGTCGCGTAGGAAGTGCGGATGCCTTTTTCGCCGCACTGCTTTTGGGCACGGGAATTGCGGTAGGCAACACCGGTGTATCCATTTGGGCGCTTGAGTTGTCGTCGCCTTCGCATAGGCTAAAATTTTTGCGAGACTTTCAAGTGTCGTTTGCATTTGGCGGATTCGTATTCACCATGTTACCTGGTGTTTTGGCGAATTATACCGGCAGCTATGGGATCACCTATCTGTTGTTTGCGTTTGCAGTTGTCATTTGCTTAATGCTTGAACTTCGGGTTTACAAGAAGCATGGTACCCAGAACAAGTAGGCGTGTTGCGAGTATTTGGCGTGCGTGAGTTTTGTTGAGCTGCGAGTGTTTGGCGTGTGCGAATTTTATCACGAGCACGACCAGACATGCGGGTCGGAATGTAGGCTGGAGCGCAGGCCAAACGCGCGAATTGTCATGTAGGCTGGAGCGCAGGCCAAACGCGTGGGACGCGGAAGGCGAATGCAGGGGGAGATTTCAGGAACAAGTGTCTTTATATGAGGGGAATTATAAACATATGTGATGCAAGCTGTAAGTTCACTGACACTTTCGTATAATATGACAACAGCGTTGCTAGCTGCAAAGATGCGGGTGGCGAATGTGTGGCAAGTTTAGATATCTCAGATACAGGTGCATGAAGCTTCGGGGGTCGTCTCGTGTATCAAGATCATATAGCAATTGTTACAAGCGGTCTTTCGCCTGAGCTTAATGAAGTGGTGAATGCTTGTCCGGTGCCGTCTGCGTGCAGAGTGAATGTCGTGGCGGTAGATGCGCAAGCAGCATGTGATGCACAAGAAGATATTCCAAGACACGCAGAATCGCTCATGACGCATGCCGACCTTGTGATTGCAGCGTGCTCGGACGGTGATGAACTTGCCACAGCAACACATGTGTTGTCACAAATAGGGGAACACACACAGGTTATTTTCTTGGTATCAGCTTCAACAGTGCCAAGTGTGATAGCTCTGCAAGATGCACGCATCTTTGACGTTGGCACATTGCCAGGAGATCAAGAAGAGCTCAAATTCCGTCTCACTCGGTGGTTGCAGGTGCGCAAGCAAGCTGATGATTTGTTTGAGGCGCAACAGTTTTTGGATGCAACTATCAATTCAATTCCCTGTTTGGTCTGGTATAAGACCGCCGATGGGGTCCACGAAATAGTAAATGATGCGTTTTGCGAGACGGTCAACAAGCCCAAAGACTTAGTGCAAGGTCAACGCCATGCCTATATTTGGGATGTCGAACAAGAGGATCCTGCATGCATAGAGTCTGAACGTGTCGTTATGTCTACGCAGCAAACATGCATTGCCGAAGAAGAGGTACAAACCGGAGATGGAAAAAAGCTTCTTACCACTTACAAATCTCCGCTTTATAACTTGGACGGATCGGTCATGGGCACGGTTGGGGTTGCCATTGATATCACGCAAGAACGCGCTTACAAAAACTCACTTATTGAGAAAAACCGAAGCTTGGAGTCAATCTTTAGATCCATGGATGGCGGCGTTATTGCTCATTCACTTGACGGCAAACAGGTGCTGAGTGTTAACGAAGCCGCGCTTTCAATTTTGGGATGCGGCTCGCTTGAGGAGCTGATGGAAAGCGGCTTTGATATGGTGGCTCCCTCGTTGTTTGAAGATGATAAAGAGGCGCTGTATGAATGCATTTGCAACCTGAAAAACCCTGGTGATAGTGCCAGTGTGGAATATCGCCTCCGACGTGACGACGGTTCAATTACCCATGTAATGGGCAACGCCAAGCTGGTTGAACAAAATGGCGAGATGTTTTACCAACGCTTCTTGATTGATATTACCGAGCATAAGCTGCGCGAAGAGGAAAAAGAGCGCCATCATCGTGATCTTATCAATGCGCTGAGTCGTGATTACCAGCTTGTTTGCGCATTTGACCTTGACACTGGCCAGGGAGAAACCCTTCGCATTACTAATGAGGGCGAAGGTGCTATGCTCTCAGAGCTGTTCCCTGAAAAGGTAAATCTGGAAGACTGCTTGCAGGCTTACATCAATAAGCGTGTGTGTGAAAAAGATCGCGAAATGCTGGCCTGTGTGCTCTCGCGTGATTCCATTGCTAAGGAGATGGAAAGCAAAAAGAGATTTGACACCACGTATCGTACCGAATACGACGGTGTTTTGGAGTATCGACAAGCTACTATTGTGCGTGTGCGTGATTGGGGTAACGACCACTTAGTGGTGCTTGGTCTGCGCAATGTGGACAACCAAATACGCGAAGAGATGCAAAAAACCACTTTGCTTGAAGAAGCGCTCATGCGCGCCAACAAAGCCAGTGAGGCAAAAAGCGCATTTTTGACAAACATGAGCCATGATATTCGCACGCCAATGAATGCCATTATGGGTTTTACTACTTTGGCGAGCAATCATGTGACGGAAACTGAGCGCGTGCGTGACTATTTGGCGAAAATACGCACGTCAAGTGCTCATTTGTTGAATCTTATTAACGATATCTTGGATATGAGTCGCATTGAGAGCGGTAAGGCTTTTCTTGACGAAAAGCCGTGCAATATTACTGAGGTGTTCGATAACCTTGCAATTATCCTGCAATCCGAGGTAGTGCGTAAGGGTTTGACTCTTTCAGTGGACACATCGCGCATTACGCACTCCGATATTACATGTGATAGCTTAAAAATCAATCAGATTATGCTTAACCTGCTTGGCAACGCAATTAAGTTTACTGATACAGGCGGATTGATAAGCGTCCGCGTTGAAGAGCTCCCCGATGCGCCAATTGAGCACGCACGTTTTAAGATTGTGGTAAGCGATACCGGTATTGGCATGAGCGAAAGCTTTTTGGAGCACATTTTTGATCCCTTTGAACGCGAGCGCACATCAACTGTTAGCGGCATTCAAGGTACGGGACTGGGTATGGCTATTACCAAAAATCTTGTGGACATGATGAATGGCACCATTGATGTTTGCAGTACGCTGGGCAAAGGAACCGAGTTTACGCTTATCTTTACGCTGCGACGAACAAACGAAGAAAGCCACGTCAGCATTGCGCATCCTTAGCGCAGACACAATGATTGCTACAACCAGGTCAAAGCGGCGTTTCATTTTCGTGACGAATGGGGTGAGTAATCAACTAATCATATTTCCTGGCGTAAAGTAAAGGTGTCGCAATGACCTTGAAAAACGTATCGTCAGGAGGCTGTCATGAACCGCGAAGAAGAAAAGCGTGAACGCATTCATGAAGATAAAAAGCGCCATCATGAAGAAGACGAAATTCGTCATGCATGGAAAGCGGAACAGAATCGCGAATATCACGAGATGAAATCAGAAAAAGAACCAATTGAAGAGCGTATTGCAAACGAAGAGCGCTCAGAACGTCGTCAATCTCATGAGATTGCAAATGACCTCGTGGAAGAGGCCAATGAGACGTTGCCGGGTGGCGAAGAATAACCACCGCTTTATAAAAACGTGTGCCGCGCACCTCGACTAGATGCATATGCAGCAAGTCTGGGTGCGCGGCGTTGTCTTTTTAGAGGCTTTCGTCTTCGTGCGAAAAGCCTTTCATGAGGATGCTCACAATTGCGCAGAGGATGCCGCCGATTGGCCAAGGCAGCCAAAACAGCGCAAGCGGACCTGAGGTGTAGCTCACTTTACCTCCTTCTAGATAAGGGATAGAGAGGATGCAAAGTGCTACGACGGTAGAAATGAGCATGATACAACCGCAGATGGCGCCAATCTTTTTGTTCGTTCTATTTTGTGAGAGCATCTGCTTTTTTTGCTCCGGAGGAATGGACGCGTGGCTTATTTCGTGGGCTTCTAAAATCTCAGCGGCGGTTTCGTTATAAAGATCAAGATTGGTGCGTCCCAGCATAAGGCCACCATGAACAATAAAGCGAACCCCAATGGCTATGAGTGCAAGTAGTACAGGAAGTCCAACCAGTTCTTCTAAAGAGGTATCGGCCAAAGCGATAAGTATGCAAATGCCCAAAAAAATACAGAAGATACCTCCAAGGAGTTGTAGGGTGAATGCCTTTCGCGTCTGATCAATCTCAGCTTGCGTATAGAAATTTTCCAAATAAGGGTGAGCCTTCATAAAAGAAGACCTGCTCATGGAAATAGGAATAATGAACGCTAAACCAATAGTGATACCAATAAACAAAGTCAGCAAAGCAACACATGAAGCAAGGTTCTCGCTCAAGTAAGCGGCGTGTTCGGTGCTATCACCTAAAGAGAAGAAGACCACCATTATGGCAACACCAAGGATGATTGCCATAACGCCATTGGCAATGCGCGCGGCGAATAATCGCATAAGATCATCGTAGCCAAATAAGTCTTTGTGCCAGGTGGACGAGGAGGTTGTACTATCTGGTGTTTGAGGTCTATCCGTTAAATCACCTTGAACAAGATCGTCAAGGGTGCAAGAGAAGACATCGCACATCTTAAGCAGCTTATCCATTTCTGGATAGCTTCGTTCAGACTCCCATTTTGCTACAGATTGGCGAGAAACGCCTAGGAGCATGGCAAGTTGTTCTTGAGTCATATTATGAGCACTGCGAAGGTGCAAGAGATTATCTCGAAAGCTCATGTTGTGCCTTTCTTGTTTTTGGTGCTTATGTAGTTTAGTCGACTGCGGACAGATTACGGCGCACAGTCGTTGCGCACCACCAACTTTCGCGTGCTTTATTGCGAAAACAGCGCACCTGTTAGTTGCTTTTCCCTGGTCGTGGCGACATTCGCAGAAATGTGCTTTTACTCTTTCAATATCAGGCGTATCATAGTAACGATACGGTAACACCCATTTAATGAAGCTCAAATAAGAAACGGGGTGCTCTGCATGATGCTCACAACTCATGCCATGTCACGCAAAGTTTTATCCATTTGCCTTTCGATAATCTTGGCGCTCTTTTTAGCGTTTGGTTCAACGCTTACCTGGAGCATGGTTTCACCGAGTGCTCAGGCTTTTGCTGCCACTGGTCCTCAGCCTGGCCAGCCTGCGTATTACAACGCACGATGGGCGGAGTGCGAGGCAAAGGTAGGATGGGTAGAAACTGGTCTTGCAGAATGGAATGGAACTGAAGTTCAGCCCACACAAGGTACAGGTACGCCAGATGATCCTTACCTGGTAAAGACACCCGAAGAGTTTCGGTGGTGTCTGACAAACCAGAAGAGTTGTCAGCTGCAAAATGACCTTGACCTGGGCGGACGGAGTGGCCAGAACTGGACGGGTGTTGCGGCACGCACGGCGTGGGTGATTGATGGCAATGGGCATACGGTTTACAACCTCTATTCGCGTGCAGCTACCCACACTGGTTTAATTGGCGATAGCGCCCATGCAGATTTCGTTCTTAAAAACCTCACGGTTTCCAACGCAAAGATTAACAGCACAACAACCTATGGCGCACCGCTTATTGCGCAATTTGCAGGTGGTCAGGTGCTCGATTGTGCGGTCAAGAATGCGCTTGTATGGCAGGACAATGCCACGAGTGGCATTTGGGCGGTCATGTCTGGCTGTGTTTCTTTTGGTGGCAATGGCACGGGTGGATATGCTTTGCCTATTACAAATAAAGTTGTTCGCAATACCCATACTGATAATGTGCATGTTTACGGTGGTGGTTGTAGCGCGGGCTTTATTGAGGCAGCTCAGCCCAACACGCTTATTGAAAACTGCTATGCCATTAACGGAACGCTCATTGTTCCTGGTGGCCACTCGGGTGGTTTTGGTTCGTGTGACACCGGTCCAGTAACTTATCGCAATTGCTTCACAAACATTGATGTGTATGGCAATACGAAAACCGGCGTATTCCAAGGCGTTGTGCACGGGGGTACTCATACCTTTGAAAATTGCTATGCATCAGGCAAGATTGAGGGTACCGACACCATTGGCGGCTTTATTGGTGCTTACGAAAGCGGCGGTCCTACCTCATTTACGAACTGCTATTCAACCTCTATGGTCGGCATGTCAAGTGGCGGCAGAAACATGGGTGGCTTTGCTGGTCTTGGCGAAAATATGTCTTTTACTAATTGCTATGCAGCAGGCGAAGTGGGCACGTTGCGCTCGGACAAAGATGGCACGCCGCTTGATGAGCACGGAAACCCCCTGAGGGATCAAAAAGTTACTGGTTTTGCAGGTGACAACAAAGGTACGCTCACCAATTGTTTCTACGATAAGCAAACCACAGGCATGTGCGATAACGGCATTGTTTCTGGTCATGTAACAGGTCTTTTGACACGTGACCTTATTAAGGGCGAAGGCTTTGCTGACGTTGTTGATGACAACGGAGATCCTGTCTGGGTATTTTCGGAGGGCGGATATCCCGAACTGGCTGTCTTCTCGAAAGCCGATGACGCTATTGCGCGTGCAAGCTCCGTTGCGTCAGCTGCAACGGTGCATCTCTATGCAGCCGAAGACGGCTCTGACTATGACACTGTTCGTCATATTCGCTACGTTTTTCCGCTGACCAACAACGCAAACTCCGGAAAATCGAATTACGCAATAGCCTGGAACAATTATGTGGGTGAGGATCCTGAAAACCCGCTTTATCCCAATATTAGCCCCATTTTGGACGGAGATATCCCCATTGTCTCTTTGGCTGATGTTGGCCGTTCAGACAACGTATCGTCGGTAGCTCCTGGTATCGGTTGGCTGCAAATCAATGCAACTGAAAGCAAGAGTGGAGCTGTTGGTATGCGTCGTCTGCGCCTGGTGCCTACAACCGCAATTGCTATGGCATCATTTGGCGCGTCGGGCTTAAACAATGCCGATGTGGTAACGTCACTTCCCAGTGTTAATCTTGATGGCATGAAGGTTCCGTCTGATTCGTCAATTCGTTACGACCATCGCGACACCATCAATTTCGTTACCACAACTTCAACAGCACTGAACAGCTTCCTTCTTGATGAGAGTACCGATAGCAAAGAAGACAAGCTTGAGAAGCATAAAATCACATCGGTTGACTTCCCGAAGGATGCTGCATCAACCATTGGCGCAGATGGTACGCTTACCTATGAACTGGGTAGCACCATGGATGACGACGAATTGCATGTGACGCTTTATAAGCAAAACGAAGAGGGCGAATTTGAACCAATCCCGTGGACGCCGGAGTTGGAGCAGCTCTTCAGTGGCGAGCGTACGGCAACCGAGGATGACCGCGGCGTATATCAACTGGGATATGAGTGGACAAACGCTGGCGCAACAGTCTTAAAGGCGCAAGGTGCTAAGACCGTCAACATTGCTGAGCCGGCTTATGTGGTCTATCACTGGAATGACGGTGTACATACTGATGAGGATGAATCGTCAGATGACTCGGAGGTGTACAAGATTGATCCAGGTTGCTATTTGGTAGGTACCACGCTCGGTGACAACATTGTGCCGGTTCCTGAGCGTCACGGCTACACCGTGCGTTATTGGGCGCAAGCGCCTGAAGGTGAATTCGCAGAAGATGGGTCTTTGACCAACGAGATGACAGCAACGACGCAATTGCACGCAGGACGCAACGATGTTTATGCGGTATGGGTGCCAAACAAACACGCGGTTGAAGTGCGCGACGATGCTGGCAATGTGATTGCAAGTGATCCGGATGTTGATTTCGATACTAATCTTACTGACATAATGACTGAGCTGGGAGCTCCCGAAAAACTGAGCGATCCTGATACGGTGGTGGGTTGGACAACCACGCCGGGTGGTTCTACGGTTACCGTTGATGATGAAACGACCATGCCTGACGAGAATGTGGTGCTCTACCCCGTGCGCAAGGCAGTACCCCAGATGACAAAAACGGTTAAGAACCAAACGCACGCAACGGGCGAAAACAACGTGGGAGATCTGCTTACCTACACCATTACTGCAACCAACGCAGGTCCGGCTAATTCAGCTTGGCAAAATGCGCTGATTGCAGATCGTTTACCGGCAGGTATCAGCTATGTTGCGGGTTCGCTGAGGCTTGTTGCGCCTGATGGAACCTCTACCGTTGTGAGCGATACGGCATATGATGAAGCATCGCATGCAATTTCGTATCAGCTTCCCACGATAACGGGCGGCCAGACTTATCAGCTTGTGTTTACGGGCAAGATAAATAGCTTGGCAATTGACGTATCAGATGATGAAGATGGTGCAGATCATCGCGATATTGGCAACCTTGCAACCGGTTCGGGTCAAGGTTCAGACGGGACGAATATTGAGCCTATTGTTACCGATAAGGCATATCCCAATCCTGATCCCGAATCTGATACGACGCCGGGCTCTCATCCCGGAAGTTGGGTTGTAACGCCGTTTGATCCTTCGCCAAGTGTTGAAAAAGAAGTGATTAATATCACTGATGCAACTGGTCCTACTCAGGTAGGAGACACGCTTGAAGTAACGGTGACCATTAAAAACGACGCCCCTGATTCAGTGTGGGATGATGTGGTAATCACCGACCCCATCCCTTCGGGCACTCATGTGGTGCCTGGTTCTATCAAGCTGATTGATTCTGAGGGACATGAGATTGAGCTTCCTGATGAGGTGTTTGATCCTACGACCGGTACGCTTACCTACGAGGTTGGACCTCTGGGTGGTGGCGAAGAGTATAAGCTTGTCTATGAGGTTGTTGTGGACGAAGACGCCGTTGGTAAGCCGCTTGAGTTTGACCCTGTCGCAGCCGTAGGTGAAACTCCGCATGGCGAAGAGGCAGAAGTGACTTCTGGCGATCCGTCATCACCAGTCTATCCAACAGAGCCGAATGTGCCCGTAGATACAACCGTTTATTGGGGTGATCCTGCTGGACACATTAACAAGACAGCAGAAAATCTTACGCGCCCTGGGGAACAAACTCGCGTAGGTGACACGCTTCGCTATACGCTTGTTGCGCAGAACAGCAATACATCTTCAAAGTGGGTTGATGTGGTGTTGTTTGACGAATTACCGACCGATCTCACGCCAAATATGGCAACTGCAGAATTGGTTTTGCCAAGTGGAGAGCGTGTAGCTGTTTCTCCGGATGCATACGACGCAAACACGCATCGAATTGCAGTTTATGTTGGTGACTTGTACGGCAAAGAGCAGGCAATGCTGATATTTGAGGCGCAGGTGTCAGAGAATGCTGCAGGTGCTGACATTGGTAATGTTGGTGCTGCGCAAGGTGGTACTGACTTACCTGGTGGTACATGGATTTCCGAGCTCTTAGGCAGCGGTGAAAACGGCGCGTGGATGCCCGGAGATGCTTTTACGCCAGCATTTGCAGATAAAGAGCTTCCTGAGGGTGCGATTGCAACTGATCCGGTATATCCACATGAGATGGATGCCATTAGCGGAGTGCTTGCACTAGATGGAACGGAGGCAAGCCCCTTAACACGTTTGCCGCGCACGTTTGGCGAGAGCTTAGAAAATACACTGCTTGCTCCCACGGGCGATCCGCTTGGTGCAGCCTGCACCGTATTGGGTGCGTTAGTGTTGGCAGCAGGCATTGTGGTTGGTCGCCGTTTGTGGTGCAGGCATCCGTAAAGCTATGCTAAAACCGTCTGCTCAAAAACCGTCTTTGAAAGTAGTGGCAGTTGGAGCCTTGATGCTTGATCTGCTCTGTCGTGTGGATAACCTGCCACAAGCAGGCGAAGGGGTAGTGGTGTCCTCTTCGCACGCTGTTTTAGGAGGATGCGCTTTTAATTCGGCAGAGATTCTTCGTCAGTTGGGCATACCCTGCGAGCTGTTAGCTCCGATGGGGCAGGGTATGTTCGCCCATCTGGCGCAAGAACAACTTGCTGCGCGCGGTGTGGATATATGGTTGCCGCCAACACTCTCTCCTGAAGGAACACCCGCCGATTGTGGAGCGTGTATCTGCTTGGTGACCCCTGATGGACAGCGCACTATGATTACGCTTCCAGGTATAGAGCGGCATTTTCAACAAGCGTGGTTTGAGGAGGCGCCAACACATGACGTAGCCCTTGCTTTTTGCAGTGGTTATGAGATTGATGGCGCAGGCGGTTTTGCCATTCTTGACTATTTGAATCGGATTCGCCAGCAGTCGCCCGATGCGGTCATCATATATGCAGCCGGACCGCGCATTGCTTCGGTGTCTGATGAAAAATTGCGAAGGATTCTTGAGCTTGATGCAATCTGGCATATTAACGATCAAGAGGCGCTTGAATTTAGTGGATGCCAAACAATTGAAGCGGCAGGATGCGCCCTGGTTCAGCAAACTCAAAATATAGTTATTGTGACCGCTGGTGCGCAGGGAGCTTATATCTTTGAGCCTGATCCTTGCTCGAACCAGAGCAGCACCTGCGTGCATATACCAACTACCCCCGTTGAAGTGGTTGATACGGTCGGGGCAGGGGATGCGCATCTGGGTGCACTTATTGCAGGCTATTCGTGCGGCATGACGTGGCCAGATGCGGTGTCTTTCGCCAATCAAATTTCAGCATTAGTGTGTCAAAACGCAGGCGCAACCATTCCCGATTCACAGCTCGTAAATTTTTATCAAATGCTTCACGAGAGGCAACATTAGGCGTATCATGAAAATGTTGTTCTCTAAGCAGGGGGCTTAGAGAAATGACGGGGATTTATCTGGTTATTTGCTACAACTTAATGATCAAACGCACCATGTACGAGATACACATTGGAGGTAGCCATGAAGCGCGCGATACCCAGCGAAGGGAAGCTCGATGCCGCATCACGACAGTCACGTGAACGAGCAGCGCAATCACTGAAACATCGAACACACGCAGTTGCAAAGCTTGCTCTTTCTTGTGTTTTGGCAGCTGGTTTGATGGTTCCTGCACAATCGCTTGCTGTTGCAAGTGAATCTGACGAGGGTATTTCTACTCAAGCAGCGGCAGGTCCTTTTGAGATTACGGGCGGCAATGCAGGGACCGACTATTCCTTTAGTGGCTCAGTCCTGACTATTCTTTCATCTAAGCCTATGACAATCTCTACGCCAGAGGCAACGAACAACACCATTGAGATTGCCGCTGGTGTTCATGCTGACCTTCTGTTTGATGGTGTCACCATTCAAGATGCTACAGTGCCAGCCGTGAATTTGGTAACTAACATCAATAACACCGCAACGGGTGCTGCTGCTACTGATGGGTCGCAAATTCTTAATCCTACTTCGCTCTACCTGCGCGTTAAAGACGGTTCTGTTAACACGCTTACGACAAAAGGAGGAACCAACGACGCAGGCATTCGTTGCGGCGAAGGTTCTATTCTTACCATTGACGATGAGTTAGATAATCGCTTGCAAGGTGGCGGAGAAGCGGTAGTTGAGGGCGAAAAAGTTGTTAACGACATTGTCCTTGTAGGAGGCAAAAAGATTGCCGCAGGAACTCCTTCAACAGAGTTGAATAGCGAAAACCCCGGCACGCTTAATGTTGTTGGTGGCGGGTATGCGCCTGGCGTTGGTGGCAGCACCTACGAAAATGGCGGTACGATGACCTTCAATGGTGGCAACATAGATATTCGTACATATGGTTGGAATTTCTCTGGTGAAGGCGGTGCAAGCTATGCAGCAGGCATTGGAGCTGCGGGCTCTGCCGATGGCACCGCTACCGTCATGACGTTTAACGGTGGCACGATTAATGCTTATGGCGGCTTGCATGGTGCAGGCATTGGCGCAGGTCATAGTGGCTGGGACACCAGTTTTCCTGCGCAGAAACCAAATACGATCAGAACACGTGGTTCGGGTCACTTTGGAAACGTGGCAGGCAATATCACCATTAACGGCGGCTACATTTATTCGCATGGCGGTTGGCATGGTGGCGCATTTGGTAGTGCGTGCTGGTCATCAAATAGAGGCAAAATTATTAAGGTAACCGGTGGCACTCTGGTTCCTATTGCAGGTACTGGTGGAGGCGGTGCCCATACCGGTGACTATAATGTCTTCCCTGAAATTGGTGGCTCTGGTGGTTATGTAGAGATCACGGGCGGTACAGTGCGATGCACTGATCCAAGTATTCGCTTCCAAGGTATTGGTAAAACGGCTTGGGGAAATGACGCTTACAACCAACCAGGATATAACCCCAATGATCCCAATGATCCCAACAAGGTCTTCATGGTGAAGATTGACTTGAGCTCTGAGATCAAGAAAAAAGATGATGACGGTAACTACATCACCGATGGCAACAACCTTGTGGCAAAGTGGGAGTTGTTGGTGGCGGGCGAGCCGTATGAATATGGTGCACCACAGCAGTTCGACAATGGTGTGCTGTATCTGTGGCTACCCAAATCTGCAACCGATAAGCAGATCATGGTTAACATGTCATACTATGACGAAAACGGCGAAGAGGTTGCCATTAAGCCGTTGTTCCGTAATCCAAATTCAGAAGACGTTCTTAAGCGCTACGTAGATTTTGAGCTGCCAAGCTCTTATACTGACCAGCTCGTGAAATACTACGATGGTCTGCCTTTTGACAAATACAGCGTTGAGATTCCCGGCAATCAGATTATTACTGAGGAAAAACCGCCGAAGATCTTAAACCTTGATGAAAAAATGACCTATAGCTATCAGCGCTATACCGAGATTAATGGCACTTCCATCGGAGCTGAAGTTGATGACAACGAAATGCCGTGTGACGAGGGCGTCATGCGTTTCGTTATGACATCAACGCAGTATTCTGATGAGAAGGAAGATGGTTTCGACCAGAATTATTGGGGTCATCGCGCCTATGGCTGGTGTGTTATTAACCCCGTTCCGTCTCAGGTAAAACTGGTAGAAGCCGAATGGGTGGCCGACAAAGAACCTGGCACCAATGAGCATGATGCGCGTCAGCAGATTATGGTGCGTGCTGATATTGGTGGCGGCTACTTTGACGAAGATAAAAAAGAACCCGTTGCAGCTACCTGCAAGGCACCAACGGGTAAGGTGCAACTCTACATTGATGATGAACCAGTAGGAGATCCTATTCAGTTGCGCTTTGAGCCAGAAACGCTTGAAGATGGCACAGTTATTCCTGCAAATGCAGTTAAGGTTCCCAATGGAAGTGGCGGCTCTACAACGCATTTCGAGTATCTCTTTACGCCTGCGGATGAAGATTTCCATGTGCCCAATGAGGCAAGCACGGATGACAACAAGCATAAGGTGTCATTGCGTTACGAGCGCGGTTTGAACTATTTGGCAAGCACCAATCCTGATGAAGATGAGAGCGTGCCAAGCGCTGACATTCATATCAAGCCAGTAGACCCAGAGGCTGAAGTTGAGGCTGACCCTGATGATGGTCCGAAGACTATTGAGTCAAATCCGCCAAAAGATGATGGCGAAGATGGCAAGCTTATCACCGGTTCAATGGAGATCCAGTATGTGCGCCCAACTGAAGATGACCCGCATCCTGGTATGGTTACCATCAAGGTGAAGACTCCTTCAAGCGCTCCTATTGTTATTACCACCGAAGAAGGTGACATCATTGAAGCGCAGGTTGTCGTAGATGAAAACGGAAAGCCAATCCGTGGTGAAGACGGCACTTACGAGATTCAAATTGATCCAAAACTCATTGGAACGACAACGCTTACCATTGAGCAGAAGCCCAATGGTGCTTATACGGCAACCACGTGGGAGTATCAGGTAAAAGTACTTCCTGATCCGGGTATTGATCCTATTCGCGTTACGTCGAAATCTGCCACGAATTTGACGCATCCCAACAGTGCTACGCAGCCGGGTGATCGTATTCGTTTTGAGCTGGTAGCCGAAAATACTGCTCTTGGTTCGGTATGGAAAAACGTTGTTGCAACTGACGTGATTCCTGCAGGGCTGACCCTTGATCAGACAAGCGTTTACCTTAAAAACAAAGCGGATGGCTATGATGATGCTCTGAGTGAAACGACAGATGCGGTTGCTCGCGGCCAATTCGCTGTGACCCAAACAGCAGATGGACAGGTGCAGTTGAATGCATTTGCAGGTGATATTGGCGGCGGTACCAAGGCAGTGGTGAGTTTTGATTGCATCGTCAATGACGACGCAGTTGGTGCTGACATCACTAACGTTGCGCAGTTCCAAGGCTCCAAGTTGGATCCCAACGATATTCCGGCTGAAGGTGAAGAGCAAGACACCATTGATGACCCAAAGCCAACCCCAACTAACCCTGCCACCCCCGAACAAGGACCGAAGGTATTCCCGGCAAATCCGAAAGCTGGCGATTTGGTAGCTTCAAAGAGCGTGGAAAACCTTACGCACAAAGATTCTGATCGCACGCATTTGGGCGACACGCTTCGCTATACCATCACCTTAAAGCATGAGGGAGCAGCAAATTCATCGGTGAGCAATGTGCTGATTTCCGATCCGCTGCCAACGGCGCTTTCCTTTGTGCCTGGCTCGGTAAAACTGGTTGATGCGTCAGGCGTGACACATGCGGTTTCAGATGATGCGTGGTATGCGCAAAGCAATACGGTGCGCGTATATGCGGGTGAATTGGCTGGCGGTCAATCTGCGCAGTTGATCTTTGATGCGAAGGTGACGCCGCTTGCATTGCATCAGTCAGTGGCAAATCTAGCTTTGTTCAGCGGCGATAACCCGTCAAAGGGAACCGAAAACACTCATGAACCGGGCGAACCTGGTCCTGATCCAGCAGACGTTCCCGACAAGCCGGTACCTGACGATCCTACCAATCCAGATGATCCGAGTGATCCCGACAATCCTGACAACCCGGATGATCCAAGCAATCCCGATGACCCGTCTGACCCTGAGAATCCTAAGACACCTGATCCTGAGTTTGTTGTTACCACTCCATCAGTTGTTCCTGATACGGTTGTTGCTGACGATCCGCAAGATGGTGATATAACGGTAGACAAGACGGCTGAAAACCTGACGCGTGATGACGGAACAACGCATGTGGGTGACACGCTTCGCTATACCATTGTTGTTTCAAATACGCGTGAGTATACGTCGCTCATGCATGCGGTATTGCGTGACGAACTGCCACAAGGTGTTGAGCCTTTGGCAGGATCATTCGTGTTGACGATGCCAGACGGATCCCGTGCTGCGGTGGCCGATGCAGTCTATGATCGCACTGAGCGTGTATTGATGGTGCAGCTTGGCCATATCGAAGGCACACAGAGTGTGACGCTTTCGTTTGATGTGTTGGTAACAAATGATGCGTTGAATGCTGATATTGGCAACATTGCTACGGTGTCTGGCGAATTGCCTTCAGTAGTAGATCTGAATCATGATCCGAGTGTGCCCGGTGATCCGTTTACCTTTGGTGAGGGCGATCAGTCGTGGGAGAGCTGGACATCATCGCGTGTGACCGTCTCTTCACCAAAAGCTTATGCGCCGGGAACCAATGAGGCTGGCGGTGTTGTTAGCCCCAATCCTGAAGACGAAGATCGCTTGACGCAGACTGCCGGTGTTAATCAAGAACGTGTGCTTACGCCGCTGGCCAAGACAGGCAAAGCTGCTCTTGCAACCACAGGAGATCCGCTGCAAACCAGCATGTATCTGCTGTTAGGATGTGCGCTTGTTGCGGGTGGTGTGTTGTCGGGCACTCAACTTGTGCGCGCGCGTCGCAGCCGCGCAACAAAGCGATAGCACCCTAAACACCAGAAGCCTCTGAGGCAGATGGTGTAGTAAAGACGAAATAGAGGGGCATCTCTGTGGAGGTGCCCCAAAAAGAAAAAGCCGACAAGTGAAGAGAGAGCTTGTCGGCTTTTGCATTACCTGCCCGAGATGAGAGGAGTATGGGCTCAGGCGAAACGTGTCGCTACTTTACAACAAGTACCGGCACATTTGTTTTATGAAGCACCGAATAACAAACGCTGCCCAGCATGCCGCGTACGGCACCCATTCCGCGGTGACCCATTACTATGCAGTCATAATCTCCTTCATCTGCATAGACAGTGATAGCATCATGCGGAGAGCCTTTCACTACGTCAATGACAACGTTTTGGGTATCGCCCACCAAAGGAGCAACCAAACGTTCAATGCGCTCAATTTCTTTAGTACGCTCATCTTCGGGTTCTGGCACCGCATTGACATCAAGGGAATCGCCCAAAACGCCTGACATGCGTGAGGCAATCTTAAATGTTTCATAAATGGCATCGTTGCTGTCGGCTACTGAAAGTGCCGTGATACACGCATCGGGAGTATCTGAGACCATATCAAGTGCAGCTTGCAGAGCGTGTTGCGACGGTTCGGAATTATCAAAGGGAACCAAAATTTTGCGATACATACTAATCTCCTCATGTGTAAGTATGCGACAATGCGCTACCTATTCTACCACCGCTTTTGCGGTAGGTACGAAAGAACAAACGTGTCAAAGAGGTGCGTATGTGGGGAATGGGGTTCTTATTCGTCCACCCAAAGAACAGGAGCAACAAGGCCTTCTCGAGCAGTTCCAATGACGTCATGAGGTCCTTGGCGAACATAGAGTCCCGCAAAACCTCCCGCGTATACATAGGCTCCAAAAAGATTGCCAACAGTGGTAGGTGGAGCTGAGAAATCAGCTTCGTTTCCATAAAGGGGAATTGTTGGAGTTTGCGAAGGCGCATAAAAACGCTGCACGATATATGTTGTGTGCGGATCAGAGCGTGCGCTTTCAAGGTGGGCAGCCCATGCTTCGGGCGTGCAATCAGGACCTGCTACCACATTGATAGAGGCATACCAATCAGTTGGTTTGAGCACCCACTTTTGTGGGTTGGCGGCAATTTCCTCAAGATCAAGTCCAGCTTCATCAAGAAAGTGCGTTTCGGGAATGTGCTCTTCAATAAAACGCTGTTCATCAGGGGAAAACAGCGCTTGCATGAGCGGGTGGCGAAGAAGAGCAAAGAGTTGTTTGTCGTGGACGATTTGCGTAGAAAACGCACCGATCATGCGGACGGCACCGCACTCAACAGCGCTAATCAGGGGGCTCACTTGATCCCAATACTTTAAAAGATCAACGACAATACAAAAGCGCCAGATTGCATCAATGACGGTATTGTCACGACCATAATATGCGTGTTTACCGCGCAGATTTTTGCCATCAAATTCCAACTCGCGGACATCATATACCGAACAGCTCACTCCGTGCGCTTCAAACACTTCGGCATAGGTTTGCAATTCTCCAATGTGGGGATGAGCATCTTCCAGACACACGATGATTCCTACATGAGTCGGCTGCGTAGACTCACTTGGCTCATCTGAGTGATTTGCAGGTGATGGTGTGTGTTCTTGGGATGGCTTGCGCAAGAGATCTAAGAAGGTATCCACCCAACCATCAAAAAGTTGTGCGAGGTCATTTTTGCAGGGGTGCTGTGCGCAAAACTCCTGGTAGGGAGTGGTTGGAGCAAGAGAGGAAGTAGCGTTGCGTGTTTCGTCCATGCCACTTGAAGAGTCGGTATTAAATTCGCAGAAATGAACCGCGCCGTTGGTCTCGTCCAGCATGAAATCAACGCGCGTAAGAGGAAGCGGTTCGCTGATACATGAGGGCAGTTGCACCAAACGCTCTACACGCTTATCAAAATGAAAGAGGGCGCGAATCTTAGGATCATGCTGGTAGGCAATGATCACTTTGCACATGATGTGATAGGCAGTTTGCGAAAGCGTGCTCATAAAAGTGCGCGTCTCTTCGCCAAATATGCGGGATACATATGATATGGCGTTGGGTTTTCCCTGATAAAACGCGGTGCCTTCGCCCATGCGTGCCCATGCAAGGCGTCGGTTGGCCTCATCGTGGGTGTCTTCTGAAAGATACGCGAGATATTCCTGAGTGTAGGCGGCATTTTGCGCAAGAGCGGTGGGTGAGAGAGTGGTAGAGTTCACGAGTGCTCCTCAGGCGAATAAGACAACAAGGGTGCTGTTAATGGTCTTCATCGTTTCATTATCTTACAAATGCCAAGAAAGCATCGTTGATGTCTTTGCTTTGTTAATTTATTTGCGTTGGCACGGTGTTTTGAGGTTGCGTGTCCGCGTGTCTTTGCAACACGCTATACTGACCTTACGTAATGAAACATTGGTGCCGTCAACCCCCAGAAGTTCACTATGGATTCCTATATCACCATTGAAGGCCGCGCTGTTGGCGAAATAGAAGAGAAGAAAAGCCGCTTTATAGCCTCGCTCGCTCATGTGGAGACCGAGGAAGAAGCGCTTGCATTTCTTGAAGAGATTCGCGCTGCAAATCGTATGGCGCGCCATAACGTGTATGCCTACATTTTGCGCCAAGGGGGCGCGGGTGCGGTTGGGCGCGTTCGCTATTCTGATGATGGCGAGCCGCAAAAAACAGCCGGGTTGCCCACGTTAGAAGTGCTTCAGCATGCAGGCCTTACGGATGTGGTCTGTGTTGTGACCAGGTATTTTGGTGGCGTTTTGCTGGGGACGGGCGGTTTGGTGCGTGCGTATACTCAAGCTACGCAAGCAGGCATAGAGGCGGCAGAGCTCGTGGAGGTTTCGCGCTGCGTAGATCTTACTATACGTACATCGTATTCCAATTATGAGCCACTGGTGCGCATTGCAGGTGAATGCGGCGCGAAGGTTCGCGATACGCGCTATGATGACGCGGTTACCTTAGTGGTGCGCATGCTTGATGGTACGCAGGATCCATTTTTGGTGAAGCTGACTGAACTTGAGCGCGGGCAGGCATGCGTGCAGGTAAGCGAACCAATAGAAGCCGCCTTTTAGTCAGCGGAGCTGCGTGGTACTCGGTATAATAGGCGCTATGACACATTCTGAACATCTCATCTTGAATCGCTACAAGCCGCTTTCGCGAGCAGGTTCGGGCGGTTTTGGCACCGTGCAGGTAGCATGGGATACGCGCATTCAGCGCAAGGTTGCCATTAAATGCATTGAGCTTTCTGAGATTGATGCTGCGCGTGCGGCGCTTCCGGGGGCTGCTGCGCCGCAGGTGTATGAGAGCGGTGAAGGTGCGGGTGCGCCTGAGACCAATGACGAAGAAACGCTCGTAAGGTTTTTGTCGCATGTGCCAGGATTGGATGAAGCGCGCACTGCCGCAATGCTTACCGATGCCAATATTGTGGCAGTCTATGATTTTGAGATTCAGGGAACCACTGCCTATCTCATCATGGAATATGTGGAAGGCCTCACGCTCACACAACTTTTGGGCGCCTATGATGATCAGCTTACTTTAGACATTGTGGCTGCGGTATTCGCGGCTATTTCGCACGCGTTGGAAATGGCGCATGCAAATCAAGTGCTTCATCTTGATATCAAGCCCGACAACGTGCTAATTAACGAAAAAGGCCAGGTCAAGGTAACTGACTTTGGTCTAGCTACTCTTGCCGATGCAACGGGATATGGCACAGCAGGGGGTGGCACCATTGGGTATATGCCTCTTGAGCAAATGCGCCAGGAAAACCTGGATGAGCGCTGTGATGAATGGGCGCTTGCCTCGGTGGTGTATTGGATGTTGGTGGGCCACAATCCCTTTTTTGCGCCAGACCTTAAACGGGCGGAGTCTGCTATAGAAGATGCTGAGCTCGTGCTTCCATCGCTTTGTTGGGATGATTTGTCGCCTGAGGTTGATGAGATTTTGTTCTGCGCTCTTGATCCTGATCGGGAGCAACGCTTTGATTCGGTGGACGAATTCGCCAAGGCGCTCATGCCGCATTTGGGACGCGTAAAGCAGGGAACAAAAGATCTCGCACGTCTTGTGGAAGACGCAAAGAACCCTCAAACAGAATGCGAAGAAGAGCCGCAAGAGGTTTACCCGCATATTCCGCTTCGTTATCGCATTACAGATACTCAGATTGCTGTGGCGGGACGGGCGTGTAGTGCGGCTGGATCAGCGCTTGTGGGAGCGGCTGCTGCATCGCTTATTACGCCCACAGCGGGGTTGCTCAATCCGCTTTTTTGGGTGTGTGTGGTGGCCTTTTTGGTGCTGGGGGCCTTGAAAGGCCATGTGGGATTTTTAGCATCAAGCATCTTTTTAGGTGCAGGGCTTATTGCTCATGGAGCGCCAGCACTTGGCATAGTGGCCATTGTGCTCTCTGGGTTGTGGTGGTATTTCGTGGGTCAGATGCGCGGTTGTGCAGCTCAGGTACTTTTAGCGGCACCGCTGTCGGGTGCTCTTGGACTTGCGCCTGTTGCGCCGCTCGTGAGTGGCTATATGCTGCGACCGGTTCGTGCGCTTGTGACCACGGCATATTCGGTATTTGTGATGGCCATTTTGGCGTCGCTCACTACAGATGGAGCAAATCCATTGTATGGTTGGAATGCGCTTGCGCTCGTGCAAGGAGCGGTTGCGCCTGATATCCAACAATCGTTTAGTGCGTTTTTGGTTTCGCCTAGCTTTTGGTGTGGATGCGCTGGTTGGATTGGTGTAAGTGGGTTGGTATCGCTCATTCGGCTGCGTCCAACACGTGCATTTGCGTTTTTGTCTGTGCTGGTAGGAGGTACGGTGCTTTGTTTGGTTTCGGCTACCGATACCTTACGTTCATCAAGCCCCGCCATCATGCAGTGGGTATCGCTTTTGGTAAGCATTTTGCTTATGCTTGTTGCATGTGTGTTGACCTTAGAGCCGCAGTATGAAGAAGAAGCGGCCGAATTTGATAAGGCTTATTGGTCTGATGAAGAGGAGTTTGAGGATGATTGAACTCAATGACGCAACAACATTTTTTGCTTTCGACAAACAACTAGAACCTGCGCTTGTGGTTCCGTCGGGAGAGACGGTGCGCATTCGCACGAAGGACTGTTTTGGCAATCAAGTTCAGAGCCCCGAAGATGAGCTTGATAGTATTGACTGGGATGCCATCAACCCTGCCACGGGTCCGATTTTTGTTGAAGGGGCTGTTGCGGGAGGCACGCTGGCGGTGCATATTGATGAGATTGAACTTGATGCTCAGACTGCATCATGTACTGGCGCTGATGAGGGCGTATGCGGTGCGCGTTTCAATGAGTGGAGCACGCACTTGTGCGCCATTGAAGGCGACAAACTCATCTGGAACGACAAGCTTTCTATCCCGCTCAATCCCATGATTGGTGTTATCGGTGTGGCACCTGCAGGCGACGCGGTCAATTGCGGAACCCCGGGTAGCCATGGTGGAAACATGGACAACACGGCTATTGGCGTGGGAGCTACGCTTTATTTCCCCGTTGCAGTAGATGGTGCGCTGTTTGGCTGCGGAGACATGCATGCAGTTATGGGAGATGGCGAAGTAAGCGTTTCGGGTGCTGAGGTTGCTGGTTGGGCTACCGTGACATTTACGGCGTTGCCTGAGTTGAGTGTGCCCGATCCTCTTATTGAGACCGCAACCCATTTTGGTGTCATTGCTTCAGCTGAGTCTTTGGATGCAGCAGCTGAGCGTGCGGTTAATGAGATGGTTGATCTGTTGTGTGACCGCTGTGATATGGGAGCAGATGAGGCCATCATGCTTCTTTCGCTCGTTGCAGATGTGCAGGTTTGTCAGATGGTAGATCCCGAAAAAACCGTACGCTTCATGGTTCCCAAATACGTATTAGATTCATTGGGCTTTGAGCTGTAAGAGAGCTACGTACAAAAAAGCAGGGTAGCATGCATTATTTGCGTGCTACCCTGCGGTGTGTAAAGAACAGGATCCTCAAAAAGATCCGCCCTATGGGTTTTAGAGTAGGTTGCAAACGCGACCAAGCAATGGCTCAAAGCTGACGCCACGCGCTTCAAACTCAGGCTGCTGAGCTGACACAACCATGGCGTCGCGCACAAATTCGCCCGCGAATTGTGCAGCTTCTACCAGTGTGCGTCCACACATAATTGCAGCTAATAAGCAAGAAGCATAGAGGTCTCCGGTGCCATGGAGCATGTAGGGGAGATACTCATTGTGAACTTCAACAACAGGGCAATCAACGCCGCCAACAAAATTGCGCACCACGTCTTCGCCTTCTCGACGAATGCCTTTCAAAACGACGTGCTTGGCACCTTTTGCTACTAAAGCTTCTAAGATGCGCGTTGCTTCTTCATCTGAGATGTTCGTGCCACCCCAGTTTTCACCAATAGGTTCGCCAAGAATAATGGCGGCCTCGGTGAGGTTTGGCGTGAGGATGTCGGCACCGGCGGCAAGCTCTGCCATGGCTGCGCATAATTCAGGTGTGTAAGTGGGATAGACTTTGCCGTGATCAGCCATAACGGGGTCAACTACGCGCAGTGCGTTTGGATACATTTCGTATAAATCGCGGATGCGATCAACTTGTTCAGGGGCACCCAAGAAGCCCGAGTAAATTGCATCAAGCTCAACGCCAATACCGCTCCATGCAGCCAAGTAGTCCTTGATCATGTCGGTAGTGTCATGCATATACCAGCCAGGAAATGCTGTGTGTGAGGAAAAAAGACCAGTTGGAACAGGGCAGACATCGCAGCCAGCAGCCGACAAAACCGGAATAGCAACGCCGAGCGAGCACTTGCCATAACCACACAAGTCATGCACAGCTCCTACGCGCGGAATGTAGGCGCCATCGCGCTGGTAAAGTACTGAGCTCTTTGCTGCCTCTTCGCTCAATAATTCATTCATAACTAATCCTCGTCCTCTTCGTCGTCATCATCAAAAAAGGACCAATCGTCTTCGGTGGGCTCGCGGTCAACATAGGTCTTGCGCGTGCGGCGCTCCATGATAACGCAGGCAATTAAACTGAGAAGTAAGCCAGCGCCTACTAAACAACCAATGCCAGCATAGGTTTCAAATAAAAAATGATAGAGAGATGCAAAATCCATGTCTTACCTCAATATCTTCCCTGTAACTATTCATCAGGGATTAGGTTTCAAAAGACGTATAACCTAGAAAGTATACTATGACGAGCGGAGTTGAGGAATGAAGGAAGAAAAATCGCGCAGTTTTTTGCGCTGATTTGTTGCCAGCAGTTTTGCAGAAAAGAGTTACACGAGAAACTCAAACTGCAGTGAGCGCTTGCATGAGTGAAAGTTTGGCGCGGATGGATATAACTTATGCGGCATCTTTCGGGTAAACCTGGTGTTTAACTGCGTGGTTTGGTGTCGTCTGTTTGATTTGGTGCGCTATACTGGTCAGACTACTAATTTGCTTTCGACAACCATGCGGCCGATGTGCCCATGTGTCACAAGAAGGAGCTCATCATGCTTGATATCCGCTTTGTTCGCGAAAACCAAGAGGCCGTTGCACAGGCTATGAAAAACAGGAACGCCTCATGGGACGCAGCACGTTTTAACGAGCTTGACGAGAAACGACGTGCGGTCATTGCGAAAGAGGAGTCATTGCAGGCTGAGCGCAATGCGGCGTCGAAGTCAATTGGCAAGATGATGGCAGAAGGCAAGCAAGCTGAGGCCGAAGCGGCAAAAGAGCGCGTGCGTGCCATCAATGAAGAAATTGCAACATTTGGCGCTGAGCGCGATGCGGTTGAGGCGGAATTGAACCAGATACTTTTAACAACGCCGAACATGCCTGCTGATACAACGCCGGTTGGCGCTGATGAGAATGATAATCCCGAGGTTCGCCGCTGGGGAACTCCGCGAGATTTTGCTGCGGAAGGGTTTGAGCCGCAGGCACACTGGGATTTAGGTCCGGCTTTGGGCATGATTGACTTTGAGCGCGCAGTTAAACTGGCTGCAAGCCGCTTTATTCTGCTTGGCGGACAGGGCGCTCGTTTAGAGCGCGCCCTCATTAACTTTATGGCTGATACGCACACATCGCGTGGCTATAAAGAGTGGTGGTGCCCGGCAATGGCAAATGCAGAAACGCTTACGGGAACTGGTCAATTGCCAAAGTTTGAGGACGATCTGTTCAAGACGCGCGAAGGTCTCTATCTCATTCCAACTGCTGAGGTTCAGCTGACTAACATCCATTCAGGCGAGGTGCTAGACGCTGAGCAGTTGCCACTTAAGTACTGCGCGTTCACGCCGTGCTTCCGCGAAGAAGCAGGCTCAGCCGGTCGTGATACACGTGGTTTGATTCGCGTGCATCAGTTCGACAAGGTTGAAATGGTGAAGTATGCAAAGCCTGAGGAAAGCTATGACGACTTAGAGTCCATGGTAGAGGACGCTGAGAATATTTTGCAATTGCTCGGTTTGCCGTATCGCGTCATTTCGCTGTGCACGGGTGACATTGGATTCTCGGCAGCAAAGACCTATGACCTGGAGGTTTGGCTGCCAAGCTACAATAATTACAAAGAGATTTCTTCGTGCTCGAACTGCACCGATTTCCAGGCGCGTCGCGCTAATATCAAATATCGCGATCCGGAGAATTTCAAAGGTTCGCGTTACTTGCATACGCTCAACGGTTCAGGTTTGGCGGTTGGTCGCACCATGGCAGCCATCATGGAAAACTATCAGCAGCCTGACGGATCCATTAAAGTGCCTGAAGTATTGGTACCCTACATGGGCGGCGTAGAGGTCATCACCGCAGAGTAAGGCGAAGCAGGCGAAAACAAACGCCACGAATAGCCGGTGAAGTCCGAGCTTCATAAGGAGTCAATTCGTCGTGGTCACGAAGCGAAAAGCATCAACCACACAATCGAAAAAAACAACGGGCGCCTCTTCCCGAGGCGCTCAAAAGTCTGCGCGTTTGTCGGCAAAGGCGAAGCCTGCAGCTGCGAAGGCTGCAGCTGCGAAGTCGGCGAAGGGCGCGCCAGCGAAGGGCGCGCCGGCGCCAATGAGGCCCGCGCAGCCAACGCAACCTGTGCCCGCGACACCCGCTCAACCCACGCCCGCGCCTGCGCCGGCGCAACCGGTTCCCCCCATGCGTCCCATGCCAACGGCGTCTGCCAGGCAAGCACACTCAGGCGCTGCTTCACCTACCACGAAACGTGTTTTGCCGGCGAAGCCCACTAAACCGCTGCGTCGTAGACGCAAGTGGCCATGGGTTGTTGGCGCGTTTGTGCTGGTTATTGCATTGGCGGTGGGCTTGTTTGCGTGGAATCGCTGGTGGCGTTATGACGACGCGCAGGACTTTCTGGGCAACTGGCTTGCAAATGACACGACAAGTCTCGTAGTTATTGATGACACAACCATTCGCATTGCTGATGATGTGGCATATGATTATACGATTGACCCTGTTGCCAAGACTATTACTTACACCTTTGGCAGCATGAAGGGGAGTGGCCGGTATTGGTTTAGTGAAGATCGCCAGCAGCTCATGATTACTGATGGCGACACCTACAGCGCCCTTTCAACCTTGCTTGATGATGTGTCATACGACGCCGAGCAGCTCAAACGAAGCGTGCTCGGGCAGTCTCCGCTTAAGCGAGAGCCGCAGGCGGGCGTTACGTTGCTTTCTCGCGAAGGAGCTAATGGGGGCGTGCTGCCAACAAGACCAACCGATGATGGCGGTCTTGAGCCAGACGAAGCCTTCGTGGACGAAGGCACAGGTGCAGCTGATGGTGATGGCGGCGCTGAAGATGTGGGCGCAGACCAGTATGTGGATCCAGGCGTAACCCCGGACGAAGGTGGCGAGAGTGCCGCCGCATAACACAGCAGCTCCTCTTTCGCTGTCAAGCTTGACGGTCTATGCAAGCCGCATACAAGCTGAAGTGCAGTTTGCCCCCGACGTGCCGCGCATGTCTTCCCCAGAGCTGATTCGCCAGATTCTTGCGAAGTACCCCCATATCGCCGATCATGCATGCGTCAATGAGTATGGCGAACGATTTGCCGATGTCATGAACCACACGTCGCTTGCCCATGTGCTTGAGCATATGGTGATTGACGCGCAGGTGCGCATGACTCAGCAGGCATTAGAGCAAGCAGCTCAACAGGGGATAGACGTTTCCCAGCACAAAGACACCTTTGTTGGTACGACGGAGTGGATCAATAAAGCCGCAGGTGTTGCGCGTGTTCAGGTAAGTTTTGCCGACGATCTTGTTGCTCTGGCTGCGTTTCGCCAGGCAACTGATTTTTTGAACGATCTTTTACAAGCAGAAACAAGTGAGTCTGCCAGAAGTTAAACCACGGTACGCGGTGGCAACATGGGCAACGTTACCGGCACGTTTTTGAAGCTGTGAGCAACTAATAATCCAAAAAATGTCACTTCGCATACTATTTGTATGCAAAACCCTCATTCGATGTTTGGGTCATGGTATGCTATCGAAATGACTACAGCACATCTCATATTCGACACCACCGAAGACAAGATTGCCACGCGCGTTAAAAAGATGCGTTCATCGGCAGTCCGTGATTTGTTTGCGGCTGCAACGCGCTCAGATGTAATCTCGCTTTCCGGTGGCATGCCCGACGTATCACTTTTGCCAAAAAGCTCAATTGAGCTGGCAGTTCGCGCCGCGTGCAACGATGATCGGGCGGTTGCACTTCAGTATGGCGGCACCAACGGACGTAAAGAAACGCGCCAGGTTTTCTGTGACATGATGCGCGATATTGGAATTCGCGTAAAACCTGAACAGATCCTCATCACGTCAGGCGCGCAAGAGGCGCTTGACCTCCTGACGAAGGCTTTCATTGATCCTGGCGATATTATTCTGGCCGAAGGCCCAACATATTTGGGTGCACTTCAAGCATTTTCGGCGTATGAGCCAGACGTTCGTTGCATTTCTTTTGATGAAAACGGCATGCGAATGGATCTGCTTGAGGCGGAGCTGGAAAAGATTGGCAAGGACAATCCGCGCCTGAAGTTTCTCTACACCATTCCGAACTTCCAAAACCCTGGTGGCGTAACGCTGTCACATGAGCGTCGTCAGCGCTTGTTGGAGCTTGCTCATGAATATGGGTTCATGGTGGTTGAGGATGATCCTTATGGACGCCTACGCTATGACGGTGGCCATATGGTTCCGCTTAAAGCCATGGATGACCAGGTTATTTATTTGGGAACCGTCTCAAAGGTTTTTGCGCCAGGCCTGCGCACTGGTTGGATTGCAGCGCCGGCTGACGTTCTTAAGCGCGTTAATCTGGTCAAGCAAGGAACAGATTTATGCGGAAGTTCGTTTGACCAGGTAGTCGTGGAGCACTACTTTACCGATACGCCGTGGCAAAAAACGCTGCAGAAATTCGTTGAGACTTACCGCGTTCGTCGAGACGCTATGCTTGCGGCGCTTGAAGAGTTTTTCCCGCCCGAGGCAACATGGACACACCCCGAGGGTGGCTTTTTCGTGTGGGTGACGCTGCCTGACTATTTCGATACTGGTCAGCTGCTCAACGAAGCGCTTGAAGCAGGCGTAACCTTTGTGCCGGGAGACAGCTTTTATCCGGCTGCAAGTGGTGGCAAAAGCTCTATGCGCATTAACTTTAGCTATGAATCACCTGAAAATATTCGCGAAGCAATTCGTCGTCTAGCCAATGTTATTCAAGACCGTATGGAGTTGTATCGCGCATTTATTGCTGCTGGCGCGGTTTCGTCTGGCGAAGACGAGCCTGTGACCGAGTAGCTCGTTTGAAAGGAAAACCGAATGGGACTGAAGGTTGCCGTATTGATGGGTGGCGCGTCATATGAGCGCGAGTTCTCGTTAGCAAGTGGTAAAAACGTGTGCGCCGCACTTGAAGAGGCAGGTCATAAGGTTGTTCCTTTGGACACCACCGCAGACCTTGTCCCGACCCTTCGCTCTGAGCGACCCGATGTGTGCTACAGCGCTTTGCATGGCAAACATGGCGAAGATGGCACTATTCAAAGCTTACTTGAGTTTTTGGACATTCCTTTTGTGGGTTCGCCCGGTTCTGTTTGCCAGCGTGCATGGAACAAAGACTCAATGCATTCCGAGATGGCAACGTATCGCGCAATTACCGGTGAAGCGCCCATTGCCTCATGGCCTCAGGGTATTTATCTGGCGCGTGACGCGTTCAAAAACATGGGCGCAGCAACCGCACTTGATTTGGTGCCCGAGCGCGTTATTGGCGGCTTTCCTGTATGCGTAAAGCCTGCTCATGGTGGATCTGCATTGGGTGTGCATCGCGTGGACAGCGCAGATGAGTTGGGCGAAGCCGTTCTTGATGCGCTTTCGTATGATAGTGCAGTGGTTATTGAGCAGTGGGTTGAGGGTGTTGAAATTGCGGTTTCTGTTTTAGGAACCGGCTGGGATGCATACGCGCTGCCGCCGGTTGAGATCGTGAAGAAATCTGACATGTATGACACCGATGCACGCATGAAGCCTGGCATGGTGGAATATGTTGCCCCTGTTCGCTTGGAATCGCTTTCCGATGACCCGTCAACCGCTGAGGGTATTCGCGCTGAAATTGAGCGTGCGGCGCTTGAGGTATATCGCGCCTATAACGTTAAAGACTTGGCACGCATTGACTTGATTTGGGATGGCGCACAAGCACGTGTGTTTGAGGTGAACATCTCTCCGGGTATGGCAGAAAACTCGCTCTTCCCGTTGGCGTGTAAGGCAGCAGGCCTTTCACTTTCGTCGGTCTTAAGTGAGCTGGTGGAGCAGTACGCGTAAGCAAATATTCCCTGTTCAGCTGCTTAAGGTGGCAGCTTTAAGGTAGATGATGCCCTGTGGCATTTTTTGGTAAAGATACCGCGCATAAAGCGCCAACGTTCAAGCAATTGCTCGATCAGGAAGACGACCCAAAAGTTGTCGTAGATAACTATTTGGTGAGCCTTTATACCACGTTGCAGAGTATTCGCCAGGATACCGAAACAGCGCTTGCGTTGACGCAGGCTCGCAAGCGTGAGTGTCAGGAAAATGCCGCTCAGATTGAGCGTTTTGAGAACTTGGCAAAGAAGGCGCTGGCGGCGGGCAATGAAGACGATGCGCGTGTTTTTGTAGCGAAAAAGCAAGAGCTTGAAACACAGCGCGAAGAGCTTGATCAAGATTTTCAAGAGGCGCAAAAAGCTTCAGATGCAATGAGCGATTTGTACGACAACATTGTTGAACATATTGAAGCGCTCAAAGACCGCAAAGAGGATTTGCTGCTGAAGTTGCTTGAGGCGAATGTGCGCACGCAAGCTCATGGCGCAGCAGACGAACAGAGTCAAAGTGCTCGTGCTGCATTAGACGCGTTTCAGCAGATAGATGACGAGACGACAAGCCTCATAGATAAGGCGCACGCCCTCTCTCTTTTGAATGAGGGTAAATCACTTCAACTAGAGCAGTTGGAGCAAAAGTACGCCACATAACAGCGATGGGAGCTTCGCATGGGTAGATCAGGTGGATCAGGCGGCGGACGTAGTGGTGGTCGCGGAGGCGGCAGCTTTTCAGGCGGCGGTCGCAGTGGCGGCAGCTTCTCTGGCGGTGGTAGAGGTCTGTTTTCAAGCGGATCGGGCAGAAGCGGTGGTCGAAGTAATCGCGGCGCCGGAAGCAATCCGTTTGGAGGCGGCGCTTTTGACGACGACCCCTTTGGTGACGGCTATTCAGGTGGCCACCGTCACACAGGTGGTGGTTTTTCGTTTTTGCCATTCTTGCCATTTTTGATGAACTTTTCGCAACGTAATTCTCAGCCTCAGCAGGTCATTCCGCCACCTCCAACGGTTTCTCAATCTCCGACGCAAGCAGTTACATCTTCTTCGACAGAGACACAAACGCCTGATGGCGCTTCTTCTGGCGGTGTTCCGCCACGCAACCCGGCAGCTTCGTCGAATAACTCAAATGGGCCTGTTCCATTTAAGCCGCAAGGCGGCATGTCAAAGACGATGCGCATCGTTTTGATTGTTGCAATTGTGGTGCTAGCGGTGGCTCTTTTCGGCCTGTTTGGCGCAGTAAGCTCCGATGCAGATCAAAACACTATCGAGCGCACACCACTTGCACCAGGTGTGGTTACCGAGACGGGCTACTATGAGGATCTTGACGGAGATTTGATTCACCAGAAAGCCACGTTAGAGAACGGGCTTCGCCATTTTTATGACAAGACGGGCGTGCAGCCTTACGTCATCATTTTGCCTAATGGTGAATCGGGCGATGGCAATCGGATAGCAGCGTATGCTCAAGAGGCCTATGATGAGCTCTTTAGCGATGAGGGTCATTTTCTTCTCGTCTTTTGCGATCAGGGCGATGGCTCCTATGTGTGTGCATACGCCCTTGGCACGCAGGCACGCACGGTTATGGATGCGCACGCTCTGGGTATATTTGAGCAGAATTTGGAAAAGAACTATCTCAATTACGACCTATCTGAAGAGCAGATCTTCTCCAATACCTTCTCTGAGACTGCTGATCAGATCATGGAAATACATAGCGCAGGAAGCGGCAAAATTGGTTACGTGATTGCAATCTTGCTGGCAGGCGCTGTGATATGTGTGATTGTTATAATCGGCAATAAGAAGAAAAAGCAAGCGCTTGAAGAACAGCAACGCAAACAAATATTGGATGCTATAGACCAGCCGCTAGAAAAATTTAGCGATAAGGAGGTAGAAGAGCTGGCCAGTAAGTACGAAAGTGCTGATAAATAAACTCATAACAGGTTAGGAGAACCACCATGGGAATGCTCGAACGTTTTACCTCAATCATCAAAGCAAACATCAACGAACTTCTTGATCGCGCCGAAGATCCCGAGAAAATGGTTGATCAATATCTTCGCGATATCCAGGATGACTTGGCACAGGTTAAGCAAGAAACCGCAGGTGTTATGGCTGAAGAAGCACGTGCACAGCGTATGGTTAACGAAAACAACGAAGAAGTTGCCAAATACGATAAGCTTGCACGCACAGCTCTTCAAGCGGGCGAAGAAGACGACGCCCGCACCTTCCTGACAAAGAAGCAAGAATATGTTGCAAAGGGCGTAAGCTTGCAGCAAGCCTATGATGCAGCGCGTGAGAATTCTCGCAAGATGCAGGAAATGCATGACAAACTGGTGTCTGACGTGCAGGAGCTTCAAGCACGTCGCGAAGCCATCAAGGCTAAGACCTCTGTAGCAAAAACACAGGCGAAGGTGAACGAAATTACAGGCTCTGCAAGCAAAGCAGAAAGCTCACGTGAGGCATTTGAGCGCATGGAGGCAAAAGCTGACCAAATGCTCGACCAGGCTAATGCTATTGCTGAGTTGGACAAAAACGGCAAAGATCCAGTTGTACAACTTGAGGATAAGTATTCTTCAGTGGATAAGATGCAGGGAGTTGAAGACGAGCTTGCCAAGATGAAGCTTGAAATGGGAATTGATCAATAGAGCTTCAGCTTCGCTTCTCTTGCGTTTTTGCGAAGGACATTTTCAGCCGGTCGCTTAGTGTGACCGGCTGTTTTGCTGTTTGCGACCGGTGCGCGGTTGAGGCCCGCCCCGGGTCGACTCTCAACCTAATAGTTGGTGCGCGGTTGATGCTCATCATTGATAAAATTTGCAATAATTCACCAAGCTTTGGCAGGAAAAGTGTTCGATTAGGCGGATTGGACCCCAAAATGGCTGGAAATGCGGCCGATTAGGTGGGTGCTCCTTCAAAAACCGCCTAATCGGCCGCATTCCCTGCCACACTTTGCCAAAAACCGCCAAATTTTAGTTCAGCGCTGAAACGAAAATGGTTCGCAGTTTCGGCAAATTTCGACAAAACACCAGTTCAAAAGGAATGTATTAAGATAATGCAACAACAGCTCTAGTCTTATGGGGCAATTGTCTCAACAATCAAACCTCAATCAAACAGGATTTTGGGAAACGCATGCTCCATTAAATCAGGCACCAGTGAATGCTATTGATGAGTAGATTTTTTTGCAGCAAACAATAAAAGGATACCTGCAATTATTAAGCATAAAGAAGGTAAACAGGCTATCAGCAAGTTGCCAATTAAAGGTTCTCCTATTACGATCATTAGTTGTATTGAAGAGAACAAGTGAACAATAACACCAATAAAAGCGCAGGCCATTCCAACAATAGCAAAGTTCTTTTTGTTTGAAGTCATCCCAACAATAATAAAAACGAAGGAGCAAAGGAGAGTAATAAGGCATATCCAAAACGTCGGAGAAAAGCCAAACTGGTACCCGCGTTCAGCAGCCTTCATGAATGATTGGAAGCCCTGGGAATAATTCCAGATAGCGAATATTCCAGCGAGAACCAGCAAAGAAATAAGCGCAATCTGCAACTTCGTATCTCTTTTGGGATTGGTATTGCTGGAAGGAAGCGATGAAGTTTCACTATCCTTCGTATCAGGGATGCTTCGAGCTTCATTTTGAGAGCAATTTTGATTGCTAAGCGTTTGGGTGTTGGCTCCCATAATTAGATTCTTTTTCGCATCAAATTCTTCTTGAGATATGACACCTTGATCCAAAAGAGATTTGTATTTAATGAGGTCATCCGCACTTTCGGTTTGGATTTGGGGTGTCGGTGCGATTGTTTTATCGGGCATCACGAGAGCAATTATTAATCCAATAAGCTCTAAGAAGAAACCAAGCGCAAAGAACGCCCCGAAACTATAGCCCTTTTTGCTTGCAATTTTAGCTGTAAAGTATCCAAAAAGCACGCAAAGAACTAACCCAATAATCATGCAAATTATTGTGATTTGAATCATCATGTCGGAATAGTACATAGTGCATCACCCTTACTGTTTTCTAAATGCGAATATGTAAAGGGAGCCCATATCTTATAGAAAGAGGGCATCTCCCTTAGTCGCCAAACCGTAGGATGCGCATCCACGCAAAACCCATAAGAAGATGCCCTCTTGCTAGGGTTTAAGCGTGGATATGCGGTTTTATTCGCAAGCAAACAAGCCTACGGTTTGGCGTTGCTGATTCTAGCATCTTTATATTGTTTAAGCTAACAATAACGAGAATCTTGAGATTATCGCGTGGTGATTGGTTTTATTGATGATGAATCGGGTACCCAGCGTTTTCGCGTAATGCCCTAAGAGCGTGTGCGCGTTTGATCAACCAGGTCAATAACTTCTTGCTTACTGTGAACACCCAGCTTTGCGTAAACGTTGCGAACATGCATTTTGATCGTGTTGCGCGAAATCACAAACTTGCTTTCCATAAATGCCAGATCTCTGCCTTGTGCGAGCTGAATAAGCACTTCGGTTTCGCGCGGAGTTAGAGCATGTGCGCGAGCGAGGGTTTCGCACGGTGTTGTCCAGTACGAAAGATCGTGGCTTGGGGATGTAGCTGGGGCAGAAGGAGCGGCGTCTGGGGTAGCGGCACTCGTGGAAGCATCGTCCGTTGAAGCGGTGGGCGAAGCTATGCTGCTTGCATTGGGGCTTGCAGGATTGCGCGATATCACAATCAGCAAGATGATGTAGATGAACAAAAGTAAGAAAGAGGCTGTCTGCGTAGCATCAGCATACATAAGACTTAGCGCGCCTGCACCAACAGCAAGCAGCGCACCAGTCGTGTGACCAATAACAGTTGCAAGACGAACCGAAGCGGCGCGAAAAGCACCGTTTTGTGCCGCATGAACAAGCGCGATAGCTATAACCCAGATGAAAATCTCAAATAGAATGGTTGCGGTATCGGCAAGTGTGGTTGCGATATGCGGACCAATAAGACCAATGACGGGTTCAAGCAAAACCGCAGCTGACAAGCAAATAATTGCCGAAGCAAATAGCGCGCGGATGTCAAGATGCTCTAAACAAAAGACCATGGCGCTCACAACAATGAGCACAATAATTGCAGCTGTAAGGCTGACGGCGTTGCCTGATGATGCACCAGATTTCATGAACCCAAGCATTAACGCGGTAGTTCCGACAAACACCAGCGCTTTAATAATTGATCCACGTGAATTGTCGAAGCTAAACACATTTTGAGCAAGAGGTGAAAGCGCTGAAGCAAATGAGGAGGACGCAGCGTCTGGTGCCTTGGCTGCCGCATGTGGTGCTATACAGTGCAAACTACGTGCAGCCAAAATACAACCGCCGCATTGTAAAAACGCGCCAAGAACAAGCACTAATCCGAGGTTGATATTGAGCGTTTCAAAGACGATGCCAAGCAAACATTCGCCTAAAAAGGCAACCGTGTAGGCCAAAGCCGTTGCTTTGATGGCATTGCGTTGAGGCGCGTGGGCAAAAAGAAGCAACAAGGTGATTGAAAGAGCCGGACCGACGGCTTTTATGAGGAAGATACACAAAAACGTAAGTGGTAGCGCATTGTGTGCGTTGGGCTGCAAGCCAAGAAGAAGCGCACATCCCAACAACAGAAGAACCGCACCCACCGCCAAAAAGCGTGCGAAAAAGCGCTGACCGTATGAATTCAGTCCGAGCGCGTTTGATCTAGACGTACTTAAATTAGGTGATACAGCTTCGCAAGAGCTGTATTGCGTCGCATCAATAAACCGTTTGCGCATCGAAAAAAGCAAAACAAACGCAATTACATATGCAAGCACACTGAGCAATCGCAGCGCAAGATAGTCCTTTGGAACCTGGGTTAACAGAAGAATGGCGCCATCGCATGTCCAAGCTCCTAAGAACATGAAGACCAAGCACGCACCGCAGATAAAGCTGCCCGCGGGCGAAGACTTTGTAATATGCGCTTGAGAAATCATGATGTATTTCCTGATCATTTGGGGATTCAGCAATCATTATACCGCATTGGGATGTCGTCACATCCATTATGGGTGTCTGGGTTTATGTGGGGTGGAGTAGAGCAAATACACCCCTGGTGGGCGTAGGGAATATCTTAGTCAAAACCTATTCTTTCGCACAGCAGCAGGAGGGCTGCAAATGAGGAACGCTCAGAGGAGGGCTCCTCGCAAAAGATACAAACAAGGAGGATGGTTATGACCACCAAGATGAATGAGTCTATTAGCAAGAAAAGCTCTGCGGGGGTATCGCGTCGTTCGTTCTTGGCAGGAGTCGGCGCTTTGGGAGCACTTGGCGTTTTGGGCGGCTTGAGTGGATGTGCGCCACAGAATACTCAAGAAGAAGCTGACGATGCAGCTGAATCTTACGATGCCGTTATTGTTGGTACGGGTGGCGCAGGCTTGTCTGCTGCAATTGCTGCTTATGATAAAGGCCTTACCAATATTGTGGTGCTTGAGAAAATGTCAGCATATGGCGGAAACACGAACTTCTCTTCTAGTGGCATGAATGCCTCTGAGACTATGTTCCAGGCAGATCAGAATATCGAAGACAGCAACGACCTTTTCGCGCAAGAAACTCTTGATGGCGGCCACAACACAGGTGATCCGGAGCTGGTTGCTTTTATGTGCGACAACTCAGCAGGTGCAATTGAGTGGCTTGATGATTTGGGCATCACGCTTGACAACATTACGCTGACAGGCGGCATGTCGGTGCATCGTTGCCATCGTCCCACCGACGGTAGCGCGGTTGGCTTGACGCTTGTTCCTGGTCTGGTTGCCGCAATCAACAATCGCAATATCCCCATTCGTATGGACTGCGAAGCAACAGAGCTTGTCAAAGATGGCGATGCAGTTACTGGCATAGTTGTTAAAGAGAACAACAAGACCAAAACCCTGAACGCACGTGCTGTTATTTTGGCAACAGGCGGCATGGGAGCAAATCAGGAAATGGTAACGAAGTATCGTCCTGACCTTGCAGGATATGTAACTACCAATCAACCTGGCGCAACGGGCGATGGCTATACCATGGCCGAAAATGTGGGCGCTGAGCTCATCCAGATGGACCAAATTCAGATTCATCCGACCGTCGAACAGGAAACGTCCACGCTGGTAGCAGAAGGCGTGCGTGGCGGCGGTGCAATCTTGGTGAACGCAGATGGCAATCGTTTCTTCGACGAGATGTCCACGCGCGACAAGGTGTCGGCCGCAGAGCTTGAGCAACCTGGCAGCTTTGCTTGGTGTGTGTTTGACCAGCAGGTTTACGACAACAATAAGGCAATTGCGAAGTACGATTCTGCTGGCATCGTAAAGCAAGCTTCCGACATTGCTTCGCTTGCTGAAGCTATTGAGGTTGACCCGGCGGCGCTTCAATCAACGGTTGCGGCATATAACGCAATCACAACCGACGGCGCTACAGACGAGTTCGGACGCACGGAAGGCTGCATTGCCTTTGCCGATGGCAACATGTACGCCATCAAGGTTGCACCGGGCATTCATCATGCAATGGGCGGCATTCGCATTAACGTGAAAAACGAGGCGCTTGATGAAAACGGTAACCCCATTCCGGGTCTTTATGCAGCTGGCGAAGTAACCGGTGGCATTCATGGCAACAACCGTATTGGTGGTAATGCAGTGTGCGACATTGAGGTATTTGGCAAGAATGTTGGCGAAGTAGTTGCAGAAGCGCTTTCGTAAGAATGACGAAATAGCAACTGATTTGTTGTTTTAAGTTGTTTTGAGATTCACTCATCTTTAACGACGTATAATAGGCGAATCGGTAATCGAGCCAACAATGCTTTTAAGGAGGTTGCCATGAGCAACAAACTTGGAGTCTTTCTTGCGGGTGGTTTAGCTGGTGCAGTTATTGCATTGCTGTATGCTCCTCGCTCAGGTCAGGAAACGCGTGCACTGGTTACAGAGAAGATGAACGATGCATGGGGTGAAGCTCAGCAGTTTGGCGCTCAGGCTTCAGCAAATGTGCAGCAGGCAGCCTCAGAGGTTGCAACTCACGCGCAGCAGTTCGCACAGGACGCACAGGCGCGTGGCCAGGAAATCTACAGCCAGGCAGCAGACCGCGTGCAAGAAGTTGCTGACAACGTAAAGCCGGCTTTCGCTCAGAAGAACGACGAACTTCGTGACAAGATCAACGCAGCTCGTCAGCGCATTGCTTCACAAGCGGTAAAGAACGCTGAAGAGGCAAAAGATGCTGCCGAGGATGCCATTCCGGTTGCAAGCGAGGCAGTTTCTGAAGCAGCTGAAAAAGTAACTGACGCTGTTGAGAACGCTGCAAAAGATTTCTCTGATGCAGCTGACAAGGCTGATAAGTAATTCGTCATAAATCGTTAAGATCTGTGGAATAGTGACGCAGTCAGGTAACCGCAAGGTGCTGGCTGCGTTGCTTCTTTTAGGATAAGAATACAGATATTATGTCAGTGGATGGGAAATGACTAGGATCTTTTTCGCATCCAAGACATGATTGTGCTGCAGCAAGAAAAGAGGGACGTTATGGCAACCAGCAAACTCATCAGCACCAAGGAGCTGACCGGTGTTCGAGTTCTGGGTGGGAAAAATTCTACGAAGCGTATTGGCAAGATTCGCAACTTTGTTTTTGCGCCAGGTCAGCGTAGGTGTGTAGGGTTTGTTGTTAAGCGTCCTGACTTTTTGTTGATGTTTCATCGCAAAGACATGTTCGTTTCAATTGAAGGATATGACCTGGAAGATGGTCGTGTGGTGGTGCGCAATGAACCAAGTGCTACAGATCGTGGGGCTTGCAAAGCGCTTGGTGTTGATTGGGATGAATGCGTCTTGTGGCTGGGTTTGCCAGTCATGTGTGAGGATGGAACGAAATTTGGTGTTGTTGGTGATGTAACTTTTAATCGTTTTAGCGGTGAAGTTGTTTCGTTTGAAACCGACGGTGGTGCAACAGCAAATGCGCTTTTGGGCAAGCGCGTGATTCCTGCTGAGTATATCAGGGGTTTCCGTCGTGGTATGGGCGTGGCAATTGCGCAGACTAACCAGGCTGGACAAGAAGTTGAAGAGGCTGAGCTTGGTGCCATTCTCGTTTCTGATGAGGTGAAAAACCTCACAGCTGAGGGTGGCGTTGCTGAGGCAGCCGGTAAGGCTACCGCGGTTGCCGTTGATAAAGTGCAGACTACGGTAGATGCTGCCAAGCCGGTTGTGAAAAATGCCGCTAAGAAGACCGGAGAAGCTGTCAATAAGGGCGCCTATGCAACGGGCAAGCAAATTGCTCGATCAAAAGGCATGTTTTCGGAGTTCAAAGAGGAATACGACAAAGCGCGTGGTGCGAAACCTTCAACTACTAAAGCACCTGCAAAATCGTCTTCATCAAAGACGCCTGCAAAAACGTCTTCCAAAAGCACGACCAAAAAATCTACGACAAGCTCTTCGTCTGCAAAAAAGACTACCACGAGAGCTTCATCTGCAAAAAAGGCTCCAAAGAAAAAAGAGCCCGACAATATGTTTGCAGCATTTAAAGAAGAGTTCGACAAAGCAAATCGCGGGGAATAAACCAGCTGGAACACCGTACCTGTTATTTGCTCGTTCACTTAAAGAGTACCAATGCAGAGAGGAATGCGGATTTTCCGCTTGAGCACGTGAGCAACAAGACCGAAAACCACCAACAAAAAGACTCTTATGATGAGTCTCATCAGTCATCTCTTCGCAAAAAGAACCATGCTTATAAGCAGGAGTTCAAACAAAAAGCGAACGAAGAGGTTAGCGTACATGGACACCCCATGGAGCGCGGGGACATCTTTAAATTCGTAGGGCTGATAGTCTTTTTCGCACTGATGGCTCTTGTTTGTTTTTTGTTGTGGCCTTATATGCAGGAGCTGTTTGAGCCCGGCGGAATTGACCGAGTTATTGCCGAGGTGCGCGGTGCAGGCCCGGTTGGTGCTCTTATTTTGCTTGGGCTGCAGTTTTTGCAGATCGTTGTTGCTTTTATTCCTGGCGAAGTGGTGCAGCTTGCCGCGGGTATGCTGTATGGTCCGTGGCTGGGTGGCGCTATCATCTTGCTAGGTTGCGTTATCTCAAGTGCATTTATTTTTGTGCTTGTGCATAAACTCGGGGCGCCTTTTGTGCAGAATATGGTGCCAACTAATCAGCTGGAGAAGTTTCGTAAGTTTGAAGCTTCGGGCAAGCTCAATATCATCGTCTTTGTGCTTTTCTTGATTCCGGGTTTGCCTAAAGACGTCTTTACCTATTTGGTTCCCCTAACTGACATGCGGATGAAAACGTTTGTTGTACTGTCGAACGTTGCGCGTATTCCGGGTATTATCGTATCCACCTATGCGGCAGATGGCCTGGTAGGGGGGCGAATCATTGAGAGCATTGTGATCTTTTCAGTAGCGGCAGTTATTGCTCTTTTGGGCATTATCTTCCGCGATAAGATCATGAGTTTTTTGGATCAGCATATCAAACGCAAGAATCATTAAGTTTGTTGGGGAGGAGGTAGCGTATGGCTGAACAACATATGCCGGATATAGCTTCGCTTGAGCAGGCGGTACGTGATGCGCAAGTACAACTAGAACAAGCTCAGCAACGCCTCAATGCGGCTAAGCAGACAGCCGCTCAGACCACGCCAGCAGCCTCCGTGCAGCCGCCTGTCTCAGCCGCTGCGCCACCTGCTCAAACAGCCGCTCCGGATGCTACGCCACCTGTTCCTACGCGGCCGTCTGCTCCCACCTACTATTCGGCAACGCAGCAGTCTTATTATGTTGCGCCTGTGGGGTATCAGCCTTATCAGCAGGCACAGCCAGGTCAATCGTCGCAATCAATTCCTCAGAGCGGACAGCCATATTATCAGCCTTCTTCGTCAACATACGGAGGCATGCCGCCGCAATCAGCGCCAGTTACCAAAGATCACATTGTTGCTGGTCTGCTTGCAATTTTTCTCGGGTGCTTTGGTGTTCATAAGTTTTATTTGGGATATAACACAGCGGGCGTCATTATGCTGTGCGTCTCTGTTGTTGGAGGGCTTTTGACGTTGACGTTCGCTAGTGGGGTCATGATGCTCGTTGGCGTGATTGAGGGCATTATCTATCTCAGCAAAAGCCAGTATGACTTTGAGCAAACGTATGTCGTGCACAAGAAAGAATGGTTTTAAGGCGCCAGTTAGCATGCGCTCCTCGGGTTTTTCCATGAATAGTGGTGCCGTCTCTGAGTTTTTCGATAGAATACCTAAAGATCAATGCGGCATAAAGACCGCGGCATAAAGACCAAGGATGGTATGGTCTTGTGTAGAGCTTTCCTTAAGGAGGAATAATGCCCAAAATCACTCGTGATCAGGTGCGTGTTCCGGCTGACGTGATGCCGGAGACAGAAGATCTGTACGTTGACAACTATATGAAGGCCACGCGTGGTACGGGTCGCCTCATGTTGTTTGCATGTGATCAAAAAGTTGAGCACATGAACAAAGACTTCTACGGCGAAGGCATTGATATCGCCGACGCTGAGCCTCAGCATCTTTTTGAGATTGGCAAGCAGGGCGTTATTGGCGTACTTGCTGGTCAGCGTGGTCTGATTGCCCAGTATGCAAAGGATTATCCCGAGATCAACTACTTGGTTAAAATGAATTCAAAGACCAACCTGGTTGGTACCAAGCAGGATGATCCATATTCTCCGCAACTCTATGATTTGGATGCCGTTTTGGCTATGCGTGAAGCTGGCGTGAACATCGTTGGTTTGGGCTACACCATTTATCTGGGTAGCGAGTATGAGTCAACCATGATGGCAGAAGCGGGCGAGCTGATTGCACAGGCTCACGCAAATGGTCTGTTGGTAGTTTTGTGGATCTATCCGCGCGGCAAAGCAGTTACGGCAGAGAAAGATCCTGATTTGATTGCTGGTGCCGCTGGTGTTGCACTGTGCTTGGGTGCAGACTTCGTAAAGGTAAATCCGCCGAAGCCTGAGGGTGAAGATCATCGCAGCCCTGCTGAGGCACTCAAGATTGCTGCTATGGCTGCGGGTCGCACTGGCTTGGTATGCGCTGGTGGCTCAACGGTTGACGCTGAGACCTTCCTGACGCAGCTTTATGATCAGATCCATGTCGGTGGTGCTTGTGGTAATGCTACCGGTCGTAACATCCATCAGCGCTCACTTGATGAAGCTGTTCGTCTGACCAAGGCAATTAGCGCAATTACCCTTGCTGATTACTCGATTGCTGATGCGCTTGAGGTTTTCGAGGGCAAGAAGGACTTCGCTCTCTAAACCGTTTTAGCGCTTGTGCGCACCGCATTTCTTCGGATCTTGCATGAATCCAACGAGGGCGGTGTGCCTCTCTGATGCAATTTCTCAGAGAGCGCATACTGTTACAAATACGATAAGGACCCAGCATATTTTGCTGGGTCCTTTCGTTTGGTAACACATATCGTCAAGCATTACCGAACTCATTCGCAAGCATTCGCGCAGAAGAATCCCTTTGGTCTGTCTCATAGTTGGGACAAACCAAGAAGTTTCTTTTTGCAACAATGCACTGCAGAGCGGACAACCTTGAGGATAAAGGGGAAGGTAATGAAAAGAAAAGCATGGGGGGCACTATTTGTGTCGGTGCTCATTTCGGGTGCACTCGTTGGGTTGCCCGGGTGCAGCTCAAGTTCTGAAACAGCACATCTTGCTCAAACCGGAGCAAGCCAGGAATCGCCGAAAACGAGCATCAGCAAGACAGAACTGGCCAGTCTGATTGAAGAGGCAAAAAAAGTAAAGACAGAAAACTATACACCCGAATCAATCCAGGAACTGACGAGTGCCCTTAATGAGGCAAAAGAAGTAAGTGTGAGCAAAGAGGTAACGCAAGAGCAAGTAGATGAGGCAGCAGCAAACTTGCAAAAGGCCCTTGAAGGTATCGTTTTGGCAGAACCCGATATGACAGAATTGTCTGCCTTGCTTGATGAAGCGAAGGCAATTGATACGTCGCTTTATAAAGAGGGTGTTGATAAACTCGAAGAAAGAATTGAGTCGGCGCAAGAAACGCTTGATTCTGAAAGCCCAACCGTTACAGAAGTAGAACAGAAAACAACCTGGCTTCAAAATGCAATTGATGAGCTTGTTATGAAAGAGCAGCCGGTGCGCATTTCTGGAAGTGGCGACGACATGATTGAGATTCCTTCGTCAACCTTGTCTTTGCTAACCATAACCTACACTGGCCCTTCAAACTTTGTCGTTAAGTCTTTGACCGAGTCTCTGGATTCAATTGACCTTATAGTGAACACTATCGGCGACTATCACGGCACGCAGCTTATGCTGACAAAGAACAACAAGAACCCGTATTACCTTGAAATTAATTCAAGCGGAAACTGGGATATTGATTTTCAGCCAATTGAATCGGCATCTTTTATCGAAAATGGTGCAACGTTAAGCGGAGATGACGTGGTGTTTTTGCCGCCACAAGACGCAAAGAAGCTCAATATCACCTATTCTGGCGAACACAATTTTGTTGTGCGAGGAGTTTCGCTTTCAACAGGTAGAATTGATTTGCTGGTAAATGAAATTGGGTCGTATTCGGGCAGCGTGCCGAACAAATCATATGCAATGCTGCTTGTTGAATCTTCTGGCGACTGGTCGGTGTCGTGGTAGGAATAGCCGCGGGGGATAAGGAAGAAAACCTGCAATAAAAAAGCAGCCTTCGGGCTGCTTTCAGGTTTATTGTGAGCGGCATATGAGCCAAAGAGCTTATAAATGGTGCCCGGGGCGGGATTTGAACCCGCACACCTTGCGGCATCGGTTTTTGAGACCGACGTGTCTGCCGTTCCACCACCCGGGCGCAAATGAGAAGTATAGCGGATAGAAGGGGCTACGTCGAGAAGAAAGTTACAAGAAACTAAATTGTGACGTGAAACACTATAAAAAGACGATAAATAGCAGTAAACTAGTAATATATGATAGAAGAACTAATAAATAGATAGATAGAGCATGCAATAAGATAGAGTCATCAGGAATAAAACAAAATGATGACCGAATTAGCATTCATTACTAAGAGGTTTCATAATGGTTTATTAGGGAGCGTCTATCGTAAGGGAGCTATTAAGCTCGTTTTTGAAAAACCGCTCCAACATCCATTACACATCGCAGCTAAAAATTGTAGGTGATCCCTATGCAGCAAACAGAACTAACTGCCAAAATTGACGAATACCTCAACAAGAACTGGGATTCAATTGTTGATGATATTCGCACGTTGGTTGAAATTCCCAGTTTTGAAGAACCCGAACTGGCATCTCCCGGTCAGCCTTTTGGACCAGGACCGGCAGCAGCTCTTGATAAGGCTTTGAGTATTGCTTCAGATATGGGTTTTGAAGCAACAAACGTTGATGGCTTTATAGGATATGCTGATTTTCCTGGTAAGAGTGAGACTCAAATTGGCATAATTGGCCACATGGACGTAGTCCCCGCAGGACCAGGTTGGACATTTCCACCATTTGAGGTAACTGAAAAAGATGGATATCTCATTGGTCGTGGCACGCTCGATGACAAAGGCCCAGTTGTCATTGCAATGCACGCCATGAAATTCTGGAAAGACCAGGGCGAAGAGCTACCTTATACCATCCGATTCTTGTTTGGCGCAAACGAAGAGACCGATCTTCGCGACGTTGAATATTATCGCGAACGATATGCTGATCCAGCTTTTTTGTTTACGCCTGATGCAGAATTCCCCGTTTGTTATGGCGAAAAAGGTGGTTACAACGGCACCATCACTTCAGAGCCAATGCCCGATCGCGTGGTCATTGAAATGATTGGCGGAGCCGCCACCAATGCAGTTCCCGGTGAGGCTGAAGCAACTATTCTGATCAATACTGATGACCTGAAGAGCACCGATAAAGTCGCAGTAGAACGTATTGATGAAGATCGCGTTCGACTTTTCGCAACAGGAAAAAGCGCGCATGCGTCTATGCCTGAAACGGGTGTAAATGCTATAGCGCTCATTATTGACTACCTATTAGAAAACAACATTGGTACGAAAAAAGAGCAAGACTGGTTTAAGTTTGAGAAGGCTTTGCTTGATAACACTGATGGTAGCGGGGTAGGTCTTAAGACCGCAGACAAGGATTTTGGTCCGCTGACCATTATTGGTGGTACGGTGGCAACCGAAAATGATTGCTTTGTTCAAACGGTAGATAGTCGTTATCCTACTTCAATCACGGGTGAAGAAATCCAGGCTATTTTAAGCGAGCAGGCGGACAAGGTGGGCGCCAGTGTGGAAAACACTATGCTGCTGCCACCGTTTTTAGTTTCTCCTGATAGCCCGGTTATTCAGGCGTTATTGAGTGCTTATAACGAAGCAACGGGTCAAAATGCAAAGCCGTTTACTATTGGCGGTGGCACGTATGCACGTGAATTCACTTCTGGAGCAAGTTTTGGACCTGAAATGCCTTGGATTGAAATGCCTGAATGGGTTGGTGGTATGCATGGTCCTGATGAGGGCATAAGCGAGGATCTCCTCAAGGAAGCATTCCGCATTTATGTTCTCACGCTTGATAAACTCATGAAGCTTGATCTGTAAGCTGTCTATTCGCGGTGTGGCGTGCTACCCCCGCACGCTTGCATAACGCACGACGCCCCGATGCCCTATGCCATCGGGGCGTACTTTTTTGTGAGGGAATTATCAATGCCCCAAATGTGACAGATGAAGCATAAAATCGCGAAATGTTTACCCGTATCCCGTTGAAGAAAACCGCGTTATAGGGTTAAATAGTGCCTTACGAGCAAAGATTGTATTTCGCCGCATGCCTACGCCGTCATCTGCAGAGACGCCAGATCTGCTTTTTCTGCGACATGGTCAGGCATATCGTATAATCTTTCTGTAGGATTTGAGAGACAGACATTTAAAACACGTCATGCGTGAGGAGGTTTTCATGTTGAAAGCAATTATCGTCGACGACGAGGCTCCTGCACGTTCCGAACTTCGATTTCTTCTTGATGAAGTAGGTCAAACTGAGGTGGTTGCTGAGGCGGCAAGCGTGCGCGAGGCTATTGAAAAGCTCAAGGAATATCCTTGCGACGTAATGTTTTTGGACGTCAATATGCCTGAGGCTACGGGCCTACAACTTGCAGATGCTATGCAGCACCTTAAGTTTCCGCCAGCTGTTGTGTTTGTAACCGCTTATAGCGAACATGCCTTGGACGCTTTTAAGGTTAATGCAATTGACTATCTGGTGAAACCAGTTGAGACTGAGCGTTTGGCGCAAGCCATCGCACGCGTTCGTGAACATGTAGCGCTTCATGTTCAGGCACAAAAGTCTGAGCGTATTCCGGTTGAAAAAGGCGGCAAGAAAATTTTGATCGGCATTGACAAGATTCGCTTTGTCATGGCGCGTGATGATTATGCTTACCTGCAGACTGATACAGACAGGTATTTCTCAACAGTAAGTCTTGCTCAGCTAGAAAAGCGTCTTGACGGACATGGATTCTTCCGTGTTCATCGTGGCTACTTGGTCAATCTTTCCATGGTGGAAGAGATTGAATCTGTGTCTGGTGGCACGCTGCTATTGACGCTCAATGGTGTTGAAGAGAAGATTCCGGTATCACGTCGCCGTGTGTCAGCTCTGAAAAAAGCTTTGGGCTTGTAGAATATCTTGTTTCATCACTTAATTAGAAGGGCGCCTCAAGCGATGGGGTGCCCTTCTAATTAAGTGATGAAACAAGATCCTGCGAGCTCGAGAAGGGGATAGAGCTTGACCTTTAAGAAATACACCATTGTCTTTGCCCTACCACTTGCATTTGTGGCACTAGCTGTTGCTGTTTATATTGGACAGCTTTCTTCGGTGGTTAACGACAACCTTATGACTTCGGTTGATGAGATATCTCGTCATGATGTGCAAACTATTGAAGGTTCACTTGAAGATACCTACGATCGTCTTGATGCTGTGGTGGAGCGTTTGGATGTATATGATGTCGAAAGCATTTCGCAGCTCCAAGAACAGCTCAACCTTGAAACCGCCTCTTCTCCTACGTTCAACGCGATCTACTTGCTTGAGAGAGGCGGAACGCTCATAAGCTCAACATATGTGCAATTTGGGCCGGAAGAGCAAAACTACGACCAGATCGTGCGGGATCACGGCAAACAGTTCGCTATTCTCTATGATGACGTCAATGGCGAACTAGAGACTACAAAAGAGTCGCTGATATATGGCGTTCGCCTTGATGAGAGCGTTGTTGTTGACGGGTATGAGTTTGTGGCTATTCTTGGCAGAACCGATTTATCAACGATCAGAAATCAGCTACTCATTGAGAGTTTTGACGGTCGGGGCGTCTCGAGTGTGGTTAACGAAAAGGGCTACTATATTGTGAGTGCTTCGCCAGCCACGGACCTGGCAGGGCGAGATAATCTTTATGCCATGCTTGAAGAAGGCATATTAGAAGAAGGCGTGACCATTCAAGACGTCCGCCAGAACATTTCCGAAGGAAAAAGCTTTACGATCAATTGCGTCAATGCGGCGGGCGAAGAGCTGGTTATGAGTTTTGCGCCTGTTGAAGGTACGAATTGGTCGTTTATTATGACCGTGCCAGCAGCTGTTTTCCAAGAGCGCTTCGCGCCGTTTATTGCTATGACGGTGGGCATGCTTGCAGCGGTTTTGGTGATGGTTGCTGTAATGCTCGTGCTTTTGTATCGCTCAATGAAACAATCAGTCTTGGCAAACGCGCAGGCAGTTGCGCGTGCGGAATTTCTCTCCAATATGAGCCATGAGATTCGTACTCCGCTTAATGGCATTGTGGGGCTCAACCATCTCATGGAGCGCCATATTGACGATACGGAAGCTATGGCTGGTTATGTTAAAAAACTCGATAAGACCGCGCATTACTTACTTTCGTTAGTAAATGACATCTTGGATGTGTCGAAGTTGCAGGCGGGTAAGATTGACCTGGTCGACGAGCCATTTAACTTTAATCTGCTCATTGAGAATCTCTGTCTTATGGAGCGCGAACCACTTAACGAGAAGCGGATTAACTTTAAACGAGATATTGAGGGGATCAAAAATCCGCATCTTATTGGAGATGAAGTTCGGATTGCTCAAGTGCTCATGAATGTGCTTTCAAATGCTATTAAATTCACGCCCGAAGAAGGGTATATCACTTTGCGAGCATCGCAGGCAATATCGGCTGATGGGACACGCTCAATTGTGACGGTTAGTATTGCCGACACGGGGTGCGGCATGTCTCCTGAGTTCCAGAAGCATATTTTTGATTCGTTTACGCAAGAGCGAAACAAAAATAGTGAGAGTCAAAAGGGTACAGGATTGGGCATGTCTATCAGTCATCTGCTCATGGAGTCAATGGGCGGCAGCATTAGCGTAGAGAGCGATCTTGGAAGCGGAAGTTGCTTTACTATTATGTTCAATCTCGACATTGACCAGTCGCCTTCTGAAAAAGAAGACACTGATAACACCGCAGAGGTACAAGGTGAAAGTGCTTGTGCAAATATGCAAGCGCCAAACCAAGAAAAAGATACTCAAGCTTGCTGCCCTTGTACGGTACTGGTTGCAGAAGACAATGAGCTCAATGCTGAAATTATCACAAGTATTTTGGGCGAAGAAGGATACCAGACACTAGTAGCTTCAAACGGCAAAGAAGCACTTGAATTATTTGCCGCGTCACCTGAAAACTCAATTGATATTATCTTGATGGACGCGCAAATGCCTGTCATGGATGGCTTTGAGAGCGCGCAAGCAATTCGCGGATTACCGCGACAAGATGCTCAGACCGTTCGTATTTTTGCCTGCACGGCGTCAACATTTGCTGAGGACAAAGAACGTGCTTTGCAATGCGGGATGGATGACTTTTTAGCCAAACCGCTTGAAGTTGACATTGCCCTGAAAAAACTTCAGGCTGTTCGAAATGAAAAACAAGGGGGCGAAGGCCATGGAGAGAGCACGGCGCAATAAACGCGAAGGAATGTCTCTTGCATATACTAAAAATGGTTTCGGTACGCGTTTGCGCATAATGAGTGCTTTTCTGGTTGTTGCGCTTGTGGCTGCGCTTGCGGCTTGCGTAGGATGTGCGCAGACATCATCTTCGCAAGACGAAGGAATGACTCTTATTATTAAAGTTCCCGACACGAAACATTCGGCAATTTGTGATGGCACTATTACTACTATTGACCAGGTTATACAACGTATGGCTGATGCTTATATGGCGGAGCATCCTGAGAAAAACGTTACCATTGAAGTCAAGACATTTGAGCAAGACGGCTATGAGTCCAATATCGTTGAGTGCTATGACAGTGAGGACGCTGTTGATATTCTCTACGCCGACTACTTTAATATGACCACGTTCATTCATGATGGTCGGGTTGTGCCGTTAGATGACATTGTCACCGATGACATTCGCGAAGACATTTATGACTACTTATGGGAAGAGTCAACCTTTGATGGTCGGGTGTATGCTATGCCTTATCTGACAAGGCAAAACGTTTTGACTTACAACAAGGATTTGTTTAATCAAGCAGGGTTGGAAGAGTATGTTTCTATAAACGAAATTCAGTCATGGTCTCACGATGAATGGGATTATGTATTAGACACGCTTGCAGAGAACCTTCCTGAAGAAGTCTATCCCATGATGATGTATGCAAATTCTGACCAGGGAGACACCCATATCATGGCACTGTTGGGGAGTCGAGGATCTTCGATCTATGACGAAACAGGGCACATGATTTTGACGGAACCTGAAGGTGTGGCAGGGCTGGAAGAAATTCGTCAGGGAGTTGGTCGTGGATGGTTCCCGCCCCATGCGCAAAACCTTGATATCAATGATTGCTCAAGTTTGTTTAAACAAGGTCAGCTTGCAATCTATTTTCTCAATAATGTTTCGTATGAGCGCTATGGGTCATCTGTTGGGTTGGTTAATTTCCCGGGCGAAGATGGCGGTATTGCCACCACATTTACCTCAGGGTTTGAGGTTTTTGACAACGGAGATCCTGAGCGTGTGGCTGCTGCGAAGGATTTCTTGTCGTATGTTTATAGCAGCCCGGAGTTGATGTCCTATGCAGCGGGGGCGTTGCCTGCGTCGCAATCAATCGCACAAGAATATCGTTACGAAATTCAGGGATTTGACATGTTTGAGGATAACTATGTCAATGTGATTAATATCTTTGGCGATAACCCCGATATACGTGGCATTCGCGAACATTTCCACGTAGTCATTGCGGACTTGCTTGCAGGTAAGATCACTGCCGAGGAGGCGGCGCAGACGCTTGACGAAACGTGCAATGCGATTATTGACGAGGGCTATGCAACGTCTCAGCTGCACGAATAAGCTTCCATTCACAACTTAACCATACAAAGCACTGTGTCAACAGTTGCTTTTGGTGTGGTTTGCTAGAATAGCACTATTGCATGCACCGTAAGGTGCGAGGAGTCCCACGGTAACGAAAGAAGGATGCCATGCTCTCAGGCGACATGGAAAAACTCTATCCGTCTGCAAAGACCCTGGTAAAAGACTGCGTTGCAAGTAGAATTCATGCAAAAGATGCATCGCTTTATGACTTTTCCGAGCAAGCTATGGCTTGCGCAGAAGAATACATGGGCTGGACTGACTTGGCCAGCAATCCGCCTTTTCCTCTTGAGCAAATTCAGGCGTTTGCCGACTCTATCATTGCTCAGGGGCTGAAGACGGTTTTGTTGATTGGCCAGGGTGGGTCAACTCAAGCGCCCATGACTATCACCAAATACAACAAGCCCGATTCGTCGCGCATTGCGTTTCGCACGCTTGATTCAGATTCGCCCGTACGCATGCGCGCTTTGCTGGCGGGCATAGATCCGCATACTACGCTTTTCATCATCTCTTCTAAAAGCGGAGGCACCATTGAACCGCGTATGGCGCTTCAAGCTGTGCGCGATATTATGGCTAATAAGATGGCACCTGAAGAACTGACAAAACACCTTGTTGCCATTACTGACCCCGGTTCAGACTTAGAGCGTATTGCACGCGAAGAGGGTTGGGCAGCAGTTTTTTCTGGAGAAACAACCGTAGGTGGACGCTTCTCGGCGCTTTCGGTGTTTGGACTTCTTCCAGCAGCATTGGTTGGCATTGACTTGAAAGAGTTTATGCAACACGCACTTGACGCTGAGCGCCAATGCTCTGAAGACGCCATTGATAATCCCGCTATTGTGTTGGCGGCATTTTTGTATGACAACTACATCCAAGGTCGCAATAAGTTCTCGTTCTTAACTCAAAAGCGCGGCCGCGTGCTGGGTTTGTGGATTGAACAGCTGGTTGCTGAGAGCCTGGGCAAAGAGGGTCAAGGCATTCTTCCTAACATTGAAGTTGATACATTGCTTCTTACTGAAGACCCCGGTGATCGCAGTGTTATTACGTATCTGACTAAGACAGACCTGTGGGATGAGCGCCGCAATTTTGAGATGAGCTTGTCCTATATTGATCCGGCAATTCCTCGTCAAAACTATAAGATCAACTCGGTAGAAGAGCTGGCAGAGCATTTTGTTTTGTGGGAATACGCTATTGCCATGTGCGGCTATCTCATGAAGGTGTGCCCCTTTGATCAACCTGACGTGGCTTCTGCAAAAGCTGTTGTGCTTGACATTTTGCGCAATGGGCAGCCTGATCCGAGTTTTACGGAAAACTTCATTGGGCATATCAATATGGGCGATGCCGAGGTGCGCCTCTCAGCTGACTTTGCGGATCAAACCACTATCGCAGGTGCTCTTAAGGCGCTGTTAGGCAGCATACAGCACGGGGACTATTTCGCTCTGAATGCGTTTTTGCCCTTTACGGGCGAAGGAAGGCGTGAAGCGCTTGAATCAATTCGCCACGGTGTTGCTGAGAAGCGCGGTGTGGTTTCGTGCTTGGAAGTTGGTCCGCGCTATTTGCATTCAACGGGTCAGCTGCAAAAGGGTGGCCCAAACATTGGTGTCTTTTTGATTTTGTCGGCCGATGAACTGAAAGATATTCCGCTGAGCAACGAAGCGGAGAGTTTGGGTAATTTGGCTAAAGCGCAGGCAATTGGAGATTTTGAGACGCTTGCTACGCGCGGACGCCGCTGCATTCACCTCCATTTGCCCGACAATTCGGGTGTGACACTGCGTGCACTTGCGGTCATCATCAACAACCTTTTGGAAGAACTTGAAGATTTTGTTCCTGCCGAGGAGCTGTGCGAATAGGAGTCTGTTATGAAAGAAGCGCTTGACATCCAGGTCAAAGGGGTGGTTCAAGGTGTTGGATTTCGTCCTTTTGTTTACCGGCTTGGCAAGCGCTTTTTAATTACGGGCTGGGTATTGAATGGCGTAGATGGCGTATCCATTCATGCTGAAGGTGAAAGCAAATTACTGGATGAATTTGTTATCGAGCTTTCTGAAAATGCTCCCGCTGCTTCGCGCGTAGAAGAGATAGATCTCAAAGAAGTTCCTCTTGAGGACTTTGATACCTTCGAGATTCGCTTTTCTGATGAGGCTGCTACCGACAAAACCACGCTTGTTTCGCCTGATCTGGCAATGTGTTCAGAGTGCGAAGAAGAGCTTTTCAACCCAAATAATCGCCGTTATCGGTATCCCTTTATCAACTGCACTAATTGCGGGCCGCGTTTTACTATTACTGATAGGCTCCCTTATGATCGCAAGCATACGTCCATGAAAGACTTTGCATTATGCGAACGTTGCGCCCACGAATATGCTGATCCGCTGGATAGACGTTTTCATGCACAACCTGATGCGTGTTTTGAATGTGGACCGCATCTTTCATGGTGTACACATGAAGACGGCGATATAACCGCTCCATTGACGCCGCTTATGTGGGGGCTTGATAGAGCGCAAAGCGATGAGATTATATCTTGTGCACTTGATTTGCTTTTTGCAGGCAAAATTTTGGCTGTTAAGGGACTTGGCGGCTTTCATTTAGTGTGTGATGCTCAAAACCCAGAGGCGGTAGCATTGCTGCGCCAGCGCAAACATCGTGAGGGCAAGCCATTTGCTGTTATGGCTCCTTCGCTTGATGAAGTTCGCAAATATTGCCAGGTCAATTCTGCAGAGGCCGAAATACTGCAGTCGGCGCAGCGGCCTATTGTCTTGATTCGCAAACGACCTGACGCTTCTTTTGTTCCCCAGCTTGCAGACAAGCTTCCAGAGCTTGGTGTGATGCTGCCCTATACGCCGCTGCAACAGTTGCTCCTGCATGATTTCAAAGAGCGCGGCGGTTCTCTTCTGGTTATGACTTCAGGTAATATTTCCAACGAGCCCATTGTTACCGATGATGAGCAAGCTTATGAACACCTCTTTGCGGTAGCAGATGGGTTTATTGGCAATGATCGCGCTATTCTCGTCCGATTTGACGATTCGGTTGTACGCGTCATTAGTGCAGCAAGTGCAGGAGATGCGGTGCAGTTTGTGCGCCGAGCTCGCGGTTATGCGCCTATGCCGCTTACGCTCTCTTCGTCTCTTCGAGAAACGCAAACGCAAGAGATGTTAACGCCTCCCTCTATTTTTGCAGCAGGACCCGAACAGAAAAATACTTTGACGCTCACGCGCGAAAATGAAGCGTTTGTCTCGCAGCATATCGGAGATGTTGAAAACGCTGAAACATTTGATGCGTGGCTTGCTACTAAGGCGCGCTTTGAGGAACTCTTTGACATAACGCCGCAGGTGATTGCGTGTGACCTGCATCCTGAATATCTCACCAGCAAGTGGGTGGGTGAACAAGATGTACCTGTGGTTTTTGTGCAGCATCATCAAGCTCACATTGCTGCAGTATTAGGTGAGCATGGTTTGTTCGGACCGGTTTGCGGTATTGCTTTTGATGGTACAGGCTATGGTCCTGATGGCGCTTTGTGGGGCGGGGAAGTGCTGCTTACTAACAGTTGCGCTTATGAGCGTTTCATCAATTTCGCTTATGTTCCTATGCCGGGTGGTGCGGCGTGCATCAAGCATCCGCTGCGTATGGCATATGGCGTCTTATGGGCGTTTGACCTGCTGGAACATCAAGGAGCAGCAGCAAGCTTGGCGCTGCTTGGAGAGCAAGCCACCATCTGCGATCAGATGATAGAGCGAGGCATCAATACACCCATGACATCGTCAGTAGGACGCCTTTTTGATGCGGCAAGTGCGCTTTTGGGGGTGTGTGTTGAACCAACTTATGAGGGTGAGCCCGCCATTTTGCTTGAAGCGTGCATGGAGACGCTAGATGCCGCCCAGGACGCAAAACTTACTAAAGCAGCAGATGAACGCATCTACGAGATTCAAGTGGTTAAAAACACCGCTTCGGCACATTCAACTGCTCAAGATACTTCGGTGGTGCTTTTTGATGCCGCAACATGCTTTGAGGCGCTGCTTGATGATATGGCTCAAGGAGTGGAGCTCCCTGTGATAGCGCGACGCTTCCATAACGCTTTTGTCCAGGCCATTGTGACGGCAGCAGAGTTGGCAAGAAGTGTATATGACATTTCGCTTGTTGCGCTTTCGGGTGGTGTCTTTATGAACCGATATCTCATTGAGCACTCGCTTGAGGCGCTTGAACAGGCAGGATTTACCGTAGCAATCAATCGAGAGCTACCACCTAACGATGGCTGCATTTCTTTTGGCGAAGCTGTGGTAGCATGGGCATCAAATCCTGAATGAGCATGCGTTATTTCGCGAGCACACACATAAGCAGTAAATATGAAATAACCAAGAGTGTGAAAAGAGAAACCCTATGTGTTTAGCTATACCTGCCGTTATTGTTGAGAAAAAGGATAACGGCTTAGCAGAAGTTGATATTTTGGGCGTCAAGCGCGATATTGCACTTGATTTAACACCGCAAGCAGAAAAGGGTGATTACGTATTGGTGCATGCTGGTTTCGCCATTGAAGTGGTGGATCAACAATATGCACAAGAAACGCTTGATCTCATTAAGCAATTCCCTGAGCTTGCTGAACAGGAATAATTCATGACGTCTGTATCTTCTTCTTCGCTTGACTTAGACGCTTTCAAAGATCCTGCGCTGGCGCTTGGTCTTGTTGAGTCCATCAACAAGCTTGCACCCGCTGAGGGCATGACGCTCATGGAAGTGTGCGGCACTCATACCGTGTCCATTGCACGCAACGGCATTCGTGATCTTATGCCGCAAAATACCCGACTTGCAAGTGGCCCGGGGTGTCCGGTTTGCGTTACATCAAATAAAGATATTGATACCATCATTGCACTTTCACGTGTTGAAGGGGTAACAATTGCAACATTTGGCGATATGACGCGTGTCCCGGGATCAACCTCGTCGCTTTTGGAAGAACAGGCAAAAGGCCGATCGGTCCAGATTGTTTATTCTCCACTTGACGCATTGAAGCTTGCACAAGAAAACCCTGATCAGCAGATTGTATTTGTAGGTGTTGGCTTTGAAACTACCACACCTTTGGTGGCCATGGCCATAAAGCGCGCTGCTGCATTGGGGCTTGAAAACTTTAGCGTATATGCTGTGCATAAGAATATGCCGGGTGCCTTAGAAGCAATTGTGAATGATCCGCGCGTAAAAATTGATGCACTTATTTTACCCGGGCATGTGAGTACGATTATCGGTGCAAAACCATATGAGTTTTTGGCAAAAAAATATGGCATACCTGGTGTTATTACGGGATTTGAGCCCAATGACATTCTGCAGGGTGTTGCTATGCTTGCGCGACAGTTGCATGAAGGCCGCGCCGATATTGAGATTGCGTATGCGCGCGCTGTTTTGCCTGATGGAAACCCAATTGCTCGAGCAGCAATTGATGAGGTGTTCGAGACGTGCACCACTACATGGCGTGGTCTTGGCGAAATTGCTGATTCGGGCTATAAAATTCGTCCAGAGTTTAAGCAATTTGATGCAGTTGCTCGTTTTGCTCCTGAGGTTGAGCCGACCTGTGAGCCGAAAGGATGCAAGTGTGGCGACGTATTACGAGGCGCAATGTCTCCTCATGAGTGCCCTTTATTTAGGAAGGTCTGCACTCCGGAGAATCCTGTAGGTCCGTGCATGGTGAGTAGCGAAGGAAGCTGTGCGGCATATTATCGCTACTATTAATTCAGGGTAGGTTGCAAGGGCTGTAATAGGTGACATACCATGCGTATTCGCGTGCGAGACGTGCATTTTTGAGCACATGCACAAAGTGGTGAGCCTGTGAAGGAATTTGCTGTGTCCTGCTGTGCTCAAAAAACTCTATAGATTATCTAGATAGTAAGAATTTGTGCAACCTCACATCGTTTTAATTATGCAAAAAATAATGAATAAATGCATGAAGCTATAAAAACATACTAATGTTATTAGTGTCATTTGTATCAGATTTGGTAAATATGCGATATAGCCTCGATTTAAGCCACGTGGTGATGAACAGAGGTCTCTCAAAAATTGTGCACATGCACAATAATAGATAGAAAAACAAACAAATTATAAGGTCATTTTCTGTTGCGGGTGATCAAAAAAGATGGTATAACTCTAGTCACCGGCTAAAGCAGCACATGATGTATTGCTTCTTAATCTCAACTTGTTCGTGCCGATAATAGTTGAGCATATGATGATCTTCATGTTGCTGATGCTAGCTGATACACAGAATTGTGTGTAAGCCTATAGGCAGCACCGAGAGAGCTGCCAGAGAAAGGAGACTGTCATGGCGAAGATAGTCAACTCTTGGAACGACTGGGATCCGCTAAAGCACGTCATCGTTGGCCTGTGCGACAACTCAGTTATTCCTCCGGAGGAGCCCGCAACCTCTGAGAAGGTTCCGGTAGACTCTGAGATGCGTGGTATGTGGGGCTTGCGCCCGCTGCGCACCGTTGAGGTTGGTAATGCTTGCCTCGAGAACCTCGTTAAGGCTGTTGAAGAGCGCGGCGTTGTTGTAGACCGCCCGACTCCTCTTCAGTGGAACCAGGCAATCGGCACGCCTGACTTCCGTAATGACTCAATGATGACCTGCATGCCGCCTCGCGACATCCTGCTCACCGTTGGCCCGGAGATCATGGCTTCAGCTAACTCATTCCGTTGCCGTTACTTCGAGTATTTGGCCTACTGGCCGCTCATGATGAAGTACTTCGAGGAAGACCCCGACTTCATCTGGACCCAGGCTCCTCGTCCGCGCCTGACCGACCGTTCTTACAAGCACAACTACTATGACGAGAAGATCTCTCTGGAAGACCGCCTCGTTCGTACGGCTAACAAAGACTTCGTTACCACCGAAGTAGAGCCGATGTGGGACGCTGCTGACCTTATGCGTATGGGCAAGGACATCTTCATTCAGCATGGCCTGACCACCAACCGCACCGCTATGGACTGGTTCCAGCGCTACTATCCGGACTATCGCATCCATGCGGTTAACTTCCCGGGTGACCCCTATCCGATCCACATCGACGCAACCTTCGTTCCGCTGCGTCCGGGCCTGATCATCAACAACCCGGTTCGTCCGCTTCCTGAGGATCAGCGTCCGATCTTTGAGGCAAACGATTGGCAAATCGTAGAGGCTGCACAGCCTGCTCATGACACGCCTCCTGAGTTCTGCTACTCATCAGTATGGCTGTCAATGAACTGCCTCGTACTCGACCCGAAGACCGTTATCGTTGAGGCTTCTGAGGTTAACGAGCTTGAGCAGATGGATAAGCTCGGCATGAACGCTATCCCGGTTGATCTCCGTGGTGCTTATGCATTCGGTGGCGGCCTGCACTGCTCAACCGCTGACGTTTATCGTGAGGGCGAGTGCCTCGACTACTTCCCGAACCGCGTACCTGACTCAACCCTGGTACGTCCGGAGATGTGGAACGACTAGTCTAGCCGCTTAACGCTAACTTTGCTTGATATTAGATTTTGATATCAAGTCTTATGAAAGGGGGATCTGGTTTCACAGCAGCCAGGTTCCCCTTTTGTCTAACTTAATCCGTATTCCCGTTGCTAGTTTTCAAAGCTGAGGTTGAAAGCTGCTGAACTTGGGGATGACCGAGCGAAGCGTCGCGTCGTAATCTTTTAAGGAAAAGATTACGAGACGAGGCTTGGATATTTGCATCGGGGTACGTATACATTGCTACTGGTTTTAAGGAGGACCAATGGCAGAGAATAAGAATCTCAACACCTCGTCTTCGTCAGGATCTGACGGATATCAGATGAAAACAAATCTGGGCGTTATTGCAATGCTCATCTCGGCAACAGGCATGGGTCTGGTACCGTTGTTTAGTCGTTGGGCAACCCGTACTGATATGTTTGACGGCACGCTTGGCTTGAATGGTTCAGACTCGATCGGTGCGCTTATGGCGTGCGGTCGTATGGGTATGGGCTTTGTCTTCTTTTTGGTGTTGATGGTAGCAACTCATAAAGTAGATACGTTTAAAAAGCTTAAGCTGACCCCCGCAATTGCTTTGGGTGGCTTAATGATTGGTATGTCACTTGCCTGCTATGTAACTTCCACATTGATGACCACTGTTGCAAATGCAGTATTGTTCATTTATACCGGTCCGGTAATCTGCACATTGCTTGCACGCATCTTCCGCAAGGAGCCTATGAGTGCTTTGCAATGGATTTGCTTAGCGGTTGTGTTCATTGGTATGTTGTTCGGCGAAGGCCTGCTCGGATTTGGTGTTGGCGGACAGGCATTTGGTCTTGACTTTAACTTGGCTCCATCAACTCCCGAATTCCCACAAAAGCTCGTTGGTGACGCATTTGGCTTACTCTCTGGCGTTTTCTATGGTGCATCCATGTTCTTTAATGGATATCGCAAAGATGCTGATACCACTGCTCGTGGTGTTTGGAATTTTCTCTTTGCTGTTCTTGGTGCGGCAACTATCACCGTCATCATGAACATTGTCGGAATGCAGCCTGGCATGGAGAACTGGATTACTCAGGTTAACTTTACTGCATTTAACTGGGCTGGCGCTATTCTTCTGTGGATCGTTTGCGGTCCGCTTGCGTTGGGCTTTTTGTTGGTTGCTGGACGTAACCTCAATGCTGCTGACTACTCAACTATTGCCTATTGGGAAGTTCCTGTGGCAATCGTTATTGGTCTTGCTGTATTCGGTGAGGCGATCACTGTTAACACCTTCTTGGGTATCGTGCTCGTAGTTGCAGGTGGTGCAGTGCCTTCAATCAAAAACATGGTTCAAGGCAGGAAACAAAAGCAAGAGGATGAAATTTCTGCAAATCTTGCTGCCAAGATTCAAGAGCAAGAAGAGCTTGAGAATCTGTAAAACCTACCTGGCAATAGACACAGAAGAGGAAGTTGATCCTTATGAAGATTACCAAACGCCTGACCCATGTTCGCGAAGAGCTGAATTTTGAACCAGCGCAAAGCGAAGAGCAACTTGCAGCAACTTTTAAGGCTGCTGGAGTGCAAGGATTTGCAGCAGAGCTGGACATTATGGAGCGAACAGAGAACCACGTACAAATGATGGAACTTGATTCGTTCCTTGGGTTCGTAAAGGCAACAGGTCTTAATGCGGTAACGTATGACGTAACGTACTTCCCGCATGCAGATCAAGCCGAAGTTGACTATCAAATTCGTCAGCTTGCTCGTGATCTGGAGATCAGCCCTGAAGTTATCAAAGAGGTATGTGCAAGCGAGATTAACGAGTATGTTCGTCTTGACGCTGAGCGTGATGTATCGTTGCCCGTACATAGTATTGTAGAGGCATATTATGGAGGTACCGCCTTTGCATGGTATGGCATCAACGAGTATCCGCGTTTGAAGCGAATCTTGCTTGAAAAGCTTGTACAAGGTGGCAAGAAGGCTGAAAAAGAGTTTATTGATAAAGCAAGTAAGGCCCAAGTAGAATATATGGGTGACTTCTAGGAGCTTTGAACCCGCATCGGTGTTATGCCGGTGCGGGTTTTTCTTGCTACCACAGAGACGTGAAGAAATTGTTTCATGTCCCTGCACTAGTCGCGCTATGTATTTGCGTATAATGAAAAAACATTGCGCCGCACTGGTGTATACCAAATGAATATTTCGGGACTTCAGGTAAGGAGGGTTGAGGTATGAGAGTGATGCTCGCAGAGCCATCAACTTATGAAGCAGACGAAGCAGTTCATTTCTTAGGGGATTATCATGAAAGCTAATCATGACAGTGAGGCGAATGCAACAATTCGCCGTGTTGCCGTATCTTCGTTCTTAGGCAACTTTATTGAGTGGTTTGACTATGCCACGTATTCGTACTTCGCAATTGTTATCGCCGCGGTTTTCTTTCCCGGTGAAAACGAAACGCTTGCTTTGATGCAGACGTTCGCAATCTTTGCTCTTTCGTTTTTGCTGCGTCCTATTGGCGCCATTTTCTGGGGCAGCATGGGTGACAAGAAGGGCCGCAAATGGGCACTTTCTACCTCTATTTTCTTGATGACAGGCGCCACTTTCTGTATCGGTCTTTTGCCAGGATATCTTGCTATCGGCTTGGCAGCTCCCGCTTTATTGCTTGTTCTTCGTATGATTCAGGGCTTCTCAGCTGCTGGAGAGTATGCAGGTGCAGCAACATTTTTGGCTGAATATGCGCCAGCTGACAAGCGTGGTTTGTATTGCTCGCTCGTGCCGGCTTCAACGGCAACGGGTCTTTTGGTAGGTTCTACTTTTGCAACGGTTATGTATATGGTGCTTCCAGATGCTGCAGTAAATGATTGGGGTTGGCGTATCCCGTTCTTGCTTGCAGGTCCGCTTGGTTTAGTTGCGCATTATATCCGTACCAAATTGGAAGACTCGCCAACATATCAGCAGATGCAAGCCGATATGGGCAAGCAAGACGACTCGAATCATCCCATTCGCGACCTCTTTAAGCATCACCTGAAGGTGCTCATCATCTCGTTTGGTGCTTGCATGCTGAATGCGGTTGGCTTCTATGTTGTTCTTACTTACCTTCCGGTTTATTTGGAAACAACAGTTGGCATGGATCCTGGTGAGTCTTCGCTCATCACAACAATTTGCTTGATTGCATACATCGGGTTCATCTTTATTTCCGGTCATCTTTCGGATACCTTTGGCCGCAAGAAGATGCTCATCATTGCATGTGTCGGCTTTATTGTGGTGACTGTACCTGCCTTTATGCTGCTCAATACGATGCAGTTTGTTACGGTATTGCTGGTAGAGTTGGTAATGTGTCTGCTGTTGACCATCAACGACGGTACGCTTTCTAGTTATCTGACTGAAACGTTCCCAACAGCAGTTCGCTATACCGGTTTTGCCCTTTCGTTTAACTTGGCAAATGCATTGTTTGGCGGTTCAGCTTCGTTTATCTCAACGTGGTTGATTGACGTTACGCAAAACAACCTTGCTCCGGCATGGTACATGGTAGGCATTTCGGTTATTGCTCTGATTGCAATGATTGCTTCGCACGAGCATACAGGCAAGGAATTGTCTGACGTCGAATAACTCCAAGGTAGCCTTGTTAATGTGCACAACGAAACTGTCTACTTTTGTGTTGAAAGATGACTGAATAGGTTCTCGCTGTGTGTATAATATGGGTGTCGGCTTTTATAAGCTGGGTACGTGAGTTATAAGTTGACATTATGATTTTCGTGCTGCAAGCGCCGTTCGAAAATTCGAACGGCGCTTTTTATTATTCGACTAAGGCTCAGATTATTGCTGAAAGAAGGGAGTGTCCGTATGACAGAAACATCACAGACTCCCAAATCACTCAAAGCGCAAATTACCAGAACGTCGCTTGTATTAGCTGCGGCGGCACTCTTGCGCGAGCAGGGTCCAAAAGCAGTTACCTATCGAAAGGTTGCCCAATGGGCAGGGGCGGCGTCGTCTTCAGTTGGGTACTATTTTGATTCGGTGACACAGCTGCTCCATGAAGCTGGTCGCTACAACATTCAACTATGGGCAGAACGCGCCGAGAAAGTTGCAGCCACCGCTGAAGCGCTTCCTCCTGAGGCTTGCAGAGAGCGTGTGGTAGAACTTTTGATTAAAGCATGTCTCCCAGATGCAACAGTGACTCCTTCAGCTCACTATGCACAGCTTATCGCTGCAGCAGAATCAAGCGTTGTAACAGAGGCCTATCAAAAGGGGAGAGTCTCCTTAGATGCTGCTATAGATCGTATTCTGCATTGTGCAGGAATTACTAATATGCCTCCGCGTATGGTGGGCACTATTGTTGACGGCGCTGCTGTGGCGGCAATTTCTGAAGGATATGATGTCATAGAGTTTGCGACACAGCTTTTACAAGAGGCGCTTTGTGTATATCAGCAGGCTGCAGAAGCAGAGGACGCATAAGGTACGCTTTCTAAAAATAGTAATAATCAAAAAACGTGCGCGGCAATTATGTCGCGCACGTTTTTTGGGTTATAGGACAAAAAGTGTGTCTGGAGGCTACTCTGTCGAATAGGGATAGACAGTCTTGTGATGAAGCTCTTCCCAGACCAATCCCTCTCCCCACCGAGGTGCTCCGCTATCCGGTTTTTGTGGAGTGCCATATATTTCGTAAAGCAGATCTATGTCATCGTCTGTCGGCATCTCTTTTAGTATTTCTGATGCCGACAGACGGTTCTCTGTCTTCATATAGCACCACCAAAACACAGCTTTGATCCTTCTTGTCAAAGACATTCCGCGATGATTTCTAAGAAGAGATCTAAGGGGTGCGTTTACACCGCCTTCAATACGGTTATTGGTTTTTGGCAGTGATCCTTCTAGACAAAGTTTGGGATCAAGATAGGTAAAGAGGGTTCCTTGGTTGCTTAAGGTCACAAGGGAAGACCTCGCTTTTCTGAGACGCTCATGGGTATATACGAACCTTCCTTCGATATAGCTTTTCTCTTCTAGAAAGTCACTCCAAAACGAACACCACTGCCCAAAACGTTCAACCCACCAGTCGACCTGAGCCAAGGTGTCTAGATGCATGAGCTCTTTGGCAAGACCGTAAAGCTCCGCTCCTGCAAGCAGATTGGGACGTGATGTTGTATAGCGCTTCACTTGAGAAAACGCATGGAACAGACATCTCTGGATGCGCGTGTTAGGCCAAATGTGTCGGCACGCCTTTGCAAAACCGCTCCCTCCATCAGTGACAACAACCTCAGGTGGAGCGATATAAGACATCAAAGCTTCCCAGGCATGCGATGTCTCTGCCCGACACAGATACCAAGACAAGACATGTTCATCGCTGCAGGCAATAAGCACACAAACGTTTTTAGCCAGATATATCCCATCCACATAGACAACGCGATGTACCTCCCCTGTGCAGGAGGGCATAGGCCATATATCCCAAAACTTAGAGGTGCGACGTCTGAAGGTACGCCCGCAGCCAGGCATATCCATTTGGGTGTCTTTTGACATAAGCCATGACAAGAAGGCGGATAGATCCCGCTCATCGGTGTTTATGGAGTGGGTTGTCGAAGATCCACAAACAAGACAGCGCCACCTTTGTCTACCTGATTTGGTCTTGCCATTTCTTTTCATGGAGCCGCCACATACAGGACAGGTTTTGCTCTTCATATCGAAACCCTTCAAAATTGGGAACTTTTTTCCAATTTATCAGGGTCTGATCAGGTGTAACCGTAATTATCGGACACACTTTTTGTCCGAGTGAAAATCTCGATTATTTTGACTTTTTATAAGAAAATCGGGTGTTGACCTGCGCCAACACCCGATTTCAGACACACTTTTTGTTCACCCTAAAGGAATCTTCTGTACTCGCCAAAATAGAGAAGCTCTCAGAGTGAGAAGAAAAGCTGTTCGCCAAAACACCTTTTCAAGCATTTCTAAGTTCACTAAACTCTCGTTCGCCAAAATGGGGCTTAGTAAACTTAGACTCAAACACTTCGGTTGATCAAGATTGTCAATGATCAGAAATGTATTTCAAAACTCCATCGCAGGTATGTAACTACAATGACCGTTGGAGTAGTGCATACCTGCGAATTTGGAGTTAAGAACAAATTTCAGAACTAAGATTAGTCCTCACGCCAGATCGGCATGCTCATGCAGCGTGGGCCACCACGACCGCGTGAGAGTTCAGCTGAAGGCATCTCAAGTACGTTGAGACCCTTCTCACGAAGTACTTCGTTGGTAACGTCGTTGCGCTCATACACAACGATGGTGCCAGGACGCAAGCACAGGGTGTTAGAACCGTCGTTCCACTGCTCACGAGCAGCAGCAATACGATCGCCGCCACCGCAAGGAATGAGCTCAACGGGGCAACCCACATACTCTTCCAAGATGTGCTCAAGCGGCTCATTGCGCTCGCGAACCTTCAAGCCTTGGTTACCATCAGAGGTAACTTCAAAGACCGTCAGCGGGCCCATGATGCCAGGATGCACGGTGAACTTATCGGTATCAATTTGGGTAAATACCGTGTCCAGGTGCATGAATGCACGAGAGTTCGGGATGTTGAATGCAAGGATCGTCTCAATAGTTGAGGTCGGATCGTTGAACACGTTGTGTGCGAGTTGGTCAATTGCATCGGGCTCGGTGCGCTGAGAAATGCCGACAGCTAAGACCTTATCATTGATGTTTAAGATGTCGCCACCCTCAATGTGGAAGGTGTTGTAGCGGCTGTAGTACAGCGGCACATCTTTGTAATCAGGATGATACTTAAACACGTACTCGCCATAGATGGTCTCGCGGTTACGTGTCTCTGAATACATATGGTTCAAAGAAACGCCGTTACCAATCATTGCAAACGGGTCACGAGTAAAGTAGAGGTTCGGCATCGGTGCGCACACCAATTTGCACGTATCAGATACCAAATCAACCAAAGAGTCAGATTTGTTGACATGCAGCTCTTGAAGATTGATGCCAGCCATGGTCTTTAAGACCAACTCTTTAGGATCGGGATAGTTCTCTTCCAAGTAGTCATGGATGATCTTCTTGTAACGCTCGGTACGAATACCAGCTTCTTCGATCCACTGATAAACAAACTGTTCACGCAGATCTTTAGATGAAGCTACGACTTCCGCTACGAGGTCCTCAAGATAAACCACTTCCACGCCCTCAGAGCGAAGAATCTCGGCGAAGCGATCATGCTCTGCCTGAGCGACACGCAAAAATGGAATGTCATCGAAGAGCAATTCTTCAAGCGTGTCGGGAGTGAGGTTTAAAAGCTCGTCGCCGGGGCGGTGGAGCAAGACCCTCTTAAGAGGCTTGATCTCGCTCTTGACGTTCACGCCAGCCATAAGCAACCCTCCTTCTGTAGTGATCCTAATCCCTTAGGATTGCTTCATTCGAAGCAACAATGTAATACATGTTGCAGATACTGAGTTCTGCAAAGCTGATAGGTACACCATGAACCTTCACACTGCAAAAACAAAGATGTAAGGCGGGTGTATTAGTAGGTGCAATGTGTATCTAGTACCATATTGTTACCCAATAAACCCGCAATAAACGCCAGGTAAGAGCCTTGTTCAAGACCTGAAATGTGATTGTTTATGAAATGTAAAACTAACTAAAAAGCTTTACATTGAAGCTCTCACTATGCTTTGCAAAGTTGCTAAATGCTGAAAAATTGTTACTGCAAAGGTTGTGAATTAGGTATTGTTTAGCGTGAGTTAACGTAAGAAGATATGTTTCATTGCGTTATTATGGAACCGCAACGATATGTGTCTTGATGTCTGATATGCATTTCGTCAAAAGACTGCAACAAAGCTTGCTATTATTTGGTTGCCAAACGAGTTACCAGGGAGGTATCACGCAGTGGGTTTAGTGCTCTTCTACTGGACGTTATTGGTGATGCTTTTTTCCATGGTTGCTTCAGCAACATGTCTTTCCTCTTATTTAGTTTCGCACAAAAAAACGTACCTGTATCTTTTTGTCGCGTTCCTCATGTACTTTCTTGACGTGTCCTTCGTCTTTCAGGATGAATACGCATTACACATTCTCTATATTGAATTCAATGGTGCGTATGCTGTTATTCGATCTCTTATATTGATTATTACTGGGTTAGGCGTTCTTGAGTCTTTCTGGCTCATGGTTTGTGATTATTTGCGCATTACCAATAAAAAGCTGCTGGTTATACCCGGCGTAGTTTTTGTAGCTGCAAGTCTTCTTCTGCTGTTTGGATTTCCTGATACCAGTGACAAATGGTTTTGCTTCTACACCACGCGAGCACTCTTCGCGCTGTGGATTATTGGCTTTGGGGCATTCGCCTATTTTAATGAGTCATCTGAAGTTCTCAGAAACAGACTGTGGCGAAGAAAATGGATTGTCATTGGTATAGCAATTATGGTGTTTGGCATCGTGTTTGAAGATGCAATCTTCTTCTTGGTTCTAAAGACCGACACTATCCGTCTCGGGCCGCTGGTGCTCTCTTCAGAGCGCAATTATGTTGAGAATTACTTAATGCTCTGCATTGGATTTATTGCCATTCGGGATTCTTATAAAACATTGTCGCTGCGTTTTGAGATGCCGCCAAGTGGAACGAGCGTTTTACAGGAACAAGAGATTGTTGAGGTTATGCCTCGTTATGCAAAACTCTATCAACTCTCTTCACGAGAGTGTGAAGTGCTTCATGAGATTTTGCTTGGGAAAGACAATCAAAATATTGCTTCGCAAAAGCAGCTTGCTTTAAGTACGGTAAAGGTGCATGTGCATAATATCTTGCAAAAAACGGGAAAGGCCAATCGTCAGGAAGTAATCCAAGATTTCTGGAGAACATCGTGACAAAGCGGTTTTCCATCTTAGGGGACTCCATAAGCACGTTTGAGGATATAACTCCGCGTGGTTGGCGTGTATATTACGCTGGCGAACAAAGAGAAAAAACGGGCGTTCGTGATGTGGAAGACACCTGGTGGATGCGCGTGATTGAGCATTTTGATGGTGAGCTTTTGGCGAACGCTGCGTACTCGGGAAGTCTTGTTGAGGGTGCAGGGTTTCCTGCGGCATCAAGCACGCAGCGCGTAAGTGCATTAGGCGGGCTTAGGCGAGGTGGTCGAGGCAGTGTCTCGACGCTGCAGAACCCCGATGTTGTGATGGTCTTTATTGGTGTCAACGATTATGGTTGGGGCGGTGCGCATGAGCAGGCGAAGGCGCACGGAAATGCCTTGCCGGCAATTGAACAAGTGCGCTGTAAAGAGAGCGCTGGGTTTCCTGGGGCAATTGATGACCAGACGCTGGTGCGTTTTGCAGAGGCCTATCAAAGCATGCTTGATAAAATTCGCCATGAGTTTCCGTCAGCTGAGGTGTGGTGCGTGACACTTGTGCCAGGACGGGTGCGCGGCGAGGCAACTTCTACGTTTACGTATAATTTGCGCGGCGTTGATATTGATGCATACAACGAGGCAATTCGCCAGGCTGCACGCCAAACGGGTTGCAAGATTGCCGACATTGCGTCGTTTGGGCTTGAGTATGAAGCGTCGGATGGAACACACCCAACAGCGTTAGGGATGCGGCAAATTGCATCTATGGTTGTTGCCGCAATGACAGGCGCCGAGGCTCATGATGACCCTGGTGAGTGGTCTTTGCCGCTTTCGCCAACCGATGCGTGGGAGGCGCGCCGTCCTTGTAATGGCGGTGTGTGTGTAAACTGCGACCAAGCAGTGGCAACCGCAAACCCCTGGTATCTGGTTTGTGGCGGGCAAATTCGCTGTTCGCACGCAGAATTTAGCCCCTTTCTATGATAGATTTTCTCAGAGAGATTTCCTTGTAACAACTGAATAGGCAAGATGTGCATGCTGTGCATTCAAGTTGTTTGTGTATTGGATAGCCTGCTTGTTTTGACGGGGTCAAGATATGTGGGGGATAAGTGGGATTTGAAGGAGATGAAATGAGCAGTTCTTTGGGCGAGAAATTCAAGAATATCGGCCCGGGCGCATTGGTTGCCGCAGGCTTTATCGGACCGGGCACGGTAACGACCTGCACGGTTTCTGGTGCAAGCTATGGCTATACGCTTTTGTGGTGCTTGCTGTTTGCCACCGTGGCCACCATCATTTTTCAGGAGATGGCTTCTCGTGTGGGCATTGTGACACAGAAGGGCTTAGGCGAGAACATTCGCGATCGTATTTCTAATCCAGCACTGAAGTGGATTGCTATCGTTATTGTTATCGTGGCCATTTTTGTCGGTAATATCGCCTATGAAACAGGCAATATTACGGGCGGTATTTTAGGTATTCAGGCTATTTCTGCTGAAGCTCCGCTTATTCCGATTGTTGTGGTAATTGGTATTTTGGCATTTGCGGCAATGTGGGTTGGATCCTATAAAGTTGTCGAAAAGGTGCTGACTGGCATTGTGGTATTCATGGGCTTGGTATTTTTGGTGACAGCATTTGCCTCTGCTCCAGATTGGGGTGCAGTTGCTGTTGGCATGTTTACACCGACGCTTCCGCAAGAGGGCGGTCAGGGTATTTTGACTGCTGTTGGTTTGATTGGTACGACTATTGTTCCTTACAACCTGTTTTTGCATGCATCAGGTTCGGCAGAGCGCTTTAAAGATCCCGATCAGGTTTCTGACGCACGCTTCGACACCATTTTGAGTATTGGTCTTGGTGGCATTATCTCAATGGCCATTCTGATCTGCGCTGCGGCAAATATTTATGGAACTGGCATTGAGGTGACCAACGGCAAAGATATGGCAGTAGCGTTAACCCCGGTTCTGGGCTCATGGGCAACGTGGCTGATTGGCTTGGGCTTGCTGGCTGCTGGTTTTTCAAGTGCAATCACGGCATCATTCTCGGCGGCTTATGCGGTTAATGGTGTTATGGGTTGGCAGAAGTCGCTCAAGGATGTGCAGTTCAAGGTCATCTGGATTATCGTTTTGGTAGCTGGTTGCACCATGGCAATCCTGCTGGGCAAGAGTCCGACCGAGCTAATCTTGGTTGCTCAAGCAGCAAACGCAATTCTGCTTCCTATCATGGCATTTTTCGTGCTGTACTGCGCAAATGGCAAGGATTTGGGCAAGTGGCGCAATCATGTATTCGCAAATGTTGCGGGCGTTGTGATTATCGTGATCACGCTCTTTATGTGTTACCGCAACATGTCGAGCTTCTTGAGCTCGCTCCAGACACTCATTGGTGGCTAAGGAGTTTGCCCAGGCTGTATAGTTGCTGGTCGCGCATGTAAGCAAGGCGATTAGCAACTGAGCTTGGCGCTTTTTGTGGCGTGTTGGGTGTGTGAGGCGTTGACTATAGTCAACGCCTCTTTTTTATGTCGCATGTGGCAATAGCGGACAAGGGATGTACGTATCCGTGTCAACACAGCTGTGCATGTATCCGCAACGTAACTCTTGTCGGGATAAACCGTGAGTGTCGTTGACATCATAATTGCTGGTACTACAATCAGGTATTAGCACTCAAGCATTGAGACTGCTAATGCGCGTATAAGAGCCCGCAAGATGGCGAGCGCGCGTTGCAGTCAAGGACGAAATCATGTGACGAAATTTCGGAAGGACGCCTTATGAAGAAGTTCAAGACCGAGAGCAAAAAGTTGCTCGATTTGATGATCAACTCCATTTATACCAATCGTGAGATTTTCTTGCGCGAACTTATTTCTAATGCCTCAGATGCAGTGGACAAACTCTATTTTGCAAGTTTGACCGATTCCGACATTCAACTGAATCGTGCAGATTTGCGTATTGTTGTTTCAGCTGATGAAGACGAGCGAACTGTGACGGTATCAGACAATGGTATTGGCATGACGAAAGAGCAGCTCGACACAAATTTGGGTACTATAGCGCACTCGGATAGCTTGGCATTCAAGACAGAGAACGCTGATCAGCAGGGCGAGGATGTGGATATCATCGGTCAGTTTGGCGTGGGCTTTTACTCTGCGTTTATGGTGGCGAAGCGTGTACGTGTTGTGTCGCGCGCGTATGGCAGCGATGAAGCGTGGGCGTGGGAGAGTGATGGTGTTGATGGGTATACGGTAAGCCCAGCCGAGCGCTCTGAGCATGGCACTGATGTCATCTTGACGTTGAAGGACAACACCGATGAAGAAAACTACGATGAGTTTGCAACGGAGTTTGGACTGCGCAGCCTGATCAAGCGCTACAGCAATTACGTTCGCTATCCCATCATGATGGAGGTCACCAAGACGCGCGAAGTGGAGAGTCAGCCGCATGCAGATGGCGAAGCCGCAGACGGTGAAGACGCAGATGGTGAAGGCGCGCAGCAGGAGCCTCAATACGAAACCTATCAGGAGCTGGAGACCATAAACTCGATGATTCCGATTTGGAAGCGTCGCGGCTCAGATGTAAGCCAAGAGGAATACAATGAGTTTTACAAGACCGATTTCCATGATTTTGCTGATCCAACGTGCACGTTTAGTATTCACGCAGAAGGCGCGCTCAACTATGATGCGCTGTTGTTTGTCCCAAGCAGAACTCCCTATGACCTGTATAGCAAAGATTACAAAAAGGGTCTGGCGCTCTACAGCTCAAACGTTCTCATCATGGAAAAGTGCGAAGAGCTCCTGCCGGATTACTACAATTTCGTACGTGGCGTGGTGGACAGCCAGGACTTATCGCTCAATATTTCGCGCGAAACACTACAGCACAATGCACAGCTTCGAGCCATTGCAAAGCGCATTGAGAAAAAGATTACTGCTGAGCTTAAAAAGCTTCTGGAGAACGACAGAGAAGCTTACGAACAGTTTTTTGAAAACTTTGGACGCGGCTTAGAATTTGGAATCTATAACAGCTATGGCATCTTGAAGAATGAGCTGGCGGATCTTTTGCTCTTCTATTCTGCTAGACAGGAGAAGCTCATTACGTTGTCTGAGTATGTTGAAGCCATGAGCGCAGATCAGAAGCCAATTTATTATGCAACGGGTGAAAGTGTTGCACGCCTTGAGAAGCTTCCGGTGGTGCAAGCGGTGCTTAACAAGGGCTACGACGTGCTTCTGTGCACAAAAGACGTAGATGAATTCTGCTTCCAATCTATGATGAGCTATGGCGAAGATGATGCAGCTCATGAGCTCCAAAATGTTGCGAGTGGAAATTTGGATCTGTCCACTGACGAAGAAAAACAGGAAGCAGAAGCTCTTGCAAAAGACAATGAAGCACTCTTCGAGGTGATGAAGGATGCGCTCGGAGATGCTGTATCAAAAGTAACGGTTACATCGCGAGCCACTGATGCGCCAGCATTTGTCACGGCAGCAGGCCCTGTTTCGCTTGAGATGGAGCGCATATTGTCGCAAATGCCTGATGGCGAAGGCATTAAGAGCGAGCGCGTCTTGGAGCTCAACGCAAAGCATCCAGTATTTGAGGTGCTGCGCCAAGCGCAGGCTGAGGGTGATGCGGCAAAGGTTCGTTTGTATGCCGACATTTTGTACAACCAAGCATTGCTGATGGAAGGCATGCCCATTGAAGATCCCGTTGCATACGCGAACGCGGTTACTCAGCTGATGGCATAGAACTATCAAGATGCCGTTCGGCAGATTTGATAGCATCAGGTATCTGCAACTAATTGATATACTAGCCTTGCTATAAACAACTTTATAAAGAACTGCAAACGACACATGTGGCGCCTGGTAGCGCGTAAATCTGATCACGGTACAGAACACAAATTCTGTCCTGATATGGTTTTCGCTCTATCGGGCGCTTTTGCGTGCTGTGCTTGATGAGCTGCAATATCGCTACCTGCGTGACTACGAGAAGGAGGAAGTTGTGGCTACCAAAAAGCCTGCAGCAATATTGTTTGTTGCTGCGTTTGCGGCATTTCTTGCAACGTTTAATGAAACATTTCTTAACGTTGGATTTGCACCGATTATGGAAAGCCTCTCGGTGGATGTATCTACGGTTCAGTGGCTTGCCACTGCTTATATGCTCGGCGCTGCAGTGATGGTGCCTGTTTCGGCATTTGCGTACAGATCGTTTTCTACCAGGCGTTTGTTTTGTGCAACGGCAGCATTGTTGGTGATTGGTTCAATCATCGGCGGCGTTGCTACAAACTTCATTGTTTTGTTAGTAGGGCGAATTATCCAAGCGCTTGGTACGGGCATGTTAATTCCGATTGGTATGAATATTACGCTCGAGATTGCACCGCGCGAGAAATTGGGCACCTATATGGGAATAATGGGTGCCATGACAACGCTTGGACCATCGTCAAGCGTAATCTTAGCGGGCGCCATTTTGGCTGTCGCAGACTGGCATATGTTGCTCTGGGTATTTGCGGGATTGTCGATGTTGTGCCTTTTGGCGGGGGCGGTTATTCTGCGTGATATCGCAAAACTTACCCACCCACGCTTGGATGCGGTATCGGTAGGCCTTATTAGTATTGCGCTTATCGGTATTCTTTATGGCATCTCTACGATATTGAGCGGAAGTATTGTTGGAGCACTTATTGCTTTGGTGGTGGGCGTAGTTGCGCTCATTGTTTTCGTACGAAGGCAAAACACACTTGCTGAACCATTAATCGATTTGCGCCCTTTGCGCATTCCCGTATTTGCAGTTGGTGTGACGGTTAACATGCTGTCGCTTGTGACCATATTTGCAATGAATATCATTGTGCCAACATTTATGCAATCAGTACTTGGCACCCCACCTTTGGTGGCCTCACTGACGCTCTTTCCGGCAATTCTTTGTTCTTGCATTGCTTCGCCCTTGGCTGGTCGCATATATGACAGACACGGAGTTGCACTGCTTTTACCCGTGGGTTTTGCATGTATTGCAATCTTTTCTGTGCTCACAGCGTTTTTCATTGCCACCGCATCTCCTGTATTGTTGGCTGTGATTTATATCCCGGTGATCTGCGGTTCTGCGCTTATTATCGGTCCGGTGCAAAGCTTTGCGCTTTCGCGTTTGGCGCCAGAAATGAATCCTCATGGCGTTACGGTCATGTCTACCGGTTTTCAGATTGCGGGTTGTTTTGGCTCGTCGGTATTTACCGCAGTATATGCGGCAGTAGGAGCAAGCGCATGCGCTGCCGGTGCTCCTGCTGCACAAGCAGCAGCCAGCGGCATGCTCTGGTCAGGCATTTTGGTTGGCGTGTTTGGGCTGATCGGATTTTGTTTGGCGCTTTGGTTGGGCAGCGTATCGAAGCGCACTCCCATTGAAACGGGTGCTGTCAATGCTAACGACGCTACGGTTGGAGCAGAGAGTGCACTGAAAGCAAGCGGAACGCTTGCGCAGTTCATGAAAACCGATGTGTATACCATCAACGAGCATGCAACTGTTCTTGACGCGTTGCGTTTGTTTAGCCAGAAGGGGATTTCAGGCGTACCTGTGGTAGATAATGCCACGCGCGTTGTCGGCTTCATCTCTGATGGTGATATCATGCGACTCTTAGCAGATCAAGTACCGGCGTTTAAAACAGCTTGGTCAATGATAGTTGAGCAAGGCAATGAAGATTTTGATAAAACACTGCGAGAAACTATGGGTACTACTGTGGGCGAAGTGGCCACTAAAAAAGTAGTGGCCGTAAATATTTCCGATGATATTGGCATGATTGCACGTGTTTTGGTTGAACATCATCTTCGGAAGGTTCCCGTTTTAGACCAGGGTTGCATGGTAGGTATTGTTAATAGATCAAATATTACTCACTATGCTATTGAACAGTATAGTGAGTAATACGGCGAACTAGATGACGAATTCTCCCTGATCAATAATGAGCTCATCATCTAAATAGAGCGTGGGCTTGAGGATGATTCCGTCGTAATGGCAATCTGCTTTGGTAACGCCTCCAAATGAGGTATTAGTCCCAAAGGCAATATGAACTGTGCCATAGAGTTTTTCGTCTTCCAAGATAATGCCGCACAAAAGGGCGCGCTCGTTGGTGCCAATGCCCAGCTCGGCAATAGTTGCATTTTCGGGGCGTCTAAAAAGGACTTCAAGCTGGTCGGCGTAAAGGCCGTTTTCGTCTTCGCCTTCTACGTTGACCAGCTGCCCTGATTCAAGTGTCACCGTCATCGGTGCGGTAAGTTTTCCAATTCCAACCATGGAACCATCTATGATCATGGTGCCGTTTGCAGCTGTTTCAAGAGGAGCAATATAGGCTTCACCTGACGGGAAGTTGCCGCAGGCTCCTGGCGTGCGATATACGCCTGGACTAGGTACGCCAGGGCGACCCGAAAGATCTAACGTAAGCACATGTCCGTCTTTTTCGATGCGGGCGGTTTGTGCGGCATCAAGCCGTTGCGTGAGATTGAGCGTGCGTTGCTCTACTTCAGCATAGTTTGCGCAGGCTGCACCGTCGCGCAGCATATCCAAGGTGATCCCCGGCATGGTTACTACGCGCGTGCCTTGAGCGGCTGCATTGATGCGTGCGCTGGTGTGCGTGAGTGATTTTTGGGTGGCACAGAGGGCGACATCCGCCGCAGCCATGGCGGCTGCAACCGGTTGCGGTGGCTCTTCGCCATTAATCTTTCCTTCTGGCATGACGACAAGCAGCACGGTCCAATTGCGTTGGGCGGCAACAGCCTCAGCGGCTTCATAGAAAAGCCGACCAATAGGACGTGTGGGTTCGTCAGTGACAATGAGCAGTGTTTCGCCTGGTTGCAATGAAAGATTGGTCTCAACAATGGAGAGCGCACGGGCGAAGAGGTCTGTTTCAAGTATTGGTTCAGTGTTCATTGGTTCCTCTATGCATTGGGGTTGTCAGCTGGCAAGTCTCCCATGGTTTGCAGCTTTGCCATGGAGCCGTAGCGTGCGTGGAACAATTCAAGTTCGGCCGGATCGAAGAACGAGCACTTGCCTTCGCCAAAGGCTTTTGCCACCTCAATCATGAATGCGCCAGCTTCATCCAGGTCAGTTAAGTGTGTGGCACCCGTAGCGCAGCCGGGAACTGCGGTTTCGGTTGTGACAGCAACGCCGACAACCGGGGCATCGGTTGCTGTAGCCGGTTGCAAAATGGAGTTGAGATGGTACAGGCCGTTGCCATAAGGCGTGATGTCAGCCATAGAGAGCGGATAGGTGCGCGCACGACGACCGCTTGCAATTTCAGCAAGTGTTACAAGATCTTCGCTTACGCGCATAATGACGCCTTGTACAACGGTAGGCGAAATCATGAATCCGCGTTCATTCATGATGCGATTGCCTTTTGTGGTGTCAATGGAAAGCACTGCATCAAGTGGCCATGCGCCAGCTTGTTGAGCTCCCGCTCCAACCTCTTCGCGGTTGACTTCCGCCATGGAAACAGGTGATCCCATGAATGCGACGGGTTCATGGGGAAAAGTTGGCGCATGCGGGCAGATATGCGTTGAGATAAAGACGTCACCAGGTAAAACGTCGCCGCGTGCATGCATGGAGACAAGCTTTGCTGCACATGCAAGTGCGGTGAGGGCGCCATCGCCGTCGGAGACAAAGCCGATGCGCTCAGGACGTGCACCCAAGCCGCCCAGTCTGCCAAGAAGACCAATGGTGGGAGCGTTGCCGCCTGATGAGCGACCCTGTGAACCGGGGATGCGAACGCGCACCATGTCGGTTGAGCCTTTAACACCGGTAAGCGTGTAGGTTTCAACGTCGCAATCAGGATCAAGAGCGCGTAGATAATCAACGGCAGTTTGGCCGCTGGCAGAAGGCGAATCGAGCAAATCGTAGAGTTCAATCAGTTGTTTTAGGATCATGTCTACCTCGTGTTTCTCTAGGCAAGAATGTATGAGTAGGGTATATGTAAACTTACTTAAATCCACTATAAGTAGCAGCGCAATTGTAGCATTGACCACGGCTCTTATGAGGCGAAAGGCATGAGGATAGAGGTCATGTTATAGATCGTCGGGCGACGGTTTTTTTAAGTTGTATTGAATAATCAAAGATATGTGTTGCTATCGCTTGTTATTTGAACGCAGTAACTCAATTACTTCTTGTTTTGAAGCTACACCTATCTTGTGATAGATGTGACTAGCATGCGTTTTGTACGTGTTTTGCGAAATGTGCAGCTTTTTCTGAATATAAGGCCCGTTTCGTCCCTCGGCAAGAAGAACAAGAATTTCGGTTTCGCGTTCAGTGAGGCCATATTCTTTTTCTAGCATTCGGCACTTTTTCAAAATTGATGCGTCAGATGTGGCTGCAGGCGGCTGTGTTGGCTGGTGTGCAGTTTGTTGGCTGTAGATTAATGCTTCAGGGTAGAAACAAGAAAAGATTTCATTACGAATAACGGTGGCAAAGAAGAGAATGGCCACAATCAACACAAGCAGAATAACGGTAATGGATGGGGAGGCTAGATAGCTATTGCCTGTTTGCGAAATGAAAACAATATGGACAAGAGATATCAGTGCAGCGAAAGAGAAACATATTCCACAACCACATATGAGCGCTTGAGGTTGGGAAAACCGAGAAGAGAAAGAGAGGTTTTGCTGCGATTGATCTTCTGGTTTCAAAAGAAGGTCTTCCTCGTTTGAAAGGGCGAGAGAAATAAGCGGAATTCCCCAGGTCAAAACAATGAAAGGCACGGGAATAAGAATGGCAAACGGGAGTGAGTTGTCAATAGAGAGTGAAGGCATTGCAAGGCATCCAAAAGCGACGAGCAACAATGCAAGCAGCATCATGAGTGCAATAGGTATTTTTGGTTGCGAGAGCAGGTAGCACAGCAAGATCATAATGATACTTGTGGTGGCGAAGGCTAAAAGAGAGACAATCCCGATGGAGCCTAAGCTGCCCAATGCACTTGTTTGTGCAAAATGAAGACTGCGAGGAAAGAGACCAAGCAAGAAACCGCAAGTAAAACTTGCAAGACACATAAGCGCTATAAGAGGTTTTGTGCCCACAATGAGGCCTTTGTTATGTTTGTCTAGATCATGCGAGTGTTTTTTTGCATTTGACTGGGGTGAAGACAGCGTTAGCTTTGCGTGAGGTTGTTTGGTACGCGCTATATTGAAGCTTGTCGCAAATGAACCTATCAACAAGAGTGTCCATGCGAAGGGCTGTTTATCAAGTTCGCAAAACCAAGAAACAATAAAACAGAGAATGCCTGCCAAGACAAAAACGCTCGTTAAAAAGATAACAACAGTCAATGGTTGTTGCGTTTTAAGTTCGCTCAGGACAAATTTCGTATGGATGCTTATTGCAATGCCGCTTGCTATACCAAAGAGAGCAAATGCTCCATTTCCATAAAAGGCGAATTGTTCAGGAGGCAAAAGGGAGAGGGCGGGCATTCCGAGTGTTACAACAACTGCAATGATAAAACCCATAACAAGCTGTTTGCGTGATAGCTCTTGCCGTGAATTTACCCTCTTCTTTGATTGCTGCAAGCAATAGACGCCACTTAACGCGCTAAACCCTATGCCACTACAGAAGGTGAAGATGTCGCTTTGTATAGTGTTAGCTTGTGGGGCAACAAACAAAAGGTTGCTCGTAATGATGCTCAAGATCCACGCAAGCCAAAGCATTAAGGCAACAAAAAGGCGTGCATTGCTTTTCAGACTTGCAATTTGCGACAGAAAAAGATGAATTCCAATCGTATTGCTTGTTTGAGAGGTTTGGTTTGTTTGCATAAAACTCCGCCTTGTTCGCTCTTCATTGGTATCATACCCGATTTGCTGAAATCGCACGTAATGGGTGATAAGTAAGCTATTTATCAGGCACAATAAAATATCACCGCTTGTTTGCGATGACGAAACCGCTTATTTTTTCTTACCCTTCCGTTAGTGCCCGAGTATTCAAAAAGGCGTTGTTACTCGGGCATTTTGTCAAACTCCTTGCAAAGTTGCAAGGTCGTATAAGAGGAGTTGGAGGGTTCGTATGAAAACAGTTGATGGTGTGAGTCGTCGTAATTTCCTTAAAGGCGCAGCAATTGCGGGCGCGGGAGATTTGGTGCGGGTATGCTTGCAGGCTGCTCGTCTGGACAGCATACCGAAACAGCGGCTACTGGTGCAGAGAGCCAGCAAACTACTGCTTATAGCCTGACACCTGGTGTATATCAAAGTACGGTTGAAGGCAAAGTTGGACCTATGGTGGTTACCACCGTGGTGAGTGAAGATCGTCTTGTGAAAGTGGACGCTGGTGGTATTGAGAGCAAGCAGTTTGGTGTTCTTGCAATTAACACTATGGCTGACGAGATGGTTCGCAAGCAATTTGTTGATGTGGACACTTGTACGGGCGCGACGGTGACTTCGCTTGCCTTGATCCAAGGCGTTCGCGATTGTCTGAAACAAGCAGGTGACGAAAGCGCATTTTCGCAAGCGCCGATGACCGAGTCTCACGATGAACACCTTTCATGCGATATTGTGGTCATGGGCAGCGGTATTAGTGGCCAGGCTGCTGCGCTGAGTGCTGCTGAAGCAGGCGCTAAAGTCATCATGGTAGAAAAGCTTGGCATTCCTGGTGGAGCTGCAACGGGTTCAGGCGGAGCCATCCTTGCTGCGGGTTCTTCGTTGCAAAGTGAGGCTGATGGCAACATGGATCCTCAGGGACTTATTGACCATCTGTATCGTTACTCTGAAGAAAAAGCTACTTATGATGTGATTAAGAATACCGTTGAGCATTCGGGCGAAATCATCGATTGGTACACCAGCCTTGGTGTGAAGTTTCAGGTTGGCGAATGCTACGGCACGCCCATCCATTATGCCCATCGTGCCTGGAATCCCGACGGCGAGGAAATTCCCCATCCCGCAGGTCCTGCTATCCCGCACCCATCAAGCGGATCAAACATTTTTGATCGCACATATCCCGCTTTTTTGGCGGCTGGCGGAATTTGTCTCCTCAATACAAAAGTCACTGAATTGCTTCAGGACGACTCGGGTACAGTAACAGGTGTGGTGGCCATGCGTGGCGGTGAGACTATTACTATTGATGCGAAAGCTGTCGTGCTTGCTGCTGGCGGATGTGAAGGAAGCGCTGAAGCGTTGGCAAAGTGGTTCCCGCACACCAATGAGGGTATGGTTGGCGGATCGACAGGTTTGTGCAATGTTCATGACACGGGTGACGGAATTGAGCTTGGCCTTGCTGCGGGTGGCTATCTCACGGGAAGTGGTTATGGCCAAACCACCGGCATGTATTCACCGATACCCGCAATTAAGGTCACCATGGATGGCGTGCGCTATTCTGACGAAATGCACTCCGAGGTCAACGAGGATCAAGGTTCGCAGTTTAAGGCGTTCTATGATTCGGGTACTGAATATGCCTGGACGCTCTATGGCGCAAACACTCAAAATGAAGCTGCGCTCAAAGCGCTTGAAAGCGCGAAGGAAAAAGGTGTGGTCTTTGAAGGAAAGACCCTTGCCGAAGTTGCTGAAGCTGCGGGTGTTGATGCGGATGGTCTTGAGAAGACCGTTGCTCACTTCAATGAAATGGTTGCAGCAGGCAAAGATGATGACTTTGGAACGGCTGACATTGCTGCTTATGGAGCATACGAAGAAGGACCTTATTATCTGGTGCGCTATTCTCCGGGTATTAACGGTACTATTGGCGGTTTGAAAATTAGCATGGATTCTGAAGTTTTGCGTGAAGATGGTACCAAAATTGATGGTCTCTATGCTGGTGGCGAAACGTGTAACGGTGAATACATGTATCGCTTGTATCCGTCTGGCGGTGCATCTCTTTTGTGGGGTTCTGTTAGCGGAAGACTTGCTGGTCAGGCAGCCGCAAAGTATGTTTCCGCATAAGCCTATATAGACACGTCTCTTTTAGAAGAAACAGTTTTTAATTGAGACAATATTCCTTTCTTAAAAGACCTTGCGTGGCCCCTCCGGACGCAAGGTCTTTTTTTGCATAATTCTTGTTGTCTGGCAATGATTCTTTCTATAGCGCATTAGTAAGAGCACGGCCTGTTGTCACATCAGCATTCGTCCTTATGAAGCGGCCGTTTTACCGGAATACCTCTGCAGGTGGACAAGGCGGATGTGCTAACCATTTACAATAAGAGAATCAATGCATATGAGAGGCAATGAGAAGCGAGCCGCATGGTGTCGGCACGGCTGTTTTAGGTGAGATGCATGCGTCACTATGCCTCGTCTTGCGACATACACGGAGAAAGGGAGATGCCACATGAGAAGAAAAGTGGGCGTCAAAGAGATTGAGGATATGGCGTTAGGCGCTACCGTCCTTGGTGCCGGCGGAGGCGGGGATCCCTACGTTGGCAAACTGATGGCAATTGAGGCCATTCGCAAATATGGCGATGTAGAGCTGATCAGCGTAGATGAAGTTCCTGATGACGAGATTGTGGTGGTTTCTCAGATGATGGGTGCACCAACAATTATGGTCGAAAAAATCTGCAGCGGTCTTGAGCCTATGGCAACTTACGATGAGATGGTCAAAGAGCTTGGCCGTGAGCCGTTTGCAATTTATGCTGTTGAGGCAGGCGGCGTAAACTCAACTATTCCGTTCATCTTAGGTGCTACCCGCCAAATTCCTGTTGTGGACTGCGATCTTATGGGGCGTGCGTTCCCGGAATTGCAAATGACCACACTTGGCATTAATGGCGTGAAAGGCATGCCGGCAGTTCTTGCCGATGAAAAAGGCAATACAGTCACTGTTCGCGCTATTGATGACCGCTGGCTTGAGCGCATTGCTCGCCAAGCAACATCAGTTATGGGTGGTTATACCATCTTGGCGTCGTACATGTGCACGGGCAAGCAGCTCAAAGATTTCGCCATTCGCGATACTCCAACGCTGTGCGAAAAAATTGGACGCACGTTGCGTGAGGCGCGCGAGCAACACGAAGACCCTATTGATGCGGTGTTGGATGTAACGAACGGATATCGCCTCTTCAAGGGCAAGGTGGTTGATGTGGAGCGCAATACCGATGGCATGTTTGTGCGCGGGCGCGCGGTCGTGGACGGCCTTGATACCGATAAGGGAAGCCAGCTTATTATTAACTTCCAAAACGAAAACATTATTGCGCTTAAAGATGGCGAAGCAGTTTGCACATCTCCTGATTTGATCATGTCGCTTGATATGGAATCGGGTACTCCGGTAACGACCGAAGGCCTGAAGTATGGTGCGCGTATTGTCGTGGTAGGTATGCCGTGTGATCCGCAGTGGCGTACGGAAAATGGTCTTGCGGTAGTCGGTCCGCGTGCCTTTGGATACGACTTGGATTACGTTCCGGTTGAAGAGTTGGCTGCGCAACTGGGTGCATCAGGTGCTGCTGGTGCGGCTGGCGACAAAGAGTAAGGGGAGGCCGGATATGACGAACGAAAAGCGTACGTGGCGTTTAGGCATTGACGTAGGCGGCACGAATACTGATGCAGTAGTAATTAACGGGGACCTTCAGCTTGTTGCTGCCACAAAGAGCCCGACCACTGAAGATGTTATGGGTGGCATTGAGGCGGCAATGCATGAGGTCATTCGCCAAATTGGTCCCGATGCGGCAAAAAATATTGGTTTTGCCATGCTGGGTACCACGCATTGCACTAACGCCATTGTCGAGCGTAAACGCCTCAATAAAGTGGCGGCAGTGCGTATTGGTGCACCGGCAACTACGGCTGTAAGCTGTATGGCTGATTGGCCTGATGAGCTTAAGAATGCCATGCGCGTACAGGATTTCTTGGTGCATGGCGGACATGAGTTTGATGGCCGTGAAATCAGTGAGCTTTCAGAAGAAGAACTGCGCGAGGTTGCTCGCATTGTTGCAGATGAAGGTTATGAATCAGTAGCCATCACCAGCGTATTTTCGCCTGTTTCTGATGCTCACGAGCAACGCGCCGCTACCATTATGCGCGACGCCTTGGGCGAAGATTTCCCCATTTCGGTCTCGAGCGAGATTGGATCGCTGGGATTCTTAGAGCGCGAAAACGCTTCTATTTTGAACGCAGCATTGCACGATGTTGCCATCACCACCGCCGACAGTTTTGAGGCTGCGCTTGCTGCTGAAGGCTTAAGCGACGTAGCGGTATATTTGGGACAGAATGACGGCACGCTCATGTCTGTTGAATATGCAAAACGCTATCCGATATTTACCATTGCATGCGGTCCGACCAACTCTATTCGCGGCGCATCGTTTTTGACAAAGGTAAAAGATGCAGTTGTGGTAGACATTGGTGGTACCACGACCGATGTGGGTGTTTTATCGCATGGATTCCCGCGTGAGAGCATGGTTGCGGTTGAAATTGGTGATGTGCGCACTAATTTCCGCATGCCTGACTTGGTGAGTGTTGGACTGGGCGGTGGCTCAATTGTTCGCCAGCATGAGGACGGTTCTGTGACGGTTGGCCCTGATTCGGTGGGGTATCGCGTGACGCAAGATGCTCTGTGCTTCGGGGGCAATGTTTTGACTGCCACTGACATTGTTGTGGCAAAAGGCCTGGTTGAAGGTGTTGGCAATTCGGCATTGGTAGCAAACCTTGAGCCGAACCTCATTGAGGCGGCATATGCCGATATCACTCGCATTATTGAGGACGCAGTTGATGCAATGAAGACCTCTGCTGGCGATGTCACGGTGATCTTGGTGGGCGGTGGCTCCATCTTGTCGCCAAGCCATTTGGAGGGCGCAGGAGAAGTTCTTCGCCCCGAGAATTTTGGTGTGGCAAACGCAATCGGTTCGGCAATTGCGCAGGTTTCTGGACAGATTACGAAGGTGTTCTCATTGGCTGAGACGCCGCGTGATCAGGCAATTGCTGAGTCAAAGGAGCGCGCATGCGCTGAGGCAATTGCTGCCGGTGCGGATCCTGAGACGGTTGAGGTTATTGAGGTTGAGGATATCCCGATGGCGTATTTGGGCGATGCGCTTTGCATTCGCGTGAAAGCTGTGGGAGATTTGATGCTATAGAACGCAAAAAATGCGTGCGTAAGAAAGAGGACGTGATGGAAAAAACGCGGCCAGTAAAACTTGCATTGGTGCAATTTGAAGGCACGATATGTGACGTTGAGGGCAACACCAAACGTGCGTGTGATTTTATCGAAGAAGCAGGTAAACAAGGTGCTGACCTGGTCTTGTTGCCGGAACTTTTTTCGACAGGCTACCAGCTTAACGTGGTGGGCCCTCGTTTAGGAGAGTTGACTGAGACCGTTGAAGGTCCTACGGTGAGCGCTCTTCGCGAAGCTGCTCGCAAAGCTCATTGTTATGTTGCTGCGGGACTCTCGTTGGAACACGATTTGACAGCGGTGCCATATAACAGCTCGGTGTTTATTGATCGCGAAGGCAACCTTATGGGTACTTACGACAAACAGCACCTCTGGGCGCTTGAGCGCTTCTACTTCCGTTCTGGAAACGGTGGAGGAGTGTTCGATACTGATTTCGGGCGCGTTGGTGTCATGATCTGTTACGACATGGGATTCCCGGAGACCGCACGTATACTGGCGCTGCAAGGGTGCGATTTGCTGCTTTGCTTGTCGGCATGGTGCGAACAAGATATGGATGGCTGGCACCTCAATGGCCCGTCGCGTGCACTTGAGAACACGGTGTATGTGGCGGCAGTCAACCGTTATGGCATTGAGGAAGATCTTGTTATGCCTGGTCACTCATATGTCAGCAACCCGCGCGGTCATATTATTAAAGAGTTGGAAGAAGAGGCCGAAGGCGTGCTCTACGTGGATATCGATCTTGAAGATGTAGCACGCGGTCGTCAAAGCGGCATTTATCCGCCCTATCTTCGCGATAGGCGCCCCGACCTCTACGAAAACGTTTTATTGCCGTAAGGCTATAAGCTGGCAAGGCTTATGCCAGCACTTGAAACTGGTGGGCAGCAGGAGTGGGGGAGACTTTTCCGTCCTCGTTAACTGAACGAACGAGCATGCGGAAAACTCCCTCCTCAGTTGGCGTCCATTCAAAAGTCCACCAGACCCAACGTACCGCATCAGCTCCTGCGGTTTCGTGACGGGTCCATGAGGCGCCTTCGTCAAGAGAGAACTCCACAGCAACAATGCGTTTGTCGTAGTCGTCTGCCCAGCCCTCAAAAAGCATCGGCTGGCCAATGTGTCCGACATATTCGGCCTTGCAAGAGACGTTAGGACGGTTGGTGTAATCATGGCCGTCGTCAGTGAAGTCGGGGAGAGCTGGTGGCTCATCTTCTTGAGTGAATTTGATGCCGACGATATCGCGGATGAAATACTTCGCCGGGAAACCGGGGATCCAGAGTTGATTAGCGCATCCCATAACGTCTGATATGCTTTCGCCATTGATTTTGTCTGCAATTATGGCGCCGCGTTCGAGCAAAAAGTCCAGCGGAAAGGCAACCTCCATACCGTCTGAAGCGGTGAAAGTGACTGTGTTGCATGCGGCGGGTGGAGTAATCGGATTTGCAGCAATATCGTTTTCTGTCATGGTTTTCTCTTGCCTTTCATCAGCGCAAGTATGTGTGAACGTTGTTATTCTCTCTCGGGAATAAAGGATAGCATATCGCAAGAACACGTGCGTAGTAAGCGAAGGTGAAGGAGCGAGAGCGCCCACAGATACAAAAAGGGTCGGCAGCTTGCCGACCCTTTTGATGTAGCATTTGCGCGTTTATGCGTTTGCGAATTAGAGAACCTCGTCGGTTTCCTTAAACATAAGCACGTCAACATGCTTAGCGCTTGCCATGAGCTTCATAACAATCCAGTACAGAATGCCAGCCAGGACGAGCGAGTTTAATCCAGGAATGCCAATGTTAAAGATGCTTGAAACCTCGCCAATGGCAAAGCCAACAACCCAGATGATCAATGCAACAGGGTTCCAGTTCTCAACGCGCTTAGGCAGACCGCCCTCCGCACGAGATTCGTCAAGGATTTTGCGGCTACGGCGAAGGATGAAGTAGTCAACAACCATAATGCCTGCAACCGGCGGGATAGCAACACCCAACAGTGAAAGGAAGCCGGTGAAGTAGTTAATGATGCCAACAACGGACAGAACCGTACCAGCAATACCGAGGATCCAGACCAACGTGTTGCGGCTCAGTGCCTTGTTGAACAAAGCGTTGAGCATCGTGGCGAAACCAAGGCTTGAAGAGTACAAATTGATGTCATTGAGCTTAACGGTAGAGGCAACAACGATGATAACGCCAATAACGCCTGAAGTGCCCATCATGATGTCTACAACATTTTCGGTACCCATAGCGTTTGCCAAAAGAACTGCAATAAGATTCATGCCCAGCTCGCCCAAGAACGTACCGATGAGGGTCATCCAGAACACCTGGGTGCCATTTTTGAGGTAACGAGCGTAGTCAGGCGTGCAAATAGCGCCCGCAATAAAGCCGCCAGCAACCATGGTGATTGCTGCGCCCATGCCCATTTCCGGTCCAGGAGGTGCGGCAACAACAAGCTCGCCTAAAGAGTGACCTTGCAGCACGATAGCAGCAGACCAGATAACCGCAATGACAAACAGCGGAACGAAAATCGTGGCGAAATTGGCGATGGCCTTAATACCAAACACTACCAAAAGGGTAATGCCAATGCCGGTGATAATGGCCCACAGCACATATTCGCCGGTAATGCCGGTGCCTGCTATAAGCTCTTCGGTTCCCAAAAAGTCAGTAAACGGAATGATGTCAGCCATGCCTTGACCAAACACACAGTTCTGAACGCCAAACCAGCCAACCATTGAGATAGCCACAACGCCGCCGAATACGGCTGAACCGCCTTTACCCAGACCAGCCCAGCGTGAAAGCAAGCTGGTTGACAGACCTTCATGAGCAGCAGCGGTACCCAGTGCCCAGCTGACTACCTGCAACAAAACGGAGCCGAACAGCGTTGCTAAGAATGCGTCAAAGAACGTCATTCCGAAACCAAGTGCTGCACCCAACATGAGCTGAGATACGCAGCAGATAGCGCCGATTCTGATGAAGAGAATACGCCAGAATGGCTGTTTTGCATCGTCAGGAACGCGTGAAAGCGAGTAGTCGATGTCAATGTCTTGCGTGTCAGTGTTCTCAGCAAGCTCAACTTTTTCTGTAGCCATGACTTCCCTTCCTTTCCCTTTCTCGGTGCAAAATCTTCGTCTTCTCCCTATGTTCCACGATGGATCAGTGCACTTCGCAAGATAGGCGTCGTGAGAAAGGCGCATCAAGCTCAGTGGATACATCACTTCGTACAAACGGTTTGAGAAGGCGAAATTTTGCAGTCTCTCAATCCTTCACCCCCAGTGGTGAATTCTTGCATTATATCGATATACCAAGCGTGAACTATCGTTTGAAACCCAACGAAAACAGCTTGAAACATATGGAGGGGTTAAACGGGGTGTTTGGACGGGCTGACGGTTGTGTTCGTAGTAGAATGATGTGATTCTAAGAGCGGTGAAATGGGATGGAATATGTCCTAGGGTCACGTTGAATTCATGCAGAAATGACACGAGAAGAGCCTCTCGGTTGCATGCAAAGCGGTTAGGAAATGAAATGCTTATTCGCAGTGTTTATATTGAAAACGCAACAACTCCAATGGATGTTCGCATATCCAAAGGCGTGTTTGCTGAAATTGCTCCACATCTTGAAGCAGCAGAAGGTGAACAGATTATTGAGGGAAACAACAATCTTATGCTTCCGCCTTATGTGGAGCCTCATGTGCACCTTGATGCGTGTTTGACGGCCGGAACGCCACGTTGGAACGAATCGGGAACTTTGTTTGAAGGTGTGCAGATCTTCTCGGAATATAAGCAGCTTAACTTGTTGTCACCTGATGATGTTAAGCGCAGAGCAACAAAGGCGCTTCAGCTTCTTGCAGCTCATGGCGTGCAATATGTGCGTGGTCATGTGGATGTCACCGAGCCAACGTTAACAGCGCTTGAGCCACTTTTGGAGGTGCGTGAAGAAGTTCGCCATTTTATAGATGTGCAATTGGTGGCATTTCCGCAGGAAGGGATACTGTCGTTTCCTCAGGGAGAAGCGTTGCTGCGAAAAGCTGCCGCATGCGGCGTAGATGTAATTGGTGGCTGTCCTCATCTTGAGTTTACGCGTGGTTATGGGGCTGAGTCGGTGCGCATTTTGATGGATGTTGCTGAGGAATATGGCCTGCTTGTTGATGTGCATTGCGACGAGATTGACGACCCTGATTCGCGCAATTTGGAAGTGCTGGCAGCGCTTGCCCTTGAACGCAAAATGGGCAAACGTGTGGCTGCTTCACACACCACCGCTATGGGCGCATATCCAGATGCTTATGCATACAAGCTTATCAACCTGTTGGCGCGTTCAGAGGTAAGCATTATCTCAAATCCTATGGTCAACATGCACTTGGGCGGAAGATTTGACACCTATCCTAAGCGTCGAGGTTTGACGCGGGTAAAAGAGCTCAACAACGCCGGTGTGCCTGTAGCATTTGGCGAAGACGATCTGCAGGATCCATGGCATCCGCTTGGCAATGGCGACATGCTTGATCCAGTGTGGATGGGGGTATATGCAGCGCAATTAATGGGATACGATGAATTGCAGGACGCATATAAGTTTGTGACTTATAACGGCGCTCGTGCGCTTTCCGTGGGCGAAGACTATGGCATCCGTGTGGGAAATACGGCGAATTGTATTTTGATTGATGCTCCTAATTTCTATGAGACATTGCGCACGCATGCTCCTGTGACCTATAGCATTCACAAAGGGAATGTCGTAGCGAGCACTCAGCCGGCGCAAACGACATTGCTTGTTTAGGAAGCAAGCACGCTTGCGTGTGCCCGGGTGTGTCAAAGACGCAACGGGTGACGGGGTGTACGGTGTGCAGCAGACAAAGATGTACTAGAATACGAAAGATATGCGCAAGAAGAATACCAACATACTCCAGCGACTTGAGACTCCCGCCATTGGAATGGGGATTGTTTTGTTGTCGCTGCTGTGTTTTTTGGTGTTGCTCTGGGTGCTTATTATTGCGGTGAGGTTGGTGCTTGGCTGATGACACTTATAACACACTGCAAGATGGCCAGAAAGGAAAGATGCTGACATGTGGCAGCGCTTTACCTTGTATGACCTGCGGGTCATTGGTCATTATCTCGGCGTATTAGTCCTGTTTTCTACTCTAGGCTTGCTGGTTCCATTTATTCTGGCAGTTGCATGTGAAGAGTGGGGACCTGCTTCGCGCTATCTTCTCACTATTGGCATCACACTGATCCTTGGTTCTGGTCTGCGTTTTTTGCGCATTGAACCGGGCAGACTTAACCAGCAACAAGCTATGGTAGTTACTGGTTTGGCATGGATTGTTCTGGGGTTCGTTGCCACAATTCCTCTATATTTGTCGGGACACTATGCCACTTTCTTAGATGCGCTTTTTGACGGCGTGTCAGGCGTTACCACTACAGGCGCAAGCGTCATTATGGATCTGGATCACCTTTCTAATGCAGACAACATGTGGCGATTCGTCCTGCATTTTATTGGTGGTTTGGGTTTGATTGTTGTGGCGCTATCGTTTGGTTTGTTCGGCAAGCGTGGCGGAGCAAGTTTGTATTCTTCAGAAGGACGAAGCGAACATGTGCTTCCCAACATCATTCAAACCACGCAATTCATTGCGAAAATCACCGTTGGCATCATTGTGGTTGCAACGGGCATCTTGTCGGTGATCTGCTTGTTATTGGGTATGGAGCCTTTGCGCGCTATTCTGCAGGCATTGTGGCTTTCTATTTCTGCATTTGTAACCGGAGGGTTCGCCCCGATGAGCCAATCGGTGTTGTATTACCATTCGTCACCTTTAGAGCTGGTCATCATGGTGTTGATGTTGGCAGGATCCATCAATTTTGTCTTGCATGCTGAGGTATGGAAAGGACACATTGAGACGTTCTTTCGTGATCTAGAAATTCGCACCATGGTTTTGTGGCTTGCAGTAATGACCTGCGTTTTTGCCGCATCACTTACCATGAGTGCAGAGTTTTCTAATCTTCCTGCCATGTTGCGACGCGGTCTTTTTACGGTCATTTCGGCTTCTTCCACCACTGGTTTTCTCAACATTACACCTAATCAATTGACAACCGCATTATCGTCGGGAGCGTTTTTGGTGGTAGCCATGCTGATGGCAGTTGGTGGAAGCGCGGGTTCAACGTCAGGTGGCATCAAATTCAATCGCATTGGTCTTATTGCGAAATCTTTGGTGGCCACAATTAAAGAAGCATTGTCGCCGGCAAGTGCTCGTGTAGTTGTGTCGTACAACCACGTTGGCAAGCGCGTGCTTTCGCCTGAAGCCGTCAAGAGTGCTACGACGGTATTTGTGCTTTATACCGCCACCTATTTGATTGGTGCTCTGGTTGGCATTGCGCATGGCTACGATGCTACGCAATCCATTTTTGAGTCAGTTGCAATGACAAGTAATGGTGGTTTGTCCTCAGGCCTTGCAGCGCCAGGTATGCCCGTTACCTTGGAGGTGTTCTACATTTTCCAAATGTGGGCAGGCCGTCTTGAGTTTGTAACGCTGCTTGCGCTGCTCGTGGAGATTGTCGTCTCGCTTGACCCGAGGCGGTGGTTCAACGGATGAGGCATCCTGTGAAACATATTGCGAATGCGGCTACTACGCAGTCGTTAATGCTTGCAAGGGCGTGTGCGACAGCTTTTTTGGCTGCGCTTTTGATGGCGCTTGTTGTTTGTGCTGGCGTGAGTTCAGATCGTGCGTTTGCTGAAGAAATTGAGCTGGAATCTGAGGGCAACCTCATCAATCCGCAGCAGCTGCCCGACAGTTCGTTTATTTATGACACATCCATTGCAGACCTCTCATCTGCTGATGCGTACTACGACAATCAAACGGTGCAAGTAACGGGTGAAGCAATTGGCGATGCTATTCATGCAACATTCGATCAAAAATTCAGCTGGATTACCTTGTCGAATGAAGACAACACCGCCACAATTGCAGTCTTTATGACGCGTGATGCGGCGGCGCGCATTGATACCTTTGGCCGCTATCAGCAACGGGGCACGATATTGCAGGTTCGTGGAACCTTTCATCTTGCTTGTCCTGAACATGAGGGTACAAGTGATCTTCATGCTGAGGTGGTGAGCGTTGTTGACCCGGGAGAATATACCGAAGAGGCGTTCAATCTCACGAAATTCGTGCCGGGTATTATTACCGTTGTAGTGGGTTTGCTTGTGACCGTGTTGTTCTATTTGATCCGAGAGAGGCAGCGCTAAATGGTTGCAGATGAGCCAACGAAGATACCCGGTAAGCAAAGTGGTGGTGAACAGCTGCTAGATGGACAGGTGATCAAACTTGATCGAGGGTATCCATTGGTGCGTCTTGAAAATGGGCGAGAGGTTCGTTGCGAACATGCAACTTCGCTGGTCAAAGGGGCAGATTGGCGCGCAGTTATAGGCGATAAGGTGATCGTAGATGCGCCTGATGGTCATGACAAAGGCATTATCGTGAACATTTTGCCGCGCACACGCGCTTTTGTGCGCAAAGATCCCACAGAGCGTGCATTGCCGCAAATTCTTGCAGCAAATTTCGACCATGTATTTGTTGCGCAACCACTTTCTGATGTGAACACGCGACGTTTAGAGCGCGAATTGGTGCTTGCATGTGAAACAGGGGCCGAAGTGTCGGTGGTGCTTACCAAGGCCGATCTGGCTGAAGATGATCAACACATAGCAGAGGTGCGTGAACAGGTGCGCGCGTTGGCCGGACCTGATGTAGAAGTTGATGTTGTCAGTTTGCAAGATCCAGCAAGTATTGAGGCCGTGCGTGCAAAAGTGCCTGAGGGTTGCACAGCGGTTCTTTTGGGTAAAAGTGGTGTGGGCAAATCAAGCTTGGTTAATATGTTGGTTGGCGAAGCCATCCAGCAAACCACTCCTGTGCGAGAAGATGGAAAAGGGCGCCACACTACGGTGAGCCGGGAAATGATTGCGCTTCCCGGCGGGGGTCTTATTGTTGATATGCCTGGCGTGCGCGGTCTGGGGCTTTGGGATGCAGGCAAGGGGATTGAAGCTGCCTTTGCCGATATTGAGGCGGTGGCAGCACAGTGCAAGTTTAGAGATTGCAAGCATGCCAACGAGCCGGGCTGTGCGGTGCGCGCCGCCGTGGAAGCAGGGGAGATCTCACAGGAACGCTTTGCTTCTTATCAAGCGCTTATGCAAGAAAGCGAACAGGTAAGCGAGCGTCGCGAAGAGGCTCGCAGACTACGTGGTGAAAAGGCAAGCGATATTCGTGCAGCAAAAGAAGCGCGCACCACGCAAGGTGCTCGAGGGCAGGCGCATCACACAAAACCCAAGAAACGCAGCGGTAAACGGAAGTAGATCTTACTTATTCGGTACCTTGGTAACAGCGTCTTAAAGATTGCGTGTAGTAAAGTTTTTGGCTAATCATTTCGCGCTACAATAAACTCATTAATCAGGCGCTACGCGCATGTTAATGAAGGATGTGCATGAATCCAGTTATAATCATACCCACGTTCATATCCGCACGTCGCCGAGTTGAAGCTGGCGGTGTAATCTCCACTTATGATCACGCCACGCCCCTTTCAGCTCCTGGGGAACTCGGACGACTTTTCGCCTCTCTTGAACAAGTTGATGGACTCGGCCAGATTATGGTGCTTGTTGGTAGCGAGCGCTCAATTGAGATGCAAGCCCTCAAAAAAGTGCAGACTGAAGCGGCGCGCTACCCGAATCTTTCTATCATGGTGATAGGCGCTCCTGAGTTATTGCTCGTCCAGCAGCGCATGGAGCAACTTGGATTGGGACGCTTGCAAAAGGAAGTGAGCCTTACCGGTTATGGCGCCGTGCGTAATTTAGGGCTTGTGTTGGCAGATGCGTTCGGGTTTGATTCGGTGGTCTTTTTAGACGACGACGAGGTTATTGATGACCCCGACTTCCTCCATAAAGCCATGTATGGTCTGGGAAAACTCACAAAAAAGGGAATACCTATTTTGGCGAAGACAGGCTTTTACTATAACGCTGATGGTTCGTATTTGTCGAAGAGTCAAGATAAGTGGTACAACCATTTTTGGCAGCAGGGAAAAGCCTTCAACAAATGGATTACTAAGGCTATGCAAGGTCCACGCCTTTCGCGCTCGAATCACGTGTGTGGCGGCTGCCTTGCCTTACACAAAGAAGCGTTTAAACGCCTTTCGTTTGACCCTTGGATCCCCCGCGGGGAAGACCTTGATTATATGCTTGACCTGCGCATGTATGGTTCAGATATCTGGTTTGACAACCAGTGGAGTATGAGGCATTTACCACCTGAGTCACCAAGCGAAGGTACGCGTTTTCGCCAAGATATCTTTAGGTGGCTCTATGAGTATCGCAAGATTGAGTATAGCCGCACACAAATTGACCTTTTGCAAGTAAAACCTTCTTCGCTTGAGCCCTACCCTGGTCCTTTTTTGGAGCCAGGTATTAGGAGGCGCATACGCATTACAGCTTTGTTGCGTTCTTTGACGCGACCTGATAAGTCCGCCTATCGCAAAGCGGCGAAGGCTGCTACGGGCGAGGCTATGACATATGCTGAGCGCAATTGCTCTAAGTATTTTGAATTCCAGTTTGTGTGGCCCGCCATTATGTCACGCATGGAAGATGATCAGGTATTGTGTACTGCGTTGGTGCAGTCGGTTACACAAAACATGCTTGACGTTGCTCCTGATGGGTTAGGGGTGCGTGCGCCGTTGCATCCTTCACTTCGCAGTGGGGATGCTCGGGGGAATGAAGTGCAAGAGCAACCGAGAGGGTTTGCGCCTGATCAGGCGGTTGCGCAAGCAGCAAATCATCCCTATCGTGCGACGAGCGCCTCTATTGATCCTGGCGCTACTACGCAAATTCGCCTGGATTTAGGAGAGTAGACGAGCTGCCATGGAGCTGTTTGTGCAATGGGTGGTTCCCGCGCTAGTAGGTGTGGGAATAGGCGTTTTGTCTGGTCTTTTGGGCGTTGGTGGCGGCACGATTATGGTGCCAGTATTTAGGCTGGTATTCGATATGAGCCCCATAATGTCCACAGCAACGTCGCTGTTTACCATTGTGCCAACCTCCATTTCGGGTGCCGTCTCTCATGTGCGCAATAAGACGTGTTTGCCCGCTTTGGGGGTGGCTGCCGGCTTAGGTGGCGCGCTGACGTCGCCGCTTGGGGTGCAGCTTGCTAGTATTTCGCCGGCGTGGCTCATCATGGTGGTAGCGGCGCTCGTAATCATCTGGTCTGCCATTAATATTTTGAGCAAAGCCATCAAGGCGAAGCCTGTTGCCGCATCCGGTGCAGCGCCTGCGCAAGCTGACGCGGTTGAGTCTGCAGATGCCAACGCGGCTACCGGCGTGGCTGGCGCGGCTGGCGCGGCTACCGGCGTGGCTGACGCAGCTGGCGCGGCTGTCGCAGCTGACGCAGCCGGCGCCTCGACCGCCTTGAGCCGCAAGCAGCTGCTACTGGGCGCTTGCATTGGCCTTGCGGCGGGTTTGGCCTCGGGATATGTTGGTGTTGGCGGCGGCTTTTTGATGGTGCCACTGTTCTTGTCAGTTATCGGTGTGGATATGCGTAAAGCTTCCGGCACGTCGCTTATTGCAGTAATGATTCTGGCTATTCCTGGCGTTATTCAGCAGGCATTCCTTGGAAACATAAACTATGTGGCGGGTATCGCTATTGCGCTTGGCTCTATTCCTGGTGCGCTTCTTGGAGCAAAGCTCATTACGCGCGTTCCTGAACGAACACTTCGCTTTATCTTTGGCGGCTTTTTGTTAGTTGCTGCAGTTATTCTGGTATGTAACGAATTCGGTATACTAGGCTAAACCATTAATGCGCGATACGCGCGTTTAGCCGCAATGCCAAAGGCAGAGGGGGAAAGCATGCCTGACAAGGTCAACGAAGTGAAAATTGTGGAGGACGAACGCTCTAAAAGCATAGATCCGCATTCGCCAACGCCGCGGTTTTTCACGCTGGAAATGTTCATGTTCACTATAGCAGTGCTTTCGGGTGCAGTTCTCATTTGGAACCTTATTACACCTGGTAGCAGCATTATTGCTATGTTCTGTGCGGGCATCATTTTCACGCTTTCACTGGCGGTTGTGCTCCGATTGATGATGGATCCCGACTCCATTCGTGCACGTCAGTCTGACGCTATGCTTAAACTTGCTTCGCAAACGCTTGAGTGTATGGGTGAGGGAATTGATGCACCTGCGGCGCAGCGAATCTGCAGTCTGTTGTTGCCTGCGACAGCGGCGGTGGCAGTTTCTATTACGGACAAAACTCAGATTCTTGGATATGCGGGCTATGATGCACAGCAAAACCCAGTGGGAAGTAATATTCGCACGCATGCAACGTATGCTACGCTTGCTGATGGCGAAATGCGCGTATTGTACACGCCTGCCGATATTGGATTTGCGCAAAAACCTTCTGGCATTATGGCTGCAATTATTGTGCCGCTTGTGGTAGGACACCAGGTGCAGGGTACGCTGAAGTTTTATTATCGACGCGCGCGTCACATTTCAGAGACGCAAAAGTCAATTGCCGAAGGTTTCGGTCAGCTGCTTTCCACGCAGATGGCGGCAACTGCGCTTGAAGAGCAAACGCAGTTGGCTACGCGCATGGAACTCAAGATGCTTCAAAGCCAAATCAACCCGCATTTTTTGTTCAATACTATCAACACTATTGCATCGCTTGTACGCACTGATCCCGAAAAAGCACGAACACTCTTGCGCGAATTCGCCGTCTTCTATCGTCGTACGCTTGAAGACTCGGCAGATTTGATTGCTTTTGCGCGCGAACTTGAGCAGACGCAGCGCTATTTCACGTTTGAGGTAGCGCGATTTGGTGCTGATCGCGTTGGAATGGAAACAAATGTTGACCCGCGCGTTGAAGAGATGATGGTGCCGCCGTTTTTGATTCAACCTTTGGTGGAAAATGCGGTGCATCATGCCATGCCGGCAGAAGGCAAGCTCACCGTGACCATTTCTGGCGAAATTGACGGAGACGACGTTATCGTGACAGTTGAGGACGATGGTGTTGGCATGACTGAAGAGGCGTGCCAAAATATTTTGCATCCAGAATCATCAACAGGCATGGGTATTGCCGTTAAAAACGTGAGCGACCGTATTTGTAGTTACTTTGGCGAAGGCACGCGGCTCCATGTTGAAAGTGAGCTGGGGCAAGGCACGCGCGTTCAGCTCATTTTGAAACGTGGCGCTTTGCGCGAGTATTAAATGCGTATAAGGCGCAAAGACTAAGGAAGCTTTATTTATGTCACATACCGATGCCGCGGCGCGGCCTCTTTTCGACACTTTTATTTTTGACTTGGATGGCACGCTTTTGGATACGTTGCCCGATTTGGTGGTGCTTACCAATACCTCGCTTGAAGCGTTTGGACTGCCTCCGCGAACAACTGACGAGATTCATTCCTTCGTAGGCAATGGTGCAAAAGCGCTCATCTATCAGGCTGTTCCTGAGGATACTGACGCGCAGATTACCGAGCAGGTTATGCAGCGCTGGAAGGATCTGTACTCAACGGTTGGTAATCAGCTCACTAAGCCATATCCGCATATCGTTGAGACAATTCGCGATCTTAAGCGTCGCGGTGTGAAAGTGGGCGTGTTGTCCAATAAGTTTGATGCGGGAGTTCAGGCTGCAGTGGATGAGTATCTGCCAGGACTTTTCGACGTGAGTCACGGCGAAAGCGACGAGATTCCGCGAAAGCCAAATCCTGCAGGTTTGCTGCGCAGCATTGGCGAGTTGGGATCTGATCCGCAGCGTACGGTCTATATTGGCGATTCACCAGGAGATATTCGCACGGCGCGTAATGCTGGAACGTACGCAATTGGTGTGGGCTGGGGTTATCACACAGCCGATGAACTTCGCGAAGCTGATGCTGACGCGGTGATTATGGACGCGCGCGAATTGGTGTCCTGGGCACCAGATGTGCGCGAATAAAAGCATGGTACAATAGCGGGTGCGCCTCCGTAGCTCAGGGGACAGAGCACCGCTCTCCTAAAGCGGGTGCCGCGCGTTCGAATCGCGCCGGGGGCACCATGAATTCGCAGGTCAGCGGCTCGTTTGGGTCGCTGGCTTTTTTGTTTTTGGGTCACAATTTGCAAAACATTTGCAAATAATCACAGCTGGGACGATTTCGGTCTGACCTGATGTTGTGGCGAAGCCGGGCGCACCCGGGCATAATTGTGCGAACCTGCGCAACGATTTTGTTACAGCGATGAACTAAAATATAACGGTTTTTGGCGAAGTGTGGCAGGGAATGTGTCCGATTAGGCGGTTTTTGAAGGATGACCCACCTAATCGGCCACTTTTCCAGCCATTTTGAGGCCCAATCCGCCTAATCGGGCACGTTTCCTGCCAAAGTTTGGTGTTTTATAGAAAGTTTTATCACGCCGCCCATTCTGGTGGCCGCCTGAGCAGGGAGAACGCCAGTGCGGGTGGCGGGTGGCGATGCGGGTAGCACCGACACCGGGTGGCGCGGGGGGCGGCGCCGGTGTCAGCGCGGGCGGCGGGTGGCGCGGGGGGTGGCGGCGCGGGTCATTGCTTTTGTTCGTTGAAGCATTTGAGGAAGAGGCGGTATATGGTGTCGTCGTCAGTCAGTTCGGGGTGGAACGTGCAGCCAATTTGGTTGTTGTATTGCACTGCAACGGGCTCGTCGTTAAGCATGATGAGGGGTTGAACTTCGGACGAAAGCGCAGTTATGCGGGGTGCACGGATGCATACCAGCGGGATTTTTTGCGTGTGTGCCGGCAGTGAATTTTCAGCAGCAGGCGAAAGCGATGGAGATGGCGTGCGAGTTGCAAGGACTGCTTCAGCAACAAAGCTTCCAAGCTGGCGCCCATAGCCGTTGCGCAGCACGGTGATGGGGAGCGTGCGAAAGCCATTTACGGGCGATGCAGGGTGGGTGGACTCGTCGAATGCGGACAGAGCAGAAGCTGAATCCAAAACAGCGCGCCCATCGCTTGCAGATTGCACCTGTTGTGCAAGCAAGATCAAGCCTGCACAGGTGCCCAAAACAGGCAAGCCGCTAGCAATGCGCGCCTGCAGCGGATCGAACATTTCCAGCTCGTGGAGAAGCTTTGCTTGTACGGTTGATTCGCCACCGGGAAGCACGAGAGCGTCAAAGTGTTGTTGCAGGTCAGCCTTTTGGCGAAGCTGAGTAGTTTTGCAGCCCAGCTGAGTAAGCTTCCTTTCGTGTTCAACAAAAGCTCCTTGGAGCGCCAGCACCGCAACAGTTGGGGATTCTGGAACGGCGGCGGTTGTGGATGAGTTTGCGGAGAGCATCATTGACCACGTGCTTCCATAATGAGCTCAATCTCGTCAGCGTTAATGCCAACCATTGCTTCGCCAAGATTCTCAGAAAGCGATGCAAGCATTTCAGCGTCGGTAAAGTTGCTTACCGCTTTCACAATGGCGGCAGCGCGTTGCGCGGGATTGCCGGACTTGAAAATGCCGCTTCCCACAAACACGCCTTCAGCGCCAAGTTGCATCATAAGCGCGGCGTCAGCTGGCGTAGCAATGCCACCTGCAGCGAAATTCACGACGGGAAGTCGTCCGGTGTCGTGCACGAGTTTTAGTAGGTCATACGGCACCTGCAAGCGTTTCGCTTCCTCGAAAAGCTCGTCAGGGCGCATCGTGGTAACGCGCGCAATCTCGGCATTCATCATGCGCATATGGCGCACCGCCTGCACAACGTCACCTGTGCCGGGCTCGCCTTTTGTACGAATCATCGTGGCGCCTTCTTGAATGCGACGCAATGCTTCTCCCAAGTTGCGTGCGCCGCAGACAAATGGAACGGCAAAGGCAGTCTTGTCAATGTGATAGGTGTCGTCGGCAGGAGAGAGCACTTCGGATTCGTCGATGTAGTCAATCTCTATGGCTTGCAGGATTTGCGCTTCGGCGAAGTGTCCAATACGGCATTTCGCCATAACGGGAATAGTGACGGCGTCCTGAATTCCCTTGATCATGGCGGGGTCACTCATGCGCGATACGCCGCCTGCTGCACGGATGTCGGCGGGGATACGCTCTAGGGCCATGACTGCACATGCGCCAGCATCTTCGGCAATGCGTGCCTGCTCAGGAGTGGTGACGTCCATGATGACGCCGCCTTTGAGCATTTGGGCAAGTTGGCAATTTAGCGCATGACGCTCGGCGAACGTGTGAGCGACCGGGGCGCTGGGAGTGCTGGGAGTGCTTGGTGCGCTGGGCGCGCTGGGAACGGTGGGTGCGGTTTGCATAGTCATATGAGATCCTTTCGCGGTTTGAGCGGCTCAAGTGAGAATTAAGTTGAGCGAAAGGATAAGCAATAACTGGTATGAGTGATATATTCAAAACGTAAAGATTTGATAAGGTCAGATGGTAAGGATTTCCAAAAAAGTGCTCACTTACAACTTGCAAAAGGGCAACCGACCGCTTTATGAGCAGCTCTATTTAGCCATCCGTGGCGATATTGAATGCGGGCGTATTGCCGCAGATGAGCAACTCCCTTCAAAGCGCCTGCTGGCTCGGCATCTCAGCGTGAGTGTGATCACGGTAGAAGGAGCTTATGATCAGCTTGTTGCAGAGGGTTATGTGCGCGCTGAGCCGCGGCGTGGATACTTTGCCTGCCCGTTTGAACAAGTTGCACCTGTCAAAAAACGCGCAGCTGAGCCTCGTGGCAAAGCATATGGCGAAGGTGCTGGCGAACAAGGCATCGCCCAACCGCAAGCAGAAACTATGATGGATTTGAGCGGCGCGCAATCACCTTTGGGACTCTTTCCATATGCCGCATGGGCGCGAACGATGCGTGCGGTTTTGAGCGAAGAGACCGAGATGACGCTGCAGCAAGCAGCACATCCGCGGGGCGCATATGCGCTTCGCAGCGCCATTGCTGCGCACCTGAGAGGTTTGCGCGGAATGGACGTTTCTCCAGATCAGATAGTGGTAGGAGCCGGAGCGCAGTTGCTCTATGCGTTGATTGTGCAATTGCTTGGTCGCGAACGCGTTTTTGCCATAGAGAACCCGGGTTATCGCCGTTTGTTGCAAATCTATCGTGCGAACGATGTGCAATGTGTGCCCGTGTTGCTGGATAGTGCAGGTCCGCGGCCTGATGAATTGATGCACAGCGAAGCAAGTGTGTTGCATTGCATGCCGTCGCACCAATTTCCAACAGGCATTACGACGCCAGTAGGGCGCAGGCAGGAGTTGCTGGCGTGGGCTGCAGAGAGACCTTCTGCAAGCCATGTGAAGCGTTATATTATTGAAGATGACTTTGATTGCGAGTTTCGCATGACTGGTCGACCGGTGCCGTCGCTTATGAGCATGGACACCAACAATACGGTTATTTATACCAACACATTCACCAAGACGCTTGGCGCTACGTTTCGCATTGGCTATACGGTTTTGCCGCAAGAGCTTTCGCATGTATTCGACTCTGAACTAGGGTTTTACAGTTGCACCGTAGGAGCACTTGAGCAGTTAACCCTCGCGCGTTTTATGATGTCGGGCGAATACGAGCGACATATAAATAGGCAACGTACGCATTTTCGTCGGGTGCAAAATGCGTTTGTTCGAGCGCTGAATGCAACAAAGATGGCGCCTTTTTTGAAGACGCACCATGTGGGATCGGGTCTGCATTTCATGCTTGAACTGGATGTATTTCATAATGACATGGTGTCTGCTGAGGTGCAAAACCGCGGATGTGTTTCGCTGGAGCAGAAGGTGGCGGATGCAGTGCTTAAACGTGGGTTAAAGCTTGCGCCGTTGAGCGAGTTTTGGTTGGCTTGTTCGCACAAGCAAAGTTCACCACTCTCAAACAATCCTCAGTTTATGATGAATGTGACAACCCTTGCGGAGGATGATGTTGAAAACGTTGCGAAAATACTCTCTGATGCGGTTGCAGAGGTACTTGCATGTATTGACAGCAACTGAGCAAATTCAGGGTAAGTGGCTATAGTGCGTTGCGCAAAGCGTACAAGAAGGAGTGCAGATGTGCGGGAGATGTATTACGCTCACCTATGATGAAGTGATGGATGTAATTCACCAAATTGAGGTAGGCGTTCCTGTTCAGGTTGAACCGGATTGGCCGGCACAGTATCCCCAGGCGTATCCGAAATCTCGCGTACCTCTCATTTTGAACGAAGCTGCATCTCACACAGGTCAGCAGCTGCAGCTTTTTGCGGAAGAAAAAACGTGGGGCTTTGAAGAGTCCTGGAAAAGCGGCGTAGTATTCAACACGCGCATTGAAAGTGCCGATAAGCCCATGTGGCGAGAATCTCTCAAGCAGCGGAGATGCGTGATATGTGCGCGCGGATTCTTTGAGACGCATGCAACTGAAACTGTGCCTTCGTCAAAAACGGGTCGTATGATTAAGGCGCAATATGAGTTTAGCGTGCCTGATCAGAGCATACTTTTTATCGGAGGCATTTGGAAAGAGGATCGCTTTTCCATGGTGACAACGCAGGCGAATGCGGATATGGCGCGCATTCATCACCGCATGCCTCTGGTGCTTCGTCCGGCAGAATTACCCTGTTGGTTTGGACCTGAATATCTGAGCCTTGCTGATAGAAGTGCTATTCCGTTGATAGCGCAACGTGCATAGCAAATGCCTCAACACGCGTGTTACTTGCTGAGCGTGTGGAAGGCAAAATCCGCTTCGCCATTGTCAAACTGTGCTTCTATCTCATAGAGAAAGCCTGGTTCAATGTCGAATGTGAACCGGTCGCTTTCAACTTGTGTGAAAGCTACGGGTGTTGTACCTGCCCCTGTACTTTCAACAATTTTGCCCTGCCCATCAAAGGCCACCGACACGCATTCAATGGTGACGGTGGTGGGGACGTGCGAAAAACTGAGTGTTGCCTCAGTAGGTGCGGTGATTGTTGCATCCAATACGCTATCAGAAACCACCTCTGAGTCATCAGTTGTATTGGCATCAAGAGACAGTGTGATTTGGCCCAGGTCAGAGCTGTATTCGAGCGATGCATACGGGGCGGCGTTTGCGTCAGCACCACCAGCCCACATCTCAACAACGTCGGCATAAGCATCCGCATCGGCTGGGTTGCCTTGCTCAAGTACCTGCACGCGCGCAATGCCGGGGTACTGTCCTGGATAGCTTTCGAGCATGATACCGTTGCCGCTTACTTGCACGATGTTGCCTACTGCCAGGTCATTTGCGTTTATGTGCTTGCCCTCAGCGTCGTAAATCTGACCAAGTGGGAGGGTGGGAACGTAAGGCGTATTGGTTTCTTGATCAACAAAAAGTGCCTCGTCGTTTTGGAGATAAATGACCAAAGCTTCGCTTACTTCACTGTCATCAGTTGGAGTGGATGCTGACTTGTCAGCGCTTTGAGCTGCGGGATCGGCTTGCGGCTGGTTTGTGCTACAAGCCGATAAACACAAAGCAACTATCAGTATGCTGAGGACAACAGCTACGCCTATCACGTGCGCAAATGCGCTGGGGATTTCTTGTGCAGAGCAATGCGAAGTATGGTTTCTGCTGGTCATGGCGGCGTCCCTTCTTGGCGCTCACGCAAGTATGAGCAAACGTGCATAAAACAAGATAGGTAAGTGTGTTGGTGAACCCCGTTTGCTTAGAGTGCTTCGGCAATCACTTCGCCCAGTTTTTTGATGCCGTCGCGAATGGTTTGCTCATCGGCATTGGTGAAGTTGAGGCGCATCGTGCTGTGTACGGCTGGCTCTGCATAGAAAGGGTCACCTGGTACAAATGCTACACCACGCTCAAGGGCTTTCGGGAATAATTCCATGGTACTGATACCTTCAGGTAAGGTTGCCCACAAAAACATGCCACCTTCTGGCTTGGTAAAAGAGACTTCTGCAGGGAAGAATTCTGCCATTGCATCAGTCATAGCTTGAGCTTGTGAACGATAAAGATCGCGAATCTTGACAAGGTGCTCGTCAAGATCATTGTGCTTGAGGTAGTCCAAGATGACGAACTGCGAAAAAACGTTTGTGTGCAGGTCAGCCGCTTCCTTCGCAATGGAAAGATTGCGCAGGAGCTCGTGATCTTTGGTGAGAATGTAACCCATACGCATGCCTGGGGTGACGGTCTTTGAGAATGAGCCCATGATAAGACCATGCGGGTGATTCGTGCCTCCAATGTAAGGAAGCGACGCGCCTTCAAAACGCAATTCACCATAAGGATCGTCTTCAACAACCACAATGTTTTGGTCGGCCAGCACTTCGCGAACCGCTTCACGTCCTTCCGCAGAATAGGTCAGACCGGTGGGGTTCTGGAAGTTCGGGATGAGATAGATCATCTTAGCGCCTGCTGACAGGGCGTTTTTTAACTCGGCGATGTTGAGCCCTTCGTTAGTAAGCTCTACCTCGCGAAAGACTGGTTGATGGAGTGCGAATGCCTGGATGGCTGCAAGATAGGTTGGTTTTTCAACGATAACACCATCACCTTTATCAAGAAGCACTTTACCCAGCAAGTCCAGGATTTGCTGAGATCCTGTTGTGATCAGGACATCTTCGGTTACGTAGTCAGTTCCGAAACGCTGGTTATAACGATTGGCTACCCACTCGCGCAATTCGTCTACACCGGCAGTTGCAGAATACTGAAAAGCGGTTGCGCCGTGCTGGGCGACAACGCGCTGCATGGATTCCATGAGTTTTTCTTGGGGGAAGGAAATGGGGTTTGGAAGACCGCCTGCAAAAGAGGTCACGTTGGGATCGGAGGCTGCCTTCAAGATTGCGCGAACAAATGACGGCGGAGTTGACTTAATGCCATCGGAGAGCAGGTCGTCAATAGCAAAATTCTGAGCAAGCGTGGTATCCATCGTATTCATAGTGACCTCCAAGATTTTAAGTACTCTCTCATTGTTTCACTCGCTGCAGAGACTGTGGGCTACATTTTGGTACGCGGCATATGGCTTGGCATAATAGGCTTTCGCTGGCGATAGCTGGTTGCTGCTTCAACGAATGCGCTGAAAAGTGGCTGCATTGTGCTATTGGCGAAAAATTCTGGATGCCACTGAACGCCCAAAAAGAAGCTTAAGGCAGGAGACTCAATAGCTTCAACAAGCCCTTCGGGATCATGGGCGCATACGAGCAATCCTTCGCCAAGTTTCTTAATTGCCTGATGGTGCATGGAATTAACGGCAATAGGGTCGCATCCAAGGATTCGTTGTAGCTGCGAATCTGGTGTAGTGGAGACCTCATGAGTGGGAATGTGATAGCAGTTGATCTGGCAATGTGAGGACGAAAAAACAGGAACGGATTCTTGCGAATCGCGCACCGAGGCGTGCGAAGTTGTGCCCATTGAGATATGTAGCGCCGCATTTGTTGAGTGATGCTCCGCGTAGTGAGGGCAAGCGTCACAGGTAAAGACACTCGTGGATGGCATCTTTGAGAGTTCGGCATCGATATCTTGATAAAGCGTGCCTCCGCATGAAACGTTCATGGCCTGCATTCCACGACAGATACCAAGTACCGGTATGTCATAGTGCTTGGCGAAATCAAGGATGAGGTGCTCTGTCTCTTCGCGTTGCGAACAAAACTCACTCAGGTGCGCGCCGGTGACGCTTTCGCCATAACGACGAGGATCTATATCTTGGCCACCGGAGAGGAGAAAACCATCAAAATTTGGAAGAAGCGCCTCCTGAATTGCACTGCTTGAAGCAAGCGGAAGTACGAGTGGGATTGCACCTGACTGCGCGAGAGCATTCATGTATCTATTAGGGATTATAAGTGCATCTTCGTCAAGTTGATACGAAGGAACAACGCCAATGAGTGGGTAGTCTTTTTGGTTCATAGCATCACGCTTTTAATGTGTTGGCGCGCTGCCATAAGCAACATCTGCCAATGATTGATCTGCAAGGTATTGGTAGATGGCATCCTGAAGACCACCCCAAATGCGTCGCGACGCGCAGTCGTTTGCGCGCTCGCATGCACCTACATCAATTGTGCAGGTCAAAAGCTCTAAGCCGTCTTCGGACGCGCTGACAATGTCTGCAAGTGTGATGTCATGTGCGTCGCGACTGAGACGGTATCCCCCAAGCGGTCCACGCGTGACAAGAAGCAGGTGGGCGTTGACAAGGGGTGCTGCAACCTGCTCAAGGTATTTCTTGGAAATCCCTTGACGTGCAGCAACGTCTTTTAATGCCACGCGCCCGTCTTGTTGATTGCGGGCAACATCAATCATGAGACGCATCCCATAACGGGTTTTCGTTGATATTTTCATACGTACTCACTTTCAAAAGAGCAACAAAACACTGAATCAACAAGTGAAGCTTCTTGACAATTTGCTTGACCGTTATATTCTATAGTCTAGCATATTACTAGACAATAGCAAAACGTAATCGCGAAGCGACAAGAGCGAAAAAGCAATCTTGAAGCGGAAACGAAGAAGAATCGACACTGAAGCGACATTACCAAAGAAACATTATCGAAGACGAAAGCGCAAGGGCAGCTATGAAACAGATTTATTTGGATCACGCATCCACAACACCAGTTCGACCAGAAGTGTTGGACGCAATGATGCCGTATTTTGCCGAGGAGTTTGGCAATCCGTCATCCATTTATCCGCTGGGACAAACAGCGTCCGATGCGGTAGCAGAGGCGCGCGCAACGCTGGCAAGCATTCTTGGCGCAACTCCGCGTGAGGTGTTTTTTACCAGCGGTGGCACCGAAGCAGATAATTGGGCTATCAAGGGTTTTGCGCATGCAAACTGCGCAAAGGGCAAGCACATTATAACGAGCGCCATCGAACATCATGCGGTGTTGCATACCTGCGAAGCGCTTGAGCGCGAAGGCTTCGAGGTGACTTATTTGCCCGTTGACGAACACGGTATCGTGCATCCGGACACGCTTAAAGCTGCGTTGCGCCCGGACACCATTCTTGTGTCTGTCATGTTTGCGAACAACGAGATTGGAACTATTGAACCTATTGCTGAGTTGGCTGCGCTTACCCATGAGCACGGCGCGGTGTTCCATACTGATGCGGTGCAAGCGTTCGCCCATGAGCCCATAGATGTCAACGAGTTCGGAATTGACATGCTTTCAGCCTCAGCGCACAAGATCTATGGCCCCAAAGGTGTAGGGCTGTTGTATGTGCGCAAGGGCATTAAGGTGGCTAATCTGCTGGATGGTGGTCAGCAAGAGCGCGGCAAACGCGGAACAACTGAGAACGTGCCGGGCATTGTGGGCTTTGCGAAGGCTGCTCAGCTGGCTTGGGCTGAGCTTACCCCTGAACATGATCGTCAGCTGGCGTTGCGCGATCATGCAATCAAACGCATTTTGGCAGAGATTCCGCACGCAAAACTCAATGGCAGCTGGGAAAGCAGACTGGCAAATAATGTTAATTTCTCATTTGAGTTCATTGAGGGCGAAGGCATGCTTTTGCAGTTAGCTGCGCGTGGTATTTGCGTTTCATCTGGTAGTGCGTGCACATCCGGATCGCTTGATCCCAGCCATGTGTTGCTTGCTATTGGTTTGCCGCATGAAATTGCACATGGATCGCTGCGTCTCACTCTTGGTCGGAATACCACTAAAGAAGATGTGGATTTCGCCATTGATTCGCTTGCAGCTACGCTCAACAACTTGCGCATGATGAGCCCGTTGTATGAGGACTTCAAACAGGGCAGCGTCGAATCAGTCATTGAGCGATTTGCAGCAGACGGTTTTCCTTATACCAATTAACCAATCAGCACATGCATTTATGCAGCAGATATATTTGATACTTCAAGAAGAAAGCGAGCCTGAAAATGGCAATGAATTATTCCGAAAAAGTGATGGATCACTTTACCAACCCGCGCAATGTGGGCGAAATTGAAAACGCAAGCGGATGCGGCACCGTTGGCAATGCAGTGTGCGGCGATATTATGCGCGTGTATCTTGACATTGATGATGACGGTGTTATTCAAGACGCAAAGTTTAAAACCTTCGGCTGCGGCGCAGCTATTGCTACCAGCTCAATGGCAACAATGCTGGTCAAAGGCAAGACCATCCAGCAAGCCCTTGAGATTACCAACAAGGCCGTTATGGAAGCGCTTGATGGGTTGCCGCCAGTAAAAGTGCACTGCTCGCTTTTGGCTGAAGAGGCTATTCACGCGGCGCTGTGGGACTATGCCGAGAAAAATGGCATTCATATTGAAGGCCTGGAAAAGCCGGTTTCAGATATTGGCGAACACGACCATGGTCATGATCTCGGCGAAGATGAAGAGGACGAATAAGCCCTACTTACTGTGTACTTTCTTTTTATGCAAGACGACCATAAACGTCCCATGCTCCATATAAAACACCTTCACGCGTCTTAACTATAAGTTGGTTAAGACGCTTTTCATATTCCTCTGGACTTGCTTTGACACGTTGAATGTTGTCTACTCTGACGCGTTGGTAGAGCGGCGGTGTTGCCTTAAAGGCTGTCCAGAGTCGTGCCTGTTTGAGTGCACGAACAATATCTTCGTCAACGCGAAAGCTGCGCGGACCGAGCGGGGGAAGGACACGGCGGCCGGCATCGGTCATAAGACCCAAGCGCTCAAGTCTTCTGACGCGTTCTTTGTTCAGTTCAGACCATGTACTATTTTTGGTGCGAGGCGTGAAGCGCTGAAGGGCGCCGTGGTCGGGAAAGGTTTTGCTGCGAACTCATAAAAGACTCCTCTTAAAAGTGTGCTGCAGGTGCCTTATTTCCAGAGGCGCTGGGCAGTAGGATCATCCAGGAGACAAAGCTCCATCAGCAGCTCTAAATCTTCAGAGTAGTCTGCGCTGGGATCGTCGTACTTGAGGGCTTTTGCGGTGCCGGTTTCAAAGGCAGCTTCGCCATGCTCTTTCCAGAGCTGTTGAAGGTGTTTGTTGGGGCAAAGTCCATCAGCCAATTGAAAGCGAAGACGGTTAAACTTTGCGGGTATATCGGTGGCGCACATAAGGAAGGTTTCGCCAGTAGGAGTGCAACGAAAATATAAGACGCCCATTTCGGGGTGACGATCGCGATAGGCATCTTTGAGTTGTTTGCGTTTTTCAGTGGTCATAAAACCCCTTCGTTTGGTTTGCTCTTTTATATGATACAGAGCGAATAAAAAAACGCCGTCTTAAAGACGGCGTTTGGCTGTGTCAGATGGAGCGGGCGACGGGACTCGAACCCGCGAATACAAGCTTGGGTATGGCGCTCGTCAGGAACGGCCAGCGCGTCTTGCTCGTGGACGCCGAACCGCAGGGCGACCTCATAAAGCCGCTCGGTTGGAAGGATCCCGATGCCCTAGAGTCACCGACGCTCGCCGGAATGGAAATGCCCCGAGTGGCAGGAAGAAGGTTGTCTATCCCGACCTGCCATATGTTGCGCATTACGACCTCGAGGTACTTTTCTAGGAGGGAATGCCTTGCGCCTACAGCGTTTTGCGGCCAAGCTCACTGAGCGCCTTGAGGGTGGCGTCGACGTTCTCGGCATGCCAGTTCTTGTATCCTCCGGCGTATTGCGAGGCGTACATGCCGGAGAGGCGGACGTCGCTCAATCCCTTCTGCTGGGTGGTGAGGCGGACGCCCCCGCCGCTCGTCTCGATGTCGATGATCACGTTGAGCAAGTCGTCGACCAGCTTCACCGATTCAATCTCCGAGTACGGAACCACGAGGGAAATGTCCCTTTCGAGCGTTGCCCAATTGGGGTCGAACGGCAGCAGGATGATTTCGTTTTCGCACATCTGGAGGACAGCCACATCGTATAGCTCGAAAAAGCGGACGATCTTTTCACTCAGTTCCCCAGCCGCACCTTTGACGATGATGCATCTGTCTTCCAGAGGCGCATACCCCGCTTCGGTTGCGTATTCCCAAACTTTTTCCTCTCGAGCCATGACCGTTCTGCTCCTCTCATCGCTGAATCATATCTACGGAAAGCCTATGAAAGCCTGCGCCGCTTGAGGTTGCCGAAAAATCTCGCCAAAAGGACGCTGGCGGATACTATTTTCACGATCGACCCATCTGAGAGCAAGCAATACTTTTCAATAAAAATCCAGTTCAGAGGCACTGTCAAAGACTTTTGACAGCTATTTCGGCTCTCTCCGCCAGACGCGCATGCTATTATTTCGGCTCTCTCCGCCAGACTCGTACACTATTATTATTGCTTGTGCAGATAGGCAAAGTGCACAGGCGCTTAATTGGAAGGAAAGGACCAATGGAGCTGGCTCAGCAATTGAAGGTCAAGCGGGAGGAGCGCGGGCTTTCCCAAGAGGAAGTCTCAAAAGCGATATTCGTATCGCGTCAGACCATTTCGAATTGGGAAACCGACAAGACCTACCCAGATGTGCAAAGTTTGTTTCTGCTCAGCCAGCTTTTCGATACATCCATAGACGAGCTTGTAAAGGGAGATGCCGTAAGAATCCAACAAGCAGTCAAACAGGATTCGCGCATAATGAGGCTTTTGTCGTACGGAATGGTCGGCTTTTGGGTACTTGCCTTCCTTTTTCTCCTTGCCTTCTCGCTCGCTTGGTCGGAGCCTTCCGGCTTTGCTCGCATGAGCAAAGGCAACATCGCAGGCGGGATCACGTTCATTGTGCTCTACGCCATTGGGTTCGGTATGGCCATCGCCATAGACCGCCTGAAGAAGAGGCATGACATCGTCACCTATCGGGAAATCGACCAGTTTCTCAAGGGAGAATTGATGGGCAATCCAGACGAGGAGGGTCTATCGCGCAAGCACCCGGCCCTCGGCGTGGTGGCGAAGTTGCTCGGCGGGGCTGCGGTCGGGCTGCTTTTGACGGGGCTTCTGCTTGCGCTTGAAGGATAAAGCCTCATGCGGCGACCATGCGTCGAGGTTTCGCTGTATGGGGCAAGTCGCGCCTGTGTCTGTCATAGAGGGCGCACGTCATACGCAGGGCATCAGCGTTGCCAAGCCCGTCGGCCGCTAGGTCGGCGGGCTTTTCCCGTGTGATGCGGATTCTGATTCGCGGCGGCTGTTTGCCAGCACGTTCGCACTATGGGATAATCCTTCTGTTCTAGTACATCGACAGGAACAGCCATGAAACTTTGCATTGGGATGGCTTCGGAAGCATATAGACGAGACGCTGACCGGAGCAAAGCCTGATAAATCGTCGACCCAAACAACCCGCTCAGGGTTGTTTCGGCTTGCGCAGATGAACGATGGGCACGAGAGCGGGCAGGCGTCCGTTCTCTTTTTGTTTTCACCCCATCGAAAGGCTTTCCATGTCAGTATCTACAGATCACACGCCATCCCTTTTGGAAGGGAGCGCTCCGAAGCGCCTGGCAGCATTCTCCGCGCCGCTCGTTGCGGCGAACCTCCTCCAGTACGCCTACCAGTTCGTTGATATGGGCGTCGTGGGCAACGTCGTCGGCGAGACGGGCCTTGTCGCGGTCAGTAACGCCTCCACCATCGTCTTCATCATCAGCTCGATAGCCATAGGGCTCATGTCGGGTTGCACCGTCGCGGTCGGCAACCGCGTGGGCGCTCGTGACGAGCAGGGTCAGCGCCGCACCTTCGCCGCGTCCCTCGGAGTCGCCCTCCTGGGGGCGGCAGCGATAACCTTGGCAGGGACGACGCTCGCGCATCCCATCTTCTCGCTCATGGGCGTTCCAGGAACCTCGCTCGCCCAGACGGTCGCATACCTTGAGGTCGTCTCCCTGGGTTCGGTCGGGCTCTTCCTCCTAAACGCTGCGTGCGCGTTCCTGCGGGCGCAGGGAGATTCCGTCGGCCCTCTCGCCATCATGGCCTTCTCCGCTGCAGCGAACGTGATCCTCGACTTCATCCTCATAGTCGGTTTCGGTCTCGGCGTAGTCGGCGCCGCCATCGCGACCGTGTCCGCCCAAGGTGCGGGGGCGGTCTTCGCCTTGTGGCTAGCGCGCCGTAGACACCCCTCCGCCCGCGACCTGTTTCGCTTCGTGCGAGACGCGCAGGAGCGAGCAGAAGTGCTTACGTCCGCGCGGTATGTGCTTCGCGTCGGCGTTCCCATGGCCGTGCAGCAGGCCGTCATCAACCTCTCCTATGTCTTCGTGACCGCATGGCTCAACTCCTACGGCCCGACCATCGCAGCCGCCTCTGGCGTAGGCCTCAAGATAAGCACCATCGCCGGGCTTCCTTGCTGGGGAATCGGGCAGGCCATCTCCGCATCGGTATCCCAGAGCATCGGAGCCGAGATGTCGAATCGGGCGGTTGCGTTCGCCAGGTCGGGCCTTCTTGTGTCCATCGTTGTCACCGCAGGCATCCAGATCGCCGTGCAGTTCGGCGCGGAATGGCTCGTCTCCCTTTTCGGGGAATCGGGCAAGGACCTCACTGAGGCGGCGGTCCTCTACCTTCGCATCACCTGCAGCGTAAACGGGATCTTCTATGCGTCGATGTACGCCCTCGATTCATTCGCCCTGGCCTCGGGCGCACCGAAGCTGGCTCTCGCTAACTCCCTCATTGACGCCTTCGTCATGAGGGCGGGACTTGCGTGGCTCCTGTCCGTTCCCCTAGGCTGCGGATTCATCGGAATCTATGCGGCGCAGGCAGCGGCGCCGGTTCTGCCCGCCATCATCGGCTTCGCGTATCTCCGGTTATGGTCGAAGAGAAACTTGCCCGAGTAGCGACCCCAAACCCTGAGAGTTTCAACTTATGCCTATTGCAGGAAGTCAGGAGGTTGCCGCCCTTATTGAGTCAAAGCGAAGGAGAAGAGGCATTAGCGTTACCGAACTCACGCGACGCATTGGCGTTGACGGGAAGAGGCTCTGGTACGTCCCGAATGGACAGCGCGAGATGCAGGGGTGCCGCATCGGCATCCGATGGCTCATTCTGAAGCTCGGGCTCTTGAACTATCTCTACAAGGATCGCCGCGAGAAGAAGGGCGATGCCTATACAGATAATCACATGCGACAAACCGTACAACCTTGCTCATGGCGAAAGCATCAAGACGGTCGCCGTTCTTATGGGGTATGCAAGTCCGTCATATACGCTCGATCTCTATGCCGGGTATGTACCTAACACAGGACTTGGAATCGGGAAGCGCTATATGAGCGTGCTGCAAGCGGCGTTCTAGTAGTGTGATTTTGCCGATTTAGGCTTTTGCGCTTTTCCAAGTGGCGTATAATTTGACGGAACGCGGGCGTCGCCAAGTGGTAAGGCACTGGCTTCCCAAGCCAGGATTTCGCGGGTTCGAGTCCCGTCGCCCGCTCCATATGACAAAACCGAACGCCGTCTCGAAGACGGCGTTCTTGCATTCCTATGAGCATTTTGAGCTGAAATGAAAACGTGTCGATTTCCCCGTCTTTATCCCGTGCGCTTGTTACAATGAAAGACGTAGATTCTGTCTTACGAGGTCAGAGAGGCTTTTCAAGAGAAATTGCATCGGGTAGTGCAACAGCTTGGGAAGCTTGAATCTTGTCACTTGGTTAATTCACATGATCCAAATCGGCAAAATCATAAGACAAGCCTGCCGCTCTCGCTGAACTCGATTGCAGCCAACAGAATGCGTTATGGCTGCTGACGCTTTTGAGATAAAAGAAGCCCAGCAATGGTCATGAAGACACCCAGCACAATGTACATATTCAACGGCTCACCAAGAAGCAGGATTGACGCTGTAGTGGTAATGGCAGGAACCAGATAGATATAGGTGGTGGATATAGTTGGACCAAGGTGTTTCACCGAGATTCCCCACGTGACAAAACATGCAGCAGAGGCAACAACTCCCAGGAACAGGAGATTAAGCATGGTATCCCACCGGAATAAAACTTCTGGCGAGACAAAGCTTCCACCAAAGAGAAAAGAAATGGGAACTATGAAAACAAGTCCCCACAAGAAGGTTCTTTTAGTAGACGAAATTGTCTCATAACCCAACGAGGCAATCTTTTGAACCAGAACGGAATAGATAGCCCAAACAAGCGCAGCAAGAAGGGCGAGCAGATCTCCTAAAAGAGACGCTTGCCCAAGCGATGTGATCATGCTGTCCGATTCGGCACCGATGCCAACCACGACAAGCCCTCCCATTGCCAGCAGAAACCCTGCAAAGAATTTGGCGTTTAAAGAAGAGCGATCTCCAAGAAGCGCTGAGGCGATGGCTGTAAAAAGCGGAGATGCAGCAACTATGACGCCCACCGCGGTAGCAGTGGTGAAAACAAGAGCCACGTTCTCGAGCAGGTAGTATGCTGCTATGCCGGTTGCGCCAGCTGCTACAAACAACAATTCGTGTTTCCGCTCGTACAGACGAAGGATATGGGGGCGCAGAGCGCAAAGCACAATAAACCCGATGACGAAACGCAGCAAAAGGATCCAAAGTGGTGATAGGTTTACGAGAAGCACCTTCGTGGACACAAAGGTAGTTCCCCAGACGAATATGGTGAAGAGTGCTACGAGGTGGTACTTCATTCCAACAGGTCTTTTTTGATCGTTCATTATAGGTGCTTGGTTTCTGTTGCCTTAGTCTAAACTCTTGATGTAGCGACACTTTGGGAAACGGCTGCAACCAAAGAATTGTTCGCCGGCTCTTTCACCCTTTTTCGTCGTGCGTAATACCAGATCTGCTCCGCAGCGTGGGCATTTTTCAAGCTGATCTTCGCTTTCGTTGGTGCTCGTTGGTTGCGGTTCCTGGTGTGCAGTTGGTAAGACTTGCGGTGTTGCTTGCTCAATCGGATCGCAAGAAGAATCTTGAGTGTTGATTGATGCTGTTTCTTCGGGCGTTTCAAGAGTGTTCGCTTGAGTACGTTTTCGCGATTTCCTGGATTTTATGTTCTCAATATGCTGCTGTTTAATTTCATCGCTTACATGAATGCAAGGCGCAAGCTTTTCGCAGATTGCTTCTTGTGCGTTTGTGGATATACGTTCCTCGCAGTGAGATGAGATGCGCTTGAGTGAAGTTTGTACCTGATTAGTGTGAATAACGGTCGATGATCCCGCATCTAGACTCTTGAATTCAGCTTTATTGGAAAATACAACGAGAGGGACAAACAAGTCTTCTGAAAGATCCAGAAAGTGCAAGAGAGCTTTTATATGAGATTGGTTTTGTCGGATAGGATTAGGAAAGGGGTATTTTGCATTTCTGTGAAAAGTTTGAACCCATTTTGAATCATTCTCTTTTCCAAAAATCCATCCAGAGTAATTCTTGTTCTCAAAAACAACGATGCCCCAGGGAGCCAGGTAGAGTGCATCAATTTCGCTTGTTGTCCCGTCTTCTTTGGGAATGTATACGTTGAAAAATACTTGAGCTTTCGGGTCAAATGAATAGATTGCTTTGCTTAATTCAAACTCCCCTGAGAGGCCCTTGTCTCGGAGCACCTGCAAAAACTTGTAACCAGTTTCTTTGGCATAAGGAGTTGCATAATAGAGTGCAGACCTCCAACACCAAAGTCCGATGACTACCATAACAATGACGCAAAGCAATCCAATTATTACCATGTGATTCCCCCTTCTTGCCAAAAGCTCTTGTCATTGTACTCCGATAAGAGCTTTTCAGCTGGCGTGATAAGCTTCGTGAGCAAAAACGCGCAGATCGCAAGCAGGAAGTTGAAGCCAAACGTGCAGAGATCCGCAAGAAGTTTGACGAAATCACCAAGCGCGATTAATGCCACTTGGGTCGCAATGTTTAAGCTGTAATTATCTTGAGCCCGCTTCACCTTGTATGCATCGGTGCCAGGCTCGCAAACGCTTCGCCCTATTTGCTTACTTCGCTCTTCCAGGCTTGCGCGTATTCGTCCAGCATCGACGCTATGCGCTTGCCGATAGTTGCGTAATCGTCGGTATCCAAGTTTGCTAACGAAACGCGCACTGACCATTCGGGTGCGTCAAACCCTGCGCCATCCATGAGTACCACGCCCGTGTCTTGAGCAAGCCGCACGACAATATCAAGAGAGTCATAGTTGTCTTTTAGCCAGGCGAAGAAATCAGCGCCGTAAAGACGCGTAGCCCAAATCTCCAGGTCAATTACTGAATAGTAACCTGCTCTGAGCGGATCCGGTTCAAGTGTCCAGCCGAGGTTTTTCCATAAGAGCTGCAAGCGATTCGTTACCAGTTCCTGCATTTTAGCGCGGTAGGCATCTTGCTCATCAAGTAGGCAATACAGTGCGAAAAGCGACATCATGACTTGCTGCGGAGTGCCCAAGCCGGCAGTGCCGTTGAGGGCAACAAGACGGGAATCTGCCACCATGCGGTCAGTGAACTTGACGCGTTCGATATGGTCGGTCAAACACGCGTAGCGCTTTTTGATCAGTTCTTTCTTGTCTGCAGGCAGTGCAGCTATGCGGTCGTCGAAAACATTTTTCTGCGCAGTAGCAATTACGGCAAGACGCCAGCCTGTAGCACCGAAATACTTTGAGAAAGAGTACACGCACGCGGTGTTATAGGGCAGGTCTGCAAGGAGAGAGCGATAGTGGGGGACGAAGGTGCCATACACATCATCGCTGATGATAAGCAGATTCGGATTCTTATCACGCACTATCTCAATGAGCTTTTTGCGCGATGCTTCATCCATGGCTACCGACGGTGGATTAGAGGGGTTCACCAAACATAAAAGCTTGATGGATGGCTCGGCAAGTTTCTCAAGTTCTTCGTCGGGATACTGCCACGTATGGAGGCCTTCGTCGTCGCGTGTGGTGGCATTAATGTAGGTAACGTCAAGGTCGTAATCATTAAGCGTAGGAATGTTGAGGTAGGGCGTGAAAATAGGAGTCATGAGCGCAATATGGTCGCCAGGATTAATAAGGTAGTTGCATTTCAGGCAATAGAACAGATAGCACATTGCCGCCGTGCCACCCTCAGTTGCAAAAAGGTCATAAGGTGCATCGGGTTTTTGCCCATCGTCCAGCGCTTTCACAAGATAGCGGTTCACGATTTCTTGCGTGTAGGGCAAAATGCGATCCGGGAAAGGATAGAGGTCGCCCGAGATGCCACTTGTCCATTCGTGAACAAATTCGTCAGCCGGGAAGCCTTCAGCAACCAGGTAGTCGAAGGCATGACGCACAAACTGAGCAGCTTTTTCTTCCTTGTGTGTATCAAGGTAAGCAAGGAGCCGATCTGCGCATCCCTCTTGAGCGGGCATCCCTGCAAGATCAAATTCGGGCAGCGATGAGACGCGTTTTGCCTCTTCCATCGTGAATTGCCCAAGCAAGAAAAAGGCTTCACGCGGCAGAGTATTGATCCAATTGGGATTGCCGCGCCCTGCGTTAAGGAGTGTGCGCGTAGTGTCTTTATCTCCTTCGCGCGCAAGCTTCACGAGGAGATTTTTGACCTCGAAGGGAGACATGGCGGCCAAGGATTCTTCAAGTGCATGTTTATCGTTGGCAAGAATGGCTTTTTCAGCTGGGGAGAGTGTGGAATCTGCCGCAGTTGTAGGAGAGGGTTTTTCGGTAAGCATAAGGCTTCCTTTCTTCGCGGTGTTACTCATTGTAGGATGCACGTTTTGCAGGAATTTGAGAGAGCGGTAGCTGTAATACAAGTGAGAACCGTTTGAGATAAAGTCGAAAGCATTATGCGTGGGGAGCGAAAAAATGCCTGAATACCCTCGCATCGGTTGTATGAACGGGCGATGACAAACCCATGACAGAGCGAAACTCTCGTGGAATGCCTACACAAGCGGAGCGCACAATTCCTAAGCATGAAGCAACCGTCACTACATACCTGCCCCTCCGCATCTTGCACCACATCAAACGCTCATCCTCCGTCAACTCAGGTTGAGCTGCCACAGGGTCGTGTGCGCATTTGGATGATCGTTATCATGCTTGCTTCTACACTCAATGCATCGTTTATGCAGTCGCTTATGAACGTTGCACTTGATCAAGTTGCTACTGATTATGCGGTCTCCCTTTCGCAGGCGAACTGGGTGGTGTTGGGCTATGCAATCGTCACCGGTGCGGTAATTACCACCGTAGCGTCGCTCATTGCGCGCTTTGGGATTCGTCGTGTCATGGTCGCTTCATATGTGAGTGCCGTTGTAGGTTCACTTTTGGGCTTTTTGGCGTGGAATTTTCCCGTGATGATTGTTGCGCGACTCATTCAGGCAATTACAACAGGTCTGACATTTCCGCTGGTAAACGTAGCACTTTTGCGCCTTTCTCCGCAAAATCGTGCGGGAGTGTTACTTTCCATCAATAGCGGAATTATCGGTATTGGCCTTGCGGTAGCGCCGCTCATTACTGGACTTATCATTACTTATTTTGGCCTCCATGCGCTCTTTTTGTTGCCCACTATCACGTCAGCTGTATTGTTGATATGCGGCTGCATCACCTTGCGTGATTTGACGCCGCGCTTTGCTAAGAGAATTGACGCTTTAAGTGTTGTTTTGAGCTCTATTGCACTTGCCACATTCATGTATGGCCTCAACGACGTTACGCGCGACCCGCTACCGTCTAGTGCTCTTATGGTGTTCGCGCTGATCATGACGGCATTGTTTATTCTCCGTCAGCGTCATCTAAAGGACCCTCTGCTTGATCTGCGTCCCTTTAAAACGCGTGCATTTGCGCTTGGTGAAACGCTCGTGGTGATATCGTACATGGGCTCAGTTTATGTGAGCTTGTTAGCACCGCTTTATCTTGAGGGGAGCGTGTCGGCTACACCTTTTGCTGCTGGTTGTATGCTGGCGCTACCAATACTGTGCTATGGCGTCTTTTGCTTCATGAGCGGCAAGGTGTTGGCGAAGCATGGCGTTTGGCCATTGGTTCCGCTCGGATTTGTTGTCATGATTTGCGGTTTTGTGGCTACTTACTTTGCCGCAGAAGCTCAATTGGTGAGCATGTTTTTGGTGTGCATTGCTTTGACGTGTGCTGCTTATGGCATGATGTATCCCTCCATTAAAAGTGTTGACTTGGAAGTCATTCCGCACACCGAAGCGTCAAGTGGATCAGCCATTCATTCAACGTTAGTGCAGATAGCAGGGTCAATTAGTTCTGCGCTCTTTGTGGGTATCATGTCTTCGGACGTTGCAACCGCGCGGGCGTCAGGTGCCACTAAAGCTGCCGCATACGCGTTTGGTTTTTCCCATACGTTGATAATTGCAATGGGTATTTTGGTGATAGGCTTGGTAATTTCGCTGTTCTATGTTCGTGCGGTCAAAGCCGCTTCTCGCGCGCAAGTAGCAACCTCACCAACTGCAAATTCAACCGAGCGTTCGGAAGTTGGGGCTAGTCCTTCCAAAAATCGCGAATAAGATCCTGACGTGACGCACAGTTCGCCTTCACCATGATGTTGTGCGTATGCGCTTTAACGGTGCCAAGGGCTACGTGAAGTTCGCTTGCAATATTTTGATTGTCATTGCCCTTGAGGATCAGCACCAAAATGTCGCGTTCGCGCGCGGTGAGATCGTGGCGTGCACAATATGAGGGAAGAAGATCTTCAATGTGGCGTTCACGAACAGGAGTGTTTGCTTCAATGGGCTCATTGAAGCGCAGTTGCAGCATCTTTCCTGTTTGGTAGATGGCGAATACGGCATATATGCTCGCAAGCAGGTTTTCAGAAAAATTGCGCTCCGAAAGATAGAGCGGAGCGGGAGTGACAGCATTGAGTGGATCTAAGATGAAGATGACTATGGTGTCTTCAATGACAATTAGTACCAATAACACGACAGATACAAAGAATAGCCATTTAAAGCGACGTAGACGAATGCGCTCTACTTCGTCTGTTTGGTGGCGATAACACCATACAATTACAACGCCAGTTCCTGCCAAGAATACCTGGCGCAACTCGTAAAAAAGCCACTGGCGCAACGCCGATTCTGCCATGGTGTACACAATGAGGCATGCCGCCGCTATATACAAACAAATCGGAATACAACGCACCCCCTGCTCATGGCATACATCCCCATGTTCCCGGCGTTTGTGAAGCTTCGCAAGGTTGATCCGAACCGTCCGCGCGTATTCCGCTTCCCCTTCAAGGGTACTGCTATGATGATTGCGCTGATCATCCCCGCTGTTGAGCTAGTGTTGGCCATCATTGCTACCATCGTTCCGCTTTCTGCTGATGAGGTAGCCGACAAGCTTCCGATGCTCATTGGCGTGATAGTGTTTGTGATCTTAGGTGAGGTCATCCGCATATGGTCAGCACGTGGACGCAAAACCGAGTTCAAGGGTCTCACACCAGCGCTTGCTGCACAGCGTTTGGAGGAAGAGGCTGCTGGCGAGCATGATGAGCTTGAGCCTGTTGATCCCGAGCAAATTGACGAGATCCTAGCTGCTCGTGGCGGCGAACCAGAAAAAGTTCTGTAGTGACACTTTTCTTCGATCCGTGTAAAAATCAGAAGTGATTATCTGAAAAGGATGAGAGATATGAAAACAATTTATGAAAGCCAGTCAACTCCTGCTGCTGATGGATTCTATATGCCTGCTGAGTTTGCTCCGCAAGATCGTGTGTGGATGGGATGGCCGCATCGTACCGATACCTGGGCACACGGTGCTAAGCCGGCGCAGGCTCAGTATGCCGAGATTGCACGCGCAATTGCTGAATTCACGCCCGTTGTGATGTGTGCAAATCAGGCTGACTTCGCCAACTGCAAAGCAGTGTTTGAGGACGATGAGAACGTGACCGTCATTGAGATGACCACCGACGATGCATGGTTCCGTGATACCGGTGCTACCTTCGTTATTGACGGCAAGGGCGACAAGCGTGCATGTCACTGGCACTTCAATGCGTATGGCGGCTTGATTGACGGCTTGTATTTCCCGTGGGACAAAGACGAGCAGATTGCTGAGAAGATGGCCGAGTTGTCTCACTGCCGTCGCTATCGTCCCGACGATATGATTCTGGAGGGTGGTTCCATCACCGTTGATGGCGAAGGCACGCTTGTAGTTACCGATCAATGCCTGCTTTCACCTGGTCGTACGGCCTCAGCTGTGCTTGCTGACGAAGAGGATGAGGACACCATTTGGCCAGCATATGCTAAGAAGTTTGAGCCGTGGAGCGAAGAGCTGCGTGCTTACATGGAAGAAGAGCTCAAGCAATATCTCGGTGTCGAGAAGGTCATCTGGGTTAAGGAAGGCATTGACCCTGAAGAGACCAACGGTCACATTGACGACGTTGCAACCTTTATTGCTCCTGGTGTGATGGCTTGCATCTGGACCGATGATCCAGACTACCCGTTCTATGATCAGTGCCATGCTGCATATGAGACGCTTTCCAACGCTGTGGACGCAAAGGGTCGCCAGATCAAAGTCTATAAGCTTCCTATGCCGGTTAACCCGCTGTATATGGATCAAGCTTCATGTGATTCTATCGACGCAGATGAGAATGCCGAGCCGCGCGTTGCAGACGAGCCGCTGATTGCGTCTTACATGAACTACCTGGTTACCAACAAGGGCGTTATCGTTCCTCAGTACGGCGACGAAAGCGACCAATTGGCAGTGGATACGCTTCAAGAGATTTACGACGAGGTATGGGGCAAAGATGCCTACAAGTGCGTAGGTGTCCAGTCTGAACAGGTCGTTTATGGCGGCGGCAACATCCACTGCATCACGCAGCAGGAGCCTTCTGCATAACTCCGCAGATAAGGTTGCCCTTGCTGCAACCCCGTGGCACTCTTAGCGCTTTATATCCTATAAGCCTCCTTTTAAGATGTGTTGAGAATCTTCGCCAAAGTAACTCTCTTAAAGTTGAGTTCAAGCCAGCGCACCGGCAAGAACTCCAATCGCCCGTCAGCAATGTTTGTTGGCGGGCGATATTATTTTGCAGCGCACCTAAATTGCCTGGCGAAAGCACATTTCCTGCCACACTTCGCCAAAAACCGCCAAAAATTAGTTCAGCTCTGTAACAAAAATGGTGCGCAGTTTCGCCCGATTGTTCTTATAATCAAGCTTAGTCATCTGAAATTGAGGTGCCCATGAACGCTCTTCCAACCACATTCACTCGTCGACGCTTCACGCAATTGGCAGCCATCACGGCCGGTACGCTTGCGTTGGGAGCGTGCGCCCGCGAAACAAACAGTGCGCCAGCGTCATCCGGCCAGATGACAGACAGTGACGCTTCCTTGGGTGAACAAAAGACAGAGCAACCTTCTGATCAGCAAGAACTTCATTCGGATAAAGCAGAAGCGCCCGTTGATCCCGCTGACGAAATGCGAGCTGTGGTTCGTGCACGTATGCAAGAAATGTCGCTTGAGCAAAAGGTTGCACAGCTGTTTGTGGTGGCTCCTGAATCGCTTGCGGCGGGAGTTTCTCCTGTTACGCAGGCTGCCTAGGTAGGGCAGGCGGCTCTAGCCGACTACCCCGTCGGCGGCTTTATATATTTCGCTTCCAATTTGATAACACCAGGTCAGACGACCGATTTGCTCACAAATATGACTGACTACTTTGCGCAAAGTGAAAACGTCGCGCCGTTTATGTGCGTGGACGAAGAGAGCGGTCAGGTGGCGCGTATAGCCAACAATGATGCGTTTGGCGTGGAAAACGTGGGTGCTGCTTCAGATCTCGGTGAGGCGGGGGACGCTTCGCGCGCGAAAAATGCAGCAGAATACATCGCCGGCTATGTGCGACCGCTGGGGTTCAATGCGGTATTCGCACCCGTGGTCGATGTTGCTCATCCAGACGTGAGCGACATAATGACCGCGCGCTCATTTTCTTCCAGCGCGGCGCAGGTTGCCGATATGGTGAGTGCAGAGATTTCGGGATTTCGCGAAAAAGGTCTGATCAGCTGTGCAAAACACTTTCCTGGTATCGGAGCGGCGGTGGGCGACTCGCACGATGAGGCAATCGTCATTCACCAAACGCGCGCAGAACTTGAAGCGCTTGACCTTGTGCCATTCGTATCTGCAATTGATGCCGGGGTGCCGCTCATCATGGTGGGACATGTTGGCGTGCCCGAGGTGGCAGGAGATACGACGCCGGCATCATTAAGTGGTGCTCTTGTGCAGAATATCTTGCGTGAAGAGTTGAAGTTTGAGGGCGTTGTGGTGACTGATTCGCTTTCCATGGGAGCCATAACAAATTACTACACACCAGATCAGGCGGCAGTTTCTGCATTGCATGCGGGATGCGATGTGCTTCTTATGCCTGAGAATTTTGCTCAAGCTTATCAAGGCGTGCTTGATGCCATATACGCGGGCGAATTAAGCGAAGCGCGCCTTGATAAGTCGGTTTTTCGTATTTTGTGGGTAAAGCAGGAATACTTCGGAAGCTTGTAGAGCCCAGATGGCGAAGGAGGCGTGCCGTACGGATCTCCTTAGCCAAGGTATTCGCGATAGAATGTCTCCACTGCGTCAAAAGGGATCTTGTCCAGCTGATCATAAAGATCGCAATGGCTCGCTCCCGGAACAAGTATGAGACCCTTGTTGGCATGCTCGTAATCTCCCTTGTTTTGCGGCAAGCGCGCAAAAGTATCTTTCCCAAAGTAGCTGGAATGCGCTTTTTCGCCATGAATGATAAGAACAGCGCTTTCAATTTCTTCCAGATAATTCATGAGCGGTAGATTGAAAAAGGGCAGGTTAGAGGTGACATTCCAGCCTTCGTTTGAATTGAGTGAGCGAGGATGGTATCCGCGTGCAGTCTTATAGTAGTCGTGGTAGTCGCGAACAAACTGTGGAGCATCTGCAGGAAGGGGATCCACTACGCCGCCCGCGCGTTTGTAGGTGCCGCTTCGGTAATCTTCAGTTCGCTGAGCAGCCATTTGTGCGCGTGCTGCATTGCGAGCCTCTTTGGAATCAGCGGTGTCGAAATACCCTTTAGCGTTTACGCGCGACATGTCATACATGGTTGAAGCCACGGTTGCCTTTATGCGCGGATCATTTTCGGCAGCAGAAAGTGCCAGACCGCCCCAGCCACAAATACCGCAAATGCCAATGCGCGCTGGATCAACGTCTTCGCGACATGAAAGATAATCAACTGCGGCGCAAAAGTCTTCGGTATTGATGTCGGGCGAAGCAACGTATCGAGGTGTACCGCCGCTTTCGCCAGTATATGAGGGATCGAAGGCAATGGTCAAAAAGCCTCGTTCGGCAAGCTGCTGAGCATAAAGACCGCTCGATTGTTCCTTGACCGCGCCGAAAGGACCAGCCACAGCAATTGCGGCGAGAGGTGCGGATGCACCTTTGGGCTTGTATACGTCTGCGGCCAGCGTAATGCCGTAGCGGTTGTGAAACGTTATCTTTTCGTGGTCAACCTTGTCGCTTTGAGGAAAGACCTTATCCCATTCTTGTGTGAGGTGTAGTTGTTCTTCTTGCATGCTTATATCCTTTCGCTTGCGACGTGTGCCTGCATGAGTTTGTGTGAGAGAAGTTCCTGCGTGCTTGTCAAAAGCGAGTCTACAAGTTAAAGTTAACTTTAAGCCAAGCGAAAATATGAGATTAATAGGTCGCACACGCTTGATGGATCTCTGTACACTTGATTTAAAGGACGGCAGCATGTCATATACCGTGGGCGAAGCAGCGCGACGCATTGGAGTGGCGCCTTCAACGCTTCGCTATTACGAATCCGAGGGGCTTCTTCCTGAAGTAGCGCGCACCAAAAGCGGTCGTCGCTGCTATTCAGAGCGAGATCTTGAGGCATGTCGCGTCATTGAATGCCTCAAGGAATCAGGGCTTTCAATTAAAGAAATCCGTGACTTTATGAATATGGTTCAGCAAGGAGATGCCACGCTGTCGGATAGACTGGCGCTTTTTAAAGACAGGCGCAAAACGATACTTGCCGAGATTGAGCAGCTGCAAAAAACGCTGAGCGTTGTGGACTTTAAGTGCTGGTATTACCAAACGGCATTGGATGCGGGAACCGAGGAAGTCGTTAAAGATCTTCCTTTGTCGAAGATTCCAACACAGCATCAGGCTGCTCGCAAGCATCTTATAGGTGAATAATGCTTGTTAGTTGAAGGTGTCTGCGCGGCAACGGTTTCGCAAACAAGTGAACCACCTCAAGGAGCTTTTCGCCATGCTTTCTATAATGGTGAGTCAGATGCGTATCAAATCAACCGAAATCGGGCGCTCATGGATATTCAAGGACTTTCTGCACAACAAGTGGAGGCCGCGCGCCAAGCTGGTCAGATCAACGTTGACACAAGCGTGAAGTCTCGTTCATATGGCCAAATTGCTCGCGAAAATATTTGCACCTTATTTAACGCGGTCAATTTCATTTTGGCGGTGCTGGTTTTTCTGACGGGTTCCTACAAAAACATGCTGTTCATGTTGGTGATTGTCATCAATACAATCATTGGCATCGTTCAAGAAATTCGCTCGAAAATAACAACTGATAAGCTGGCGATTCTTACCGAATCGGTGATAACTGCCATGCGCGATGGCAAAGAAGTTGAAGTGCCTGCTCATGAGCTGGTGCTTGGCGATGTCATCAAGCTCGGGCGTGGAGACCAGGTGCCTGCGGATGCGCTTGTTGTAGATGGCGAATGTCAAGCGAATGAATCGTTGCTGACGGGCGAAAGCAAAATGATTCGCAAAACCGTAAACGACGAGCTCATGAGTGGCTCTTTTATTAACGCGGGTTCGGTGTGGGCACGCGTTGAGCATGTTGGCGCTGACAATTATGCGGCAAAAATCACCAATGAGGCAAAGCAGCGTAAAGCTATCAACTCTGAGATCGTGACATCGCTTAATGCCATCATCAAATTTGTGAGTATTGGCATGTTTCCTATTGGTATTTTGCTATTTTGCATCACGTATTTTTCGCACGGCGTTGCATGGGATTCAGCCATTTTGTCCACAGTCTCGGCTTTGGTGGGCATGATTCCTGAGGGACTTATTCTTCTTACCTCAACGGTGCTTGCGGTTGCCGTTATTCGTTTGGCAAAACACCAAGTGCTCGTGCAACAGCTTTACTGCATTGAGACGTTGGCGCGCGTAGACGTGCTGTGCTTGGACAAGACAGGCACTATTACTACGGGTGCTATGAAGGTTGTTTCGGTGGAACCCATTACCGCCGGAGCCGACGTTGCCGCTGCTCCTGGTGGCGGCGTCACTCCCGACGTTGTATCCGTCACCCAGGCTGGCGAGATCTTTGCCTCTCTTGCTGCGTCTGACGAAGACCCAAATGAAACAGCGCAAGCATTACAGCACTACTTCGCAAACACCCCGAAGCAAAAAGCCACGCGCGTGATCCCTTTCTCGTCGGATCGCAAATACTCAGGTGCAACACTTGCCGACGGCAATTCGTATGTGATGGGAGCCACGCAATTTGTGCTTGCAAGTGCTCCTGAAGCATTAGCGCAAGTGCAATTACAACTTGATGAGCTGGCGAAACGCTCACGCGTATTGGTGCTTGCCCGCGTGCCGGGCTTTGATGAAAACGGCGCTATCATCAAAGCAACCTCTCAAATTACACCTCTGGCGTTTATTTGCATTGAGGACGAAATTCGCCCTACAGCTGCACAAACAATTCGCTACTTTATTGATCAAGGCGTGACGCTTAAAGTCATCTCAGGCGATGATCCCGCCACTGTCTCTGGTATTGCCGAGCGCGTAGGAATTCCGCATGCGCAGGCATATGTGGATGCAGCAACGCTTACTTCGGACGAGGCTATTGACCAGGCTATGGATACGTATGCGGTCTTCGGGCGTGTGCGTCCTGAACAGAAAAAAGCGTTCGTCTTGGCGCTTCAGAAGAGAGGTCACACGGTTGCCATGACGGGTGACGGCGTCAATGATGTTCTTGCGCTTAAGGCTTCCGATTGTAGTGTTGCTATGGCCAGCGGATCAGATGCGGCGCGCAATGTGGCGCAGCTGGTGCTGGTGGATAACGACTTCGCCAGCATGCCACGCGTGGTTGCTGAGGGGCGTCGCGCTATCAACAATCTTCAGCGGTCAGCGTCGTTGTTCCTGGTTAAAACGCTATTGTCTATTACCTTAGCGGTAATTTTTATCCTGTTGCCTTGGCAGTATCCTTTTGTCCCCATTCAAATGACGCTTATTTCGGCTTTCACCATAGGGCTGCCTTCGTTTGTGCTTGCGCTGCAACCCAATCACGACATCGTGCGCGGCAAATTCCTTACCAATTGTGTGGTTCATTCCATCCCGGGTGCTCTATGTGCCGTGGTGAGCGTGCTTCTGACCTGCGCTGTTGGTTACAACATCTTCCATATGAATTATGGCGAAGTGTCCACTGTGTGCGTTCTTCTGCTTGCATGCATTGGCGTGCTGCTCGTGATTCGCCTTTCTCTTCCGTTTAATGCGCTGAGGGTGGCGTTGCTGGTTGTTATCCTGGTTGGCCTGATGGGATGCGTTTGTCTCTTGGGTCATCTTTTTGATATTGCATCGTTTACGCCCGCTATGTTGGGGCTGTTGGGTGTGCTAGGGGCAGCCAATATTGTTGCATTCAACTGCATATATACTGCATTAGACGCATACCATCTCAAAAAGCTTAACGTTAAGTAGTAAAAGGGGAGCAACATGAAAACCACCGAGCAATCCTCATCAGCGGCTCCTTCGCCGACATTGCCAGACATGACGTCTTCGCCATCAATTAATGGTGATCCTGCTTATGACAAGCAGTGTCTCCCGTCGAAGCGCATCGGCCTTATTACGGGAGCTTCTTCAGGTATTGGGAAAGAGTTTGCTCTGCAAATTGACCAGATGCAGGTTGTTGATGAGTTGTGGTTATGCGCGCGTACCACGGCGGCACTTGAGGCGCTGGCGGCTGACTTGGACACGCCGGTTCGTGTTGTGCGAGCTGATCTGACCGACCGTGATGACTTAGACGCGATCCGCGATTTGCTTGCCAGCGAGAATCCGAATGTGAAATACCTTGTCAACGCTGCAGGATTTGGAAAGTTTGGGGATTGGCAAACTATCTCAGATGCAGATGTTGACGCCATGATTGACCTTAATTGCAAAGCGCTTGTCAGCATGACAAGAATGTGTTTGCCCTACATGAGTCGGGGCGGTCACCTTATTCAAGTGGCTTCTGCGGCTGCGTTTGCCCCTTTGCCACACCTTAACGTGTATGCAGCCAGCAAGGCTTTTGTGCTGCACTATTCACGTGCGCTCCGTTTTGAGTTGCACGGTCGTGGTATTGCGCTCACGGCGCTTTGTCCGACCTGGGTGAAGACGAATTTCGAGCAGGTGGCGCGTCAATCTGGTGGCGCGCAAGATGTTGGCCATTTACTTGGCGAACAAAGTGCCAAAAGCGTGGTCCGTGCGGCACTTTTTGGAAACAAGATGCATGCGGCAGTAGTTTGTGCTTCGCCGCAGTCGTTTTTGCTGCGTCTTGTTGGCAAGGTTGTGCCCAACTGCATCACAATGGCGGGTTGGGACGTGCTTCGCCATATTTAGCACCGTTAAAGGCAAAATAACGCTGACGACCGATCGTAAATATGTAAAAAAATTGGCTCAAAATACGCCAAATGCTTGGCGAAAAAACGTGTTTCACCTGCGCATATGTATGCAGTGTAGTCCAAGCGTGCCCATTTTATGGTGAAGGGCCATCGGTGGTACAATATCCTCCATATGTTGTCATTTTGTTGTGCGCATTACACAATAGGTTGCGTTGACGGCAAAAGGCATCACCGATACGTATTGAAACTATGGCTTGCAGCCCTTAAGGTGGGAGTTTATAAGGGCTTGATACAGTGGGAGTTCGGCAAGCCTTTGAGGAGAATATATGGCTTCACATAAGGGCGCACATGTTACGCCTACTAATGAGCAGTCAACCATCGGCGGCTACAAACCGGTCTATACCCCCGGACAACAGGGTTCAGCCGCAAATAATGCTTACAGTAGCCAAACTAATGGCGGCGCTTCGCGCTATTCGCGCAACAATCCAGCATATGCAGCTCGCAAAATGCCGCGCGGTAAAAAAATTGCTATAGGAGTTGTATCTGCGCTGGTTGTCGTACTTATTTGTGCAGGCTCAGCTTTTGCTTTCCGGTATAACAATGTTGTGCGTCAGCTCAACGAAGGCGACAAAACGCAAAAGGAGCTTACCGCGCTTGATAACGAGCTCAAGCCTGTAGTAAATGACGACTTTAACGAACCATTTTATATGCTTCTGATTGGCTCTGACCGTCGAGCTGAAGATGGTGAGACAACAGGTTTTCGCTCTGACACAAACATTTTGGTTCGTGTCGATGCTACGCAAAACCTCATAACGATGGTGTCAATCCCGCGCGATACCAAGATTGATTTCTCGTATACCGATAAAGAAACGGGCGAAACTCGTGAATATGGCATCAATAAGTTCAACGCAGCTTATACATTTGAGCAGGCGCCTGGAACTATTAGTGCCACGCGCGAGTTGCTTGATCTTGATGAGCTGGGCATTGATATTTCTTACTATGCCGAAGTGAATTTCCAGGAGCTTGTTTCGTTGGTCAACGCGGTCGACGGTGTGTATATCACGCCTGAGGTGACTATTGATGACCCCGACGCTGATGGCACTTCTGCTAATCCGGACTGGCCACGCCGTATTTTTGAAGAGGGCCAGGAATACCATATGTATGGTGACGATGCCCTGGCTTTCGCTCGCTCGCGTGCTTTTGCTGACGGCGACTTTACAAGAACGCAGAATCAGCGCCAGCTCATTATGGCCATTGTGCAACGCGTACTTGAGCTACCCGTTACGCAGATGCCCGGCGTGATTGAAGCGGCTTCTGAATGTGTAACCACAAATATGACGCCTGAAGAAATCTTGAAGCTTGCAGAGAAATTCAAGGCCACTGCTGAAGAGCGCGAAAAGAAGGGCGAAGATGGCATTACGGTGTACTCAGCAATGCTTCCTTCTTGGACGGGCATGGAAAATGGCGTCTCATACGTGTATAACGATGAGGAAAAAACCAAGGAAGTAATGGATATTATGCTCAAGGGTGAAGACCCGAGTGGTATTGTTTCCGATGGTGCGCCTGCTGATACACAGATTGATCCTGTTCCAGCAGGCACTGATACATGGGGAGGAAACGAGCAGTATACTCCTCAGACACCGCCTGAGCCCCAGTATGATCCAGTTCCCAACAATTATGAGTCGCAGTCAGACCCAACTCCTTCGTATGAAGGGAGCGATAATCCATTAGGTGAAAATCCAGCGGGCACCGGATCTCCGGGATATACAGAACCTACTGATACTAATCCCAATCCCAATCCTAATCCTAACCCTAACCCTAACCCGGAGGACGGTACTAGTTCAGGTCAAGCAGGCACTTCTGGCACCACTCCTGAACCTGGAACGAACAGTGCTGGAGATACCCCCAATACCGATGGTAATACGGTTACGGCGACACCGAACGAAAACGCTGAGTCCAATTCATCGCCACAAGGCATAGAAACTTCATCTGCAGTAAAAGCGTAACAAGATAACATCTCTGCTGGTGCACGCTTTCGTCTGTGCGACCATATGACCACCCAGCTGCAACCTATATTGCGTTTGGTTGGCGTGCTCGCCGCGGCACCCGCCGCCCGCGCCGCCTGCGACCGCGCCGTCCGCCTGCGCCCGCACCCGCGCTACCCACGCCGAGGTTCTCCCTGCTCAGGTGCCTGGCGGAGTGGGCAGCGAAGAGCTCGGACCCTCTCGTGATAAAATTTGCAATAAAACACCAAACTTTGGCAGGAAAAGTGCCCGATTAGGCGGATTGGGTCTCAAAATGGCTGGAAAAGTCGCCGATTAGGTGGGTCATCCTCCAAAAACCGCCTAATCGGGCACATTTCCTGCCACACTTCGCCAAAAACTGCCAAAAATAAGTTCAGCTGTGCAATATAAAAGTTGCACAGCTGAAAAATAAAACCTTCTGAACAGGGAAAACTAAAAAAACGTGCAATTCGCGTGCCTCCCGGCCTGCGTCCCGCCTCGCATCCCGACTAAGGTTGCGCCTAGCTGGGCTATCCGGCTCGCAATTCGCGTACCTCCTGGCCTGCGTCCCCGCCTCGCGCCCTGTCCCGCATTCGCGGTCGGGTAAACCGCTCGAGGCGTTTAGGCCGTGGCGTACCCATCAGGGTTTTGCGACTGCCAGCGCCAGCTATCTTCGCACATTCTCTCCAGGTCGTATTCTGCAACCCAGCCCAACTCTTCGCGCGCTTTATCGCAGGCAGCGTAGTTTTCGGCTACGTCACCAGCACGACGCGGTTTGATTTGATAGGGGATCGGATGACCACATGCACGCTCAAACGCTTTAATAACGTCAAGCACGCTTGAGCCCGTTCCAGTGCCCAAGTTGAAAATGCCCACGCCGTGGCGCTGACCATCAGCATCCGGCGCTCCAGCTACTGATCCTAGGCCGAGTGCTTCTCCCGTTCCAACACGACCAGCCATCCAGTCAAGGGCAGCCGCATGACCGCGCGCCAAATCAACTACGTGAATGTAGTCGCGAACGCCCGTGCCATCAGGGGTTGGGTAGTCGTCGCCAAACACGCCAACTTGTTCAAGCTTGCCCACGGCAACTTGTGCAACATAGGGCAGTAGGTTATTGGGAATGCCTTTAGGATCTTCGCCAATAAGGCCGCTTTCATGCGCGCCGATCGGGTTAAAGTAGCGAAGTAGTACGATGTTCCACTCGTTGTCGCCCACGTAAAGGTCGCTCAAGATTTGCTCAAGCATACTTTTGGTCCATCCATAAGGATTGGTGGCATCGTGCTTGGGGCAGCTTTCCGTGATGGGAATAAACTCGGGCTCTCCATAGACGGTTGCGCTTGAAGAAAAAACGATGTTTTTGACACCATGATCACGCGCAACATCGCACAAAACAAGCGTGCCGGCAATATTGTTCCAGTAGTATTCGAGGGGCTTTTGCACGCTTTCGCCAACAGCCTTATAGCCAGCGAAGTGGATCATCGCGTCAACATCATGCGCGCTAAAGATCTGGTCCAGCGCATCGCGATCCAAAATGGAGGCCTCATAAAAAACCAGCTGTGGGTCATCTGCATCAATGCCGGCGATTGTGCGAATGCGATCAACGGCCACTGGACTTGAGTTGCTCAGATCATCCACAATTACGACGTTGTAGCCACCTTTGAGCAGCTCGACCACCGTATGGCTGCCAATGAAGCCAGCTCCTCCTGTAACAAGAATGGTGGTTTGCTGTGGTGATTTCGCCAGCGTTGTATGCGCCATAGTTGTATCCTTTCGTGCGCTAACGGTATGCGTCAAGGATAGCACGGTTCGCCTGAGATGCTGTTGGACGTATGATTTCTCCAGATACGGGGTATGCAGCCGTCTGATTTGCAACTTGGTGATGCTATGATAATCAGACGCAAGTAAGACGCAGTGAGTGCGCAACATAAGATGCAAGCGAAAGGATTTCTGGTGGCAGACATTCATTTTGGTACCGATGGATGGCGCGCAATAATTGGCGAAGAATTCACCGATGATAATTTAGTGCGTGTAATTGATGCTTCGGCACGTGTGTTTAAAGAAGATGCTGTGGCGGCAGGACGTTCGCTGGATAATCCTGGAACGCTCATTATTGGACATGACTGCAGGCAAGACGCGCACGCCTATGCCCAGTTGGCCGCTGAAGTTGCGGCAACGCATGGCTTTGATGTAAAGCTTTCGCAAGACTACTGCCCAACTCCCACCTTGTGCTGGTCGGTAGCGCAAGACCCTGAGGCTGTGGGGGGCATTATGCTCACCAGCTCGCACAATCCTGCAGAGTATCTCGGTGTGAAGCTGAGGTTGGCAGACGGTGGCGCTGCAGGTAAAGACCTTACTGATCGTGTTGAAGCAGTATTGGCTGAAACGCCGCTTCCTACTGATGCACGTGGCGTATATGCAGAAGTTGATCTCATGACGCCGTATTTGGATACCCTTAAAGCGCGCGTTGATGCAGATGCTATTGCTAATGCCCACCTGCGTGTTGTAGTGGATCCGCTGTATGGTGCGGGTCGCGGCTATCTGGCGGGACTTTTGCGTGATCTTGGCGTTGAGGTGTGCGAAATCAACAATGCGGCCGATCCAACGTTTGACGGGCTGCATCCTGAGCCAATCGCGCCATGGGTTAATCGTTGCATGGAGAAAGTGGTGGAGCTTGGTTTTGACGCCGGCTTTATCAATGACGGCGATGCTGACCGCATTGGTGCGGTGGACGAGCACGGCAACTTTGTTAACCCGCATCGCATTATTACGCTGGTGACCTCGCATCTGGCTGAGGATAAGGGTTTGAGCGGTCGCGTGGTTTCAACGGTGACTGCCTCGGCTATGTTGCAGCGCATGTGCGATAGATTGGGTCTTGAGCTGACTTCTACGCCTGTTGGCTTCAAGTGGATTTATGCTGAAATGGAAAAAGGCGACGTCATGTTAGGTGGCGAAGAGTCCGGCGGCATTGGTATCCCTGATCACGTAATGGAGCGCGACGGTCTGCTTATGGCGCTGCTTTTGTGCGAGACTATGGCAGAGCGTCATATGACGCTTGGGCAGCTGGTAGATGATATGTTTAGCAAAGTTGGAAGCATGGAGTTTGAGCGCCGTGGCCTTTCAATTACCGATGAGCAGATGGAGAATTTCCGCGCTCATGTGCTGACTGAATATGCCCCCGAAGAGGTTGCTGGCAAGCGAGTTGTTGCAATTGATAGGCGCGATGGCGTGAAACTGTGCTTGGAGGGGGATGCATGGCTGATGCTGCGTCCTTCTGGCACTGAGCCGCTTGTGCGTATTTATGCTGAAGCAGAAACCACTGATGAGGTTCAGGCTTTGCTTGCTTGTGGTGAGGCGGCGGTGTTGGCTTAAGCTATGCACGCCAAGCAAAATGTTGCTTGTGAGCGCATGTCGCATGCAGGCGGCCCCGGCGCAACGTGTGTCTATACCGTGTGACGTGGCAGTGATTTGAGAAGTGCCCAGGCAACTTGCTTGTCTTGGGCACTTTTGAGTTGCTCCTCAAATGACTTGAGTACCACAACGCTACGACCCATAATGCGCGATGTTGAGTTAGGTGCAAGTCCTACTTGGTAGGCATCGCCAAGCATCTGTGCAGATGTGGCATCAGTGGTAACGATACAAAAAGGGTCAAGTCCTTCAACAAGTAATTTGAGAGCGGCGGCGTCAAGTTGAGTGTCATGGGCACCCTCTATCTGGGCAAAGGTACAAGCAGCACAGCCGTATCCAAACGATTTTGCGGATGAGTTCAAAGCGTCACGTGCTGCAGGGTCAAGCAAACTTGAGCTTATAACCAAGAAAATCCCGCAACGTTCGCCGCTGAGATGCTCCCCAAAAAGAGACCAAGTAGAAACAAGCGTTGCTTCGCACATGTTACCATTTGCAGAAATATTCACACTCACCCTTGCGATTGAAGTTGTTTCGCCGTATAACCATCATAATAGCAACAAAGGAGGCGCACGATGTGCACAAACGGAATCAACACTGGACAGTTCGAGCAGATGATAGATCAAATTGATGACCACATTAAGCTGGAGCGCCGCTGGACACATACGCTCGGACATATGGCAGATGATGCGGGTTATCCCACAACATGTGCAAAATTGCACGCAGCTCAGGCGCTTTTAGATGATGTGCGCGCGCTACTTGATGAGGCGAAAGATTCGCTGGAAGATGACGCAAATGCGGCATCGCAAATCAGCGTTAACCTGGTATAACGTGTCGACGTTGGCGAATTTGTGCTGTAGGGTGTTAAGAAAAGAAGTTCACTATGACCAATGATCTCATGCGTTTTTCTGTAGCCATGCCCGAAGAGTTGCTTGTGCGTTTTGATCGGCTGGTTGCGCGTCGAGGGTTGGCAAAAAATCGCAGTGAGGTTGTGCGCGATTTGGTGCGTGATGCGTTGATTGAGGACGAGTGCGCGCTTCCGGGCGTTGAAGTGATGGGAACCCTTACAATCGTGTTTGATCATCATGCCTCTGACTTGCAGGAAAAGCTGCATACAATCCAGCACGATTACGTGGATAACATTGTATCGTCCATGCATGTGCATGTTGATGCTCATCAGTGCCTTGAGGTGATTGTGCTTCGCGGTGAAGCAGGACTTGTGCATGATATTGCCAACTTGATTTTGGGCACCAAGGGCGTGCAGAATGGCAGGCTTGTGGTGACTACCGCTGGCGAAGGCGCGCTGCATTAGGCGCACTTCGCACCCTGCAGCCCGCACCCCACACTCCAAGCGCGGCTTGAACCCCGCAACCTACGCGCACCTTACTTTCCCACTTGCAAGGAGAACGATATGGATACAACCGTAATGCTTGGCCACGGCAGTGGCGGGCTTATGATGAAACGCATCATTGACGAGGTCTTTTACGACGCCTATGGCAGCGACATCTTACTGCAAGGAGACGATGCAGCTGTGCTTGCTGCTCCCAATCCTGGAGAGCGCCTGGCCTTTTCCACCGATAGTTTTGTTGTCACGCCTCACTTTTTCCCTGGAGGTGACATCGGGCGCCTCGCAGTGTGTGGAACCGTCAATGATGTGGCCACCAGCGGCGCTGTACCGAAATACATAAGCTGTGGCATGATCTTGGAAGAGGGTTTTCCGGTTGAAGACCTTCGCCGAATTTGCGCATCTATGGCAGAAGCTGCAAAAGAGGCGGGTGTGATTATTGCTACGGGTGACACGAAAGTTGTCAATCGTGGTCATGGTGACGGCATCTATATCAATACTTCAGGCGTTGGTACGCTTGCGCCAGGTATTACTCTGGGCGGCGCAGAATGCAAGCCGGGCGACAAAGTGCTGGTCACAGGTAGTTTGGGTGACCATGGCATCACAATAATGAGCTGTAGAGAGTCGCTGTCTTTCTCCACCGACCTGCAAAGCGACGCCGCACCGCTCAACCATCTCATTGCCCATGTGCTTTCCGTAGCGCCACATACGCGCTGTTTTCGTGATCCTACGCGTGGTGGTCTTGCTTCGACCCTGAATGAGTTGGCGGCGCAATCGCAGACTGACATTTTTGTTGATGAGGCTGCTATTCCCGTTAAACCAGCGGTGCGTGGTGCATGTGAAATGCTTGGTTATGATGTGTTGCAGGTGGCCAACGAAGGCAAGATGGTGTGCGTTGTTGCCGCCGATGAAGCCGAGGCTGCGCTTGAGGCAATGCGCTCGCAAACATATGGCGAAGATGCTGCCATCATTGGTGAAGTGGCGCAGCTTAATCCCGAACGAGGTCCTAAAGTGTTTTTGCGTACTGCATTTGGCACCGCTCGCATCTTAGATATGCTGGTAGGTGAGCAGCTTCCGCGCATTTGCTAGGGTTGTGTATTATTTCGTAACCAGTCTCACCCGGAAATTACCGCATCTTGAAAAATCTCATTTTTGCCTTGAAATCTAGTAAAAGTCGGGTATCTTACGGGCATGTGGTTTTGAAGCTTTGGAGTGAAGCATACTAAACGCTAAAGTTGCATGAAGCGATGAGTGCTGAAGCTCTTAAGGTTCTAAAATGAGAAGGAGATTACCATGTCCCATCCGGTTATTGAGGCTGATGAGTGCATTGGTTGTGGCATCTGCGTTGATGCATGCCCCCAAGAGGTGCTCGAAGTAGTTGGCGGCGTTGCTGACGTTGTTAACGAAGAAAATTGCATTGCATGTGGCGATTGCGTAGAAGAGTGCCCGATGGGTGCTATTCCTGAGGTAGTTGAAGACTAACTCTGAGCTAATTGCAAGCAATTAACCCCCGTGGTTTCTAACCACGGGGGTTTCTTTTTGCCCTTGTGGATGTATTGTTCCTTTGAGGCTCTCCTGATAAAACTTTCTATAAAACACCAAACTTTGGCAGGAAAAGTGCCCGATTAGGCGGATTGGGCCTCAAAATGGCTGGAAAAGTCGCCGATTAGGTGGGTCGTCCTCCAAAAACCGCCTAATCGGGCACATTCCCTGCCACACTTTGCCAAAAACTGCCATATTTTAGTTCAGCTCTGTAATAAAAACCATTCGCCACTTAGGCAAAATTACCCATAATTCCAGGTCAGTGCCGAATAGTTGCTTATGTCCCTGTCACGCTGCATGCTGCGCCACTCACTACAAGTCAACTACGGCTTCTATCGTCGCTAGCTTGCGCGTTACAAGACTGCATAAGTCAGGTTAGCTCACAATTCCTACACATGGTTTAGGGAAAAAGCTGACAGTTAGGACAGAGGTTGGTTTTGAATCGCCGTCCTGGAAACAGGCTTGTGACCAGCACGTAACGGTTGGCGGTTTCGTGAGACGTAGGGTTTCAAGGTGTTTATAGTAGTGATGTTAAAGAAACATATAAATAAGTTTTGTAAGAAACTTGACAGTGATAGACTTAGATTATATAGTGTCAAACATCATAAAATACTTGTACCTATGATACTTACGTGTTTTGTTTCGTCTGTTCTCTGCACTGCGGGCAGTCGAAATGCATCGAACAGAGCCGAAGCAACATACGTATCTATATCGAGTGTTGAAGCTGCGTAGCCTAAAAACCTCGTTGAGAGCCGAGTGAATCTCACGAGGGTGACGCAAGCGGAAGCACTCAGCACTACCAAGCACAAACTAACGAGAAAGAATGCAACGAAAGGAAGCAAAACTATGAGCAAGATTCTCGGTATTGACCTGGGCACTACGAACTCAGCCATGGCAGTCATGGAGGGTTCAGAGCCTGAAATCTTGGTGAATGCAGAAGGAGATCGTACAACCCCGTCCGTTGAGGGCTTCCGTAAAGACGGCGAACGTGTTGTTGGTAAATCTGCAAAGAACCAAGCTGTTACCAATCCTGAAAATACCGTTTCATCAGTGAAGCGTTTTATTGGCCGTTCTTTTGACGAGACGCCAGAAGAGCAAAAGACGGTAAGCTACAAAGTACAAAAGGGCAAGGATGGTCGTGCTGTTGTAGACATTAACGGCAAGGACTACACGCCTGAAGAGATTTCTGCAATGGTTCTTCAGAAGCTCAAGAGTGACGCAGAGAAGGTCTTGGGTTCTCCTGTTACTCAAGCAGTTATTACTGTTCCTGCATACTTCAATGACGCTCAGCGTCAGGCAACCAAAGACGCTGGCAAGATTGCAGGTCTTGAAGTGCTCCGTATCATCAACGAGCCTACGGCTGCAGCACTGGCATATGGTCTTGATAAGACTAACAAAGATGAGAAGATTCTCGTATTTGACCTGGGCGGCGGCACGTTTGACGTTTCAATCCTTGAATTAGGTGACGGTGTCTTTGAGGTAGCTTCAACCGCTGGTGACAACCACCTCGGTGGTGACGATTGGGATCAGCGCATCATTGATTGGCTTGCAGACAAATTCAAGGCTGACAATGGCATTGATCTGCGCCAAGACAAAATGGCTCTACAGCGCTTGAAGGAAGCAGCTGAAAAAGCAAAGATGGAACTGAGCTCTACGACGCAGGCAAACATCAACCTGCCCTTCATTACCGCTGATGCATCTGGTCCTAAGCACTTGGATTACACGCTTACTCGCACCGAGTTTGAGCGCATCACCAAGGACCTGCTGGATCGCTGCAAGAAGCCTGTTGAGCAAGCACTCGCAGACGCTGGTCTGAAGTCAGGCGACATTGACGAGGTTATTCTTGTTGGTGGTTCAACGCGTATGCCAGCCGTACAAGAGCTTGTTAAGAAGCTCACGGGTAAAGATCCGAACATGTCAGTAAATCCTGACGAGGTTGTAGCTATGGGCGCAGCTGTTCAGGGCGGCGTTTTGGCTGGTGACGTTGAAGGCATCTTGTTGCTTGACGTAACGCCTCTGTCCTTGGGTGTTGAGACCATGGGCGGCGTTATGACCAAGATGATTGAGCGCAACACGACAATCCCGACACGCAAAACTGAGATTTACTCAACCGCATCTGACAACCAGACCTCAGTAGAGGTTCATGTCCTGCAAGGCGAACGCCAGATGGCTTCTGACAATAAGACACTTGGCAAGTTCCAGTTGACCGGCATCCCGGCTGCTCGTCGTGGTGTTCCGCAAATTGAGGTTACGTTTGACATTGACGCTAACGGCATCGTAAACGTTTCTGCTAAGGATTTGGGCACTGGCAAGCAGCAGCAGATCACCATTTCTGGTTCTACTGCTCTGAACGATGATGAAGTTGAGCGCATGGTAAAAGATGCTGAGCAGCATGCTGAGGAAGATCAGCGTCGTCGCGAAGAAGCAGAGATCCGCAACACGGCCGATGCTTTGGTAAACGCTACCGAGCAGACGCTGTCTGAAGTTGGCGACAAAGCTCCGTCAGACGTTAAGAGCGCAGCTGAGGAAGCCATTGCTGAGGCAAAGACCGCGCTGGCTGGCACCGATCTTGAGGCCATTAAGCAGGCAACCGAGAAGATGCAACAAGCAGGTTACAAACTGGCTGAAGTTGTTTACAGCACCGAAGGTCCCAACGCTGCATCAGAAGCTGCTGCAGCTGAGACCACGCCTGCTGATGACACCATTGAGGCAGACTACGAAGTAGTAGACGACGAAAACGAAGGGAAGTAAAAGCCATGGTTGAGCAAGGCACGCCAAATGCGGCGCGCGGCACCCAGGCCGATGACTTGAAGGCTGCTGCAGCGGACGTTTCAGATGTTGAGACAGTTGCCGCTGAAGCCGCTGAAACCCTGACTGATGCGTCGCAAAACCTTGATGACATCTCGGTTGACGAAGTAGTTGTTGAAGGTACGCCCGGTGTTGAAACTGCTTCAGTTGCAGAAGATCTCTACAACGAAGCAAAGAAGCAAGTGGAAGAGTGGCAAGGCAAGTATATGCGTCTGCATGCCGAATGGGATACCTATCGCAGACGCACCAATGAGCAGCGCGAAATTGAAAAGGCGCGCGCCACCGAAAAGCTTGTAACTGATCTTTTGCCGGTGATTGATGACTTTGAGCGAACCATTGGCTATGCAACAGACAATGGTGAAACGGGTCTTTTAGACGGCGTGAAGGCAGTGCACGCAAAGTTTGTAAGCGTGCTGCAGAAAGACGGAGTTGAGGTAATTGATCCGGTAGGTCAACCTTTCGACTCACTTGAAGCACAAGCCGTAGCAACGGTGCCCGATTCAAATGAATTTGATGAGACCGTTCATGAGGTCTATCAAAAGGGTTACAAGATGGGAACGAAAGTTCTCAGACCTGCAATGGTTACCGTGACAACCGGCGGTCCAAAGCGGGAGAAAACACCTGATGAGGGCGGCGAAAGTACAGAATAGTGTACGCGGTGAAGGCGGGCTTTCAAAGCCCGCCTTCATACGCTCAAACAACGCATAACAACTGTGAAGGAGGTAGAGCAGAGATTATGGCAGCTACCCCTGATTACTACAAAACACTTGGAGTCCCTCGCACGGCAACTCAAGCTGAGATCAAAAAGGCATTTCGTAAATTAGCCCGCACGCATCATCCTGATGCGGGTGGCGATGAGGCTAAGTTCAAGGAAATCAATGAAGCCTACGAAGTCCTTTCTGACGAAAAAAAGCGCGAACTCTATGACCAGTATGGCACTGCTAACGAAAACCAAATTCCCCATGGGTGGGGCGGCGGTTCGGCCGTCAACGTAGAAGACATTTTTGGCGGCGGTTTCGGTGGCGGTAGCTGGGCAGATATTCTTGAGAGTATTCGCCATGGCGAAGGAGCCTTTGGATCAAACTGGGACTTCGGTGGTGGTTATCAGCCACGACCCCGTAAAGGTCAAGATATGAACGTCACGCTTAACGTGTCGTTTGATGAAGCATTCAACGGTGCCGAGAAAAAGGTAACCGTACGTGTTCCTGGCAGGTCAGAATCTGAAACGCTGACGGTCAAGATCCCTGCTGGTGCAGTGGATGGTGGACGTCTTCGCTTTAAGGGTAAAGGTGCCCCGGGTGAAAATGGCGGCGCAGATGGTGACTTGCTTATTACAACGAAGATTGAGGCCAACGATCTGTATTCGCGCAAAGGTGCAGATGTCCTCATGACCGTTCCGCTCAATATCGCGGAGGCAGCGCTTGGTGCAAGCGTGGTGGTACCTACGCCCGATGGAAAAAAGGCGCGCGTCAAAGTTCCAGCTGGAACGCAAGACGACACCGTATTGACCGTACGCGGCAAAGGTGCCCCGAAAGTGAAGGGTGACGGCAATGGAGATCTCAAGATCACCATTAAAGTTATTATCCCGAAGGATATGAACGAAGACCAAACAAAAGCCATGGAAGACTTCCTGGCTGCAAGTACTGAATCGGTAAGGAGCTGGGAAGCATGAGCGGCAACCGAACCGACCGCAACCGACCGTTGTACATGATTAGTGTGGCCGCTGAGCTGACTGGTGTGCATCCGCAGACGCTTCGTACCTACGAGCAAAAAGGTCTTGTTACACCGCAGCGTACCAGCGGAAATACCAGGATGTATTCGCAGGCTGATATTGAGCGGCTTGAATTGATTAACGAACTTACCGGCGAAGGCATTAACTTGGCTGGCGTCATTCGCATCTTAGATTTGCAAGGTAGGCTTGATGAGCGCGATGCAGAACTCGACGATCTGCATAAACGCGTTCGCCGTCTTGCGGATAGGGTGCATGAACTTGAGACGCGTGAAAGCGTTAACGCCTTGGTTCGCGTGGCGGACATGCCAAGCTCCCTTCGCCGCTTGAAATAGGAAATGAAAAGGAGGGTACGCCATGAATATGGGCAACCTCAGCAAATTGGCGCTTGGGGCGCAAGAAGCATTGCAGCAGACGCTTGTTATTGCGTCTGAGAATGAATCGTCCCAGGCTGAGCCAATTCATATGCTTAAGGCGCTTTTGGCTTCGCAAGAAAATAATTTGTCGGCCATTATTAAGCGCATCGGGGCAGATTTGTTCCAGCTCAACGCTAATGTTGATGCTGAAATTGCAAGTATGCCAAAAATTAGTGGCGCGGGTGCTATGAGTGGTATTCCGTCGCAGGCACTTATGGGTGTCATTGATAAAGCGGTTAAAATTGCAGATCGCTTGGGAGATAGCTATGCCACAACCGAGCACTTGCTCATTGCACTTTCTGAGGGCAAAGACTCGGCTGCAAAGATTTTGAGTGCTGCAAATGTGAATCGCAAAAATATCGAAGCTGCTTATGAGGAGCTGCGCGGTGAGACGCGTGTGACAGACCCGAACAACAAGACGCAGTTTGAAGCGCTTGAGCAGTACGGTCAAAATCTGACGCTTAAAGCGCGTGAAGGCAAACTAGATCCTGTTATTGGTCGTTCGGAAGAGATTCGCCGTACTATTCAGGTGCTGTCTCGCCGTACGAAGAACAACCCGGTGCTCATAGGTGAGCCAGGCGTTGGCAAAACAGCAATTATTGAGGGCTTGGCACAACGTATTGTTGCAGGTGACGTGCCATCTTCGCTGCGTGATAAAGAGATTATCGCGCTTGATTTGTCCTCTATGGTTGCCGGCGCTAAGTATCGCGGCGAATTTGAAGACAGGCTTAAGGCTGTTATTCGCGAAGTAAAAGATTCTGACGGACGCGTCATTTTGTTTATTGATGAGTTGCATACCATCGTTGGTGCAGGTTCAACTGGTGACAGTTCTATGGATGCAGGCAACATGCTCAAACCAGCACTGTCTCGTGGTGAGTTGCATGTTATTGGCGCAACAACGCTAGATGAGTACCGCAAGTACATTGAGAAAGACGCTGCTCTTGAGCGACGCTTCCAGCCGGTTATGGTGACCGAGCCGACCGTTGAAGATACTATTGCAATTTTGCGTGGCTTGAAAGAGAAATACGAGATCCACCATGGCGTTCGTATTACCGACTCCGCTATTGTGGCGTCAGCTGAGCTCTCAAACCGCTACATCACCGATCGTTTCTTACCCGACAAGGCAATTGACTTGATGGACGAAGCAGCATCTCGTTTGCGCATTGAGATTGATTCAATGCCTGAAGAGGTGGATGCGGCTGAGCGTAAACTCACACAAATGCAAATTGAAGAGGAAGCACTCAAGAAGGAAAATGATGAGGTTTCCAAAGAACGTCTTGAAGGCCTTCGCAAGGAAATAGCAACAGCTAAAGAGTCGCTTGATAAGCGTAAAGCTGAATGGCGCAATGAAAAAGATGCCATTGAGTATGTGCAAAACCTCAAGGCTGATTTGGAAGGCGCGCAGCTTGAAGAGGAGCGCGCAACCCGTGAGGGAGACCTGGTAAAAGCTTCTGAGATTCGTTATGCGCGAATTCCTGAGTTGCAGCAAAAGCTGGAGCAGGCTGAGCATGACTTGAATGTTCGCCAGCAAGATGGCGCAATTCTGAAAGAGGAAGTTTCAGAAGACGAAATAGCCGAGGTTGTATCAACTTGGACGGGCATCCCGATTCAAAAGATGATGCGCGGCGAGATGGAAAAGCTCATTGACCTGGAGAAGGTTTTGCATGAGCGCGTTATCGGTCAAGATGAGGCAGTTAGCTCGGTGGCAGGCGCTATTCGTCGTAATCGTGCTGGTTTGTCTGATCCAGATAAGCCAATTGGTTCGTTCTTATTCTTAGGACCTACAGGCGTTGGCAAGACCGAGCTTGCAAAAGCGCTGGCAGAGTACTTGTTTGACTCTGAGCGTGCTATGGTGCGTATTGATATGTCAGAGTACATGGAGAAGTTCAGCGTACAGAGGCTTATTGGTGCGCCTCCAGGATATGTGGGTTATGACGAAGGCGGTCAGCTGACCGAGGCGGTTCGTCGCAAGCCTTATAGTGTGATCTTGCTTGATGAGATTGAGAAGGCGCATCCTGATGTCTTCAATATCTTGTTGCAGGTTTTAGATGATGGCCGTTTGACTGATGGTCAGGGTCGTGTGGTGAGCTTCAAGAACGCCATTATTATCATGACCAGTAACGTTGGATCGCAGTTTATTCGCGAGCGCGCAGCTCACGAGCGCGAAACCATGGGCGATATGCTTGAGGACGTTGTGAACATGACTCCCGAAGAGGGAGCAAAGAAGCTGGCGGAATTCACCAATGCAATTCAAGATGCATTGCGCGCAACGTTTAAGCCAGAGTTTTTGAACCGTATTGATGATATTGTGACGTTCAACGAGCTCTCTATTGCAAATATGGAGCCTATCGTTGAGTTGCAACTGAACGACGTACGCGAGCGCTTGGCTACGCGTCGCGTGACGCTTGATGTGTCGCCGGCAGCTATGGAGCATTTGGCCATTGATGGCTATGACCCGGTGTATGGCGCTCGTCCGTTGAAGCGTTTGATTCAGCGTGAGGTAGTTGATCGTATTGCACAGCTCGTTATTGAGGGTAAGCTGTTTGATCGCAGCCACGTACTCATTGACATCAACGCTGATGGCGATTATGAATGCAAGGTTGAAGAGGCGCTTGATCTGGGAAATCTAGATGAGTTGAACTTGGAAGACCTCAATGATATGGGATTGGATGAGGACGAGTAGTTTGCAATCCGCTTTATAAACCTGACGCGTAGATAATACGCAACACAAAAAAGGTGCAGCCCTGAGAGCTGCACCTTTTATTGTAAAGAGTTGCTTTAAAGCCTTTTGCTAGCTCAAACGACGGCGTGCGCGGAGAAGGAGCGCTCCTGCACCCAAGGCGGCAAGTCCAAGACCGCCTGCAAGCGAGAAGAGCGGATCTCCCGTCTTGGCAAGGCGAAGTTTTTTGATGGTTCGTGAATCATCAATGTCTGCTCCGCGATTTGCGCCGCCCGTAGCATCATCTCCTGAGGTGCCCGTATTGGCGCCACCTGTGTTGTTGTCTGAGCCATCGGGATCATGGTTAGCAGCATTATCGGCAGGTAAAACGCCACCGTTTTCGTCGGTACCAGGCGCATAGGCAGTTCCACTTGTAACGCTTTGATGCGCTTCATCTTTCTCGTATGCCGTCCAACCTTGTTCAGGGGTAAACGGGTCACCAACAGTAGGATGCTCTGCTTCAGGATCCCATGTTGACGGCAGCACGCCAACACCAACGACAACGTTGCCGATATTGGCATCAAGGGCTTCTTCGGTAACAAGAGCATCAAAGACAAGCACTACCTTCTGCGTGCCGATGACTTCTCCTACAACTACTGAAAGGATGCGTGTGTCCACATCATAGGCATCGTCTTTGACGGGCACCGTTGATCCATCAGGAAGCGTGAGCTTGATGGTGTTGCTTAATGGTTCCAATCCTACAGGGATGTTGTCGCGAATAACGGCATCCATCCACGCGGTTCCCAAATGGGTGTTTTCAAGCTCAATGGTATAGCGAATAGTGTCGCCAACGCGCGTGGTTCCATCATTACGTGTGATATTAGCGGCAGTCTTGGTGAGCGTAATGTCACCATCGGCAGGATCGTCACCAATGATACGCGGAATGTCGGTGGGATCGGTAATGAGGATGGGCTCATCAGTGGGCGGTGTCACAGGTTTGCCTGGATCAACCTCTTTCAGTTCAAAGTCCGGATCGGTTGACGGAATAGTACCGTGGATTTCGCCAGCATTTTCTGGAGTGGTTCCAACCGCATCAGGACCAATTGTGGTATCGAATTCCAGAATAATCTCTTCGCCACCCCACAGGTCTCCACCGCCAACAGAAATGGTGCGCGTTGTGGGATCATAGGCGCTATCGGGCACCGGGATTACGCGTCCATCAGGTGTAGTGATCTTGATGGTTCCGGGCACCGGCTCAATGCCAGTGGGGAGGGGGTTGGTCACGGTAACGCCACCAACGCAGCTTTCCGGGTCACCGATATTTTTGGCGGTGATTGTGGTGTGCAAGATGTCGCCCACGTGTGTGAGTGGAGCATCGGGGTTGGTGGTGTTTTCTACGGTAATTTCAACAACAAGTTCTTCAGCTGCTGGATCTTTTGGCACAACATGATGGCTGCCTTCGGGATACACGGGATCGGTGGTGACCGGGTCAACGGGAACTTGTGGACCGTCAGGATCTTCGGGGTTATCACGCGTGCCTTCGGCTTGAGCAACATTACCCAGGTCTGCAAGCTCAAGATCACGACCCGTAATACCATCTTTGACTGTGCACTCAAAGGTAAGTTCCGCAGTTGCTTCGCCATAGACTGCACCAGCAGGTGCTGCAAGTGTGCGCTTACCATTTGCTGCTTCATCACTTAAGGTGTATTGACCAACCACGGGATCTGCTTCGGCCTTCTCAAGCTTACCGGTAAAGTCATCGGCCGGATTTGAAAGCTTCACGCTTGTTTCATCAAGCACAAGTGCTGCGGGGAGCTCGTCGGTAATGACTACGCCGTTAAGGGCGGAGCCAGCTGCTGCATTTGAAGCAGAAATGGTATAGCTAATGCGATCTCCTGGCTGAGTGGGACCTTGAGGATGCGTGAGGTTTTTCGCCTGCTTGGTGATGCTTGGCTTTGGAGCAATGCCAGGGTCAGCCTTGACGATCACCTTGTATTCAAAGGTGGTAGAAACATATGCACCGTTGGGTTCTTGCTTGATGGTAAGAGTTGTCTTGCCAACTGCCTCAGGGTCAACGTAGATAGTGATGTCGCCATTTTCATCGCGAATAGGATTGCCGTCTTCGTCTACTACCATGGTAGCTTCAATAATACGACCATCGGCAGTGGTCACCGTGATGGGTCCTGATGAGGGCGTGTGCAACTTGAGCTCAAGACGATTGGGGTTGGGAGCATCGGGATCATGCTTGGCGTAGGTTGCCGTAATAATGCCTTTGATAAGCTTGCCATCAGCACCGTCGCTTGTTGCCGGATTTGACGTAATGCTGTCTGTGTCATTGGGGCTTTCCATATCAACGGAAGCCTTAGGATCAATGGGTTCAATGGCTACTACCGCGTTTTTGGCATCAGGGTCTTCAGCTGGGTTTACGCTTGCAAGATAGTTGCCTACCATGGTGGTGTCATTTACTGCTGGCGGCAGGAATTGCACGGACACTTCGTGTTTGCCGTCAGTGGTGGCATCTGGCACCAAGAAGTCTTTCTCGGCAGGAATAAAGACATAATCAAAGCTGGTGTAAGAGCCTTTGCCGTTTGGCACAACGTGAGCATTAATCAGAGGTGAGCTGGCGGCAATGATGGAGCCATCTTCAGCTTTGTCGCCTTCAAACACCATCTTTACCGGTTCGCCAACAGGTTTTTTATCAACATAAAGTTGAATATAGCCACGTGGAGCCTGACAGGTTTCAGCGGTTTTATTGCCAGCCGGATCAAGCTCTGCAGCTTTGATTGTTGCGTGAACTGTGAGTTGCTCGTGTGCGGGCTCGTGGATACTACCATCTTGGCCGTCGTCCCAGCTTGCTTCCACTAAGTCAATAGCTGAATCAATTGGTAAGATCTCGCACCAACCAGTTGCACGGTGTCCCCAATAGCTGTTTGCGAAGTCAGCGTAGAGAGGGTCTTTTGAAGCGGAGTATTGCGTTGAGATCATCGTGAATTGCATGATACCAACGTCGGCGGGCATGCTGGTGAGCGGGCTGCCATCTGCGCCTGATGCAACTTCGGCACCAATAGGCTCGCCGTTTTCTTTGCTGGTGTATCGCTGATATTTAAAAGTAAGTGAATCCGGATCGGAGATTACCTTGGGAATCTCTTCTTTTGTGGTGATCCAGTTTTCCTTCTTGCTCAAATCATAGGAAGCAAGAGGGGTTCCATCGTAGTATTTTTTGAGCGAGTTGGTATAGGCATCAGGAAGAGGGAAGTCAATATAGCGCTTGAGTGTTGTTCCTTGACCAGGGTTAGCGAAGAGGGGGTTAACCTGCTGCACCTTATTGTTTTCGTCAAGGTATGAAAGCGTAACAGAGATTTGCTGTGCGGTTGCTTCAGCGGGAAGCCACAAATATAGTTTGCCATCAGTAAATTGCGCGGGAGCACCGTATTCGTAGGCAACATTGCCAACGGTGAGCTTCCAGTCAATGATGGGGTTGTCACCTTTGGTGATAGGATTACCACTTTCGTCTTTTTTGATTACTTCGGCACCAAGGTCAATTGCAATCATTGATACGGCAGGGTTATTTGTGAGTGAGGTGTCAACGGGATATACGCCAAAAGCGGAGTTATAGCTATCAGCACCGTTAATGAACGCTTGGAACAGTTCATCGCTTCGACCTTCAACTTTGCCAATGCGGACTGATCCGCCAATTACGCATACCGCACCGTCTTGAGCGCCGATGCCCATAGAAACACAATCAAATCGTGGATTGCCACCTTTTGCCTCAGCTTTTGAGGTGTCAGGAAGTATAGTGCCACCTGCAATAACAATGATGTGATCTTTGTTCCATGAACAGCAGCCTTGTCCGATGGCATTACCATGTGCGTCGCCATGAGGAACGATGTAGCCACCATTGACATAGATGTTACCTGCCCATGTTTTACTTTCAGCAACTACGGCGTCTGGGCTACCTTTTGCTGAGTTCACTAAGCCGTTATCAAACGTATCTTGGAATTGATACGCGTAGCTTTCATTACTTTGCGTGTTATGCGCCCAAGCGCCACCGCCAATGGATGCGCCGTGGTAGCTTGCCCATGTTTCAATTGAGCCACCGTTGAAGTACATATTTCCGCCGCAACCAGCGCTTCCGCCACCAATAGCAGCGCCACGGCCATTGGTTCCGTCTCCTGCACCACGGGCGGTCACGGCAAGTTGACCGCCATTGAAATACATATCACCGGTGGTCTCAAATTCAACACTGCCAATGCCGGACACATTTCTGGAGCCCGTGACCGTCAGTGAGCCTGGGTTTGTACTTTCAAGGAGCGACAAGCGATCATCACCCGGTGTTGTGCCTGCGGTGTAGGTTTTGCCGTCGTTGGCAACAAAGGAGACTCCAGCAGGAATTGTGCCAGGATAGTTTTCTGGATCCATCACAATTTCGTTGCCAGCGGTATCTTGGTTAGGGATGTCGTCGTCAATGATAAGGATGGTGCCTTCACCACAATGGATGCCCGGAGAGCGCTGTCCGTCAGTGGCATCAAGCACATTTTTGGAGCCAGCCGCCAAGGTGATGCGGAGGCTGGTTTTGGGCTCGATGGTTGCGCCGCTCTCGTCGCGATTGCGTTCAATGTGGCAGGGGATATCAGAGTTGATATTGATGTTATTGAACGTAAGGTTAGCTTGTACGCCCGGGTTAACCCAGATCGTTGCATTCGACGTTTTGTCTGCGGGGGTTGAAAGTGTGAGCGGCGTAGAGCTTAAGATGACCAGCTTCTTGAGATTGTTAGTCACGGTTTTGGCGCCATTACGCGAAGTGCGCACGTAAGCAACATCCTCAAACTTATAATCAACACCTTCGGTGCCACCAGTAACAGTTAGGTTTAAGCTTGTTGCGTCGGATTGTGTGCTTTCGACGGTGCGATCTTCTGATGCCAGCGCTACGTTAGGTAGCATCAGACCACATGCAAGCACAACTGCAAGGACGCATCTGAGTGTTTTATGCTTCGTTGGATGAGTTTTCATGGCTTTCTCCGTGGCTTGTGATGTGTTTCGTTTGAACGTTAGAGCGCACAACCCAAACGTGCACTCTAAAGCTGCATAAACAAATGGCAACGTCCGGCGAAAACCAAAACGTTGCCAAATTGACAATATTGTATGGAATTATCAGTGATTATTCAAGGGCAAATGCCGGCAAGCTAATTGCACTGATCTGCGATAATAACTGAAAACGATGAGCAAATTGCATCTACATAATAGTGTACATATCCTTGACGTCTTCCCAGGTAACAGGATTGCTGGGTTCAAGTTGGCCGGTTAGTGCGTGAAGAGCTGCAATTCGTCCTGATGTCATGCATGAACCACACGACATGCCGCTGAGATAGGTGCTCCAATCAACGCCACCGCAAAGGTTACCGGCGCCAAAACCTACTGCATATAAATCTGCGATGGGTTGGTTTTCGTCATCAATTACCTGATAGTTGCCGTCAACCGCAATACCGTTGCAGGTAGCAGTGAGGCGTACCCAGCGACGAATACCCCAGTACGGAGGAGTGTCAATGGGCTTGAGATATTTAACGTCTTTGCCGAAGTCATCGTCTGCGCCAGCTGCTACCAACTCGTTATAGCGCTCTACTGATTTCTTTAGAGCATCGGCTGGAATGTCCAAAACTTCAGCTAATTCATCCAGTGTATCGCAGAAATGAGTATCGATAAGGCTTGTATCAACGTTGAACGGCTTGTCTACGGCACCTGGAACCCAATTTAAAATTTTCTCATGGGTGATAGGTGAGCCACCCCAGCTTTTTACCTGGTCTTCGTAGTTGTCGTCGAAGATCTGACAGAACATGCCAGGATCGCCTTCTTTGTTGTGATCAAGTAATGTGCAAACCCAGCTTGCCATAGGAATCTCTTCATTCATGAAACGCTCGCCATTTACGTCGACTGCCAAGAAAGGTTCGCCATTCATACGACAGGAATCGTTGTCATGCATCTGCCTGCTGTGCCCAACGGGGCATATATGACCACCAGCGAGCGAGGCCAAAAGGATGCCGTCACCAGTTTTGTTTACTTGCTTTTTGGCAAAACGCACCAAATCGGGAGACCATTTCGCCAGCAGGCTTTCGTTGTTTTGGTAATCGCCTGTTGCCAAGATTACGCCTTTGGCAGCATTGAAGCGAATGTATCCGTCGGAGGTCTTACCGATAACTCCTGTTACGGCACCGTTGTCCACCACCAACTGAACTGCTGGCGTGCTGTAAAAAATATCGAGCCCGTTTGCTTCACCCCAGTTAGCAAGAGCAATGCAGAGATCTTGATTGTTTTGGGGTTTGTTGCCAAAGATGTTTGATGCAAGTGCAATAGGTTGATCGTCTAGATAGGTGCGAATAGAAAACTGCATGCTCGTTGCGGGAAAGCCCGCTTCGGCTCCCATCTTGGCCATCCAGAGGGCACATTCGCCAGAATGATCCATGAAAGTTTGTAAGAGGTCAGTGTTTACGCGATAGCTGCACTCTTTGCGGTAAGCCTGCATAAACCCAAGTTTGCCGCGCTCTGTGCTTTCAGAAAGCACAACGCCTGAAGACATGGCGCCCTGGGCGATAGCGGTAGTTTCTTTTTGCAAGAGCGCAACCGATGCACCTTCTTCTAGTGCAGTCAGCGCAGCGGGCATGCCAGAAGTGCCAGCGCCAACGACCACGATGTCGTAGTCATGCGTTTCGATGAAGTCGTCAATAGGCTCAATTACAACCGGAGATTGTTCAAAGTCTTCTGCGGTTAGACCGGGCGGAAATTCAGCTCCAGTTGTGCCAAGTTCAGCGTTTTTGGCATCAGGAGTAGTGGGTGAACAGCCGCCAAGTGCTAAGGCTGATGCAGCTCCAACTGCTCCAAGAGTTGCCGTCTTGAGAAAGTCGCGTCGTTTCATAATAGTCCTCCTTGTGTGTGAGTCATTTCCTCAAGGTTCATGACGGACTCATCATCTCTGACAACAAACTTTTTTGCCGCCCATGAAGGCAAGGTTTCCAACCACATAAAACATGGGTATTCACAAAAAGGCGTTTAGGGCATCATGAAGATATGAATAGAGCGCAGTTTACATACCTTATGCTTGGTACGGCATTTTTCTGGCCAGTTTTTCGCAAAGACGGCATTGGTCTGCTGTTTCACGAAAGCGCGTTTGGAACGTTGTATAGTGCACGACTTTTCTATTTGCTGTTTTTGATGCTGGTGCTGGTTTGCAGTCTTATGATTATTGTTAATCGGCTTCATATTGCAAAGCTTTTTGCAGCACACGTCTCTTTGGTATTTATCGTCTCGATTGTGGCATCGCTTGCGGCATATGTTATGACCAAAGCGGAGCTATTTGAGGCAGCGGATAAGGCGGTTATTGCTGTCTCGCTGGTTCTTTATGCAGCTTGGTTTGCGCTTGTCGTTCCTGCGTGGGGGTGCGTCATCGCGCGGACGCAACGAGGGAGCGCATTGCTTCCAGTCTTTCTAGGATTTTTGATTGCGTTGCCACTTTCAGCGCTCAGCCTTTTGCCATATCTTACATACATTGTTCCTGTTGCCGGGCCGGCAGTTTCGGGACTTTTCTGGATGTTGCTGCAGCTTAGCTATCATGAAGGCACATCGCTTCCTACAGATTTGTCGTTTCAAGATATACCAATGCGGCAAATTGGTTTTCTCACACTGTTTCTCCTTGCCGGGGGAGTAATTCGTGGATTTTTAAATAATGGCATCATTGGGGCTGTCCCTGTGCCAACAATGATCCCGACCCATATTGTTACGGCCATCACGGCAACAATCGTTATGGTCATGGTTCTTTCACGTGCGCATACTTTAGGTATGTACCGAAAGATTTGGGGATTCCTTGCACTTCTTTTGTTCGGTGGTCTATTTCTTGTTGCATTTTTGGGGCAGCAAAGTGCTTCGCTGAATTCTTTTGCGCGTACTCTCGTTATTGCAGGGCGTACGTGTTTTAGCCTCTTTCTTTGGGTGGTGCTATCGCAAACCGCAGCTCAACGGCGATTTGACCCTATCGTACTTTTCAGTCTGTTTTATGTGATTGGAGAAACCATTTCTTCGCTATTTAGCTATTTATTGGTCCCTGCGCTTGCTCAGTTTCTCAATGTTTCTTTGGCGAACCAACTGACGCTCTTTTCGCTCATCACAGCTTTTATGCTCATGGTTGCCTCGTTTTTGTTCCTCAATGGCGAAATGCCTGCAGAAGCAAAACCTTCCGAGACAACCCCGCTTGATCTGTGGCGCGAATTGGCTCCACAGTATGGTCTAACTGAACGCGAAACCGAAATTGCTGCACTGATTTCTCAGGGACATAGCCTAAAAAAGATTGCGGGTACGCTCTATTTATCTCCGAATACTGTGCAGAGTTACTCAAAGGCGCTCTATAAAAAGCTTGATGTACATAAAAAGCAAGATGTTATTGATCTCATTGCTGATTTCGAGCGCACGCGCACCGAGGCGCTTTAAATTCTACTGTTAAGAGGACCGCTAATATAACCCGAGTACTTTGAGCAGCATAAGGACAAGCGCAATAACCAGCGCTGGGCGCATAATTTTTGCACCGAAATCAATAACGAGCCCCGCACCAATCCAAGAACCCACAATGTTGCAGACACCTGCGGCAAGTCCCACTAAAACGAGTACATTCCCGCTCGCGATAAAGACGATAAGTGCCGTGAGATTGGTAGTGAAGTTGATGGCTTTTGCCTGCGCACTTGCCATGCGTACTTCCAAGTGTGCAAAAGCCGTGAACGCGATAATGAGAAACGTACCTGTACCAGGACCATAAAAGCCGTCGTAGCATCCAATAATGGCAGCAAAAACGCAAACAATAAGGTAGGTCTTGTGCGTGAGCTGGACATCTTGGGCGCTTTCATGTGAAGAGCGCCCCTGAGAATTGGTGAAGGTCTTTTTATTCAGGGCAAAAAATGCGGCGAAAGGCAAAATGGCGAATATGAGATACGAAAGCACGCTTTCATTGCAGACAAGCGAAAGATTTGAGCCTATCAGCGAACCAATAATTGCCGAAAGAATTGAAGGAAGTGCTAGTTTGTAATTAAGGTAGCCTCCTCTGATAAAACGGACATTGGCGGCTGCCATTCCCATGACTGCCTGAAGCTTGTTGGTGCCAATGGCCAGATGAGGGGGAAGTCCGGCAATCATAAAAGCAGGCAATGAGATCAAGCCGCCGCTTCCTGCGGAGGCATTCAGGATGCCAGCAAGAAAGCAGAGCGGACAGGCAATAGCAAATGTGATCCAGGAGATTTCCATGAAGGTTGGTGCGAAAGATTTGGTAGTGCGGGTTTGGGTGAAAGCGTGGACGTGAGAAGACTCGTAACCCGCAGTTCAAACGCTTATCGCTTAAGCCTCTACGTTAACGAGCGAAAACACTTCGGCATTCGTGACCTCGGCAAGCTTTGCGCGAGGTGACAAAAAGCCAAGCTCAAGGAAGAAGCCAAGTCCAGCCAGTTCGGCGCCAGTATCTTCTACAAGCTTTACCAGCGCGCGAACCGTGCCGCCCGTAGCAATTAGGTCGTCAACAATCAAAACGCGATCTTCAGCACACAGCGCGTCTTGGTGAATCTCAAGTGCATCATGACCATATTCCAGCTCATAATCCGCACGAAACGTCTCACGCGGGAGTTTGCCGTGCTTGCGAGCAGGGACAAAACCTGCGCCCAACTGATATGCCACCGGGGCGCCAATGATGAAACCGCGCGCCTCAGCGCCAATAACTTTCGTTATGCCAAGATCGGCAAAATGAGTAGCAATGCCATCTATGACCTGCGCAAATGCTTCAGGATTAGCAATAACCGGAGTAATGTCTTTGAAGACAACGCCTTCAGTTGGATAATCGGGGATGTCTACAATGAGTTCCTCGTAGAGCGCGGTCATGGTCATCCTTTCATGTTCTTGCATGGTGCACAGATCATGCTATCACGATATGCTGCAACATGCGCTTTCGCCATTTTGGCTAATTCTTACGATCGCGAAGTTTATCCAGCTTGCGAGCGTCGCGTGCACCTGCTCGTCCACCCGCACCTTTGAGGCCGCCCGCATCACGCACGCGAGGGTGTGCGTGCGTACTTTCTGCGCTTGCCTGAGCTTCGGCGCGTTCTTGCTCCTCAGCAATCATTTGCGCAAGCAGTGGATCAGGTTCCACGGTGCGAAGCTGTTCTTCACGGATAGCTGCAACTCCCGCCTCAACAGCAGTGCCAGCGCGACCTGCTTCAAGGTGAGCAATGGAGGCATCGAAGGCGTTGTTGGTGTTTGTAGCCGAGAAACCTGGCGCCACCACGCTGCCAAATGCTGCTACTTGAACACCCTGTTCATCGGCAACTGCGCGACCGTCGCTCATGCCGTCTGCCTTAGTACCACGAGCACTTGTGTTGGGCGTGCCATCCGCGTTAAAGGCGGGCGAAAGTTCGCCATTAGTTTGATCGGGATAGTCAAAGTCACTTGCAGCGCTTCGCCATTTCCCACCAAGGCGTGAGGCAAAATTGGCGGGTTCGTTCGTAATCCAGAGTTTGGCTAAATGCGCAACGTGGGTAGGTTTAACGTCGAAAGCCCAGTTCAATTCTGACTTTTCAGCAACTGTGCTCTCTGAGAGTCGTTCAAACTCTTCTTTGAGCTGGGCAAGCCGCTTATCAATGCGACCTGTGCCGTTGTAGAGCACGTCATCCAAACGGTTCATTTGCTCGCGTGCTTGACGAATGCGTGCATCCACTCCTGCGGCCATTCCCGCGTCCAAAATGCCGTGTTCACCTTTAATGCGGTTGATGTCCAGCGCCGCATCATAAGTTGCATCCACCATTTCATCTGCTGACATGTACACGCTCTCATAGTTCATGATGTGTTTCCATGACGGCAAAATCATGCGCTTGCGATGCTCTTCAAATGTTCGCGCGCGCAATTTGTAGCCAAATTGCTCTGGATTATCAAATGCAATGGAGCCAACATCCAGAAATGGCGCCATGGGCGAGGTCATTACTACAAGACGCGGATCGTAGTTCACGCGTTCGTAGAGATGTTGCACATAGGCGCCCGTCTCACGCACGCTTGCAGCGGTTTGCTTGGGGATGCCTGTCATAAAGTAGAGGTCGAACCGCTCACAGTTAGGGTGCGAAAGCGCATCAACAATAGTTTCTTCCAGCTCGGCCATGGTGTAGTGACCTTTACCAAACGCCGCGCGAACATCATCATCATGGCTTTCGGCAGAAATCTCAATTGACCAGCTATCAAGGTTTTCATCCAAAAGCGAATAAAAATCGTCGCCGCCGGGGGGTGGTCCGAAAAACTCAAATCCAATGGGATTGCGAACCTTGTCTTTAAGTCCCGTAATAAATTTGTGTGTGTATGCCTCTCCCGCTTGCAAGAAATCATTCAATACAAAAATGGGACCCCAGACATGATTTTGCACATTTTGAATATCGCGAATCAAAAGAGACGGATCGCGCCACGCCACGCGTCTGCGTCCGAAGTGATTGCGAAACGCATAAGCACTTCCACCGCATGTTGCGCAATTGCGCGCACACCCGCGACATGACAACCCCGCAGTAACAGGGTATGACAGCCAACCTTTCATAGGAAGGTAGCTGGTCATATCATGGTGGCGAAGCACGCCTTTCATGGGATAGGCGTAGTCCATAGAGATGGCATTCATGTCATCGGGAACCCATGAGAGAGGGTTGATATGGATAGCACCTGAGGCGTCTTTCCAAGTCAAATTTGGAATATCTGATAAGTCGCCCACGGCAGTGTGCGTACGCTCTGCGCGCGCAACGCGCTCAATGAGCATGCGCATGGGTTCTTCGGTTGAGTCTCCGCGAAAGACATAATCAATGCAGTCATATTTGATAAGGTCTTCGTGAAAGATTGACGAAGATAAACCGCCAAACGAGATGGGGGTGTGTGGGTGAAGACGCTTGAGAATCTTCGTCACTTCAATGGATCCATGGCAGTGCGGCATCCAGTGCAAGTCAATTCCAAACATGCGTGAATCAAGTTTTGCCAGATTAGCCTCTACGTCGAAATTCTTTTTATGCAGCATCATGGATGCAAGGTTGTAGATGCGTGCGCGCAATCCGTGACGTTCCAGATATTCGCAAAGCGTAGTGAGTCCAAGCGGATACATCTCAAAAATGGGCGTTGAGGGCACCATGTCTGAAACAGGGCCGTACATAATAGAGCGCTCGCGAAAATCATAAGTTGCGGGCGCATGAATGTATGTCATATCTAGTGATTCCATGGCGGTTAGTATAACGCGTTTATTGTTGACAATGACCGATTAGCGCTTAGCGCTCATAAAAAAGCAGTATCGTGCATGTTAGTATGTTCGTTTAACGATTCCCGATGAGATAGGCGGAACAAATATGCTGCTCACCGCGCAATATATTCTTCCCATCACGTCTGAACCATTTCAGAATGGCGCAATTTTGGTGCGCGATGGTTTAATTCGCGACATTGGCCCTGTTGAGAGCCTTAAACTTCGCTATCCTGACGAAGAGGTTAAAGATTTTGGCAGTGCCGCAATTATGCCCGGTTTGGTCGACCTGCACACTCATTTGGAGAATGCGGTAATTCGTGGCATTGTGCACGATGTGCCTTATACGACATGGATTATGTCGCTGGTAGAAACGAGCAACAAACTTGATGTTGCCGATTGGTACGATTCGGCAATTCTTGGCGGTCTTGAAGCGCTTTCAAGTGGTATCACCTGTGTTGCTGATATTACCGCAACGGGTGCAGCTTCAACGGCAACGCAAAAGTTGGGTTTGCGCAGCGTGATTTATCGCGAGGTAGGCGCTATGGATAAGCGCCGCGTTGATTATGCAATGCGGCTGGCCGAAAATGACATCTTGCACTGGCGCGAAGAGGTTGATCCTGAGCGCGTGACTATAGGTATTGCACCTGCTGCTATGTATGCTTGCCATCCGTCGGTGTTTGGTCGTGTCACTGAACTGGCTAATCGAGAGCATCTTCCGGTGGCAATGCATATGGCGGGAAATCGCGAAGAATTCAACTTTATTAAGTATGGTTCTTCGCCATTTGCGGTTCATGTTATGGATGACAAACGCGGATATGTTGAGGTGCCACCTTGGCTGCCAACGGGAACTACTCCTGTTCGCTATGCACTTAACTGGGGCGCGTTTGAAGCTGAAAATGTGTTAGCAATCCATTGTGTGCATGTGGATGAGAAAGACATCCAAAAGCTCAAGAAATATGATGTTGCCGTTGGTGTTTGTCCGCGCATTAATGCACAACTTGGCATGGGGGTTGCTCCTATGAGTGAATTCTTGCGCGCTGGTCTGCGTTTGGGATTAGGCACTGACTCTCCAGCCGCCACGGATTCAACAGACATGTTTGAGGAGATGCGTCTGGGCATGTTGGTTCAGCGTGCAGTTAACACCAGCACCTTTTTGGAATCTGCTACCATGCTTGAAATGGCAACGATGGGTGGCGCGCGTGCGCTCAGGCTTGACGACAAGATCGGTTCGCTTGAAGTGGGCAAATGTGCTGACATCATTGCGGTTGATTTATCAGGCTCTCATCAAACACCCACAACCGATCCGGTGTCTGCAGTGGTTAACACCTGCACTGGTTCAGACGTGCTCATGACTATGGTTGCTGGTGTGCCGCTGTACGAAACGAATAAGTGGAATGTGGGCGTTGAAGTTGCTCGCAGCATTGCTCGAGTTATTGAGATTCGCGGTAAATTGCGCGATTAATCGAGGAAAGAGACCATGGGTACAAACCAGAAAGTAACCGCAAAGCAAAGAGCTGAACGCATCAAGGCTGCTGAGGAGCGCGAAAAGCGCGAAAAGGCGCGTCGTGAGGCAGAAGCGCGCGGGAAGAAAATCTTCACCATTATTGTATGCGTGATATTGGTGCTTGCGTTAGGCATTCCAACTGTTGCTTTGGCGTTTCTTGGTGGCGGTGCGGCATAAAACGTGTTGCCAGTTGCGGTGTTGGCAAATCATGAAAATAGCTTGTTAGATATCATGGCGTTTTTGCCTATGGTATTATGTATCGTTGCCGCGTTGTAACGTGGTGAAATTGTTGTGACAAAATCCGTGCAAAGGGGATTGCCTTGTTTGGTATCGGTGGATTCGAGCTTTTTCTCATTCTGCTGTTCGGGTTTTTGATTTTTGGACCCGATAAGCTGCCAGCTCTTGCAAAAACCCTGGGTAAAGCAATTGGAAAATTCCGTGACGCCCAGGAAGAGATGAATAAAGTAATCAAGACTGAGGTTTACGACCCCAACTCTGATGAACCGTTCAAAAATCCGTTGGATGCGCTTTCAAAGATTGGCGAATCTGACGAAAAGGAAGAGTCAGATAAGAAAAAGGATGACGCTGCCCAGAGCAAAAAGTCGTCAGCGACATCCACCTCATCAGCTTCTCCTGCCAAAAATGAAAGCTTTAGTGAGCGCAAGGCTCGTTACGAAAAAGAACGCGCTGCTAAAAAGGCTGCTGAAGAAGAGGCAGCAAAAGAGGCCGCTAAGCAAGAGCGCGCTGCAAAGGCCGCTGCGGGTGCAGCTGTGAAGCCAGCAGCAAGTGCTGCCGCGAAGCCCGCTGCCGCTGCTAAACCTGCAGCCACCACTGCCAAACCTGCATCGGCCGCGAAGCCTGCAGCTACAACTGCCAAGCCTGCGACCAGCTCTGCTAAACCGGCAGCTGACTCTGCCGCAAAGCCCGATCCGGCGAAGCTTTATGGCACTAAACCGGCAACCACTGCGGTAAAGCCTGCCACCGCCGCTAAGTCTGCAACTGCTAAACCTGCTTCGGATACAAAACCTGCAGCTAAGTCTGCATCAACCACTAAGTCTACTTCGACCGCGAAGCCTGCAGCTAAGTCTGCTTCTAAGGCGCCAGCAAAGAAAGCGGCCCCGAAGACAGATGCTGAAAAAGCCGCTGCTCGTTCAGCTGCAGCAAAAAAAGCTGCTGCAACACGTGCGGCTAACAAGAAGAAAGCAGCTGAAGAAGCTGCCGCAAAAGCCGCTCAAGAAAAGAAAGGGGAATAAGCTATGCCTATCGGACCGGCGCGAATGCCCCTCTTTGACCACCTTGGTGAGCTTCGCATGCGCTTGGTGCGCATCGTAGCTTGTTTAGCCATTGCGGTTGTTATTTTCTATATGGCCACGCCAACGATTGGCCAGTTTTTGCTGCTCCCTATTGCTGAATTTTTACCTACTGACGCTAACGGTTTTGCCTCTTTGCAGGCTATTGATCCGTTTGAGGCGTTTGCAGTGCGCTTCAAGATTTCCATTTGGGCCTCCATTGTGGCTTGCGCACCGGTTATCTTGTGGCAGATTCTTGCATTCTTCTTGCCAGCTTTAAAGCCCAACGAGCGCAAGTGGTTTATCCCCACGTTTGCAGCTGCGGTTGCTTTGTTTATTTTCGGCACCGTATTCTGCTATGCCATCATCTTAAACCCCGCATTCCAGTGGCTTACTGATCAGGCGCTAGGTTTGGGCTATGTGGCTCCACGTATGTCGTCGTATGTGGATATCATTATCAAGTTTGAAATATGCTTCGGCTTTGCTTTTGAGTTGCCGCTTGTAATCTTTTATCTGGTTATCTTTGACGTTGTGCCTTATAAGAAGTTACGCAATAGTTGGCGTACGGTATATGTTGTGCTCATGGTTGTTTCGGCTATGGCAACACCTGATGCTTCGCCGGTTACCATGCTGCTCATGTTTGCAGCTATGGTTGCACTGTATGAGGGCAGTTTGCTGATTGCGCGTGTGGTTTTAGCGAAGCGCATTAAGAAGCAAAATGCTCAGATTGCACAAGAAGAGGCTGATGAGGCTGCCGAGGCTAAAGCAGCGGCTAAGAAAAAAGCGCTCAAGAAGAAATAGGCGAACGCTTTCGGAAGTTTTTTGAGAGCCCGCGTCTGCGCGGGCTCTTTCGTATAACAAGTGCTCGGAGGCGTGAGGAGTGCCATGCACGAATTAGGAATTATGACCGGCGTTATGGATGCGGTCGAAAAATCAGCACGAGAAGCCGGTGCCACTCAGGTGCTTGAAGTAACACTTTCGGTAGGCGAGATGACCGAAGCCATTGAGGATGCTTTGCAGTTTGCATTTGAGGTATTAAGCGAAGGCTCTGATCTGAGCAAAGGTGCAAAGCTCACCATCAATATGATTCCACCAAAAAGTAAATGTTTAGAATGTGGCGCAATCTATACTCATGATCGGTTTCATATGCTTTGTCCAGAATGCGGCAGTTTTGCTACGCAACTTTTAGAAGGACGAGAGCTTCAAATTGACTCCATTGAGGTTGATCTTCCCGATAAAGGTACAGAGAACACCGAAGAGAGTGCTTCTCTGGGCGCATCATCTGATCGTGCGTAATAATCACATCAAGCAAACTCTGCAAGGTATCTAAGGAGTAAATCGTGGCACATATTGACTTAAAGCAACCCATTTTAGATAAAAATGATCAATTAGCAGCTGAACTTCGCCAGCGTTTTGCTGATAACCACGTCTTTGTGGTTGATCTTCTGGCAAGCCCCGGATCAGGTAAAACTTCAACAATTTTGGCAACTATTGATGCGTTGCGCGACGAGTTTAACATTGCCGTTATTGAGGGCGACATTGCCAGCAGCGTAGACGCAGAGCGCATCAAGGCGCAAGGGACACCTGCTGTACAGATCAACACAGGAGGTGCGTGTCATTTGGAAAGCGCTATGCTCAAGCGCGCAATTGACATGCTTGATCTGGAACGCCTTGATCTTATCATTATTGAAAACGTTGGCAATTTGGTATGTCCAACCGACTTCGATTTGGGCGAAAATATGAAGGTAATGATCTTGTCGGTTCCTGAAGGAGACGACAAGCCACTGAAGTACCCTGGCGTATTTCAAGCAGCTGAGGCGGTCATTTTGAACAAAGTTGATACGTTGCCGGTGTTCAACTTTGACGAAGAAGCCTTCACGAGCTCGGTTAATCAACTGAACCCGCAGGCACCCATCTTCCGCATTGCTGCCACGAAAGAGCAAGGCGTACACGAATGGGCAGAGTGGTTGGCTGACAAGATTCGCGCGGTGCAATAGTAAGGAGTTACCACATGGATGCTGAACAGCGTTACGAACTGTGTGTGACAGAACTGAAGACATTCATGGATTCATGTGGCTTTACTGAGGTTGTCGTTGGTTTGTCAGGTGGTATTGATTCAGCGCTTGCGGCCACGATGGCGGCTGATGCTGTGGGCGCGCAGCGCGTGCACGGTGTGCTACTGCCTGGCCCGTATTCGTCTACGCACTCGGTTGATGACGCGCAAGAACTGGCAAAACGTCTTGGCATGCATACTGAAACGGTATCAATCTGTGAACCGTATGAGGCGTTCGCCCGTGCGCTTGCCACGCCATGTGGTGGTCAGCTTTCGGGGCTTGCTGCACAGAATACGCAAGCACGCTGTCGCATGATTGTATTGATGGCGCTTTCAAACACCTATGGCTGGATGCTTTTAAATACCGGCAATAAAAGTGAGGCTATGATGGGCTACTCAACGCTGTACGGAGATACAGCTGGAGCCTTCGCCGTCTTGGGTGGCCTCTATAAAACAGAGGTATACCAATTGGCTCGGTGGCGAAATGAACACGTGCCAACTTACTCATGTTGTTTGGCTTGTGCGCCCATTCCGCAAAATACCATTGATAAGCCGCCAAGTGCTGAGCTTGCGCCCGATCAATGCGACGAGGCAAGTTTGGGTATTGACTATGATGCTTTGGATCAGATTCTAAAAGCGCATATCGAACGCGGGTTTAACGAGCAAGCGTTGGTGGAGGCTGGATTTGATGCGTCGCAGGTAAACAGTGTATTGCGTCGTGTGCAGGCAAGCGAATTCAAACGTGCGCTTGAACCGCCTTACCCTTCGGCGCGTTTTTATTCATAAGAGGGGAGGCGTTATGGAGCGCAGAGCATTTTTTAAGTTAGTTGGGCTTTCGGCGGCAGCATGCGCAACGCCGACGCTTTTGAGCGGCTGTACGCCTTCTACGGTTGTTGAAGAAGAGACGGATTCAGATGTATCGTCTCAAGAGACTTTTGGTGTTGCTGATCAGCCAGAGGTGTCATTTAACTCAACAACAGATGTGCTTATCATAGGAACAGGTGTCACCGGTTTGTCGTGTGCCTTGCCGCTATTGCAGGCAGGGTATCAGGTGACACTCTGCGAGAAGCAAGATAAGCTTGGCGGAGACAGCTATGAGTCTGATGGCATCATGTATGTGGCTGGAAGCAAAACGCAAGAAAAAGCCGGCATCAAAGCTACAGCTTCTCAACTGTGGGATAAACGCAAAGCCCAGCTTGAACGTGAGAACTATTCCGAGCTTGATTTCGCCCGCAAGCTTTTTGAGGCCAGTGGCGAATGGGCTGATGTGTTAGCGGATGATTGTGCATCGGTGTTTGCCGATCCAAAAACCTATAGCGACGATGGCGTCAATGAAGGAATCTTGCTTCCCAAAAATGGCATTGGAGATATGGTAAGCGTTCTTGGTCCGTTGCGTGATACGTTAACGTCGCTTGGCGCGGTGTTTCAGACGGGTTATACCTGCTGTGCACTCATTAGCAACAATAAAGGAGAGATATGCGGAGCACGGTTTGTTTCCGCAGATCAAGGTGATATTAAGGATATCCGCGCAGCTTATGTAGTCATGGCAACGGGCGGATTTGTCAGCAGCCAGGCTTTGGTGAATGCCTACGCGCCAGATTGGGTGCGTGTTGGATGTTATACCGTGGCAAGTGACGGTCAAGGTCAACTGCTGTGCGAAGGAGTTGGCGGTCAGCTATCGGGTATGGATAATGCTATCGTTTTGACTTCCGATGTGCCCGCTGTTGCAGCATGGGGCCTTTTTGGCCCGACGCTTGATGTAAGCCCGCTCGGAGAACGCATTGCCCCAGAAGACACCATGACGGCATCGGCACGTGCTTGTGTGGTTGCCTACGATGGCTTTTGGTGGACTATTTTTACCAACGCGCTTTCGGAGGGAAGCCAGTCGCGAAGTGTTGCGCAGGTTGTCAGCAGTTATAAAACGCGAACCTATGGGCCATATGATGATCTATCTGCTTTGGCAAGCGGGTGCAATATTCCTTCTGAGCAGCTTGAGAAGACGTTTGAAGCATACGAAAAGATGGTTGATGACAAGAAGGATTCACTTGGCAGAACATCGCAGTGGGTTTCGCTTGAGGCGCCTTATTATGCTTTTAAGCAAATTCCCGTTCGCTGTGTGACGCACGGTGGAGTAGTAACCGATGACACGGGGCAAGTTCAAAATGCTGCTGGTCAAGCAATTGTGGGATTGTATTGCTGTGGGTCAGCGGCCGCTAAAGGAGGCCAGGGCTTGGCGTCAAATGGTGCATTTGGCATGCTGACAGGGCGCGCGTTGGTGGATAAGCTCAATGAGCGCAAGAGTCAAGTTGAAGCCAGCAGTTCAGGAAACTAGTGCAGCTATGGTGTGGGCACTTGGTTCAGCCTACGTGGCTTAAGCTCTGCAAGAGACGACGAAAAGAGATGGCGAGACGTGAATATCGCGAGCATTTTTTACAACAAACGTGAAATGACTGTTCGCGACTGGGCAATTGATGTAACCATTGCAGCAGTAGCTTTTTCGTTTGGCTGCATTCAGCTTATGGTGACAGCCTCGTCAATTGTCGTTCCCGATCTTGCTTTTCGTCAGTACCTTGGCATGGTTAATGTCGTTCCCACGACGGCGGCATTTTTAGCATTAGCGCTGACCTGTGTTCCGTTAATCGTACGCAGGAAAATACCCTGGATTGTCTTTTTGTGGTGCTTTGGAGCCTACCTTGTACTTCAGACGAAAAACGCAGGACTTTCGCTCAGTATAATTGGACCAGCTATAGCACTGTTTACCATTGCTGTTGAGCAGGGGCGCATTCAAACGATCGTGGCAGCTTTTGTTGCGGTAGTGGGCCTTATGTTTGTTGATACACCGTTTGGCTCTCCGAGTCTTATTTTCTTTACCCGATTCCAGAACACGACAATCATGATTGCGGCTGCCATTGCGGGGTATGCCTATAAAACTCACAAAGCCTATGTTCACGAGACCGAAGAACGCGTAAGAGAAGCGGAGCGGACGCGCGAGGAAGAAGCGGCACGTCGAGTAGAGGAAGAGCGCGTGCGTATTGCGCGTGAGGTGCACGACATTACTGCACACTCACTTTCGGCAGTGAGTATTCAAGCCGCAGCAGCTGAGCGTCTGTTGGATAAAAACCCCGAAGCCGCACGTCAGGCGCTTGCAACGGTGCGCTCTACCTCTAAGTCCGCCCTCGAAGACATTCGATCTATGATTGGCGTGCTTCGCCAGGGCGAGGACAATCCTGAGATGATGCCAACAGGTTCAACGGAGCGTCTGCAAGATGTGGTGTCTTTTTTGGAGAGCGCAGGAATTGTCGTTGAGCTTGATACAACGCACTATGATCGCGCGAGCGTGCCGGCGCATGTGGATATGGCGCTGTTTGGTATTTTGCGCGAAGCCGCCACTAATATTGTTCGCCATTCGCACGCTGATTTTGCGCTGATTAAGCTGGCGCAAGATACTTACGGAGCTGGCCTTTTGGTTCGCGATAATGGGCGCGGATATGCAGGACAGGCGCACTATAATCGCGCCGGATTGGCGCTGCCGGTCTCTGCCGATGGTCAAGGTCACGGCATTTCGGGTATGGCGGAGCGCGTTGGCGTGCTTGGTGGCTCGTTTTATGCGGGTGCGCCAGAGGGGCTTGCGCATGCTTCGCATGAACTGCTTCGACTTGCGCAGGATGGTTCTGCACATGGCGAAACGAGATTGGCGTCACCGGGGTTTGTTGTTGCTGTTTTTATTCCCATTCCTGAACAAGCGCGCACAGTAAAGGAGATCACTCATGAGTGAAGCAAGCCCTGATATTCGTGTCCTTATTGCTGATGACCAGGATATTGTGCGCAGCGGTTTTCGTCTGGTGCTGATGAGTTATGACGGAATTGATGTTGTAGGGGAAGCGCGCGATGGCAAAGAGGCGGTTGCGTTGGCACAGCGTCTTCGCCCTGATGTGGTGCTCATGGATATTCGCATGCCGCACGAAAATGGGATTGAAGCCACCCGTGAGATTCGACGAGATCCTGAGTTGGACGCGGTGCATGTGCTTATTTTGACAACGTTTGACCACGATGAATATGTATATGAGGCGCTTGCTGCGGGAGCAAGCGGGTTTTTGTTAAAGGATGCTGACCCCGATGAAATTGTAGCGGCGGTGCGCGTGGTGGCAGCGGGCGATGCCCTCATTGAGCCGTCTATTACGCGCAGGCTAATCGAGAATTTTGTGGCCACGCGACCTAATACGTCGTTTAGTTATCGACGTGGCGAGGGGCTTGAGACTCTTACGGATCGTGAGCGTGAAATCTTGCGTCTGGTTGCCCGAGGTCTTTCAAATGACGAGATCGGTGCTGAGTTATTTATCTCGCCAGCAACAGTCAAAACGCATCTTGCCCGCATTATGGCGAAGGTTGATGCGCATGACAGGGCGCAGCTGGTTATTCGCGCTTATGAAAGCGGTTTGGTTAAAACCGGCGGTCGCTAAAATTGTGAAAGCTGTCTTTTGCCGGACCCGCTTTCGCGTAGATCCGCTTTCGCAAACACAATCCCATCCTGACCCGCTTTCGCAAACACAATCCTACCCCGACCCGCTTTCGCAAACACAACCCCATCCCGACCCGCTTTCGCGCAGATGTGTATCCATGTCGTGTGCACCCGTAAACTCTTGCGTATGATTCCGTGAATTTCCTTGCATTTGAGTGGCAGGGTGTTATAGTAAACAAAGCTGTTTAGCACTCTTAGACTTTGAGTGCTAGCAATCAAACCAACTGAGTGGTTAACGCAAGGCATATCGCCTTGATCGTATGGCACAACATGAAAGGAAGGCAGCGCTATGAACCTGAAACCTCTGGGAGACCGCGTGATCGTCAAGCAGGACGAAGCCGAAGAGACAACGGCATCGGGTCTGTATATCGCCAGTGAGGCGAAGGAAAAGCCCCAGAGCGGTATTGTTCTGGCAGTAGGCGACGGCAAGATGGACAAAGATGGCAACATGGTTCCAGTTCCCGTCAAGGTGGGCGACAAAGTTGTCTATGGCAAATTTGGTGGCACTGAGATTTCAGTGGACGGCGAAGATGTTTTGATTCTTCGCGCTGATGATTTGTATGCCGTTTTTGCATAAGCCTTTAAGAGATATATCAGCTCAAACTCTTAGCTCAGCACATTAGTGAGCATTATTTAGAAAGGAGCCATATTCATGGCTAAGGAAATTAAATTTGAGGCAGATGCGCGTAGCGCACTTGCAGCTGGCGTAAACAAGCTGGCTGACGCCGTAAAGGTGACGCTTGGCCCGAAGGGTCGCTATGTTGCACTCGAGAAGTCATATGGCGCTCCGCTGATCACCAACGACGGTGTTACCGTAGCAAAGGAAGTCGTGCTTGAGGATCCGGTTGAGAACATGGGTGCTCAGCTTGTTCGCGAAGTTGCTGTTAAGACCAATGATGTTGCTGGTGACGGTACGACCACCGCAACCCTGCTTGCAGACGTTATCGTATCTGAGGGTCTTCGCAACGTAACCGCTGGTGCAGATGCTTTGGGTATTCGCCGTGGTATCCAGAAGGCAACGGATGCAGTTGTTGAGGCTATCAAGGCTGACGCAACCCCTGTTTCCACCAAGGAGCAAATTGCAAACGTTGGCACCATTTCTGCAGGTGACGCTGTTATCGGCGAGAAGATTGCTGAGGCAATGGAGGCTGTTGGTAAAGACGGCGCAATCTCTGTTGAGGAAAGCCAGACCTTCGGTATTGATATGGATATCGTTGAGGGTATGCAATATGAGCGTGGCTACATTTCACCGTACATGGCTACCGACATGGAGCGCATGGAAGCAGTGCTCAATGATCCGTATATCTTGCTGACCGACCAAAAGGTTACCAACATCAATGACATGGTTCCGCTGCTTGAGGAGATCATGAAGTCTGGCCGTCCGCTGTTTATGGTTGCAGAGGACGTAGAGGGTGAAGCACTTGCCACCATCTTGCTGAACAAGCTGCGTGGCACGTTTAACTGCGTTGCTATTAAGGCCCCGGGCTTCGGCGATCGTCGTAAGCGCATCCTGGAAGACATTGCTGCAGTTACTGGCGCACAGGTTATCGACAAAGACTTTGGCATGACCATGGCTGACGCTCGCGTTGATATGCTCGGTCACGCAAAGACGGTTAAAGTAACCAAGGATTCTGCTTTGATCGTTGACGGCGCTGGCGACAAGCAAGCTATCGAAGATCGCATCAACATCGTAAAGGCTGAGCTTGAGCGTGCTGATTCTGACTTTGATCGCGAGAAGCTCCAAGAGCGTCTTGCTAAGCTCTCTGGCGGCGTTGCTGTTCTGAAGGTTGGCGCTGCAACTGAGTCAGAGCTCAAAGAGACTAAGTCTCGTATTGAGGACGCATTGCAGGCAACTCGTGCTGCTGTTGAAGAGGGTATCGTTGCTGGTGGCGGCGTTGCACTTCTGGATGCACAGTCTGCGCTTGACAGCGTTAAAGCTTCTGACTCTGACGAAGAGGTCGGCATTGCTATTATTCGCAAGGCTGTTGAGGCTCCAATTCGCGCTATTGCACAAAACGCAGGTTTTGAGGGCAGCGTCGTAGTTGAGCATGTGAAGAACATGAAGGCTGGCGAAGGTCTGAACTGCGCTAATGGCGAATACGGCAACATGATTGACATGGGTGTAAATGACCCGGTAAAGGTTACCCGCACCGCTTTGCAATCTGCTGCTTCTGTTGCTGCTTTGATCCTGATCACTGAAGCAACCATTAACGAGATCCCCAAGGATCCCGATCCGGCAGCGCTTGCTGCAATGGCAGGTGCAGGTGCCGGCGGCGGAATGGGTATGATGTAAGCCTGAGGGCACGCTCGCTCCCTGAACGCGGCTATCGAATTGCCGCATAATTGAAACTCGGAGAAATGACCGGCGCTTAATCGCCGGTCATTTTCTTTGCTGCTGTCGGGTTGTCCGGCGTGCTACTTGCGTTCGCGTAGGCGTTCGCGTGTGGGCTGCTGTCGGCCTGCTCGGCGTGCCCGGCGTGCGCGGCGTGCCCGGCGTGCGTGGTGTGCGCGGCGTGCCCGGCGTGCGCGGTGTGTCCGGCGTGCTGCCACTTGTGCCCGATATGTATAGTTTTCATACATTTCCGTCACAAGCTGCCATAGCCTTTGACCAGGTAAAACTCTGCATAATCCCAGGTCATAAGCTTATGAAAATTTGGCGGGATGTGCCGGAAATGTATGAAAACCAGCCCATTACCTCGTCCACTGTTGGTGAGGTGGCGCCCCGCCGCACCGTCAGGTCGCCCCGCCGCACTGTCAGGCCGCCCCGCCGCTGGGTGGGCGCCCCACCGCTGGATGATGCCCCGCCGCTGGGTGGCGCCCCGCCGCTGGGTGGCACCGTGCCAGGCCGCCCCGCCGCTGGGTTGCCGCTGGGTGGCGCCCTGCCGCATCGCCGATCTGCAGCCGTGCGCCCCTTATTACCATTTCTCGACGAAGTTGTGTGTGCTTTGAGCCTGACAGGAGGCGAGGGTTACAATACCAAACCATGGACGAATTCTTACATATCGCAGAGCACGTATTAGAGCACTCGGTTGCCGATACTCTTTATTTGATTCCCATTCTCTTTGTCACGTACGTGGTCATGGAATGGCTCGAGCACAGAACGGGGCACAAAGCACAAGAGGCCGTCAAGCGCACAGGAGCGGCTGGGCCTATCGTTGGCGCTCTTGTGGGCGTTGTTCCTCAGTGTGGCTTTTCGGCAGTGGCAGCTACGTTATGGGCAGGACGCGTCATAACGTTTGGTACCTTTTTTGCGGTTTTGCTGTCAACGTCGGACGAAATGCTGCCTATTCTCATTGCTGAACAGGCGCCTATCGCAACGATTCTCAAAATTCTCGGCGTGAAAATCATGATTGGTATGGTCATGGGTTTTGCGGCAGATGCAATGCTGCGAGTGGCGCATCGAGACAATCAAAAACTTCGCATTCATGAAATTTGTGCCCAGGACAACTGCCACTGTACCGATGGATGCACGACGTGCCACGAGCATCCGGAGCTGGTCTATGAACATACTGATGATTGCTGCCAAACGTGCACTCACGAGCATCATCACCACGACCATGACCACGATGCTGGATGGAAGCCAATTCTGAAGAGCGCGTTAATTCATACGATTCAAATCACCATTTTTATCTTCATCATTACCGTGATTTTGAATACTGTTTTAGAAGTAGTTGGCGAAGATGCGCTCGGCAGTTTCCTCAGCTCAAATCAGACGCTTGCGATATTTGGCGCTGCATTGATCGGCCTCATTCCGAATTGCGCTCCAAGTATTGTCATTGCGCAGTTGTATATGGAAGGTGTCCTTGGGGCGGGCGCTATGCTCTCAGGTCTACTGGTGTCTGCGGGTGTTGGTTTGTTGGTGCTCATTCGCACGAACCGCCACCCGGTACAAAACGTTATCGTTATCGTGCTTCTCTATGCAACAGGCGTGTTCTGGGGTCTGCTTGTTAATCTTCTTGGCATAACGTTTTAGCTTTACAAGCGTATCTATTCCAAACATTTGACCGACTACAATTTCGCTCTTGATACAGTACAATACGAATCAACTATTGGGCGCGAAAGCTTTGCCGTCTCTTTTGCCTGGTAACACGGGCAACGAAGTCAAAAGGATGCACTGCTTACCGCGCATTATGTTCGAGACAGAGGAGAAATCATGGCAGCACTTGAAGCCGGTATGTCGCGCGACGAGGCCTTCGCGCTTCTGCAAGCGCACAACCAGGATCCATTCCACATTGAGCATGGCGAAACAGTTGAGCAGACGATGCGTTATTTCGCGCGCGAATATGACCCGGAGAATGAAGAGTTTTGGGGCATTGTAGGTCTGTTGCACGATCTCGACTGGGAAGAACACGACGACGAACCTGAGATGCATACGCTTTATGCCACGCCGCTTATTGAGGCGGCAGGTGGTACTCCTGAGCTCATTCGCGCAATTCAGTCGCACACTTCTGACTTTAATACCGATCTGCCGAAGCCTGAGTTGCAGATGGAAAAGATTCTGTTCGCCACAGAAGAGCTGACAGGACTTATTGGGGCAGCCATCGTGATGCGCCCCTCTAAGAGCGTGATGGACTTTGAGGTGAAATCCCTCAAGAAGAAGTTCAAGGATAAGCGCTTTGCAGCAGGTGTGAGCCGCGATGTTATTCGTAGTGGTGCCGATATGCTTGGGTGGGAGCTTGATGAGTTGTTCGCGCGCACTATTTGCGCGATGCAATCATTTGCGCCCGATCGCGATACGTTTGTTCCCGCAGATAGCCAGGAATAAAGCCAGCGCAATCATACCTAAGACGCTCATGCCCACATACATTGCTTGATAGCCAGAGATTGGCTGCAGTGCACCGAGTAGCACCGGTCCTATCCCGACGCCAAGATCAAGCATAATATAAAAAGTTGCATTTGCCTTGCTGAGCCTCTCATCTGCTGTTTTGCGGACAGCTACGGCAAGGCCGCATGATTGTATGGTGCCTACGCCAAAACCGAGAAGTAATGCGGAGCCCAGAATCATCCAGTCATTGCTTGCGAAGGCAAGAACAAGTATGCCGCCAGAAAAGGCGAAGAATGCTGGCATCATAACAGGAGTAGCCCCTTTACGGTCGAATGCTTTGCCCGTGAAGGGGCGCGTTATGAACATGCTGATGGCATAGACGATAAAAAAGACGCTTGCTGCCTGCGCAAGGCCAAGCTCGGTTGCGTAGGGTGTCAAAAAAGTGAGCAGGCTTGAATACCCAAAAAAGATAAGACAGGCCACAAACGAAATAGGGAGCACCCCAACCTCAATGAACTTGCTTGCTAAGCTTTGTTGACCTGGGCTCTTCCGTGTGACAGCTGGTGCTTCGCCTACACGCAGTTCGCGCGTGGCCTCTACGGAGTGAGGGACAAGGTCAGCTGCAACATCGTCGACGACAGCTTGCTCGGTTTGTACGAAATCGCGTTTCAGGGTTGTGTTCGAGGTAGCGCGAGGGGCGCGTATGGCCAAGGCTAATGGCAAGGAGATACCTGCCGCAACAGTTGCAGCTGCAAACAAAAGGGGATATCCCAAGTTGTTTGAGATGAAGATGCCTGTAAACGGCCCTATGGCTGCACCGAGTGTGACTGAGAGCATGAAATAACCAATGCCTTCGCCTTTGCGCTCGATAGGCACCATGCTGGTGACAAGTGTAGTGACCACCGTAGAACAGGTACCAAAGGCAAAGCCGTGGGCGAAGCGTACAACGATGAGCAGCCCGAGTGCGCCGTGAAGAAAATAAAGCGCAGTCAGCGTTGTTTCCAGAAGCGTTCCGACCACAAGAAGCGTTTTAAGAGGAATGCGCTCAAGCAAAAGAGCGCTGGTAAATCGTGCAACAAGGGTGCCTATAATGAAGACACTTGCGCAAAATGCTGCAAGTGATGCAGGGGCTTGGTAGACCGTCATGGCGTAAGCAGTCATTACCACCATGAGCATAAAGTAGTTTGCTGATATGACGAAATTGGTAAGTGTGCCTAGAACAAAGTCGCGTGTCCAGAGTTTTTCTTTCGGGGGCTTAAGCGGTTTTGGCGCACTTGGTAGGGGGTCGTCCATGAGGTTTAATCATCATCCTTGGCAATAAGAACCGTGACAGGAGAGTTTTTGGTAACGGCATAGCTTACTGAACCCAAATAGCCTTTCACACCGCCTCGACCACGGCTTCCCATAACAATGAGGTCGCATCCTTGTTCTTTTGCGCATTCAACAATGAGATCAGCGGCAAAAGTTCCTTTGAGAAGCTTTACGGTAGAGAGATTCTTCGCACGCGCAGCATACGCTTCCAATTCAAGGCGAATCGGCTCGGCGTCCTCAATGACAATAGCGCTAGCGCCAATACCTGCTGCCGGTGCTGAGACAATGCGGAGAACATGCGTGAGTACAAGCGTGATAGTTGGGTCTTGTTCTGCAATCTGAAAAGCAAGATTAAGCGCCTTTTTTGAGGCATAAGAACCGTCGTAGGCTACCAAAATCTTTGAACACCACATAGCGAACCTTCCTCGTGAAAGACAAAAACCCATACACTTTGCGAAATGCTGCTGTGCTACATAATTGCCTGCGCGTAAGATCGCCTGCGTTGCAACATCGCATTATTACCTGCTTTTGTGACCGTTATTGTAATCCTTGCACTCACCAATTGTTGAGCGTTTGTGCGCTTGCTGCCAATTTGCAACGTTTTACGCAATATTTACGTTGACCCCAAGGCACAACGCGGCTACAATAAGTGTTCGCGTGTTCAGGTGATGCGTAAAGTGGGCCGTTAGCTCAGTTGGTAGAGCAGGGGACTTTTAATCCCAAGGTCGCGGGTTCGATTCCCTCACGGCCCACCACTTTTTCATCAGGATTCGCTTTTGCTGGGGTATCGTCCAACGGCAGGACTCTGGTTTTTGGTACCAGCTATCTAGGTTCGAATCCTGGTACCCCAGCCAATTCTCTTTTCCCTTTTAACAATTGAATTCTTTGAAGCGCACGCAGAGGTGCTGCATTTTCTTGTATGTGCTCGTGCGAAAAACAATTCGCTTTATAAGTCTTATTCAATTGCTTGACCTGTTACGCGAAACCATTACAATAGTTAATTCAGTAATCGAAGTCTTTAACACGAGTGATAATTACTGGTGTGTCTTCGTTTCGATATGCCGACAAGGCGGTAGCGCAAGCGCGCAAATACCTGGCGGTTGCTAGAACACCCAGAGCATGTGTTCGTTGTGGCAAACTGCGCGGCTGTAAGACCGCAAGCCTGACATGCAGGTGCGAAAACCAAACCATTCGGTTTGTTAGGATTTCGTGTCCCCAAAATTCTCCTTGAAACATTCCTCCAATCTTTGGTAATATCTACTATTGCTGCAAAATGTTCGATTTGCTTGGAGGATAACCGTTGGCAAAAGAAGACGTTATTGAGCTTGAGGGAACTGTCCTTGAGGCTCTCCCGAACGCAATGTTTAGGGTAGAACTCGAAAATGGGCACAAGATATTGGCTCATATTTCTGGAAAGATGCGTATGCACTACATCAAAATCTTGCCAGGAGACAAAGTCACGGTTGAACTTTCTGTGTACGACTTGAATCGTGGTCGTATCACATATCGCTTCAAATAACCGAAAAATTGCGCATGTAATGTGAACGACCTGTGCAGGTTTTATGTACGGGTTACTTTGCAAGCGTGATCTTTTGGGTGGTGGAGTCGCGTAAGACTTACCAAGATTATTCGCCAAGAACATCAGCGTCTAACAGCAAAAATTCTCACCTGCGGCTGGGTGTGAAGATAGAGGTAAACGCATAACCGAAAGGAAAATGATATGAAGGTACGTCCTTCGGTCAAGAAAATGTGCGACAAGTGCAAGATCATTCGACGCCATGGCAAGGTGCTCGTTATTTGCGAGAACCCGCGCCATAAGCAGCGTCAGGGCTAGGAAAGGGTTAGATATTTATGGCACGTCTTGTTGGTGTCGATCTTCCTCGCGACAAGCGCATTGAGATCGCCTTGACCTACATTTACGGCATTGGCCTAACTACTTCTAAGCAGGTTTTAGCTGAGACCGGTGTAAACCCGGACATCCGCGTAAAGGACCTCTCAGAAGATGATTTGACGAAGCTTCGCGATTACATCCAGAACAACCTCAAGGTTGAGGGTGACTTGCATCGTGAGGTTTCTCAAAACGTGAAACGCCTCATGGAAATCGGTTGCTATCGTGGCCTGCGCCATCGTCGTGGTTTACCTGTTCGCGGCCAGCGCACGCATACTAATGCTCGCACCCGCAAAGGTCCACGTAAGCAAATCGGCGGCAAGAAGAAGTAGTGAGGGAGTTTCATGGCTAAGAAAAACGTACGTACGCGCATTAAGCGCTCCGAGCGTAAGAACATCGCCGTGGGCGCAGCTCACATCAAGTCTACGTTCAACAACACTATCGTAAGCATCACCGATCCTCAGGGTAACGTGATTTCGTGGCAATCCGCTGGCACCGTTGGCTTTAAGGGCTCTCGTAAGTCCACGCCGTTCGCTGCTCAGATGGCTGCTGAAGCTGCTGCTAAAACTGCAATGGAGCATGGCCTTCGCAAGGTTGCTGTGTTCGTAAAGGGACCTGGTAGCGGTCGCGAGACGGCTATTCGCTCGCTTCAAGCAACCGGTCTTGAAATTGCAAGCATTCAGGATTGCACACCTATTCCGCACAACGGTTGCCGTCCGCGCAAGCGTCGTCGCGTGTAACTGAAAGGATCAATGAATTATGGCTCGTTATACAGGAGCGGACTGCCGTCTGTGCCGTCGTGAGGGAGCGAAGTTGTTCTTGAAGGGCGACCGCTGCTACACGGAGAAGTGCGCACTCGAGCGCCGCAGCTACGCGCCCGGTGAGGCCGGCAAGAAGCGCGTTAAGGAAAGTGAATACCGCCAGCAGTTACGTGAGAAGCAGAAGACCAAGCGTATCTATGGCGTATTGGAGAAGCAGTTCCGTCATTACTATGACATGGCTAACCGCCAAAAGGGCGTTACCGGTGAGAACTTGCTTCGTATTCTGGAAAGCCGTCTTGACAATGTGGTTTATCGTCTCGGCTTTGCGAAGTCTCGCGCAGAGGCTCGTCAGCAGGTTCGCCATGGCCACATCACAGTTAATGGTCATCGTGTAGACATTCCGTCTTACCGTGTTCGTCCTGGTGATTTGGTAGCAGTTGCTCCCAAGGCAAAGGACATGCTGGTTATCAAGAGCGCGCTTATCAGCAATGAGCGCGTGCAGGTTCCTGCTTGGCTTGAGGTGGATATCGAAAAGCTTCAGGGCAGCGTACTTGCTCTTCCGCAGCGTGATCAAATCGATCTGGACATTCGCGAGCAGCTCATCGTAGAGCTTTACTCCAAGTAGTAATCGCGACCTAGTAAGGAGGCTAATCTCGCATGACAGAGTTCATGAGGCCTACTGTAACAACGGAAGAAGTCAACGATACTGTCGCGCGTTTTATCGTGGAGCCGCTTGAGCGTGGCTACGGTTTTACGCTCGGTAACTGCATGCGTAGGGTATTGTTGTCGTCTTTGGATGGCGCAAAAGCAACTGCTATCCAAATTGAAGGCGTACAACATGAGTTCACTACCGCTGAAGGCGTTATCGAAGACATTACTGATATCGTGTTAAACGTGAAGGGACTTGTCTTCTCGGCGCTCAATGATGAGGTTGAGGAGAAGACGGCTCATGTATCAGCCGAGGGTCCTTGCACCGTAACAGGCGCTGATCTTGACATTCCTACCGAGTTTACGCTGGTCAATCCTGAGCATGTGATTGCCACGGTTGCCGATGGCGGCCAACTGGATATGACCATTCGTATTGGTGTAGGACGCGGCTATGTGTCCGCTGAGCGCAACAAGCGCACCGAAGATCCTATCGGAGTCATTCATGTTGACTCACTGTTCTCTCCGGTTCGCCGTTGTACGCTCAACGTTGCCGACACGCGTGTTGGACAGCGTACTGACTACGACAAGCTTGTGCTTGAAGTGGAAACTGACGGCAGCATTGCACCGAAAGAAGCAGTATGTCGTGCAGCAAATATCATCAACCAGTACATGGGTGCGTTCCTTTCGCTGTCAGATACTGCTGGCGATGAGAACGTTGAAGTACAGTCCATCTTTGCTGAAGAGGATCTTGAGTCCAATGCAGAGCTGGACAAGCAGATTGAGGATCTGGATCTTTCCGTTCGCTCTTACAACTGCTTGAAGCGTGCAGGCATTCATTCTGTACGCCAGCTGGTTGAGTTCTCTGAGAACGACTTGCTGAACATCAGAAACTTTGGTGCGAAGTCCATTGAGGAAGTGAAGGATAAGCTCATTTCCATGGATCTCAATTTGAAACTATAGGAGAGTACGTTATGCGACACAACTACAAGGGCCGCAAGCTGGGAACTGATTTCGCCCACACCAAGGCAATGAAAAAGAGCCTGGTGAACGCCCTGTTCCTCAACGACCGTATTAAGACGGTTGAGTCTCGCGCCAAGGAGATTCGTCCTGACGTTGACAAGATTATCACCTGGGCAAAGAAGGGTGACCTTCACTCTCGTCGCCTTGCTATTGCAGCAACGGGTGACAAAGAGCTCGTTCGCGAGATCTTTGAGAAGGTAAGCCAGGGTATGTTCTCTGAACGCCAGGGTGGCTATACCCGCATCATGAAGCTTGGTAACCGCAAAGGTGACAACGCTTCCATGGTTATCATGGAGCTTGTTACTGAGCCGGTAGCTAAGAAAGAGGCTGCAAAGCCTGCTGCTAAGAAGGCTACCAAGAAGACCACGCCGAAGAAGGTCGAAAAGGTTGAAGAGACCAAAGAGGCTGAAGGCGAGCAGAAGGCAGAAGAGGCCAAGGAAAACGAAGCCGTTGTTGCCGAGCATGCTGAAGAAGTTCGCGAAGAGGAGTTCAAGGCAGAAGAGGCAAAGGCTGAAGAGGCTGAGGCAGCTGCTGCTGAGAACGAGGAAAAGGATAAGCCCGAATAAGCTTATCTTGACATCGTGACTTATTATGAAAGGCTCGCATGCAGCGAGCCTTTCTTTGTACACGGCGCCTTGACTAAGGAGTAACTACAATCGGATGTTTGCGAACGTGAACAGGGTAAACCAGACAAGAGTGGGTCGCGTTGATACACGCGTAAAACTTGTGCTGCTCCTTTCGTATAGCATTACGCTGTTTGTAGTGACAAACTGGTTTGGAATTGGCTTGTGCGCTGTGATCTTAGGAGTGTGCGTGGCGGGATCAAAGGTTTCGCCTGGAAAGATCTTTTCTGGTCTTGTTCCTTTATACCTGCTCTTGCTGTTTACGGTCTTTTTTAACGCGTATTCCTTTGCTGGCGACACAATGGTTTTTACGGGGGAAGGACTCAATCGCGGGTGTTTGTACGCGTCTCGGATTATGCTGCTTGTGGTTGCTTCTTTAGTAGTGACCTATACCACTACTGATACGGCACTTACCCTTGGCTTGTCGCAATTGCTTGCACCGCTTCGTGTGCTACATGTGCCTGTTGACGATATTGCAATGACGCTTACCTTAGCTTTGCGCTTTATTCCAGTGTTTTCCGAAGAATTAGAGACATTGAAACGAGCGCAATTATCTCGTGGTGCTGCACTGGAAAGCGGTGGTCTTGTTGTTCGCATGCGTGCGTGGCTCACCATTATGATTCCTTTATTTGTTGGGCTGTTTCGTCACGCTGATCGGCTTTCGCTTGCCATGGATGCTCGCTGTTATGGGCTTTCGCCTCAACCCCGAACTTCGCTTGAGTCACAGGCTTTTACCTTACAGAACGGCATCATTTTAGGATTGGGTTTAGCGCTCTGTTTCGCGCTTGGAATCTTCTTCTGATCAGGTCATATACGCAAACATGATCTGATATTGATTGCTGAGGGATCTTGTTAACCTTGAGTCGGTTGATAAGGTGTTGAAATACCGTCAGGTTGCGGTGGTCGTGTCTGAAAGCACTCGAAACTACAATGAATGTGCACCCGGATGCAGCTCGGGCACAGTTAACTAGCTGCATATGGGCGATATATGTATGAAATTGTAGTACCTCGCTGGAAGGAGCGCATGATGACTGAGAAATATGATGCTGCTAAAGAGGCTGAGCTAAACGCTATTGCTGCTGACGACCTTCGTCGTATTGAGCAAGAAGTTGTAGCAGAAGCAGAAGCTTCAGTAGACGATTTTGACGCCATGAAAGACGAGCAGAAGGCTGCCGATGCTGCAGAGGCTGCTTATACTTTTGAGGCTGCTCAGGGCATTTCAATGGATATTGAGGCTGAGTCAGAAGCTCGCTTGGAGAAGTAATCTGCTTGTTAGGCAAGCTGATTAGTTTTATCAATCGAGTTTCAATTGGCCAGTTGAAGCTTTGTGCGTTCCAAAACTCGGCTTTTGTTCACATAAGCTGAATGAGTGAGGGCGTTGTCCTCAAAATGGATCGGTTTATTGTGGCATAAGAGAACGCAAGCGAACGGGCGGTGCTGAGGGCGCCGCCCTTTTTGCGTCTGATGAAGGTGTGCTTGTGCAAATATCTTACGCACCACAAACATGGGGCGTGTATGGTAAACGCCGAGAGGCGGCCTTGGAATATGTCTTGCCGTGATATGATAACCGACATGGTAAACATCATTCCTTCATGAGGAGGCATTCATGAGCATCATTATTGACGTGTATGGTCGCGAAGTTTTGGACTCTCGCGGAAATCCAACCGTTGAGGTTGAGGTAGTTTTGGAGGATGGCGCATTTGGCCGCGCTGCTGTTCCTTCAGGTGCTTCAACAGGCGCGTTTGAAGCGGTTGAGCTTCGCGATGGCGACAAGTCTCGCTACCTGGGTAAAGGCACTTTGGATGCGGTTGCTCACGTCAACACGGAAATTGCAGACGTGCTCGTAGGCATGGAAGCAGAGGATCAGCGCGCCATTGACGAGCTGATGATTGCCACCGACGGCACCGAGAACAAAGGCAAACTGGGCGCGAATGCTATTTTGGGCGCATCTCTTGCAACGGCAAAAGCTGCTGCTGAGTCAGCTGAGCTTTCGCTGTATAAATATGTAGGTGGCGCTAATGCTCACTTGTTGCCGACACCCATGATGAACATTCTCAACGGTGGCGTGCATGCAGACAACAACGTTGACTTCCAGGAATTCATGATCATGCCAGTTGGTGCTGAGTCTTTCGCTGAAGCACTACGTTGGTGTGCTGAGATTTACCACACCCTGAAAAAGGTTCTCCATGATGCCGGCTTAGGCGGAGGTGTTGGTGACGAAGGTGGTTTCGCTCCGAACTTCAAGACCAACGAAGAGCCGCTTGAGTACATTGTTAAGGCGTGCGAAGCCGCAGGTTATAAGCCTGGTTCAGACATTATGTTTGCTATGGACCCCGCCTCTACGGAGTTCTATGATGCTGACAAGCAGAAATACATTTTGGCTGGCGAAGGTCGCGAGCTCACCAGTGATGAAATGGTTGATTACTGGGAGGCGTTGGTAAACAAGTACCCGATTATCTCCATTGAAGATGGCATGGCAGAAGAGGACTGGGACGGCTGGAAGGCTCTTACCGAGCGCATCGGAGATCGTGTGCAGCTCGTGGGCGATGACCTGTTTGTGACCAACTCCAAGCGTCTTGCAAAGGGTATTGAGCTGGGTTGCGCAAACGCCATCCTCATTAAGGTAAACCAAATTGGTAGCTTGACAGAGACGCTTGAGGCTATTGAAATGGCAAAGCAGGCAGGATATGCTTGCGTTATGAGCCATCGCTCTGGCGAGACTGAAGACACCACTATTGCTGACCTGTCAGTTGCTTGCAACACCGGTCAAATCAAAACTGGCGCTCCGTGCCGTTCGGACCGTGTGGCGAAGTACAATCAGTTGCTGCGCATTGAAGAAGAGCTTGATAGCCAGGCAGTATATGCTGGTATGAAGGCTTTTTATAACATCAAGCGATAGCGCATGAAAATAACGGTTTATTGCGGATCAACGTTTGGCATAAACGCCGCCTTTGAAGAGGCGGCGCAAGCCTTAGGACGCGAGATTGCCAAAGCTGGCTACACCCTGGTCTACGGAGGAAGCTCGGTGGGGCTAATGGGCGTCGTGTCGCGCGCAGCTCTTGAAGCAGGAGGCATTGTCGAAGGAGTTGAGCCGCAGTTCTTTATTGACGCAGGTGTGGCGCAACATGACTTGAGTTCGCTGTTTGTCGTGGAGACAATGAGCGAACGAAAGGCGCTCATGATTGAGCTTGGAGATGTGTTTGTGGCACTTCCGGGCGGCATTGGCACCCTTGAGGAGATCTCCGAGATCATGTCGCGCGTGCGTTTGGGTCTTGGTCCTGATCGTTGCTATGTGCTCAACATTGGCGGGTTCTATGAACCCTTTAAAGACCTCCTTAAAGCCATGGTGGCGCAGCGCTTTTTGGATGCCGCAGATTTAGAGGTGTTTCATTTTTGCGAAAGTGTCGAAGAGCTGATGGGTCTTATTAAAAGCCATAGCGTGTAGAAGCAGGTTAAAAGGACAAAAACCAAAAAGCTCCCGTGAAAACGGGAGCTTTTTTGTGTAGCAGCGCTGTAAGGAGAAGACTGCTACAAGCTTTCGCACTACTTATTCAAAAGGGAGGGAGGGGAGGAGTAAGTAATGCGGTGAGCAACACAGGGAGAGTGTGGCTTATGCGGGTGCACCGCCACCTTCGCCTTCACCTTCGCCGTCAGCTGAAGGAGGAGGACCGGCCATACCTTTGTCGGATTGCTTAATGTCAGCGTTGCCAGCACCTAAGGTGCAATATTGATTGATATCTTCGGTTGCCAAGTACTCGCCAAGCGTGTAACCAAGGCACAGGCACATGCCAATTGAAACGCCGTTCATGATGCCGTTGTAGCCCATCGGGAAGCGTCCGCCTGAGGTGTTGCCGCAAGCAAAGAGGCCCTTGATAGGTTCAAAGCCCTGACCTTGTACCTGCTGCTGCCCGGTGACCAACAGACCAGAAGTAGCAACCAACGAACCGCCACCAATACGCTTTGAGCAGGGGTAGCCATAGAAGGGACCTTCAACGATCGGCCACATGGTTTCGGGATCACGACCAAACTCGGTGTCTTTGCCAGCATCATGAGCGTCATTCCAAGCCTTCACGGCTGCTAATGCGTTTGCTTTGACGCCGTCTTCCATACCCATGTAGTCGCACAGCTCTTCAAGCGTATCTGCGCAGTAGAGGAATTTGCCTGAGGTGTCGTCACCATCCGCACCAGAGCCCACGGCATTTTCCATGTAGGTAGCAACATTAGCGATGGTCTCTTCATCCCACTCTTTGGGAGCCAGATGGCCAGCGAGCTGGTTCAAGAACACTTCTTGCCAATCGTTGCCCCAGATCAGATAAGCGCGATCGCCTGGTTCACGAGCTCCCGCGCAACCGGAGAGCAGAGGACCGCCAAAGGCTTCGTTGCAGTAGCGCTTGCCGTATTTGTTGAGCCACAAGCACTCCACGCCTTCCATGGGAGACAGCGGGATGAACGCGTGGCTGCCCATGTCGCCGCCTGTTGCAATTTCAACTTTGGCGCCAATGCGCATTGCCATGGCAATACCAGAGCCATCGCGACCAGACATTGCTGCGCAATCTTTGTATTCGCCCAGCTCATAGTTCTCGCGGCAGATAGCGTTATACATTGCTGAGTTGCTTCCGATGTCGCCGCATGCAAGTACAACTGCTTCGCCATTGTATTGGGTATATTCGCCGGTATTTACGTCTTGGGCAATAACGCCGGTGACCTCGGTGCCGTCCTCGTTGTGGACGAGACGAACAGCTGATGTGCCGAATACAAACTCAGCGCCAGCTTCTTTGGCTTTTTCTTGGCTGCGTTTCACGGCGTCGGTCATGCCAACGCTGCCTGCAAATTGGCACGTGCCAACATATGAGGTGAAAGGACCCTTCTTGTAGTTATAGCCATCTACAACCGGCCAGTTCAGCGGCACGAGCTCGTCTTTTTCGGTCTCGGTGTATCCGTCAATGAACCAGTCCAGCGCCTCGCCTGAGCGATTGGCGAATTGTGAAAGCAGCGTGGGTTGCACGCGGCCGGCACCATACATTTGGTACTCATTCATGAAGTCAACAACGTCATACTCGGGAATACCAACGCGGTCGAGCTGCCATGATGAGTTGAGATGTCCAATGTCATTGCCCAGTGCGCTAAAGGTGTCTTCAGGCTGGGTTTCAAGCACGATAACCTTTGCGCCCAGCTCAGCAGCGCGGCGAGCGCATGCGGTGCCTGCGTGACCAGCGCCACAGACGATGATGTCGGCATCTTGTGTGCCAGCTAAATCTGCGTCTTCAATGACAGGTTCTTCGCCCAACCAGCCTGCGCCGAGCACTTCACCCATGGTTTTGCCCTCGTTGCCAGTAGGAGCAGCAGCTCCCGATGCGGCAGCGCTTGCGCCATTAGGAGCGCCAGTTTCAGCCATGGCGGACTCACCGTCTGAGGCGGCCGGAGCACAGCTGGCAAGCATCCCTGCGCTTGCAGCTCCAAGTGCCATGACGCCCGCTCCTTGGAAGAAGTTGCGGCGGCTCAGCTCAATGCGTCCGCGCTTTCCGGCAAGCTCTTGCTTGACTTTCTCGGTGTGATTCATAATTTCCCCTTTCGAGCAATTTCGCTTTCGCGTAAGGTCACTATGCCCACTGCCAGTGTGCTTGCCAATGCCGTCGAGATGGTGAATTTGCTTCAAATTGCTTCACCTTGAGGTGGTGAATTCGTAATATGCGCAGGTCAGCAACGCGAAGAAACGAGCGCAATTTTTAAGGGGATCGGCGTTTGCGCGTATAATAACCAACCAGGGAGTGGAAAGTTTCTGTGCTGTAGGGAGGGAAATGATGGCTGAAAGCGCAGCGACGCCGTCGTTTCTGGCGTTAAGAGTTAATTGGTTTAGCGTGAAATTGTCGCTGGGAATTGCCGCGTTTTATTCATGGGTTTATTTGCTCTTTTGTTTTGAGGGCTTGTTGCGTGATGTGGTTGCTTATGGCGGTGGCGTCGTGCATGATCCTGTCTTTTTGTGCGCATGCATAACTGCCTCCGTCTTGCTTTTGGTGGTTTTGTTCGTTACTAAGAAGCGTGCGGGGTTGCTTAATTCCGTAGAGCATAGCGAGCAGAAAGCGCTCACTTCACGCGTGCATCGCTGGCGCATTGCTATGGTGATTTTTGCCGTCGTGGGTGCACTTTCAGGTGTTTTTGGAGTATTTTTGAGTGCGGTTGCACCTTTGGGGCAGACCGGATTGCAGGTGGCAGCAGCCCTTGCGGGCGTGGTGGCCGGCGTATTTATTGCTGCATTTACCCTTGAGTGGGGCGAGGTTGTTTTAGCGCTTGATATGCGCAAAGCAATTGTGGCTTTAGGCGTGGCTTTTTGCTTGCAGTGGATTCCCTTTGTTGCTGTGGAGCTGATGGGAAGCATCTTTAAAGCGATTTTGGCGGGGGCTTTGCCGTTGCTTTCGTGCTGGTGCTTGCTTGGTTTTTCGGAAGAGCGTTTAGCGGGTGAAGAAACGCCCCGGATGTCAAAAGCTGCTCAGTCAACTGATAAGCGACTAGTTGGTCGTGTAGCGCTTGCTTCCTTCGCCTTTTCTTTCGTGGCGCAATTCACATGGACTTGCAATGTGGTAATGACCACAGAACCGCTTGATCAAAGCTTGTTTTGGGTGGTATTTGCACTCATTTTTGTGGTGACAGCTTTGTCGGTTGGCGTTGTGCTTGCACTTATGAATCGCTGGCGCGCTTATCGGATTGAGTTGTTTTATCGCGTAGCGTTTGTGTTTAGTATGGCGGGCTCGGCTGCCCTTGGTTTGGCGGCCACACATCTTCTGTTTTCGTATGCGCTTGCCTACATTGCTTATGCGCTCATCATGCCAACCATGTGGATGCTTGCGTGGTCTATTGTGTTTATGAGAAATGGGAAGTCGCGCCCGGTGATTGGATGGGTATTCGGCTTGCAATACCTGGGATTACCGCTCGGTTTTGCTGCTGCGCGTGGTATGCAGTCGTTAGTGGGTATCACGGTTTCCTATACCATGCTGCCCTATGCAACTTTGCTCGCAACGGTTCTTCTGGCGCTGGCATATGCGTTTGTTTTGCCCGAGCGTACGCTGATGACGCTTTCACCGCGACTTTTCAAGCTCAGTCACGAATCAATTGATGAGCGTTGTAAAGATATTGCCACTCAGCATAAGCTTACCGCACGCGAGGCGGAGATATTGGGCTTTTTGGCGCGCGGGCGCGATGTGGGATATATCGAAAAAGAGCTCTTTATTTCGCGCAATACCGTCAACACACATCGCAAAAACCTCTACAAGAAGCTTGGTATTCACACCCAGCAAGAATTGCTATCCCTTTTGGAAGAGACACTAGATTCATAAGTGCTATAGTGATATTGCGTTACAAATATACGCTTGCAGATTAAGGATGTAGTATGGCATTTATTGCGTCACCTGCAGAGTTCTTCATAATTGCTGCTCTTATCGTAGTGGTGCATCTTGCGTGCGCTGTTGCAACAGCCTTTATAGCGAAGAAAAAGGGCTATACGGTTTGGGTATTCGTACTTACGGCTGTTTTGGCAAGCGCGGTTACTTCACTCATTTTGATGGCCTGTCTGCCTCGGGCAAAGGGGGAGCAATAATGGCTGATTTGCTTACAAACCCTTTGTTGATTCTTATTCTCATTAAGCTTATTGCGGCGCTGCCGATTGCTTATGTGGCGAAGAAGCGCGGATATAGCTACGGTCTCTTTTTTGCATGCGCCTTTTTGCTTGAGACAATTACAACCATTGTTTTCATTTGTGTGCTGCCGAATAGGACAAAGCAAAGCCCTCACGCAAGCATGTAAGTAAGAGAGTAATTCATATTGGGTATGATAGGCTCGTGTGTCCCTGTTGGGCATGCGAGTCTATTTTATAAGAAGCGCTTGGAGGGCATGCCATGCGAGTTTATACCTATGATTGTACATTGCGAGACGGCGAACAGTGCGAAGGCATTACGCTATCGCTTGAGGATAAGCTGCGCATTGTTGAGCGCCTGGATGCTTTTGGCATTGACTATATTGAAGGGGGTTTTCCCGCTTCAAACCCAAAAGATATTGCATTTTTTGAGCGCGTGAAGACACTTCAGCTTACGCATGCGCAAATTGCCGCATTTGGTTCTACATGCAAAAAAGGTACAGCCGCTCAGAACGATCAAGGGCTAGCCGACTTGCTCGCATGCGGGGCGCCGGTTACTACCATTGTGGGAAAAACCTGGGATGAGCAGGTAACACGCGCGCTTTGTACCACGCTTGAAGAGAACCTGCGTATGATTGCGGATTCGGTGGCTTACCTCAAAAGCCATGGTCGCCGTGTAGTATTTGATGCGGAGCATTTTTTCGACGGCTATAAAGCTAACCCTGAGTACGCCTTAGCGTGTCTGCGAGCGGCGGCTGAAGCAGGCGCAGATTCGCTGGACTTGTGCGAGACCAATGGCGGGGCTTTGCCCTTTGAGGTTGATCAGGCGGTTGCAGCTGTTGTAGAAGCACTTCCCGGACAACCTGTTGGCATCCATTGTCATAATGACTCAGGATGTGCGGTTGCGAATACGCTTGCAGCCGTGCGAGCAGGGGCAACGCAGGTGCAAGGTACCGTCAATGGCATTGGCGAGCGTGTTGGTAATACTGATTTGTTAACGGTGATTGCTGACTTGGAGCTCAAGATGGGGGGCGAATGTGTTGGCTCGGAAAACCTGCGCGAGCTGACGAGTGTTTCGCAATTTGTGGCAGAATGCTGCAATGTTTCAGTTTCGGCGCATCATCCGTACACGGGCGCGTCAGCTTTCGCCCACAAGGGAGGTCTGCACGCCAGCGCAATTGCACGCTTTCCAGAAGCCTATGAGCATACTTCACCTGAGCGCGTGGGCAATGCAACGCGCATGTTGGTGAGCGAGCTTGCCGGCAAGGCATCGCTTGTGGCGAAGGCGCGCGCTTTAGGCATTGATCTGGGAGAAGATCCCATTCAGGTGCAATCAATACTTGATGAGATAAAACAAAGAGAAGCGCAAGGCTACTCCTATGAGACTGCCGATGGCTCGCTTGCTCTTTTGATTGAGCGGCACCTCGGCAAAGGTGAACCGCATTTTACCTTGGAGAGTTTTCGCGTGATAGTTGATGATCGTGAAGACACGGGAGCGCTTGCGAAAGACGCAATGAGTGAGGCTACCATTAAGGTGCACGTGGGTGATAAGCGCTCAGTTGCCACCGGTGAGGGAGTTGGCCCTGTTGGTGCGTTGGATAATGCGCTTCGCATGGCTATTGCGCCGTCATATCCTGCGGTTATGGGAATGGAGCTGGTTGACTTTAAGGTGCGCATTTTGGATGAAAATGTCGGCACGGATGCAATCACGCGCGTTATGATTACAACACGCGATGCTCAAGGAAGCTGGGGCACCGTGGGCGTTTCGGAAAACATCATTGAAGCATCCTGGAACGCATTGGTTGATTCTATTGAGTATGGCCTGATGAGGACGGAGGGGTAAATGTCGCAACCAGCACAATTGCGTACCCCTGAAGTTGATGCGCTTTTGCGTGTATTGGCCTCGCTTGATGACGAGGACGAAATCTTCGCGCTCTTGGAAGATTTGTTTACTATTCGCGAGATTAAAGAGACCTCACAGCGTTTGTCGGTGGCAAAGCATCTAGCCGAGGGCAAATCATATAGCGCAATTGAAGACATAACAGGTGCGTCGGCTACAACAATTGCACGTGTGTCAAAGTGTTTGAGTTATGGGGCAGGGGGTTACCAAGCAGCTCTTAAAGTGCTCTCTGAAGATGATTCGCCTGTTCAGTAGTTGTTCTTTCGAGGCGGCGTAGCCCCATGGCTGATCGCTTTTAGTGCTGATTTGCCTGCAAATAGGCGTGTGGTCTGGCAAAATATGTACGAAGTGTGTATAAATTGACCAAAGTGCTACATATATGCCCAGCATACAACTCTTGCTTAACGTAGCCATAACAAATAGCGTTTGACGTGCGAAAATGAATGAATAGTTGTCAATAATATGTGAGAAAAGATGTCTCATTTTTATGAAAGAGCGCATGCTCTTTCATAACAAAGGGTCGTACTTTGTCACCAATCGTGTTATAGTCTGTTACCTACCTGTTGATTAGCGGGTTGCTTTGCTGTACCACCTGATCAATGGGTTAATTACTAAAGTATTATTAACCGAGTCAACAATAGCGAGGAGGGGGATATGCTTCAAACAGAGACCACCCTTAATCGCCGAGTGTTTCTCATGGGCGCCACTGCAATGGGTGCAACGCTTTTAATGCATCCGACGTTTGCGTGGGCAGATGACGCCGATGAAGAAGCTGAAGAAGAACCAACTGGCCCTACTGCAGAAGAGAAGTTTGCTGAAGCGGATGCAGTGCATCAGCGCATTTTGGCGCTTCAAGACGAATTGTCTATTGCGGTGGAGGAATACTATAAAGCACTTGATGAGCACGATGCAGCAGTAAAAGCTGTAGAGGATGCTCAAACTCAGATTGATGAAGCAAGTACGCAAATTGATGAGCTGCAGGATACGTTGGCAAAGCGTGCTCGAGCGATGTATCGCGATGGGCAAGCTTCAACATTTGACCTGCTTTTAGGGTCCGCCTCTTTTGAAGAATTCGCTGTTAACTGGAGCTTGCTTTCCATCTTGAACGAAGAAGACTCCAAGATGATTGCAGAGACAAAAGATCTGCGCACAGATGTTGAAGATCTTAAGGTCACGCTTGAGGAGCAAGAGCAAGTTGCGGCCGATAAGATTGAAGAGGCACAACGCATTAAAGACAATACCGAAGAGAGCATTCAACAACTTGAAGAGCTGCGTGCTCAATTAGATGCTGAGGCTCTTGAGCTGCTTGAGAAAGAACAAGTGGAACGTGCAGCTGAGTATGCGGAGCGTTCACGTGAAATGTATGCATATTCTTCTACGGCTACGCGTGCTATCCCGTCGCATGGTTCTGTGGTTGACTATGCGCTTTCGCGCATTGGTTGCCCGTATGTGTGGGGCGCGGAAGGTCCAGATGCTTTCGACTGCTCAGGTTTAGTTCGCTGGGCCTATTTGCAAATTGGCATGTCGCTTCCGCATCAGACTGAGGCACTCTATCATGCGGCAGATGCACGCTTGCCTGTTTCTGAAGCGCAGCCAGGCGATGTGCTCTGGGTTGGTTATGGCGATGGGTTTAATGGCCATGTGGGTATCGCATTGAATGAAGGTGGCACAAAATATGTGCATGCACCTACGTTTGGTGCGTTTGTTCGCGATACTGACGATCTTGCTTGGGCAGGCTTTACGCACTGCTTGCGCTTTAAAGGAGCTGATAGCGAGATTGATGTTGAGGCTTATGAGGCTGCGGCTGCAGAGGCCTAGAGTTTTTGAGATTCTTACCGTTTTCCGTCACGCATGAGAGGGGGTAGTTCTCTTGCGCGACAGAAATGATGCGGCCGAAGTACGTCCGGTCTGCAATGTGGTTTTGAAACGACCGTCCTGGGGGCGGTCGTTTCGTGTTTGAGAAAGGGTTGTCTCTGCGGCTTCAACGTAACAACCGCAGAGAAATATGCACCTTGCTTTAATCAGGAGCTGTGGCGAAATCTGATGTTTGTGCTACATTGCATAAGAGGAGGTCGCCGGGTGGTGGCGACCTCGCGGCGGTCTGGAGGTCGCCGGGTGGTGGCGACCTGGCGGCTTACGCGCGCTGAGCAAGCCGCACGCGCTGAACGTGAGTGAGTCAAACGAGGTGACAAGGGAAGAATGAGTAGATCTTCTAAGACGCGAAACACTACGAATGCACAACCAGATTCACGTGCGGCAGTTTCTGGGCATACGCGCCCACGATCACGTGTATATGTCCTGATAAGTTGGGTTGCAGTGGTCCTATGGGCGGCCGTGATCTTTTATATGTCAGCTCATACATCAGGTCAGTTTAGTGGCGAAATGGGACTAATTTCTCGCATCTACGAAGCGCTTAAAGCGTGGCAGCTTTCCGTGTTTGGCGAAGGCTCGCAGTTTATTTATAATGCAGCGCACTTTTTGGAGTACACCGTTTTTGGAGCGCTTTTAACCAATGCGCTTTCGTGTCATATGTCGCTTGCGCGCGCAGCGCTTTGCGCTGCAGGTCTTGCATTGGCTTACGGCATCACTGACGAGATTCATCAGCTGTTTGTGCCATCGCGCTCCAGTGATCCTATGGATTGCGTCTTTGACTTTTTGGGTGGTAGTACAGGAGCTGCTTTGGTATATGCAATCGCCCCGCACGTGGCGGGGCGATTAGGGAGGGAACCAGAAGCGTAAGTAAGCGTACTGGTTAAGGGATGTGTGTCGTGCGCATCACGAAGCGCTCATGCGGACTAAGCAGAGATAGCTACAACGTCAGCTTCGGTAATCGGAGTTGAAGCCTCAAGCTTGCCACCAGTTGCAGCCTGGATGCCACAAATACGACCTGTCATGATGCAGTGACCGGCTGACATGCCGCCCTGATACATTGACCAGTCTGGAGCGCCGCAGAGCTGACCTGCAGAGAAGCCAGTTACCCACAGGTTCGGGATAACTTCGCCTTCGGCAGTGGTTGCCTGATAGTTCTCGTTGACAGTAACACCAGCGCACAGAGCAGATACGCGAACATGCTTGTGGATGCCCCAGTACGGCGGTTGTTCGATCTTTTGCAGATACTTAGCAGCTTTACCAAAGTCAGAGTCAAAGCCGGCGTCGCACATTTCGTTGTAACGCTCAACAGATTTCTTAAGGGTGTCTGCAGGAATGCCAAGCTTTCCAGCTAGCTCATCAAGGGTGTCGCAGCAGTACGTGTCAATGAGACCTTCGATAACATTTGCGCCACTTTCAGCGGAACGATCCATCTCAACGTCAGGCATGTATACTTGGATCTTCTCTTTGTCGGTTGGCTTGCCGCCCCAGCCTTCAACTTGCTCAACATAGTTGTCGTCGAAGATCTGTGAGTACCAGCCGGGTTTCGGCTGATTGCGAAGAACGCAGTTGATCTCCTCAAAGATGCAGTCTTCGTTCATGAAGCGTTCGCCATTTTCATTGACGGTCATGAAGGGCTCGCCAAACATGGGGCCAGAGTCGAAGTCATGCAGCATGTGAGAATGGCCAACCGGTACAAAACCTGCGCCAACAGCCATGGACATCAAGATGCCGTCGCCTGTCTTGTTGACCTGCTTGCGGTCGAATTCCTTTACGTCAGGGCAGTAGCGCTCAACGAGGCTTTGGTTGTTCTGATAGTCGCCTGTTGAAAGAATAACGCCCTTGGTGGCATTGAACTTGATGTAGTCATTGCCGCTCTTGCCAATAACGCCCGTTACCGCACCCGAATCATCGGTTACCAGCTGAACGCCTGGTGTAGAGTAGAAGAATTCAGCACCTTTTTCTGCGGCGAAATCAGCCAAATGCTCAATCATGGTACCGTTGTTGTAGGGCTTCGGTCCAAAGACGATGCTGCGGCGTGAGCACTTTGAGCCGTCTTCATACTCTGCTACAGCAGTGGGGCGAACTGTGTATGGCGGGAAGCCTGCTTCTGCGGTGCGAACTTGGGTCCAGCGAATAGCTTCGCCAGAGTACTTTGCGTAGGTTTCAGCAAGTTTGCGATCGGCACGCCAGCCGCAATCCTCCATGAAGCCCTGGATGTAGTTCATAACGCCTTGCTCGTCGCTTTCGTCAAGCAAAACACCTGAGCAGGTACCGCCCTGAGAAATGGGCTTAGATTCCTTTTGTAAAACCGCAACAGTTGCGCCTTCTTCAAGTGCTGAGAGTGCTGCCGGAACTCCGCCCGTACCAGCACCTACGACAACAACATCGTAAGTCTTTTCTTCGCTGAACTCAGTGATGGGCTCAATTTCAACAGGGGACTCTGCAAAGTCGCTCTCTTGCAGGCCAGCCGGATATACCGTTGAACCGGTTTCGGCAATTTCGGTATTGTCGGTTGCAGCAGGAGTTGAGCAGCCTACCAAGCCAGCTCCAGCGCCTAAAGCGCCAACGGTTAATGCACCTTTTAAGAAATCTCGACGATTTAGTTCCACGACTCCCTCTCCTTTCCTTAAAGGTCGTGTCTGTTTCGGATTCTCCCCTCCGAAACACTTGCAAGGCTAACAAGCGACCCCAGATTCTTCCTACCACAAACGGTATGAAATGCCCTACCACCTCTGACATCATGCTGTTTTTCTGATTAAATAGTGCAAGGAGGGATAGTGCATGCGTTTTCTTAAAGCGTACTTTCGTCAAACACCACAGGTCATTGCCGCCATTTTTGGTTTGGCTAGTGCGCTTATGGTCTTAGAAATACAGCGAATGCCAGCTGCGCATATCGTGAGCCTTGAGACGTTTGCGCCTGGTCCGTATACCGTTGAGGCATGCATCATCGCGCTAATTGCGCTTATGTATAAGTTCTTCCCTGCGCACCGCTTGAGCAATTCGCAAGGCGTGCGTGTGGTGGTTTCGTTGCTTGTTGTTGTTTCAACGCTTGTTGTTTTGTTGGCGAATTTTTCGGATGCGTCGCTTGCGTTTGTCATGCGCGCCTTGTACAGAACAAGCTCAGGACTGCTGGTGTGTTTATGGGCGGAGCGCCTTATTAGTTTGGGATCTCGTCGTGCAGCATGGACGTTTGCCTGTGCGTGCATGCTTTCGGGCGTAGTTACAGCACTTCTTGCGCTTTTATCATTTTCTGTCTCGCAGCTTTTTTTGATGGCGCTGCCTTTCATATGCGCTGCGTGCTTTATCTTTTATAAACCGCAGATACTGCGCGATGATGACGTTGTTCATGAAGACGGCGAAGCAAGTGAGGCAAATAAAGACAACGAAGCCATTCTTGCTCTTGAGAAGCCGCTGCCGCGTTTTGCTTGTAGCACGAAAAAGACCTGGATTATGGCGGTTGGGTTGGTGTTTTTGCCGCTTTTGTGCAGAGGCGCTATGGCGGTATCGCAAAGCTCTTGGATTGCGTTGCAGCAAAATGGTGTCATGATCTCGCTTATCCAAGCCACTATTGGGTTGGGTATCCTGCTCGGTGGGATTATTATTGCTTTTGTGGTGCGTCATGCATGGAACCAAAGCTTTATATTGGTATTTGACCTTTTGTTATCCCTGCATCATTTATCTTCTTATATACCGGACAGCGCCCCGATGATCTGTGGGTTTTGCATATGCTCATCGTTGACTCTACGTATAAAGTGATGCTGTTTTATATAGCAATGACAGCGTTTTTATTTCCCGGAGCGGCTCGAGGCGAGAATGCGGGCGTGCCAATATTTGCAGCCTTCTCTTTTATGATCATAACGCGCGCACTCTTTTTCATGGTGAAAGATGCATTTGATCCTGCAATAAGTGCTGGTATTGAAGCGGTTGTGGTGTTGGTGAGCTTTGGTGCTGCTTGCTGGCTTGCCTTTCAAGTGTTGCAAAAACAACTGGTTGATACCGAGAAAAGCAAGCAAGCTTCTGCTGAAGCGGTTCGCAAAAGGTTGGAAAATCAGTGCGAAGAACTGTCAGCGCAGTTTGACCTGACGCCGCGTGAGCAAGAGATATTGCTTCTCCTTGCACAAAACTATCGCGCTCCTTATATAGCTGAGCGCTTGGTGGTAAGTCAGTCAACGGTCAAAACACACATGCGCAATTTATATGCGAAACTTGGCGTGCATTCGCAGGCAGAGCTATTGCTGCTTGTTGAGGAAAAAGAGCAAGGCGTTTCAGTTAAGTAGGGACACTCTTCAAGCGTGTTTATGAGCGGAATGACTCTAATACCAGTTGTGCACGTGTTCCGATGGGCGTGGTATTGCTGGCAATAAAATCTGCAACGTGAGCGCGATTAAGCAAAAACTGCTCAATGAGCTCACCGCGTTCAGGGGTTGCATCAGCAACGCGCGTTACTTGCGCATAAACAATTTGTACCGTCTCGTCCGTAAGTCCTGTTGATGAAAATCCTGCTTGAGGTAAAGGGGTAATTGCGCTGGAAAGATCGGCTCCGTCAGAAACGCGCAGCGCATATCCCGTTTCTTCACGCAGTTCCCGGTCAACACAGGTGGCCAGGTCTTCGCCGGGCTCCATGAGTCCTGCGGGAAAGGCAATGCACCAACTATTGAGAGGATAGCGAAATTCACGAATCATCAAGAGTTCGTCGTTTTCGGTTAGCCCAACAATGCAGACTGCGTCAGCTGTCACAGCTTGGCTTGCGGCATTTGCTTCAAGTCCAGCACGAAATGCATCAGGCGCTTTGCGAGATGCACAATCGTAGGTGTAAAGCGTTTTATCGGGGAGCTCATAGGTGAGCACATACTTTTTAATCCAGCCATCAGCAATAAGCTTAATGTCAACGAGGCGAGGGGTGGTCAAGCTGGCTGTAGTGGGCGTGATTGACGTATCCATAGTGCTTCCTTTCAGGACAAGCAAGGAGACATCAGGGTCTTTCCCACTGCAGGGTTGCCTGGCGCCTCTCTGGTATCCAAGGTTTCTCGTTGTGTGTGAGTCTCTAGTTTACGACAAATAAGGAATACGTGCTTTTGGTTGTGTGTTGTCCAAAAGAAGAGCCTCCCTGTGAGGGAGGCTCTTGCTGGGTAAGCTCTTAGTGTATTGCTACGAAAACTTTATGCTCCAAGGATTCCAAAGCCTTCTTCAAGCAACTCTTCGCACTTGTCCAGGTTCTCGTGTGCTACGTCGGGGTTATGTGCGCCTTCGCTATTCTCTACCATGACATAGTCCCAATAGAATTGTGCGTGACGGTGGATCTGCTGGGCGCGTGCAAGGTCGTCGGCAGAAAGCGTGTCTTTTTGGGCAGCAAGCTCATTGATGTAGCGCTCAATTTCCAACGAAATCTCCTGTTCGCGCTCAGTAACTTCAGATTGCCACTGGGCAACTTGGCTCGGGAGATCTTTGTGGCAGCTTGAGCACTCTGCTAAAACGGCATCGTTTTCTAAGGGACTCACAAGGTTGTGATTGCTAAATGTTGTTCCATCGTCAGCAACAACGGTGCCCATGTGACAATCTGCGCAGCTATAGCCTAAGCTTGCCATATGAGATTGTTTACCACCGTAAATCGTTTCAAATTCTGGGTGCTGCGCCTTAAGGAGAGGAGCGCCAGTATCGGGGTGCTCCCAATCAGAGAACTCCAGGTCATCATAGAAGGCAAGCATTTTTTCGGCGGTCATTTCTTCAGTTCCCACATAGGGGTTTGAGGTTACTTTTTCGGAGTTGAAGTAATACTCATTGTGGCACTGTCCGCAGACTTGCGCTTCAAGGGGCGTCGTTTCGGTTGCGCTTCCTAAAGAAGTGAGATAGAACTTACTAGGAACAACTAGCTGTGTAGGCTCGTTCTCGTGGCAATTCCAGCAGCTGACAGGCTCATTGAATAAGTCAATCATGTCAGCGAAGGGGATGGTATATACGTCGTCGCCTTCGGCATTAACCTTGGCGGTAAATTGCGGCGTCTTGCAAGTGATGCAGTTTGCCAAGGTTTTTTCATTGACGCGAGGAGTAGCCTTGATTGACTCAAGTGTATAGCTATGAGAGGCAGCTTCCTCATAACCTTTGGCAAAGCCGTAGCCTTTGTACATAGTATTAAGTGCTGGGTAGGTTTCTAAGTAATTTGCTTTACCAGACTCAGGGGAGTTTTCCTCGTTTTGCTTATATGTTTCGTACTGATGCGGGTACGCATCTTTCCATGCATCAGCAACTACTACACCAAACTCATCAGCCTCTGGTGTTTCAACTGGCTCTGCAGTTGGTGTTTGGCTGGGCGAAGCAGGCGTGTCAGTATCTGATGTGGTTGTGCTTGCTTGTGGAGAGCAAGCAGCAAGTGCCGCTACCAAACAAACGGTGCATGCTGCGCTTGTAATAATGACGGCTTTTTTCGACTTAAGCATAATCCCTCCTTAAGATAGACGCTTCTTTTGCGTTATAGGTAGCTTATCGGGAGGGTGCGCCTTTTATACAGGGTCACATATTCAAAAAATGAAGGGGACAGTTATACTATGGCAAAGGGTACAGTTTCATAACGCCGCCACAAATGAGGAGCTTGCGGGGAGCTTGCAGGCAAAGAAGGGCGAATATGAAAGCACGGTGGGGGAGTCATAATGCAGCTTGACGAAACGAGCGAACTGCCGCTTTATCAGCAGATATATGAGAAAATTCGCCATGGAATTGAAGATGGTCATTATCCATCTGGTTCAAAGCTGCCTTCGATTAGCGGTCTTGCGAGTGAGCTACAATGCTCGCGCAATACGATAGATGCGGCCTATAGTCAGTTGATGGAAGAAGGATATATTGAAAGCAGGCCAGGATCAGGCTATCGAGTGCTTTCTGTGATAGAAGATGCGGCGTTTGCAAACACACGCGATCAAGACTTAGGTTCGGTGCTTTTAGGTGAGCCTCATCAAATGCGCTATAACTTCACGTATGGCAATCTGGAGCAAGGAACATTTCCCGCTACTGTTTGGCGTACTATCACCGATGATATTTTGTTGAGTGTAGAGAGTGGGATATGTAATACCTATACCGACCCTTTGGGCGAAGAAGCCTTGCGTGGCGAAATTGCGTGGCGGCTCACAACACAGTGCGATGTTGATTGCACCCCAGGGCAGGTCATCATTCAGCCCGGAACACAAGTGAGCATTCAAAATCTGTTGGCGCTTTTTGATGCTCGTACTGATGTGGTGGCCATGGAAAATCCTGGCTATATTGGTGCACGTGAAGCATTTGAGCGCAGTGGCTTTCGCGTTGCGCCGTGTCGGGTTGACGTGAGCTATGAGGAGTTTTTCGCCGACCTTGAACGCTCACGCGCAAAACTGGTTTATGTTACGCCTTCAAGCCAGTTTCCTACGTGTAAAACAATGCCTATAAAGATGCGAAGTAAGCTTATAGCCTGGGCTGATGCAAACGATGCCTATATTTTGGAAGACGATTATTGCAGAGACTTTCGCTATAAAGAGCGCCCTCAGCCGCCTCTGCAATCCATGGATCACTGTAATCGTGTCATTTATATGGGCACCTTCTCAAAGTCGCTTTCTCCAGCACTTCGTATGAATTATCTCGTATTGCCGCCAGCCCTCTTAGAGAAGTGGCGCACGCTTTTTGCTAATGCTTACACTTCGGTTCCATGGCTTTCGCAAGCGGTTTTGGCGCGTTTTATGAGTCAGGGTCATTGGGATCGGCAGTTGCGACGCGTGCAAGCGAAAAACAAGCGCAAATATGAAACACTAACTGCTTCGCTTCATGAATACCTCGGAGATAAAGTTCGCGTTTTGGAAAACGGCACGGGGCTTCATGTGCTGGTTCAGGTCTATGACGATCGGACGCAAGAGGAGCTTATTGAAGTGGCACGTGCGGCGGATGTCTTGGTTTATGGTACTGAAAAGTATTGGATGGGTAAGCGTCCATTGACGTCGCGCGTGTTGCTTGTTGGGTTTTCATCCATTGCAGAGCAAGACATTGAGCCAGGTATCAAAGCGTTAGCAAATGCGTGGTTTGGCGGCAACAAGCCACGATGCTGCCAGTCTCTTTCGCTATACTAAATCCCAGATTCACTTGGTGAAAGGCACGCATTATGAGCACCCTGGTTGGCATACTTTCTGATACTCATGGCTCTCTTCCCGATGCGGCATACGCCTCGCTTGCAGATGTTGATCATATCATTCACGCAGGTGATATTGGTAATCCTGAGATTCTTCGTCTTCTTGAAGGGTTGGCACCCACAACAGCAGTATTAGGCAACAATGATTTTGATGAATACGGCGCCGCAGTGGGACGTTTCGCTCATCCAGTCATTGAGAATGTTCGTTTTTTAGTGTCGCACTATCCGCGTGACGTGCGCATTGGCTTTAATGGTTGCGCGGGTCTTGCAGCAGGAGATCCACTTCCTCAGGTGTGCGTCCACGGGCACACTCACATACCTGAGCTCATTTTCGGCAAAGAAGCTCGACCAGCAAATATTATGCTTTGTCCAGGATCTGTTGCGCGACCGCGTGGCGAGTTTCCAAGATCGCTTGCAAAAATGCTTCTTAAGGATGGTCGCATAGTGGCAACGCGCGTGGAAACGCTAAGTGGCTTACCGATTTTTGAATGCGGCACGTGGCCCGAGTCTTGAGATGCCGCCTCATGAGATAAGGATAAGATCATGTCTGCGCGAACCTCTCATTCCCAAAACAAGTCATACACCACACGCATTGTCAGTGTTGTGGTGGTCGTTTTTGTGGTGCTTGCGTGGTTGGGCTTGCAGGTGCTTGATACTTCATCTCACGATGTGCCAGCTACGCGAAGTTTACCAGGTGCAGTTGACATATCAACGCGTGTGCAATCTGGAGCAGAAGCTGATCGCGCGCAGGCAAGTGCAGAGCAGCTTGCGCATGCTGATCCGCAGTGTTTTGAAGAGGGTGTTGTTGAGCGCGTGGTTGACGGCGACACACTCATTGTCCGCATTGATGGTGAGCGTGTTCGCGTTCGGCTTGTAGGTATTAATGCGCCTGAGAGTGTGCATGAAGATGAAAGCCGCAACACTCCTGAAGGACGTCAATCCTCGGAACACCTGAAAACACTCGTTTCTGAAGGAGAGACGGTGTATCTTCAGCAAGATACCTCATATACCGATCAGTATGATAGGCGTTTGGCATATGTATGGGATGCATTGCCACATGATGTTGATGATGCTTTTGACCCCCAGACCATTGCAGAGCACATGATTAACGCGTGGCAGGTGATTGATGGGCATGCTCAAGCGCGCACCTATGAGCCTGATACCCTCCATGATCAGCTTTTACAGGCGTTTGAAAGCGAAGCGTCTGCATAAATAAAGTTGGTGGGATAGATCACTTTTCCATCTGCCATTAAATGAACCCTTGCATCAAGTCACTCTTCTGAAATATGGTCAAGGTGCGGCTGGTGCTTTGGTTGGTGGTGCTAATGGCACTGATGGAGCGAGAACGTACCTTCTTTGAAGAGGCGCGGCACACGGTGCACTTGCGATAAAAGCGTGTAGCTGTTGCGTTGCATGTATGAGCTCCCGTGAAGCTTCGGTGTTGCGGGAGCTTCTTTTTGTATAATGGAGCCGACAAACACGAAAGGCGAAACCATGTACGGATTAAGAACTGAGAGCGACTTTGATGCCGCTCATTTTTTAACTGATTACCACGGCAAATGTGAAAACCTCCACGGACATAGATGGCGTGTTGTAGCTTATTTGGCACAAGATGAATTGCAGCACGAAGGCACCATGAAAGATATGGTGGTTGATTTCGCTGAGTTCAAAAAGGCTTTGCGCCAGCTGACCGAAGCACTTGATCATTCGTTTGTAGTTGAAGAGGGATCCCTTCAGCAAAAGACGCTGGATTGCTTGCGCGAAGAGGGCTTTACACTCTCTATCATGCCATTTCGCACGACGGCGGAGAATCTGGCGAAGTACTTCTATGACCAGCTAGCAGCGCAGGGTCTTCCGGTCAGTCAAGTTGATGTGTATGAGACACCCAATAATTGTGCAATCTATTATGGTGAAGGTAGACATAACTCATGAGCCTAGCGGTTGCTGAGCGCTTTGTAAGCATTAATGGCGAAGGCTTGGAAGCTGGTCGCCTGGCTACCTTTGTGCGTTTTTGTGGGTGCAATTTGCAGTGTAGCTATTGCGACACTCGGTGGGCATGCGATCCGGCGTTTGCGGGATGCATACTGAGTGTTGATGAGGTGGTTAATTATGTCGTAAGCGCAGGATGTCGTTGCGTGACACTTACGGGTGGAGAGCCACTTTTGCAGCCATCATGTGAGGAGCTTGTAGACAAGCTCGTGCACGCGCGTACGGCAGAGGGGCAAGGTTTTCGGGTTGAGCTTGAGACTAACGGGGCCGTGTCACTTGCAGAATTAGCTGCGCTTCGCCGAGATAACGAGGCAGACGAGATGGCGGGATCGCTGGTGTTTACGATGGACTGGAAGTGTCCGTCATCAGGTATGACAGACCGAATGCTCGTTGGCAATTTGACTCATTTGGGAGCTAGTGACGCGCTGAAATTTGTTGTGGGATCTCGCGAAGATCTGGAGTGTATGCGCGCGCTGGTACAGCAATACCATCTTGCTGAGCAGACCAATGTACTTCTCAGTCCGGTGTTTGGGCAGATTGAACCCTCTGATATTGTTGCGTTTATGAAGGAATTTGATCTGGTGGATGTAAAGCTTCAGCTGCAACTTCATAAGTTCATATGGCCTTTGTCTCAAAGGGGAGTGTAATGCAGGACAAACAGTGTCCACAAGACGCAGGCGCAGAACACAAGCAGGTACAAGAGTTGCGAGAAATATCATCTGCGCCAACCAACAGCCGCGCTTTGGTTTTGTGCTCTGGTGGTCTTGATTCAACAACGCTTTTGGCTCAAGCAGTAGAGCGCTATGGCAATGACAACGTAGTGGCGCTTTCGGTGCAATATGGTCAAAAGCATGTGCGTGAATTGCAGTCTGCACAGGCTGTTGCTCAGTATTATGGTGTTGAGCTCAAAATGATTGACGTAGCGGCAATTTTTGCTGAGAGCACTTGCTCGTTGCTGTCCCATTCGGATGAGGCAATTCCTCACGAAAGCTATGACCAGCAGCTTGCAGAGAGTAAAGCGGCTCCGGTTGTTAGTACGTATGTGCCATTTCGCAATGGACTGTTTTTGTCATGTGCGGCCTCAATGGCACTGTCGCTTGATTGCTCGGTGTTGTATTACGGCGCACATCATGACGATTGGGCTGGCAATGCGTATCCTGATTGCTCGCGCGAATTTGTTGAAGCAATGGACGATGCTATACGGCGCGGAACTGCTGATCAACTGCGCGTTGAAGCGCCCTTTGTGACTTGGTCTAAGGCTGATATTGTTGCTGAGGGCATGCGTCTTGGTGTGCCCTATGAACTTACGTGGTCATGTTACGAGGGCGGTGATGAGCCATGTGGTCAGTGTGCAACGTGCATAGATCGTGCGCGTGCATTTGAAGCACATGGTCTCGTTGATCCGCTGTATATGCGAAAGGATGTAAAATGAGCGAGAATGCGTGTGGCGTGCGCGAGGATGAGGGCTTGACGCTGTTGGGAAACCAGCAGGTAGCTTATGCATTTGACTATGATCCTGATTTGCTTGAGACGTTTGAGAATAAGCATCAGGGCAATGATTATTTCGTCAAATTCAACTGTCCTGAATTTACTTCACTTTGTCCAATTACGGGGCAGCCTGACTTTGCCACCATCTATATCTCCTATGTTCCTGATGTGCGCATGGTGGAAAGCAAGAGCTTGAAGTTGTATCTTTTTTCGTTTCGCAATCATGGAGACTTTCATGAGGACTGCGTAAATGTGATCATGAAGGATCTCATTGAGCTTATGGACCCCAAATACATTGAGGTGTGGGGAAAGTTTTTGCCGCGCGGCGGTATTTCCATTGATCCGTATTGTAATTACGGACGCCCTGGCACCCGCTGGGAAGAAGTGGCATGGCAGCGGCTTTCTCAGCATGACTTACATCCTGAAGCGGTGGATAATCGCTAACGCTTTTCTTGATTTTTTCTTTCTACATACAAAACAGTTATATACAAGAACGAGCCTCGCGAATGAGGCTCGTTCTATGAAGAGCAATGGCGACAAACTGGAGGGAAGGTGTCGCCAGCATAGAGCGGATGGGGCTGCCAAACTAGAACATTGCAGCCAAGCGGCTTTGCTTATGCTTGAGCAGCGTGTTTGCCTGCAACACGACCCGTGGTCATCGCGTTACCCATGTTGTTGCCAGCTGAGGGGCAGTTGTAGGCATTGCCGTAGCGTTCACCCATGGTATTTCCAACAGCATACAGTCCGGGAATGACGGCATTTTTAGAAGGAGTCAAGACCTGCATATTGCCGTTAACGCACAAACCTGCAAGTGTGTTTAAGCCAGGTCCGTAGAGGCGCGGCGTGCTCTGGGTGGCAATGAAGAAAGGTGCTTCATCAATTGCAATCATGTTGTTGGCTGGCTTGCCGAAGTCGGAGTCTTTGCCGGCAGCGCAGAGCTCGTTGTAGCGCTCAACTGTAGCAAGAGCAGTCTTAAGTGCGTCGCCTTCAAGACCGGCGTTGGTGAGTACTTCTTCAATAGTTGATCCGACAAAGACGTCATTGGTCATTACCATGTTGCGATTTGCAATCTCAAGACCACGTACGTTAACCGTGCCAGCGGATGGGTCGGCAGCGTTCATCTGCGCTTCGTACTCTTCGATGCCCTCCGGGAAGCCCCAGTTTGGAGCACCGTGATCAAGTCCGCCTGCCTGGATGTATTGCATGTGTTTCTTGTCCATGATGGCGAAGTTACCTTGCATCTTACCTTCGAGGTTGATGGGTTGACGCACGGATTGAGCTAAGACCAAGCCAGCAAAAGATTCATTCATGAAGCGTTCGCCATTGCAGTTCATCCACAAGCAAGGAGTTGAACCCCATGGGCCAAAGGAGATTGAGGGGGCATCACCAGCAACGGGACGAGGATGGCTTTCAATAGCGCCACCTGCCCAACAACCCATCTTGTGACCTGAACCATCGCAGTCGGTCATGCTCAGAAGTGACTCACGCTCAACACCATGGCGCATAGCGTTTTCGGCGCACTCTGTGCAAAGCTCCCATACCATGTCGGTGTTTGCGCCAAAGTCACCTGTTGCAAGAATGACGCCTTTAGCTGCATCAAACTGAACATAGTTGCCGTCGGCGTCTTGTGCAATTACGCCTGTGACGGCGCCACTTTCATCATTGATGCAGCGAATTGCACTGTGCCCACAGAACCACTCTGCACCAAGATCTTCGGCTGCTTCACGGCTGTATACTTCAAGCTCAGTAAGACGAGAAATGCCAGTTAGTCCTTGCTTGCCAACCGGTTGTTCGTTTTGGGTGCCAACGGTTTGGACGGTTGAAGCCCACATCTTGTAACCTGAGATTTCAACAGGATAGTCTGAGCCATTGGGCTTATCATAAGCAATTTGAACAATGCACTCGTTGTTTTCATAATCAAAGACGTTTGAGGTTTCAGGAACCAGTGAAGCCAAGTTGTCCATCATTTCGCCTGAGTTATAAACGAAAGCGCGAATGACATCAGTATTGCAGCGACCATTTGCACGGCGAACATATTCATTAACGATCTCATCTAAATCATATGGACCAAAGCCCCAGCTTTGCAAGAGCTCAGAGTTATAAGAGCAGATATCGTCACCGCGGTAGATAATCTCGCCATCATTATGCTTTTCAATGACAGCAACTTTTGCGCCTTCTTGCGCTGCTGCTAAAGCTGCCTGCGTGCCTGCATGACCGCCGCCAACAACAACGACGTCAAAGCTGTTGGTAGAAGTAATTTCATCAGCTGCAATCTCTGGAGCACTTCCCAGCCAATCTTCATCGCACATGTAATAATCAGGACGGGTAGCGCTGCCAGTCTCGCTCAGCGTTTTGCCTCCATTGGTAGCATCTGAGGTCTCGGGTGCACTTTGCGGTGCGCAACCCGTAATGCTGAGTGCACCCAGCACGCCTGCACCAGCGGCCATACCCAAGAAGTTTCTGCGTGATAGTTTCATTTTTCCTCCCTCAATATCAGGATCTCTCTGCGCGCTTTCCCTAAGCTGTTTGCTTCCAAAGTGGAAGCTTCCCCTGCGCATTGATGAAAGCATGCCAGACTGCCTATGAGTGCGTACATCCGAAAAAGTGTTGATATTGAGAACGAGAGGATAAAAACCCTCAACGTTTTTACGTATTTAGATCTAAACGCCTTTGTTTTGCCAGGTAAATGCGCCTTTGCTCTAATATTCGCTTGAGAGAGGCTGCTATAATGCATCACCAGAGGGGGAAGAGTAAAGAGGGTGTTTTGACGCGGATTATTTTGAAATCTCGACTCAGAGAGTTTTGGCCAAGGCATGGCGGTCTTCTTGCTTTGGGTCTTGCTTGTTTGTTTTCGAGCGTGCTTATATATTCAGGGGTAGCAATTGCGTTTTTGAAAGTGCCCCTTGCTGCAAGCAAAATGCAAATACTTGCTGAAACCCTTTTACTGGCAACAGCGTTAATGTCAGCGTTCTTTTTAGTGGTACGCATGCTTGCAAGGCGATCAATACCGCAACTTGGTTGTGCATTAGCTTCTATTCTGTATATTTTGACTTCGGTGGTATATGGCTATTTTGTTCTATTTGAAATAGATCAGGACAGTGCCTATGGGGTTCTTGCTTGTTTTGTCGCCTTGGCAGATGTTGGCATGCTTTTGCTCTGGGGCAAGGTTTGTGCAGAGCGTCTCGGTATTCGTCAGGCGCTTTTAATTATTGGTTTGGCAAGTGTGTTAACTGCAGCAATCAGTTGTCTGTATGCGCTGTTGCCAACTGTAGGTTTTATTGGCCTTTTTGTCTTAGTTTCCATTGTGGCTGCCGTTATTCCGCTGCTTTTACAGTTTGCTGCTCATCCTTTATACGACAGGGCACCTCAAGAATCTGTGGAAGCAGAGACAGATTTGGATACGGAAAGTCAAAGTCAAATACCTCGCCTTTCCTCAAGAATAGGGTCTTTGTTGGACGTGATTCTCATTCCAAGCCTTGGAATGATAGCGTTTGCCTTTGTCATGGCAATTATGCGTACTGAATTTCGCGAGAGTCAGGTTCCTTATTTGGCAATGCTTGCATTGTGTGGTTTAGGCATTGTGGTCTTTAGCCTTGTCAAGACGAGTCGATTCTCGCTGACAGGAGGTATGCAGCTTACTTTTTTGCCTGTCATGGCTTTATTGCTTTTGGCAGTCATTGCCATCACGGAAAACATTGCTGCTGGCGAAGAGTTGACAACCATTTTGACATACGCGCTTTATACAAGCGCGGTAATCATTACCCTTTCAGCGCTTTGTGCTGTTGCTCATGCGGGGGAATTTTCCAGTGAGGTCATTTTTCTGGCTACAATTCTGGCGTTTAGTGCAGCTTCGTATCTCGGTCAAAACGTTGCTTCATGCTTTGATGCTGCCTACATTAATACGGCTGTAACGGTTATAACTACGGTCTATGCGTTCATTCTGGTTTTGAGTAGGTATGTGCGCCTGCATAAGGATTCTTCTTGGGACGAAATTGAGCTTGCGCAAACTTCAGATGGCAGAGGGCATATGACATACGAGGCGATAACCTTACAAAGCATTGGCTCAAAAACAGAGGATGCAGTTGCGCAGTTGTCTCTTCGTCATAAACTCACGAAACGCGAAGAGGAAATACTTATGTATTTAGCAGAGGGGCATAATGGTGCATATATTGCCAGCGTGCTTTTTATCTCGCCAAATACTGCAAGAACTCATATTCACAATATCTATCGAAAGCTTGGTGTTTCTTCGCGCGAAGAGATTTTGCGCTTAACGCATGAACCCCAATAAGGTAAAACTCAACGTGAGTCACCTTCTGTATGTTTAAGCGCTTTTGTCCAGCATGTGCGTCGTGTTAAGAACGAGCAACCGTTTGGTTGCATCTCTTGTACTTGAGTCTTGTCGGCTATAGTATTCAGGGTTGGTTACATATAGATTTTTTGACGTAAAGGTATTTACTTAGCCCTCTCAGATACGTTTTGTTAAGGTATATGTGACAGTTTTGACAAGTTTTTCGCGACAAGAAGGAGTTCATCCCATGAAAGTACGTGATCAAATTCCAACTGCTGAGAACTCGCATAATTTTAATGCGATGCCCGATACTGACCCCATGCTGTCTGTTGGCTCAACGCTTGACAATCTTAAGGCAGCCATCATGGGCGAAACAGGTGCTTCAGCAAAATATGCAGCATTTGCCCAAGCTGCAAAAGAGCAAGGCTATGACCAGATCGCTCGTTTGTTTGAAGCAACTTCTGCTGCCGAGCAAATCCACATCAATCTTGAATATGGCTTGGTTGCCGAAGAAGATCCGGATTTCGTAAAGCCTGTAGCTGACGCACCGGAAACGCATGAATGCGACCTGAACCTCATCTCTGGCGCAAAGGGCGAAATCTTTGAGACCTCTGAGATGTATCCGGCTTTCATTAAGAAGGCTCAAGAAGAAGGTAAGGCAAAAGCTGTTCAGGTATTCACGCGTGCAAAACTTGCTGAGTCAGTACATGCAGAGCGTTATCTTGCTGCTTACAATGATCTTGATGCACCCGATGATGACAAGTTCTATCTGTGCCCTGTTTGCGGTTATATTCACAAGGGTGATGACTTCGAGAAATGCCCGATCTGCTTCTGCCCGAAGGCTTCTTTCCGCGAGTTCTAATAAGCTCCTACGCTCAACGTGCTGTTTAAGCTTGTTTGACGAAAACGTACGAAGTGGGTGTCAGCCATCTTGGTTGACACCCACTTTTTTGCGTGCGGCTTAAGAGTTTGAGCGTGATACGTGCACCACACTAAAGACGCTACAAGCGTTTGAGGCGCTATTCGCTCCTTAGTGCTTCAACGGGATCTTCGCGCGCAGCTGCACTTGAGGGAATAAGGCCAGCCAAGAACGTAAGACCCACGCTAATCAAGATGAGAATAATGGCTGCCTGCCAGGGGAGAAGCGCCACGTTGGGTACGTCGAAAAGCGAATAAACAATGGCATTTACCGGAATGCATCCAAGCGCGGTGAGCCCAATACCAATAACGCCTGCGGTAAATCCTACTATGATGGTTTCCGCATTAAAGACACGACTAATATCGCCTTTACTTGCACCAATGGAGCGCAAAATGCCAATTTCCTTTTTGCGCTCAAGAACGCTGATATAGGTGATTACGCCAATCATGATGGAGCTCACCACGAGCGATATTGCCACGAAAGCCACCAGTACATAGCTAATCATATTGACAATGTCAGTCACGGAAGCCATCAGCGTGCCTACGAAGTCGGTGTAGGTGATGACTTTGTCTTCGTCTCCTTCTGCTTTCATGCGCTCATTGTAGTCATCTAATATTTTGATGACTTCTGACTTTGATTCGAAATCAATGGGGTAGATGTCAATGCCTGCGGGGTTGTTTTTATCAGCGTAGCCAAGTTTGCTGAGATTATTATCAAAGGAAGCATCCTCAACAGTCATAAATGACATCATGAGTTCAGCCAGCTCTTGTTCGTCCATGTTCATACTAAAAGCGTTTTCAAAAGCTGAGGTATCCACGTTGAGTGCATTTTGCATATTTGTTTGCAGTTGCGAAGTCATATTTTGCATGGCGGCATTGATTTGGACTTCAAGGGCTTGAGCCATCTGTTGACCGGCAGCAGCCATGGCTGTTTGCATATAGCCTGACAAAGCTGTTTGGAGGGATGATTCAAGCGAAGTTTTCAACGCACTTTCAATGGCAGGGGCAAGAGATTGTTGGATCTTAGCCTCAATTTGTGGTTGTAACTGTTTGGCTACCGCTGTGCTGATCTGAGTTTGCAGCTTTTCGGTATCAAGCGAGTTGGCAAGCGCTTCGCCTATAGCTTGTGACATTTGCGTGCGCACCTCGTTACTTGAGAGGTAGGCAGTCATAGCATCTTGGAGTGCATTTTCGCCTTTGTAATCTGTGGCATGCTGCTGATACCACGCAGGAAAGCCTGCAAGCGCGCTTCCGAGGGCTCCGGTAAGTTCAGAGCCAAGTTGCTCGGTGTTTACTGCGCCTGCCATAGACATGTCCGACAGATCAAGCGACAGATCGCTGAAGTCAAGGTCCAGTTGTTGAAGGTCAAGCTGGGGATTGATATTGAGCGTAGAGGGGTCAAATGCAGGAAGCGATGCGGGGTCAATGTTGAGCGCCGAGGTGTCAATCTCAAGTGAGCCGAGTCCTTCAGTGAGGGTTGCCTCGTCCACGGTAAATGCGGCTTGAAGTGCTTCTTCGTCAATGGTGAAAAGCGAGCTCATGTCAAATGATTCGCGTTGATTCTCTGCTTCGTCTGCAAAAGGCACCCCGGTAAAGACATCAATTGTGGGATCAGCTAGCTGGTCTTTTACGATCTGGCTTTGTGCTGCTGTCTCAATAACGTGGTCGGTAAGGGAAGCCGGATAATTGATGCCTGGGCTGAGCATGGTGGCCGTAGCCTCGGGGTCGGGCGACACGATGCCAACAATGCGAATAGTTTCGCCTTGCTCTACGAGATTTTGCATATATGCTTCATCGTCTGACTTATCAACCCAGACGTCATAGGTGCTGTCGAATGTGTAGAGGTCGCACTGATTGACCAGCTTAAAGGTGATATTCAGCATGTCCTCGTAGGGTATCGGCTCAATATCGTCGGGTACATCCACCTCTTCGTCTGCTGAGAATTGGCGAACCATGTTGTCCAGTTCGGTAGTGTCGCGCAAGTCCAGCGAGTAGAGCATGAAGTCAGAGATGCGCCCACTTTGCGTGGTCACGAGCACAACTTCATTATAGTTTTCAGGCCATCTACCAGCACGAACGTTATATTGCGTCTTGTAGAGATCCTCGTCGGCGGGCATCTCATAAAAAGTATCGGTGCTCATCATGGATGATACAAACGAGTTTGATGAACTGCCTGATCCAATGCCAAGCATGCGCAGAGAAACATCGGGATTAACTTGGTGTAAGTCTTGCGCATTGGCACCATAGATGAGAGGGGTTACGTTATAGGTGTATTCAATTGCATTAACGTAAGGCTCAATGCCGCTTTCTCCGCTATCTAAAAACTCTTTGAGACTTGCCAGGTCATTTGACCCAATTGAACCAAACATAGTGGTTATCATTTCGGAAATGCCAACTTCGCCATCTTCTTCGTTTTCGGCGAGCGAGTTAAGCGAAGGATCTTGAGATGCATTTGAGTTGTCGGTATCTGCATTTTCGTTGTCATCCGAGGTGTCCTCGAAGCTCGTGGACATGAGCATTGAGGTCATGTCAAAGCCTTGTGAGTGGATTTGAAGCGGATATTCTGAAAGTGTTTCTTCCTCCACTGTTTTAATGTAATTGTTTACGCCGTTTGCCAGAGACAAGATGGCCGCAATGCCAATGATGCCTATAGATCCAGCGAATGCTGTCATGAGCGTGCGACCTTTTTTGGTCATAAGGTTTTTAAAAGAGAGCGAAAGCGCTGTCAAAAAAGACATCTTTGTGCGACGAGCTGGCTTTGCAGAACGCTCGTGGATCTCAATGGCAGGATCAAAAGGATCGGTGTCGGATTGAATGACGCCATCAGAGAGATTAACGATGCGTGTTGCATATTGTTCCGCCAGTTCAGGATTATGCGTAACCATGATAACCAGACGGTCATGGGCAATCTCGGTCAAAAGATCCATAATCTGGACGCTTGTTTTGGAGTCCAGAGCTCCGGTTGGCTCGTCAGCCAAAAGAATCTCAGGGTCATTAATAAGTGCACGGGCAATGGCCACACGTTGCATCTGACCACCAGAAAGCTGGCTGGGCTTTTTGTTGATATGTTCGCCTAATCCTACGCGCTTGAGGGCATCAATGGCGCGGGCACGACGCTCATCGCGTGAAACGCCTGAAAGCGTCAGCGCTAGTTCAACGTTAGAGAGAACCGTCTGATGAGGGATAAGGTTGTAGCTTTGAAAAACGAAACCAATGCGGTTGTTGCGATAAGTGTCCCAGTCTCGGTCTTTGTATTGCTTCGTGGAGACACCATCAATAATAAGATCACCTGAATCATAGTGATCCAGACCGCCGATAATATTGAGCATGGTTGTTTTACCCGAGCCCGAAGGACCAAGGATTGCAACAAATTCGTTATCACGGAATGCAACAGACACATGATTGAGTGCCGTTTGTGTGAAACTTTGGGTGACGTAGGATTTGCAAATATCGACAAGCTCTAACATGCCGTCAACCTTTCAATGTGCTTATGTGTACATGCTTGTTTTATGAGTTTGATAAGTTAGATTACTTGATCATGGAGCCTTGCCGAACTGGTGCTAAACCTATCTTCATAAAAGGTTAATATATAAGGATGAAATACGTCACAATAAAGAAATTGTGCAAAAAGAAAGGATGGCGAATAATGGAGCGTCCCTGCGCTTGGAAAAGCTATACTCCAACAGATTTTGAGCAACTGGAAAAGCTTGCTTGTACATATAAAGATTTTATCTCTGACAACAAGACGGAGCGCGAATGCGTAAACACTGCTCTTGAGCAAGCAAAAGAGCATGGATATATCTCGCTCGATGAGGCGGTTTCGCAAGGTGTTCGCCTTAAAGCTGGCGATAAAGTTTGGGCGCTTGCACAAGGAAAGGCACTCATGTTGGTGCAGTTGGGCACTGAGCCTTTGGAGCGCGGTGTGAATGTCTTAGGTGCACATATTGATTCGCCTCGCTTAGATATCAAGCAAAACCCTCTGTATGAAGCCAATGATTTTGCACTGCTCGACACGCACTATTATGGCGGCATTAAGCACTATCAATGGGTGACCTTGCCACTTGCAATTCACGGTGTTGTTGTCAAAAAAGACGGAAGCGTTATTGAGGTGTGCGTGGGTGAAGATCCGAATGATCCGGTCTTCTGTGTGACAGATTTGTTGATTCATCTGGCAAACAAGCAGATGAGCAAAACCGCTTCTGAGGTAGTAGAAGGCGAAGCGCTTGATCTTTTGGTAGGCAATCGCCCGCTCATCATTGAAGCGGATGGGCAAAAGGGTGAAACCGAGGATGATGCAGCGCAGGGTGATTCTGCTAACGAAAAAGAGCCAGTGAAGGCCTTCGCGCTCAAGTTGCTGAACGACAAATATGGCATTGAAGAAGAGGATTTTCTTTCCGCCGAGCTAGAGGTAGTACCAGCTGGTCGCGCGCGTGATCTAGGTTTTGACCGGTCCATGGTGATCGGTTATGGACAAGATGACCGTGTGTGCGCCTATACTTCTTTGCAGGCGCAGTTGGCTGTTGCTCATGAGCAACTTACCACGACTGGTGTGTGCATATTGGTTGATAAAGAAGAAATTGGCAGCGTGGGTGCGTCTGGCATGACCTCTCGTTTCTTTGAAAACACGCTTGCTGAGATTATGGAACTGGCAAACGAAAAGGGCATGCTTGCGCTTCGTCATGCGCTTCGTAATTCGCGCATGCTTTCTTCTGATGTTTCTGCTGGCTTTGACCCAGCGTATCCAGGTGTTTTTGAACCAAAGAACTCAGCATATCTTGGTCACGGTTTGGTGTTTAATAAATATACGGGTGCACGTGGTAAAAGCGGTTCAAATGATGCGCGCGCAGAATATGTTGCGCATATTCGCCACATTATGGATGACGCGCATGTGGCATTTCAAACTGCTGAGCTGGGCCGCGTTGATGCAGGTGGTGGCGGTACGATTGCTTATATACCAGCTGAGTATGGGATGGATGTAATTGACTCTGGTGTGCCAGTTTTGTCTATGCATTCGCCATGGGAAGTGACCAGCAAAGCCGACATCTACGAAGCTTACAAGGGATATTGCGCGTTTTTGAGAAATGCGTAGGGTAATGACAGACTATCGGGTTATTATGGTGGCACAATTTCGACATGAAAGAGGTTAGCGTGGCGTCGCGTGAACAATTCGGCTCTCGGCTCGGTTTTATTCTTATTAGCGCAGGGTGCGCAATTGGTTTGGGAAATGTTTGGCGCTTTCCTTATATTACTGGTCAGTATGGTGGCGCAGCGTTTGTACTGCTGTATCTGCTGTTTTTGACGGTGTTCGCACTCCCTATTCTGGTGATGGAATTCTCTGTTGGACGCGCGAGTCAAAAAGGTGTTGCGCGAAGCTTTGATGAGCTAGAGCCGGCGGGCAGCAAATGGCATCGCTTTAAGTGGGCTGCGCTGGCAGGTAATTATCTGCTTATGATGTTTTATACGACAGTTGCTGGGTGGATGCTGGCGTATGCGTTTTTTAGTGCCGGTAACAGATTCGACAGTATGGAAGCATCTGCCGTAGAAGGCGTGTTTGATGGGCTGTTGGCCGATCCGGTTTTGATGATGGTGTTCATGCTGGCGGTTGTGCTGATTGGTGTGTTGGTGACGCGTGCTGGTCTCAAAAACGGCGTGGAGCGCATTACGAAAGTTATGATGATGGCGCTGTTCGTGGTGCTAGTAATTCTTTGTATACGTGCGGTCACACTGCCCGGTGCTGAGCGTGGCCTGGAGTTTTATCTCATGCCTGATTTTGGGAAGTTGTTTGAAGGCGGTTGGTCTACCTTTGTTGACGCTGTTTTCGCTGCCATGGGGCAAGCATTTTTTACGGTGTCGGTTGGTATTGGCTCTATGTCTATCTTCGGAAGCTACGTGGATAAGCGCTATGCGCTGACAGGCGAGGCTGTGCGTATTGCTGGTCTTGACACACTTGTTGCGCTTATGGCTGGTCTCATTATTTTCCCTGCATGCTTCGCCTTTGGTGTTGAACCAGGAAGTGGACCAGGACTTATCTTTATCACGCTGCCAAGCGTTTTTGCGCAGATGCCAATGGGGCAGCTATGGTGCACGCTGTTCTTTATCTTTATGGCGTCGGCCGCGCTTTCTACCATTATTGCGGTGTTTGAAAACATCATGAGTTTCTCCATTGATCAGTGGGGATGGTCGCGTAGCCGTGCTTGCTTGGTAAATGGTGTTCTGCTTGCTGTGCTGTCAATGCCGTGCGTGCTTGGCTTTAATGTTTGGGCCGGGATTGATGTGCCGGGCATTGGTAATATTCAAGCTATTGAGGATTTCATTGTTTCCAATAACGTGCTTCCACTGGGTGCTTTGGTCTTTTTGCTCTTTTGTACATCAAAGCGAGGATGGGGCTTCCAGAATTTCCTCAAAGAAGCAGATACAGGAAATGGTATGCGGTTCCCGCATAAGATTTTGCCGTATCTTCGCTTTGTGCTGCCGGTGCTTATTCTGCTGGTTATCGTTATGGGATATGCGCCCATCGTACAAACGTGGTTAGGGGCATAGTTCGCCCTCTGCTGCCTCAATAAGATCAAGCAGTTCTTGGCGAGAATGCACATCAAGTTTTTGGTAAATATGCTTGACGTGTGTTGCTACGGTATTTTTCGACAAAATGAGCTCCTCGCGAATGTAGGGTTGGCTTCTGCCGCGAGCGAGATAGCCCAAGATCTCGCGCTCACGCCCCGAAAGGTTATGGGCGCTTGCCAGTTGATCGCAAACGATCTCAAGTGAGCTGTCGGAAGGCGTGATAGTGGTATCAAGCAAAGTGGTTTTGTGCGAAACTGTGGCGTTTACTCCTGGTGGCCTTGGGTGGTAGTGTCGCTGCTCAGTGGGGTAAATGTACCATGCGAGAGAGAATAAGACAGAAAGCGCGGCTATGGCGAAAAGGAGCACATCGCTTTCTTTGCCATAACACACAATGAATTGCTGAGCTGCAATATTGCCAATTAATACGCCAAGTTGCAAAGTACCTTGCGTGATGCCGATACTCAGTGCTGCGTTGTCTTGGCTTTTTTGCGCTGCATTGACTACGCAGAGAAATGTTGCAACCGTTAAGATGGTATTGGTGATAGCCAAAAACGTTGACTTCAAAAACGAAGCTACTGCATCATTCCAGATCATAAGCGCCATAGTGGCTGCTATAAGAGGCGCTACTCCCTTGAAGTAGGTGTCGAAAGTGGGTCGTTGCGCGAACAATAAGAATGACACCATGATAATGACGCCAAAGCTCGAGCCAATAATGATAGGCCAATCAATATCAAGGGTTGAAATTGCGATATTGCTGATAGGGAATACCGCCTCTAAGAACCCGCTGGTTACATATGCGATAAAGAGAAGAATCGCCATCTTGATGATGTTCGACGAGATGCGCAGCCGGGGCGAAGTGGTGGCGGTGGTGTCGGTAGCAGTAGTGGCGGCAGCGGCGGTGGTGGTGTCGGTAGCAGTGGTGGTGGCAGCAGCAGCTGTAGTGTCGGCATCAGTAGAGGCGGACGCTGATGAATCGGCGGTCGCTTTCTCGGGTGTTAGCGAAGAGGCCGGCGGTGTTTCGCCCAATTCGTGCTGGGTGGCAAAAAGCATCAGCCCCGATATAAGCGGCAGCGACGCAGCTGCAGCGGCTCCGACGGCAGGTGGCAGATAGGGAAACACGAGCGCGCCGGCAACCATAATGATGGATGCTGCTGGGATGGCAAGCTCTGAGGTTTCGGTGTCAAGCTTCGCCAGCGTTTGCCCCCAAATGATTGAAAGCAATGCCGTGCCAAAACCGGTAAGAATTCCGCTTACATAAATAGTGATCTCGGCTGGAAGCGCTGTTGAGGTTGAAAGAAGTGTGCCGATCGTGGCGCAGAAGGCAGCCGTGAGTGTCAGCGCTGTTGAAGCTGGCCTGCGTCGCCGTCCAAGCAGAATGCCGCCAGCGAAAAGCGCAATGGTAACAACGGTGGCCGAAACAATCCAGGAATCATCGGAATTAATGCCCATGCCGCTGCGCAGCGGATAGACAGCTGGCGTTTCGTACGAGCAATAAACCCATGCCCAAATAAAACCAATGCCAAGATAGCGTAACTTAAGCGTGCCTTCCAACTTGGAGATGAATCCCGCATGTTTTTGGGCTGATCGCGTGTGCTGCTGGGTGGTTTTTTCAGCTGTTTTGCGAGGCGTCGACATAACCCTCCCTGTTGTGCGACCCTGTAGTGCGAAAAGATGGTATCTATCATAGTTTACACGGAGAATAATCACCCTCACCTAAAAGCGGTGATTATGCGTGAAACCCAACTTTTAGGCGATGTTTTTCCTCATCTGCTTCGTCATACTGCCCTCATCTTCTGGGTGCCGCAACGGGCACCTTCGGGAGGGACAAAAGGAGGAAAAATGTCAGATTCAACATTATCACGTCGTGCATTTTTAGGTGGGGCTGCTGCGGTTAGTTCGCTTGCAGCCGTGGGTGCGCTCTCTGCATGCGCACCGCAAAGCGGCAAAGATGCATCCGTTGATGTGGACGCCGAGACCCCGCAAGGCGTTGCGGTTGCCACGACAGAAGCAGCATGGCTTGGCGAAGAGCCGACCATTTCTGATGACGAATGCAAAGAGACCATCGATTGCGATGTGCTCGTAATTGGCGCAGGAACGTCGGGCTATTTCGCTGCTTGCTCTGCTGCTGAAAATGGCGCTAAGACGCTGCTGATTGAAAAGGGTGATCGCGGCAATGGCGTGCGTTCGTCTGCATTGGGCGCGGTGAATTCTCGCTTCCAGCAAGAGATGGGCGAAGTTGCAAAGATTGACCCTATGGCCATCATGAACGACATGGATCGCTATGCCGACGGACAAATCCACTCAGCACTGTATCGTAAATGGGCGCTCAATTCTGGCGAAGCAATTGATTGGTATGCAGACGTTATCGCCAAAGATGGTCTTGAGGTTCAGCTTGAGTGGAATATGCCTAAAGACACTTTCTATACCGACTGGCCAACAGGGCATGGCACCAATGGTCGAGATGGCGCGGGCTATGAGGAGCGCGAGCCACAAGTGTCAGAGTGTCTGGATGCCTATTTCACTTCATTTGATGGATGCGAAATTCGCTATAAAACGCCCATGCAAAAGCTCATTGTCGAAAACGGTAAAGTGGTAGGCGCTTATGCACAAGGCTCTGATGGCATGATCCGTATTAATGCAGCTGCGGGCGTCATCGTGGCTACTGGCGGGTATGCTTACAACCAGGAAATGTATGAAGCGCTTCAACCTACTCGTTATTCGTGCTTGGGTACGTTTGATGCATTCCCTTCATGCACTGGCGACGGCATTAAGGCTTTGATGTGGGCAGGAGCACAGATGGATGCGGTGCACACTTCGCTTACGTTTAATCGATGCTTGCTAAGTGCCGAGCAAGAGATGGGTAACCCCTATGAGACTGGCAGTAATTTTGGCTACTTCTTCTTTGCATCACAGCCTTTCTTGCGCGTCGATCCGCACGGAGCGCGTTTCCACAACGAAAGCGCGCCTTATGACTATGTTTTCGGCGCCACTTCAAAGCGTCCGGTAAACGAGCGCTACTGGCACCAGATTTGGGACAGCGACTGGAAAGAATATGTGCCAGTATTCCACACCGTTGGCTGCTCAACCATTTATATGCAGCCCGAGGGCGGCTCTGATCACGATGCATTCCCCGATATGCTTGACCTCTGGATTGGGCCTGAGATGGAGGAGTTTGTTGAGGCTGGGCTTATTGCGAAAGCGGACACGCTTGAAGAGCTGGCCGACAAACTCGGTTTTGAAGGCGAAGACAAAGACGTGTTCTTAGAGACATGTGCTCGTCAAACCGAGAATTACGAAAACGGCAGTGATCCTGACTTTGGCAAGGATGCTTTCCGCCTGAGCGCTATTCAAACGCCGCCGTTCTATGGTTCGGTGAAAAACTGTGGTCTGACCTTGTGCACGCTTGATGGCATTCAGGTTAATGAGAACCTGCAGCCTTTCGACAAAGACGGCAATGTAATTGAAGGCGTTTATGTAATCGGCAACGATCAAGGCAGCTTCTATGCGGGCACGTATCCCAACCTTGCTGCTGGCATCAATGCTGGCCGCTGCGCGACATTCGGGCGTATGGTAGGCAAGATGTTGGCCGAGAAATAATCTTTCGTTTCGTGTCTTCCCTCCCAATCGCGTCGCCTATGAACGGCGCGATTTTTGTATTGGTAGGTTTTTGTATGAGCGGTATACTGAAATCTTGATTCGCTGGCTATAATAGCCAAAAGGTGTCTTTTGAAATCAAGGAGAACCCCCATGGCATTTTATTTCGAAGAACCATCTCGTACCTTTAATGAGTATCTTTTGGTTCCCGGGCATACCCCCGCAGATTGCGTTCCGGCAAAGGTGAGCTTGAAAACTCCGCTGGTCAAATATCGTAAAGGCCAAGAAGAGTGTCCTATGAGCTTGAATGTGCCGATGGTATCGGCAATCATGGCAGCTGTTTCGGACGATCGTATGGCAGTAGCATTAGCAACCGAGGGCGGTTTGTCGTTCATTTATGGCAATCAGTCTATTGAAGATGAAGCCGCCATGGTGGCACGCGTCAAAGACTACAAGGCAGGATTTGTAACCTCTGATGCTAATCTTTCTCCTGATATGACGCTTGCAGATGTGATTGAGTTGAAAGAGCGTCATGGCCATTCAACGATGCCAGTTACTGAAGGCGGAGCGCCTCATGGAAAGCTTCTTGGTGTTGTGACTGAGCGCGATTATCGTCTATCTCGTATGAGCATGGATGAGTTGGTCTCAGACTTCATGACGCCGCGTGAAAAGTTGATTGTGGCTCAAGATGGTGTAACTCTGAAGGCTGCAAACGATATCATTTGGGATCATAAGCTCAATTCGCTTCCGGTTGTTGATGAAAATGATTGCCTGGTCAGCCTGGTATTTCGCAAGGACTATGATTCGCATAAATCAAATCCTAACGAGATGCTTGATGAGCACAAGCGCTATATGGTTGGCGCAGGTATTAATTCGCGTGACTATGCTGAGCGTGTGCCGGCTCTTGTTGAAGCAGGCGTTGATGTTTTGTGCATTGACAGCTCGGAGGGTTATTCTGACTGGCAGAAGATGACCATTGAGTGGGTTCGCGAGCATTATGGTGACTCGGTCAAAATTGGTGCAGGCAACGTTGTTGATGCTGAAGGCTTCCGTTTCTTGGCAGAAGCAGGTGCTGACTTTATCAAGATTGGTATTGGCGGTGGCTCTATTTGCATTACGCGTGAGACCAAGGGCATTGGCCGCGGTCAGGCAACTGCCACTATTGAAGTTGCCAAAGCGCGCGATGAGTATTTCCGCGAAACAGGCATTTATGTGCCGATCTGCTCTGATGGCGGCATTGTTTATGATCATCATATTTCGCTTGCACTTGCCATGGGTGCGGACTTTGTTATGCTTGGTCGTTATTTCGCTCGCTTCGATGAGTCTCCTTCCAACAAAGTCATGGTAAACGGCACCTATATGAAAGAGTATTGGGGCGAAGGTTCTGCTCGTGCGCGTAACTGGGGGCGTTATGACCTTGGCGGTGCAAAGAAGGCTCTCTCATTTGAAGAGGGTGTTGACTCATACGTACCCTACGCTGGCAGCTTGAAAGACAATATGGATGTAACGTTGTTGAAGTTGCGCTCAACCATGTGCAACTGCGGTGCGCTTACCATTCCCGACTTCCAGGACAAGGCAAAACTGACACTGGTATCAGCAACATCAATTGTTGAGGGAGGCGCACACGATGTCTTGCTGAAAGACAAGGTGCCCTACGTAAGCAATACGCGCTAGATGCGTAGCCTTTTTCGCTGAAACGTATTAGTTATTCCAGCAAGTTCTTAAATCCCGTGATGCCAAACTGCATCGCGGGATTTTTTGTTCGTGATTTTGCGAAGCAGCTTTGCGCGCTGTCTGCTGCCTCGGGCTCCTGAGCCCCGGGCTGATAAAACTTTCTATAAAACACCAAACTTTGGCAGGAAAAGTGCCCGATTAGGGCATTTTGTTACTACCCCAGTTGGTAACTTAACGGTACTAACTGGGGTTTTTTGCCTGATCATAG